>JAGLED010000014.1 GCA_023145215.1 Rhodospirillales bacterium | reverse complement strand
AGTCCCAAAGACGAAGCCGAGGAAAATGAGGGTGAAGGAAATCGGGAAACCGACGAAGATCGAGAACAGCATCACCGCGAGCATGATGAGGCCTATTACCGGCTTTGAAACGCTGAACTGTCCCTCGTGGCTAAACGTTTCGTTCCACCAGTCTGTGATTGGCACAACATCGGGGAAAAACACCGCACCGACCAACACCAACAAGACAACGCCATAAAAAGGTAGGATGCGCAGGAAGACCCGTTCGCGTTCCTTGCCCATTTGATGGAACGCACGAAACAGTTCCGGGAAGCCTTGCAAAAGCAGCAGGAAACCACCCACCGGCATCGCAAGGCGGGCAGGCCATAAGATCGGCGCCCACGTCGAGTCACTTGCTTGTTCACCGATGGCAAATGCCTTGTACCAGTACTCCGCCGAGACCCAGGTAAAGAACAACATGGCAGGGATATAGAGTGCCATATACAGCGTCGCATCGACGGTCGCCTGCGTCTTGGGGGACCAATTCCGATACAAGAAGTCGGCACGAATATGAACACCACGCATCAAAGCGTAACCGGCCGCAGCCATAAATATGACGCCGCCCAGCATTCGGCTGATATCGTAAACCCATAAAGTCGGGCCAAATCCCCACGAAATGGCCACGTCGTTCATCTCCATCTCTGTCAAGATCGCGAACATGTTGCGCGAGAAAACTTCGTAAACAATGGCCAAAACCAATGGGATCATCAGAACGCAGATGATCCGGCCTACCCACAGATTGAGAACATCAATGAAGGCCGTGATCGGGCGCTGCCAAGACGTCATGTCTTCTGGCGTCTCGCCTGGCGCTTCCGTGCGCGCTTCGGCGATCAATTCGTCCGTCGTATCAAGTTTACCCATCTCGACTTCGTCGGCCATGATGCCCCCCACCCGATAAAATCGGCGTTGTCGTTATTAAATTTTTTAAGAGAAAGGCGGGGCCTTAACGGCCCCGCCTCCCAATTTTGTCTTACTTTTTCACGCTATCGGCGAATGCTTTACCCAGGCTCGCATTCGACGCTTGGGCACCAGCCCAGAATGGAACCGCGATCGCTGCGAAATCCTTCTGACTTTGCCAGACCTTGGCGAAGAATTCATTCTCGGCCGCATTCTTCTCAAGAGCTGCCCTCGCCGCGTTCATGTACGCCGGGAAATAGTCGGCCGGGGTATCATGAAGCTGCACACCGTGATTTTCGGTCAGGTCCTTGAGGGCCTTACCATTCTCATAGATCCGATAAGACATAGCCTTCGAGAGCGATGCGTTGGCTGCAACTTCAAGTGCCTTCTTTTCGAGATCCGAGAGTTTGTTGTAAACGTCGCCATTGATGTACATGTCGGCGTTAACGACGACTTGGTGCAGGCCTTGCAGATAGTAGTGCTTGAGCACTTTCTGGAAGCCGAACACGCTATCCGGTTTCGGGCAGCACCACTCGGCTGCGTCGATCGTGCCTTTTTCAAGCGCCGGCAGAATGTCCCCGCCACCCATGGCCACAGAGGCAACACCGATGTCTTTGTAGGTTTGCCCCGGGATGCCCGGCGGCGTGCGGAAGCGGTACTTGCGGAAGTCGTCCATGGAATTGATCGGCTCTTTGAACCAGCCGAGCGCTTCCGGACCGACCGGCTGCAGCATGAAGCCCTTCACATTGACGCCCATTTCCTTCCAGAGTTGGTCGTACAGCTCTTTACCGCCGCCGTACTGGAACCAGGAAACGAAAGCGATGTTGTCAATGCCGACACCGGCACCTGCAACCGGCGAGCCGAACAGCATGGCCGCCGGGTGCTTTCCCGACCAGTAGTGCGTCCAGGCGAAGCCGCCTTCAATCAAACCGCTATCAACGGCGTCGAGGGTTTCTTTAACGCCCACGACGGCGCCTGCGGGAAGCACTTCGATTTCAAGCGAGCCGTTCGTCAACGCTTTCACATCGCTAGCGAAGTCTTCAAGCATGAAAACTTCGTCGGCCTTAGCCGGGATCACCGACTGGACGCGGATCTTGGTCTTGGCGTCGGCAATGCCCGGCGCCGAGACGAACGCTGCGGTGATGGCCGCGGCGCAAAGCCCCTTCATTGTGTTACTTACACGAAACATGGAAACGTCTCCTCCAATTGCTGTCGATTTTGGTTCCGCCTTCTGCGCAGAGAAAATCAGCCCGGGCCTCTGCGGGAGTGGTTAAACAGGGATCGGAATTGAAAAACGCAACCGGGGAGAGCGCAGCAACGGCAACAGCCGGCATGATGCCGACTCCATCCGGTGCAGTGTTTTTAAGCCCACGCCCTGACATTGAGCCTCCCAAATTCCCCCGTTCCCGGGGATTTTGTTCGAGCGTTGGCCGCTTCTTCTTATTAAAATCTCAATAATGAGACTATATATCTCATTATTGCATGCTTCTGTTCACCGCGCAAAATATATCTTGATATAAAATGTAAGCGCTTACATTTATAAAGCATCGCATCGTCTTATTTTGGAGTCAATGCCGTTTGCAGAAACCGGCGATCGCCCATGTCCGAGAAACCCTTGAATACACCCAATCTTCAAGACATTGCCACCGCCGCGGGGGTGTCGACGGCGACCGTATCACGCGTGCTCAACAGCCCCGCCGACGTGCGCCCGGCGATGCGCGAACGAGTCGAAGCACAGATCAGGGCACTGGGTTACGTCCGTCACGGCGCCGCCCGTGCCCTAGCCTCTTCACGCTCGTTCACCATTGGCGCCGTAATCCCGACGCTTGAAAGTGCGATCTTCGCGAGCGGCGTCGATGCCGTCGAAAACTACCTCGCGGAAACCGGTTATACATTGCTTCTTGCCGTCACCAACTACGACCTGCAACATGAATACGAACAGGTACAGGCACTGATCGAACGAGGCGTCGACGGCATGATCCTGGTTGGCCGCGATCACGATGCCGGCACCCTCAATATGCTGGAGCGACAGCGCTGCCCCTTCATCACGACCTGGACCTATACGGAAGAAGCCGCGCATCCCTGCGTCGGCTTCGACAATGCCGATGCGGCGCGGCGCATAACGGCACACCTGCTCGAGCTCGGACACAAACGCATTGGCGTCATTGCCGGTGTCACCGAGGGTAATGACCGGGCCCGGGAGCGAATTATCGGGGTGCGCACCGCACTGAGATCCCGGCGCCTCAAACTCCAAGAAGATTGCCTGATCGAAAAGCCCTACGACGTCGGCGCGGGCCGGGACGGTCTCCGTTATTTGATGTCCCTTCCCAAATCGAAACGCCCGACGGCAATTTTCTGCGGCAACGACGTGCTGGCCATCGGTGCCCTGTTGGAAGCGCAACACATGGGAATCCACGTCCCTGACGACGTTTCCATCGTCGGCTTCGACGACCTGCCACTGGCAGAACATCTGTCGCCCGGCCTCACCACTGTCCACGTCCCCAGCCGCCGCATGGGGATCAGCGCTGCCCAATACCTGCTCGCCAGCATCGCGGGTGAGTCCCCTGCGACACACAACGAACTACCGACCGATATCATGGTCCGCGGCACGACGGCACCACCGCGTCGCTGACGGAAAGACAGTTCGTCCGCACCCTCCCTTGCCCGGCTCGATGCGTCCGGTATGCTCTTCGGCAATTAACTGACTTAGGGAGGCATTTATGAATAGGGAACAATACGACGCCGGGATGAAGGTCCGCCGGGAAGTCCTCGGCGACGAGTACGTCGATCGCGCGCTCGCCAACAGCGACGAGCTCACCAAGCCCCTCCAGGACCTAGTCAACGAATACGGCTGGGGCGCCTGCTGGACCCGGCCCGGACTCGAGCGCAAGACGCGCAGCTTCATGAACATCGGCATGTTGACCGCCCTCAATCGTCCGCACGAATTACAGGTGCACGTGCGGGGCGCCCTGAACAACGGCCTTACACGCGAAGAGATCGTCGAAGCCATCCTGCAGACCGCGATCTATTGCGGGATTCCCGCCGCGCTCGATAGCATGCGCAAGGCCAAGGAGGTCTTCGATGCCGTGGACGCGGAGAGCTGATGGTTCAGCTTTCGGTTCTCGATCAATCAACGGCGGCAGCGGGTGTTCCGGAACCACAGGCGATTCGGGACACCGTCGCGCTTGCGCAATACTGCGAGGAACTCGGCTACAAGCGTTTCTGGGTGTCGGAGCATCATAACCATCCGACGATCCTCGGCACCGCGCCAGAAATTCTGATGGCCGCCATCGCGCAGGTAACCTCGACGATCCGCATCGGCAGCGCCGGCGTGATGCTACCGCACTATGCGCCGCTCAAGGTCGCGGAACAGTTTCGTGTGCTGGAAGCGTTGGCGCCCGGACGCATCGACCTCGGCCTCGGCCGCGCACCTGGCTCCGACGGCAAGACCGCGTTCGCCTTGAACCCCAACGCGCACGAGGACGCGGAACACTTTCCGGCCAACGTCCGCGACCTGATGGCGTGGGTGTCGGGCCAGCCGCTCTTGACGGGACATCCCTTCAACGGCCTCGTCGCCAAACCGCAAAGCGACACGTCGCCAGAAATCTGGATGCTCGGCACCTCGGATTACGGCGCGCAGGTCGCGGCGCATTTCGGCATCCCGTATTGTTTTGCGCATTTCATCACGGACGGCCGGGGCGTCGAACGGGCGTTCCAGATTTACCGGGACAACTATCAACCCAGCGAGCGCTTCCCCGAACCCATTGCCAACGTCTGCGCCTGGGCGCTCGCCGCCGAAACGGATGAAGATGCCGAACGCCTGTTCACGACCCGCGCGCATTGGAAGGTCCGGCGCGACATGGGCGACCTGCGCCCAATTCAATCGCCGGACGCAATCAAGGATTTCGATTATTCGGAAGGGGAAAAGGCGCGCATCGCCGAACTACGTGCCGGCGCCATCATCGGCACCGGCGCGACTGTCTATGAGCAACTCTCCAACATGGCTGGGAACTACGGCATCGACGAGGTCGTCGTCCTCACCTGGACCCATGATCAGGAAGACCGCCGGAATTCTTATCGGTTACTGGCCGAAGCGGAACAGAAAAGCTGAGAAGCCGTCATTCCGGCACCCATGCTCCGAAACGGATGCAATGCAGCCTCCTCAGCATAAGGCGCGATCTCTCTTGCCGGGAACCTCATCCTGAGGAGCGGCGCAGCAGCGTCTCGAAGGATAAGACCGCAAATTGAAGCCGCGTCACACCCCTTCTGCGACCACTGCGTCGCGGCGGGCGTTCGCGGCGGCGATTTCATCGCGGACGAAGCCGGACATTTTCTCAATCGCATCGGCGATCGGAACGATGTCTTTTTCTTCGGTCAGACGGTTGTAGATTTCCACCTTACCGTCCGCGAGATCACGACCGAACACGACGCGAAGCGGCATCCCCAGGATGTCGGAGTCCTTCAGCTTCGAACCGATCGATCCCTTGCGGTCGTCGACGATGCATTCGCAGCCCAAAGCTTCGAGCTTCTCGCCCATGTCTTCGGCGGCCTTCATCATCTCTTCGTTTTCGGCCTTCACCGGAATCAGGTGTGCGTGGAACGGTGCGATGATCACGGGCCACTTGATGCCGTTCTCCCTGTCGTTGTTCTGATCGACGAGGGTTTGCAGGATGCGCGTCGTGCCGATCCCGTAACAGCCCATCTGGAAATGCCGGAACTGTTGGTTGGCGTCGGTGACACCGGCGTTGAGGGGCTCGGAATACTTGGTGCCGAGCTTGAACACGTGGCCGATCTCGATACCCCGGCATTGCTGCAGGGGCTTGCCGTCCGGCGCGATTTCGCCCGGGTTGGCCATGCGCACGTCGACAATTTCCGGCATGTCAAAGTCGCGTCCGGGCTTGACGCGGATCGCGTGACGGTCCGGCGCGCAGCAACCGGAAACCAGGCTGGTCAATCCCTCGAGGGTCCGGTCGGCGATGACCTTGGCGCCCGGCTTCATATTGATCGGGCCGACGTAACCGGGCGGGCAGCCTGCGATTTTTTCGACGGATTCCGCATCGGACGGTTGTGCGGCAATGGCGCCGAAGTGGTTGCCCAACTTCACAGCATTAACGTCGCAATCGCCGCGGATCAGAACGACGACCTGCTCCACCTTGTCTTGATAGACCAGATCGAAGACCAGCGTTTTGAGAACCGCCGACGGATGCACGCCGACGAAATCGGCGACCTTCTTGATGGTTTCGCTGTCGGGTGTATCGATGATTTCCATCTCGCCGTCTTCGGCTTTCTCAGGCGCCGGTGCGTCGGCGACCGCGCGCTCGACGTTGGCGGCGTAGCCGTCGGTATAAAGAAGCGTATCCTCACCCGCTTCGGACACCGCCATGAACTCTTCCGACGCGGAGCCGCCAATAGCGCCGGAGTCGGCCTGTACCACGATGTAATCGAAGCCCAGCTTCTTATAGATCGCGTGATAGGCCTGGCGCATCTTGCGGTAAGCAAGGTCGAGCCCTTCTTCGTCGATGTCGAAGGAATAGGCGTCCATCATGATAAATTCGCGCGACCGCAGCAGTCCCGAACGCGGCCGCAGCTCGTCGCGGAACTTCAGGTTCTGCTGGAATAGATTGAGCGGCAGTTGCGCCGGGCTCTTGATCAGGCTTTTGCCGAGATCGCAGACGACTTCTTCCGCCGTCGGGCTGAGGCCGAACAGGCGCTCCTTTCGGTCGCGGGACTGGAACATCAGGTTGGCATGCTCGTAAACCGCCCAGCGGCCGGTCTTCTGCCAGATTTCCGCACTCTGCAGGATCGGCAGGCGCACCTGCATCCCGCCGTATCGCGTGATCTCCTCGGAGATGATCCGCGAGACCTTGTCCTCGACCCGGTACAGAAGTCCGGCGACGCAGTAAATCCCGGCCGCGTGCTGATGCAAATAGCTGCCGCGCAGCAACCATGCCTGCGCGATATCGTCGGCGTCGGCAGGCATTTCACGAAGAACTTGAATGCCGATTTGCGAAGCTTTCATGGCGTCGAACGTACCCTCTTACCTAAATCCGGGACCGGCCCAAGCCGGTGTTGGCAGGAACCTACTCCGCGCGCCCCGGATTTTCCACCGCAATTCAGCGATAGATGTAGATCGGGCTGGTCCAGGCAAGGGTGCCGTCTTCCTGCGTGACACGGATGAAGATCGGGTTATCCCCCTCTCCCTTCAGGTCGATTTTCCGCGAAAATGTCATATGACGGTGCGGGTTTTCCGCCGGCATCCGGAAAATCTTCAGATACCTGGGCAGGATGTCCGACTTGTCGAAGACCTCGTCGTTCATATCGATCTCCTCAAGCGGCACACCGCACTTTACCAGCGGCGTCTCGATCTTGAGGGTGCCGCCGAACGCGTCTTCGACCCAAACGTCGAAGCCGCCGATGTTCCCCGTCGTCAACGCCCGCCAGGCGAGCGAGGTATCGGAAGTCCTGTCGAGCGTCTTGTCACGATTGAAGAAATTGATCGGTTTGGCGTCGATGATCTTGTTGTCGGAAAGATGCGCTTCGCCGTCCCAGATGACCTGTCTGAAACGGCCCCGGTATTCCGCCCCCTCCCACATCACGCGAATGCGATTGGTGCAGTCTTCTGGCGTGTAGGGACGGATGGTTTCGACGTGATCCAGACCGTTGAAGATATCGACCCGCTCGATGGGTGCGGCGCCCGCGATATCGACGTCGATGGTCGCCTCGCCCGATGGCAGGTGTACGATATCGCCCATCAGCGCCGTATCGGCCGAGCAGCCCTCGCTCGGCCCGATTTTGGGATCGTCGTGATAAAGCGTCGCGGCGTCCGAGAACGTCGCCTTGACGTCGATGTACATGCGCCCGCCATGACCGCCGGTCGTCCCGTAATGGCGGCGCTTGCGCATACAATCGAGAATGGCTTCGCGGCTGAGTTCCGGGCTCAGGAAGCAGGTCAGCCCGCCGACCGCACCGAACAGCGATGCGCCCGGGTAGCTCGCCCCCGGCCGGCCCTTATGGCCGTCGGAATTGGCGACGATGCCGACACGGTAGCCCATTTCAAACGCGTCCTGCACCAACCATTCGAAGGTGCCCCAGGACGAGTGGATCTCCATCGATTTTTCGAACCGGCCGTCGTGCGCCAGCTTGACGTCGGCATAGCGGCCACCGCAGTGCGCATACCCGACCACATCCCATTCCTTCCCCTCCGCAAGCGCATCGAACAGGTCGCGGGCGCTGTTGGCGTCGGTGTCGATATCGCTGTGATCCTGCACAAGCGCGTGCGACGAGCGACGGAGCGTGCGCCCCGCTTCCGGAAAATAAATATTCCGGTCACCGCCAAGGCCGGTGTTGCCCGACCATTCGTAGCCGGGGATGGCGATGAAGCTGCCCGCCTCGTCATACTTGTCACACAGGCTGTCGAGCTCGTGCCAGAACGGCGTCGTAATCTGGAAATCATTCCCCTGGTGCCCTGTCGCATCGACGAAGGCACGGTCGCGTGCATAGGCGAAATATGCATCCGCGCTGCCGGTGCCGATGGTTTCTTCCGACTGTCCGTGAAGATCACCCCAGTAGTGTTTGAGTTCCGGGGCCTTCATCGCGCGGATCGGATTCGAGCGCGCGGCGACGTTGCCATCCACATCGACAAGTTCGATCACCGCTTCGCCGGCGGCCGGCATCGAAAGTCCGTCCACGATGTTTGCGAATTCACCGGGGGAGAAGGTCACTTTTACCGGCACCCCCTCGATCTTTGCGTCGCCCGTGACGCGGACGTCGAACGTCGCAGCGCATTTATCGGACGGGTTTCCCCACAAGTCCTCGCCCTTCATTTTCAGCGGAAATTTGTCCCCCGTCGCGACCAATGTGGGCGCTACACACACGTAGGTTTCCGGCTGGCCGGGGACGATTCTGATGACAGGTTGATCGGGGACGGGTTGATAGCAATACGTCGCAATGGGATCTATGAGGGTGTGAAATTCGAAAGTTTCCTCACAAAACGTCTGCAGCCGCATACCGGGCGAGCCCTGGGACGTGTCGCCAAATACCACCGTGATCGTATCGCCTTCACGCAGAAAGCCCTTCACTACCTTGATATAAAGCGTGCGATCCCACGGCCGAACGTTGCCCTTGGGATCGTAATGATACTGCAGCACGGCATTGTTGGATGCAGTCACGGTTGTGAAATTCGGACGTTTCGGGTCGTCGAACTGGGGCCGCGTCTGGTCGCTCGCGAACCGGAAACAAATCCGCATCGAACCGGAATCGTCGATGCCGAACTTACCCGCCGTATAAACGAGCGTGAACGTCTGATAGCTGCCGGCCTCGAAGTCGCCAATCGGCGTCAGCTTAACCGCGCCGATCTCGTCGGCCGGAATGGTGGCGCGGACCGGTGTGCTTTCAAGCCCACCCGCCGGCGCACCGGCGGCGTCGTCCGGACTGCCGAGCGGTTGTTCGGACATGTCTCTCTCCCCCTTGATCCCCCTGTGGATGGGGCCAAGGATAATCCGCTTATCGGGATTGTCGAGAGCCGCTCATAAAAGCGTGCGGCGGACAGCGGTCCGCCAGCCCTCGATCTTCCGGGTTCGCGTCTCGGAATCCATCCCGGGGACAAATCTTTTTTCCGATGCCCATTCCGCCGCGAACGCCGGCGGCGGCCCATAGACCCCAGCGTGCATTCCGGCTAGGTAGGCCGCGCCCAGCGCCGTCGTCTCCAGCATTCTCGGCCGGTCGATCGGTGCTGCCAGAATGTCAGCAAGGCGTTGAAGCATCCAACTTGAGGCCACCATCCCGCCATCGACCCGAAGTACCGTATCGCTTTTTGATGACCAGTCGGCGTGCATGGCGTCAACCAGGTCCAGCGTCTGGTAACAAACGCTCTCGAGCGCTGCGCGTGCCAGTTCCGCCGGACCGGTTGCGCGCGTCAATCCATAGATTGCCCCCCGGCAGTCCGGATCCCAATAAGGCGCACCCAGGCCGACGAACGCCGGCACCAAATAGATGTCGTCTTCATTGGATTTTGCCGCGAGTTCACCACTCTGTTCCGCACGTTCGATCACGCCAAGCCCGTCCCGCAACCATTGCACGGCGGCGCCGGCGACGAAGATTGAGCCCTCCAGCGCATATGTCACCTCGCCGCCGAGCCGGTAAGCGATGGTCGTCAAAAGCCGGTTCTCGGACTTCACTGGTTCCTTGCCCGTGTTCAGGACCGCGAAGCATCCCGTCCCATACGTGGATTTCAGCATCCCCGGTTCGAAGCATGCCTGGCCGATGGTTGCCGCCTGTTGATCGCCCGCGACACCCGTAATCGGGATCGCACGGCCGAACACGTCGGGGGTCGTCTCACCGAAATCCGAAGCACAATCCAGCACGTCGGGCAGCATTGCGCGCGGCACCCGGAACAGATCGAGCAGTTCGTCCGACCAGTCGCCGTTGTGGATGTCGTAGATCAGGGTCCGGCTGGCATTGGTCGCGTCGGTGACGTGACGCTTTCCACCCGTCATGCGCCAGATCAGGTAGCTGTCGACCGTCCCGAAGGCCAGCTTGCCCTTTTCCGCCTTTTTGCGGGCCCCCGAAACGTTATCGAGGATCCAGGCGATCTTGGAGGCAGAGAAATAAGGGTCGAGCAACAGACCGGTCTTGTCGGTCACCGCGGCTTCGTAACCAGCGTCTTTCAGCTTCTGGGTCGTCTCCGCCGTGCGGCGGTCCTGCCAGACAATGGCGTTCATGACCGGTTTGCCCGTATCCCGGTCCCAGATCAGGGTCGTCTCGCGCTGATTGGTGATACCGATGGCGACAATGTCGGCAGCCGTCAATCCGGCATTGGCGATAGCCCCTTTGGATGTCTCGACGACGGAATTCCAGATTTCTTCCGGGTCGTGCTCCACCCAGCCCGACGCCGGATAATGCTGGGTGAATTCCTGTTGCGCGCTGCCCTTCACAACATATGAAGCGTCCAGCACCAGGGCACGCGACGATGTCGTACCCTGGTCGATGGCGAGGATATATTCGATCACCGCATTCCCTCCCAAGAATGGTCCGATGACGTATGCCGCCGGCGCTCTAGTCGAGGATATCCTTCAACGCGGCGCGCACATCGTCCGCCATATCGGGACGCTCGAGCGCATAGGCGACGTTGGCGGCGATGAAACCGGACTTGGAGCCGCAATCGTAACGCGTCCCCTCGTACCTGAGGCCATGAAACGGCACGCGGTCTAGGGTCGCGGCGATGGCATCGGTCAGTTGAATCTCACCCCCAGCGCCTGCGATCTGCTTGTCCAGGTGCTCGAACACGTCTGGCTGCAGGATGTAGCGGCCGATGATCGAAAGTGTGGACGGCGCGTCCGCCGGGTCCGGTTTTTCGACCAGGCCGGTCGCCTTGGCGAGTTTCCCGTCGTCGCTTTCGATATCGAGAATACCATATCGGTTGGTCTGCTCGCGCGGCACTTCCGTTACGGCGACAATGTTGCCGCCGACCTCGTTATAGGCATCCATCATTTGTGCGAGACAGCCTTTTTCGGCGAGCACCATGTCATCCGGCAGGAGCACAGCGAACGGTTCGTCGTGCACGAAATCCTTGGCACACCAGACGGCATGACCGAGACCCAGCGCTTGCTGCTGGCGGGTATACTGGATCATGCTCGGTTCCGGGAACTGCTGGACCAGTTCAAGTTCTGCCTTCTTGCCGCGCTTCTCCAATATTCGCTCAAGCTCGAAGGCGTGATCGAAATGATCTTCCATCAGGTTCTTGCCGCGGCCGGTGATGAGAATGAATTTCTCGATCCCGGCGGCTTCCGCTTCCTCGATAGCATACTGGATCAAAGGCTTATCGACGACCGGCAGCATTTCCTTCGGCATACATTTGGTCGCCGGCAGAAACCGCGTGCCAAGACCGGCAACGGGCAAGACGGCTTTTCGGACTGGTTTATTCAATGGGATACCCCCGAAACGAGTGAAACTCGGTTGGTCTGGTAATGCCATGCGCCGTGATGACCCGCAAGTGACCGAAATGAGGCTTTTTTGTGCACTGCAACATTAAGGGTTGAAAATTTACTACGAGTAATTATATAGCTTCCCAAACCGACGATACAGGATGAGGTCTCGCTTCTTTTCTGGGGAAGAAGCAGGATAGAGGAGACACCACAACATGTCGCGTCATAGTTTGGCGCTGGCTTTGGCTTCTGGGCTAATTGTCAGCGTTTTTTTGTTGCCTGCTTTGACCCGTGATGCAGCCGAGGCGGATTCCCGGATCACCGGGACCCAGAGGCTTTTCGCACCTGCAGCAAATTTCATCGCCCATCAAAGCGACGAAGCCCGGCTGGAACAGCTGCGATGCCTTGCGCTCAACATCTATTGGGAAGCACGCTCGGAACCGATTCCCGGTCAGCTCGCCGTGGCCGCCGTCACGCTCAACCGTGTCGAGAGCCCCCTGTTCCCGTCTAACGTCTGCGACGTCGTCCGCCAGGGTGGCGAAGCACGCCGCCACCGTTGCCAATTTTCCTGGTGGTGTGACGGCAAGAAAGACGAGCCGCTAAATGCCACCGCATGGCGACGTGCCACGACGCTGGCACGTCTTGTCAGCGCCGGCATCGCCGCCGACCCGACGAACGGTGCGCTGTGGTATCACGCCGATTATGTGAACCCACATTGGGCCGGGGCCAAACAGCGCCTGACCAAAATCGGCCGGCACATCTTTTACAAGCTGCCGACGCCGAAGAACGTGCAGGTCACGGAAAATGTCGAGTCTGAAGTCGCGACCCGCTGATAAGGCAATTAGGCGTTTTCGATCTCTTCGCGAAGCATCTCGAGCCGCAGCCATTCCTCTTCCGCCGAGGCAAGGTCACGGCTGACGTCGGCAAGCTTGCGGCTTTCTTGATCGAACCCAGCCGCGTCGCGCTGATAGAACGACGGATCTGCGAGCTTCGCCTGGAGGCGCTTGCTCTCCGCTTCCAGTTTGGCAATCCGGCCGGGAAGCGTTTCCAGCGCGTGCTTGTCCTTGAATGACATACGCTGCTTCGAATTCCCTTTGGGCTTCTCCTGTTTTTCGGCTTTCCTAGGTCTGTCCGGCGTTTCTGGTCTGGCCCGGGATTCCATGCCCCGGCCCCGCTGGTGCAACATGTCCGAATAGCCGCCAGCGTACTCCTGCCATTTGCCGTCGCCTTCGAAGTTGATCACCGACGTCACAACACGATCGAGGAAATCCCGGTCGTGGCTGACGATCAGCACCGTGCCCGCATAGTCCGCAATCATTTCCTGCAACAGATCGAGGGTTTCGAGATCAAGGTCGTTGGTCGGCTCGTCCAACACCAATAAGTTCGATGGCCGCGTCATGGCGCGCGCCAGCATCAGCCGTCCCCGCTCCCCGCCCGATAACGCCGAAACCGGCGTCTGCGCCTGGATCGGATCGAACAGGAAGTCCTTCATGTACCCGATCACATGACGCTGCTGACCGCCAACCGTCACACTGTCGCCGCTGCCCCCGGTGAGGGCATCCCGCATCGACATGTTGGGGGCCAGTTGCTCGCGGTTCTGATCCAGTGTCGCGATCTTGAGCGTGGTGCCGAGCGTGACTATCCCCGAATCCGGTTTCAGCGTCCCGGTCAGCATATTAAGCAGCGTCGTCTTGCCGGCCCCGTTGGGACCGATCAGGCCGAGCCGGTCACCCCTTAGTATCCGGGTCGAAAAATCATCGACCACTGTCCGCCCGTCATAGCTTTTGAAGATGTGCTCCGCTTCGATCACGCGCTTACCCGAAGCTTCGGCGTCACTTGACGTGATCTTCACTTCGCCCGCCGTCGACCGTAGGTCCTGACGGGTCTTGCGGAGATCATGAAGGGCCCGCAGACGCCCCATGTTGCGTTTGCGTCTAGCCGTCACGCCCTTGTGCAGCCACGCCGTCTCGGCGACGATCTTGCGGTCGAGTTTGTGTCGCTCGGTCTCTTCGCGCTCGAGGATTTCATCGCGCCAATCGTCGAAATCCGCGAACCCCTTGTCGAGCCGCATGGTCCGGCCGCGGTCGAGCCAGATCACCGCATCCGAGAGATTCTCAAGGAAACGTCTGTCGTGCGAAATAAGCACCAGTGCCGCTCGGCGGCTCTTGAGTTCACGCTCAAGCCATTCGATTGCAGGCAGATCCAGGTGGTTGGTCGGCTCGTCGAGCAAAAGAATATCCGGCCTCGGCGCCAGCGCGCGGGCCAACGCGGCGCGCCGACGTTCGCCGCCCGACAACGTCGCCGGGTTTTCGTCACCAGTGAGCCCGAGATCGCCCAACAGCATCTGCGCGACATGTGGCTCGTCACCGGGGGCAAGCCCCGCCTCGACGAATGCCATAACCGTTTCGAAGCCCGAAAGATCGGGCTCCTGGTTCAAATAACGAATCGTCGCATCCGGCTGGCGGAACACCTCCCCCCCATCGGGCTCGATCTCGCCCGCGGCAATCTTCAGGAACGTCGACTTACCTGAGCCGTTGCGCCCGACCAGGCAAATGCGCGCGCCCGGTTGAACGGACATCTCCGCACCGTCCAGAAGCGGCGTGCCGCCGAAGGTCAGCGCAATGTCGGTCAGGGTCAAAAGCGGGGGTGCCATGCGCGGGTTTTAAGCTCGGCAAGGGTGTCAGGCAAGGGCGAGCCCTTGCATCGACGGGCCTTTCATACATATTCACATTTTGTATATTGATATTGCCCGCGTTAAAGGAATGCACATGAACGATACCCAGCCGGACTATCCGGAACGAACGATCAAGGAAACCATCGGCCTCGGCTTTGCCGGGCGTTGCCCGCGTTGCGGTCAGGGCCGGATTTTCAAGGGCCGCCTTGAAATCGTCGATGAATGCCCGGTCTGCGGGTTGGTTCTCAGCGAACACGACGCCGGCGACGGCGCCGTGGTACCGGCCCTGTTGATCCTGGGGACCGTGCTCGTTGCCCTCGCCGTCTGGGTCGAATTCAAGTACGAACCCGCCATCTGGGTCCATATCGTTCTTTGGGGACCTATCGGCACGCTGCTGACGCTCTGGCTGTTGCCGCGTCTCAAGGGGATAGGCGTTGCGCTCCAACACAAGCACCGCTCGACCGAGATTCCGACCAAGCCCGGCGGCGCTTGAATCTCGGGGCGTCGTTCATCATCTTGGGGGCAGCGAAGACGTTGAACTGAGAGGGAGACCGCTATGCGCCCCCTGCCCTACCGCGTAGAGACCGCGACCGGCGATATTCTCGACATCACTTTTCCCCTGCATGATGAAACCGCATCGCCGATGCGCGTCAATCAACTGCTGACGGCGGTGCTCGACGCTGTCGACAAAGACATCAATATCTGCGGGGAAACGGCGAACGGCGACGTCCTTCAGGCACTGGCCATGGCCGTCGCTGTCCGGGCGCGCATGATCCATGCGCCCGCCGACGTCACCGCCAATCTCGCCAAGATGCTAGTTGATCGTTCGACCACCGCCGCCGGCGAGGCC
Source organism: Rhodospirillales bacterium (assembly GCA_023145215.1). GTDB lineage: Bacteria > Pseudomonadota > Alphaproteobacteria > Rhodospirillales > Casp-alpha2 > UBA4479. Next base: position 39,377 of record JAGLED010000014.1, on the reverse strand, counting down.
GAACGTGCTAAGCCGGAAAGCGGCAACGCCTGATATTAACTCAGCCGATCTTGACAAGCAGCCCGCCGTCGACCGGCAACAGAACACCGGTGATGTAGCGCGCTTCGTCAGAAGCCAGGAACAACGCCGCGTTGGCGACGTCCCAGGCATTGCCGACATGGTTCTGTAGCGGCACCAATTTGCTCCGGCTTTCGCGCACCGCATCGCGATCCAGATTCTGTTCGCGGGCACGGCGTTCGATCGCCATGGGGGTATCCATCAGGCCCGGCAGGATCGCGTTGGCGCGAATACCGAAGCGCGCGTTCTCGAACGCCAGGTGCTGGGTGAACGTGTTTACCGCGCCCTTCGATGTCTTGTAGGTGACGGTCTGACGCGCGGCGAACGACGACGTCGACGAAACGTTGATGATCACGCCCGATCCCTGATCCTGCATGATGGGCAGCACATGTTTGCTCATCAGAAACATCGACTTGAGATTGAGCGCCATCAGTTCGTCCCACATGTCGGAATCCATGTCGACGGTATTGCGATCTCCCTGGGAGCGGCCGACGTTGTTATGCAGAATATCGACCCGCCCGAAGCGCTTTTGCGCCTCCTCGGCGACGTGCCGACATGAGCCCTCGTCGGTGACGTCGACCATGAACGCTTCCGCCTCGCCGCCCTCGTTACAGATCTGCTCTACGGTTTGCTGCGCGCGCTCTTCCGAGATATCCACACAAAGTACCCGTGCGCCTTCCTGCGCGAAGCGCAGCGCCACGGCGCGCCCGTTACCCATGGTCTCACCCGGTTGTTGGCCGGCGCCAACAACGATGGCGGTCTTGTTCTTAAGTCGCATGTCAACCGGCCTTCGCCATTTCGATGTAGAGCTTGCGGAGCTTGTCCGTTACCGGGCCCGGGACCCCGTTCCCAAGCGTGTGATCGTCGATCTTGATCACCGGCATGACGAACGCCGACGCACTGGTCGAAAACGCTTCGCGCGCGTCGTAAGCCTCTTCCGGAGTAAACGGCCGTTCTTCGATTTCCAGATTTTCGCGCCTCGCCAGTTCCATCACGGCCTTGCGGGTAATCCCGTGCAGGATTTCGTTCCCCAGATGCCGGGTGATGATCTTGCCGTCTTCGGTAACGATAAAGGCGTTGTTCGAGCTCCCTTCGTTGACGAAGCCATCCTCGACGAACCAGGCGTCGTTGGCGCCCGCGTCCAGCGCTGCCTGCTTGGCCATCGACGCCGGCAAAAGGGCGACCGTCTTGATGTCGCGACGTTTCCAGCGGATGTCGGGCACCGTGATCACCGAAATCCCCTTATCGGCGACTGGATTCTTGGCGAGCGTCTTTTTCTGGGTGAACATGACCAGCGACGGCGTCGCATCGGTCGGCATGGCGAAATCCCGATCGGCGGCACCACGCGTCACCTGCAGATAAACCAGTCCTTCGTCGATCCCGTTGCGTTCGACCATCTGCTCCATGATCGCGATGATCTCGTCGCCCGTCGCCGGGGGCGTCATCTTCAATTCGCTCATGGAGCGCTTCAGACGCGCCAGGTGCGCCTCGTTATCGATCAGCTTTCCGTCGATCACCGCGGAAACCTCATAAACGCCGTCGGCGAACAGAAAGCCACGGTCAAATACGGAAATTTTGGCGTCTTCCTCAGGCAGGTACTCGCCGTTCACATAGACGATGCGGCTCATCTGGGTCTCCTTGTTTCGGGATCGTCAAATTGGGGCTGACACTGTGGCCAAACGCCCCGGGGTTTTCAATACCCGCCGCATGGCCGCGAGAGACACCGGTTCGTTTGTGTGTTTCCGGCACAACTGTTTCTTGTGCGCTGCAGTGTAAAATTTATCACTGCGATATCTTTTCGTGATAATCTTTTACACATGGACGATTCGGTACGACCGGTGTCTCTCCCGCAATGCCTCTCCGCAAAAGAGTTGAACGATTTCCTCGACCTGATTCAGGTCCCGGTGGAACGCCTCGGCGAAAACATTCTTATCGTCTATGCCGAGGTCGGCCCCGTGGCGTGGCTCTGGAAGGAAGCGTTGGGCCAATTCTGCGTGAGGATTGTGAGCTAGAAGAGACTTAAAAGACGCCCGCCTCGAGACCCGCGGCGACGAGCTGGCCCAACTCGTGCGCGTCATCGGTAAACGCCTCCTGCCATTCCCCGTGCAACAAAAGCGGATCGCGGACCGCCTTCCAACGAAGCCCGGTCACAATCGACTGTAAGCCCTTGATGGTACCGGTACCGTCGAGCCCGGCGCGCACGTATAGCGCATAAGGCAGACCCTGCTTTTCCTCGATCACCCCATAATATGTGCGGTCGAAGAAATCCTTCAGTGCGCCCGACATATAACCGAGGTTCTCGGTCGTCCCGAGGATGATCGCATCCGCGGAAAGCACGTCGTCGGCATCGGTGTCGAAGGGACTTTTGGCGAGAACGCGAACCCCGTCGATCTCTTCGGCGTTCGCCCCCGCCTCGACCGCATCGCGGAGCGCTTGCGTGTTCGGAGACGGAACGTGGCCGACGATCAAAAGCGTCTTATCGGCCATGCCGCCCACCCGTTACTGCATAATCGTCAACGCCAAAGCACCGATCACGAGCACGGCCCCGATAATAACGAGAATCTTGGAAACGCCGGTCCCGGATTCCGATACCGTGCGTTCGGCCGGTGCGGGCTGCGACGGCGCGGATTCAGCGGGTGCCGTATCGGTTTCGGGTTCGGCGTCGGTGTTTTGGCCTGAACCCTCGGCGGCCGAATCGCTGCTGCCGCCTCCCTTGAGTGCATTCTCGAAATTGTCGAAGAACTCGCCGGCGAGCTTTTTCGATGTACCCTCGAGAAGCCGACCACCGATCTGCGCGAGCTTTCCGCCAACGTCGGCGTCGACGTCATACTTCAGGATCGTGCCGTCCCCGTCCTCGGTCAGGGTCACCAGCGCGCCGCCCTTGGCAAACCCGGCGGCACCGCCCTTGCCCTCACCGGAAATGCGATAGCTTTCGGGCGGGTTGAGATCGGTAAGCTTCACGCTACCCTTGAATTTGGCCTTCACCGGACCAACCTTGGCACGGACTTCGGCTTCGAACTCAGTGTCGGAAATCTGTTCCAGCGACTCGCAGCCCGGAATCGACTGCTTGAGAATGTCCGGGTCGTTCAGGCCACGCCAGACTTCCTCTCTCGGCGCATCAAGACGCTTTTCATCGGATAACTTCATAAAAAACTCTCCAGTATCCTTGCCGGGCAGCCGAAATTCGGTCGGAATTGTTATGAGAATGTATAAAGACTTGCAACGCCCGGCGTCATCCCCAATTTTTATATAGGATTGGCACAGGCGATCTGCCACCCGGCGCCCCGGTGTGGCGGTGTGCTTTGTGTTACGAACATTTGAACGAGAGTGCCCGGGGCCTGTTCTTGGCCCTTTAAGACATTCCGGGGGGAGAAGTATATGCCCGCGATTACCGTTCGCGTAAACGGCCTCGAAGTAACCAAAGAGGTCGGCGCGCGCACTTTGCTCAGCACGTTTATCCGTGAACAGCTCAAACTGACCGGCACGCACGTCGGCTGCGACACCAGCCAGTGTGGCGCCTGCGTCGTCACGCTCGACGGCAAGACGGTGAAAAGCTGCGCCGTGTTCGCCTGGGAGGCCGACGGCGCCGACATCGGCACGATCGAGGGGCTTGCCGACGGCGACAACATGCACCCGATGCAGGAAGCTTTCCGCGAGCACCATGGCCTGCAATGCGGCTTCTGTACGCCGGGGATGGTGATGACCGCCGTATCGCTGGTCGAGAACAATCCGGACATCGACGAGGACGGCATCCGCCACGGCCTCGAAGGCAATATCTGCCGCTGCACCGGGTATCAAAACATCATCGACGCCGTGAAAACCGGCGCCAAGGCGATGCGGGGCTGACAATGTACGATTTCGGTATCAAAAACCCCACCTCCGTCGACGACGTGAAAACCGCGCTTGGCGAAAGCGACGACGGGCAGTTCCTGGCCGGCGGTCAGACCCTTATCCCGGTCCTCAAGCAGCGCCTGGCCATGCCGTCGGACCTGATCTCACTGGCCCGTGTCGATGGTCTTTCCGGAATTTCCGCCGGTGGCGACAGCATTTCGGTCAAGGCGATGACATGCCACGCCGAGGTCGCGGCGAACGCCGACATCAAATCGGCCATCCCGGCGCTTGCCAAACTGGCCGGCGGCATCGGCGATCCGCATGTGCGTAACCGCGGCACTATTGGCGGCTCGGTCGCCAACAACGATCCGGCAGCCGACTATCCGGCAGCCGTGCTCGGCCTCGGCGCGACGGTCGTCACCAGCGAACGCGAGATCGAGGCCGACAATTTCTTCACCGGGATGTTCGACACCGCGCTCAACGAAGGCGAACTGATCACCGAAATCAGCTTCCCCATTCCGGAAGCCGCCGGTTACATCAAGTTCCCGAACCCGGCGACCCGCTATGCCTTGGTCGCTGTGATGGTGGCGAAGTTCGGCAACACCGTCCGCGTCGCCGTGACCGGCGCCGGCCCCTGCGTATTCCGGGTCGCCGAAATGGAACAGGCGCTGACCGCCAGCTTCAGCCCGGACAGCATCAAGGACGGCATGGTGCCGGCCGATGACCTGAATAATGACATTCACGCAAGCCGCGAATACCGTGCGCACCTGATCGGCGTCCTCGCCCGTCGTGCGGTAGCGGAAGCGAACGGCTAAGCGGGAGAGAGACACATGGCTACTTACGTTGCACGCAACGGTATCGGCGAAAATCAGCGCCGCGTTGAAGATTTCCGATTCCTGACCGGTCACGGCCACTACATCGACGACATGAAACTGGAAAACCAGGCTTATGGGATGGTCCTGCGGTCCCCCGAAGCACATGCCGACATCAAGTCCATTGACGCCACGGAAGCTTTGGCGCTCGACGGCGTTCTGCTGGTCGTCACCGGCGAGGATTGGAAAGCCGCCGGCTACGGCACCATTCCAACCAAGTCCGGCGTCCGCAAGTTCAAGGACGGCTCCGATCTCAAGGAACCGCCGCACCACGCCATCGCCATCGACCGTGTCCGCTACGTCGGCCAACCGGTCGCGCTGGTGGTCGCGGAAAGCCTCGATGCATGCCGCGACGCGATGGAGCTGATCGAGGTCGATTACGAAAGCCTGCCGGCGGTGTCTCACCAGTCGGAAGCCATCAAGGATGGCGCGCCGCAGATCTGGGACGATATTCCGAACAACATCTGCCTCGACTTCGAACTAGGTGACGAAGACGCGCAGAAAAAGGCCTTCGAGGATGCCGACCACGTCATCACGCTGGAACTGATCAACAACCGCGTCACCGCGACGCCGATCGAGCCGCGCGGCGCGCTCGCCGACTACGATGCCGAGAGCGGCAAATTCACCCTCTGGAACGCGTCGCAGAACATCCACGCGAACCGCGACACGATTGCAGATACCGTGCTGAAAATCGGCAAAGAGAACCTGCACCACATCGCCCCTGACGTCGGCGGCGGCTTTGGCGGTAAGAACGGCGTTTATCCGGAACCGATCCTAATCCTGCATGCGGCGCGTGAAATTAAACGCCCGGTCAAATGGGTCAACGACCGCTCCGAGAGCTTTCTGTCCGACACCCACGGCCGCGACCAGGTCTCGACCGTGCAACTCGCGCTCGACAACGACGGTACGTTCAGGGGCCTGCGCACCGAAACCGTCGGCAATCTGGGCGCGTTTTGCGGTACCGTCGGCCCGTTCACACCGACCGGCGGTTCCAGCCGGACCCAGGGCGGCCCATTCAGGTTCGACGGCATTTACTACACCGCCATTGCGCCCTTCACGAACACCTGCCCGCTCGATCCTTACCGCGGGGCCGGGCGTCCGGAAGGCTCTTACCAGATGGACCGCATCATCGATTACGCGGCGGCCAAGCTGGGCATGGATCCGATCGAGTTGCGCCGCAAGAATCTGATCCCGCCGAGTGACCTGCCGATGAAGTCGCCGATGGGCCTCGATATCGACTGCGGCAACTTCCCGGAAGTGTTCGAAAAGACGATCGAGATTTCAGACCGTGCTGGTTTTGAAAAGCGCAAGGAAGCGAGCGAAGCCAAAGGTCTGAAGCGCGGCTTCGGGGTGTGCATGTATCTCGAATGCACCGGCGGCGGCCCGAAGGAAGAAGCGAAGGTCACGTTCCGTGACGACGGCAAGGTGGAACTTTCCGTCGGGACCGCGTCGACCGGCATGGGCCATGAAACCGTGTTCGCACAGCTTCTGTCCGGTCATCTGGGCATCGCCATGGAAGATGTGGTGTTCCGCCAGTCCGATACCGACGCCACCGACATCGGTGGCGGCCACGGCGGCTCGCGCGGGCTTGAGGTCGGCGGCAGCGCCGTCACCCAGACGTCGCGCCAGATCATCGAGGTCGGCAAGAAGATCGCCGCGCACCGCTTCGACGTCGACGCCGGCGAAATCGAGTTCGAGGAAGGCCGTTTCCATGTGCCGGGCACGAACCACACGATGACGATCCGCGACGCCATCGATTCCCAGAACGACCCGGATAGCCTGCCGGATGATCTGGAACCCGGCTGCATGAATATCTCGAGCGTGTTCGAGCGCGGCATCATCTCGATCCCCAACGGTGGTCACGCCTGCGAGGTCGAGGTCGATCCCGAAACCGGTACGGTTAAGGTCGACGGTTACTGGGTGGTCGACGACTTCGGCACCATCGTCAACAAGATGTTGGCTGACGGCCAGGTCATGGGCGGCATCGCCCAGGGCCTTGGTCAGGCGCTGATGGAAAACATCCATTACGACGAAAGCGGTCAGCTGGTGACCGGCTCGCTCATGGACTATGCGCTGCCGCGCGCTGACGACATGCCGCGGATGGTCATCGACTATTACGAGGATGCGCCGACCGAAAAGAACCTTCTCGGCGTCAAGGGCGCCGGTGAAGCCGGTTGCGTCGGGGCACCGCCGGCGATCGTCAACGCGGTCTGTGATGCGCTGAAAGAATACGGCGTCCATCACATCGACATGCCGCTGACGCCTGAAAAGGTGTGGCAAGCCATCAGGGATGCAAAAGCCGCCGGTTAAGCCTATATAGGGCACCATGAACGGCAGATTTTCAGAATACGTCCTCCCGGACCTCCAGAAATGGAGGTCCGAGGGGAAACGCGCGGCCCTGCTTACGCTTTACAACGTCGAACCGACGGGTCCCCGGCCCGCCGGCAGTCAAATGGCGGTATCCGATGCCGGCGACTTCACCGGATTCCTCTCTGGCGGCTGCGTCGAGGGGGCGCTCGTCGAGGAGACCAAAGCGGCGATCGATGAGGGGAAGAACCGCTCGATCCGTTACGGCGTCAATTCACCTTACTTCGACATTGCCCTTCCCTGCGGCAGTGCCATCGACGTCTATATCGATGTCGGTTTCTCAGACGCCATTGTCGACGACCTGGTCAAAGCAATGGAAGAACGCAAACCGGTTCGGCTGGCAACGGACATGGCGACGGGTAAAAGCCGGCTCGACGACGCAGGCGATCCGGATCGTCTGCAGTTGACGCACGACGGCGACACCTTCGACCGGCTTTACCGTCCACCCTTGAAACTCGTCGTTGCCGGGAAGGGACCGGTGCTCGCCGCGACGGCGGAAATCGCAGCGGCGTCCGACATCGCTGTCCACGCAGTCACTACCGAAGACGAGACCGCCAGACAATGCCAAGCCGTTGGCGCGACGACGTCGAAGTCCCTGCCCGCCGGTATGCTCGACCGCTGGACGGGGGTGGCGACGCTGTTTCATGAACACGAACTCGAGGGCCCGGTACTCAAGGCTGCGATGGAATCGGATGCGTTTTACATCGGCGCGCTCGGCAGCCGGAATACCCATGCCGAACGCGTCAGCCGGTTCATCGAAGACGGCGTCGGCGAAGCCGACGTAAAACGCATCAAGGGACCGCTCGGCATTTCCATGGGATCGCGCAACCCACCCGAGATCGCGATCTCACTGGTGGCCGAGGTGCTGATGACCTACCGCGAGAAATTCCCGGTATGAAGGCCAAGCCGGACACCACAAAGGCGGCCGCGATTATTCTTGCCGCCGGGCGCTCGGAACGTTTCGGAACGGACAACAAATTGCTCCACCCCGTCAACGGCGAACCGATGATCCGCGTGACCGTTGAACGCATTCTCAACGCGAACCTGGGCGACGTGGTAGTGGTTACAGGTCACGATGCCGATCAGGTGGAGCGCGCGCTCAACGGCCTGGCTGTCCGATGTGTCCGGAACGCGACCCCTTGGTCGGGGATGGGCACGTCGCTTGCGGCCGGCGCCAACGCCATCAACACCGAAATGACGTCTTTGTTCGTCGTGCTGGGCGACATGCCGAAACTCAGGCCCGAAACCCTGACGGCCATGCTCGGCGCACTCGATCACAAGGGTGGGCACGATATCGTGGTGCCGGTGCATAACGGCAAACGGGGCCATCCGGTGCTGTTTTCCGCCCGTTATTTCACCCGCCTCTGCGCGCTTTCCGGCGATACCGGGGCGCGCGCAATCCTGAATGCGCACCCGGAACGGGTCATTGCGGTCCCGGTCGACGATCCGGGCACGCTTCTCGATATCGACACGCCGGAAGACCTGAGCAAATAATCAGCGCGCATCCCCGAGAATCATATCGGAGGCTTTTTCCGCGATCATCATGGTCGGCGCGTTGGTGTTGCCGCTGATCAGGTTCGGCATGACGGAGGCATCGGCAACGCGAAGTCCCTCGATCCCTTTGACTTTCAGCGCCGGATCGACGACCGCCATCTCGTCCATGCCCATCTTGCAGGTGCCGACCGGGTGATAAAGCGTCGCCCCCGTCGCCTTGGCATGCGCTAGCAGCGCCTCGTCGTCGTTAACGTCGATCCCAGGAGAGAGTTCCGCCTCCGCGTACGGACCGAGCACGCTCGTCGCCATGAGCTGGCGGCCGATCTTGAGTCCTGCCACGTGCACCTCGCAATCTGTCCGCGTCGCCAGGAAATTGGGTTGGATATCCGGCTTTACCTCCATGTCCGGCGAGGTCGCGTGGATATAACCGCGACTTTCCGGGCGAAGTTGGCACGGCCCGATGGTGATCCCTGGAAACTTATCGAAGACGCGCTTGTGCGGGTTGGCGAACGTCGCATGCGCGATGTGATACTGGATGTCGGGGTCCTTGAGTTCGGGACGGCTTTTGACGAACCCGGCAATGATCCCGGCCGGCATGGTCAGCGCCCCTTTGCGTTGGGTGAAGAAACGAAGAACCTCCATCATCAGTTTAAGCCCGCGCGTCGACTGGTTGAGACTATCGAGCCCCCGAAGCCGCCAGGACAGGCGCGAAATATAGTGATCCTGCAGGTTTTCACCGACCCCCTTGAGATCGTGCACGACATCGACGCCGAGGTCTTTAAGCCGGTCCCCCTGACCGATGCCGGAAAGCTCCAACAACTGCGGCGATTGCACGGCGCCCGCCGACAGAATCACTTCCCGTTTCGCACGGATCGTCCGTTCCTTCCCGCCCTGGCGAATGACGACGCCCGTAGCGCGGCCGTTTTCGACCACGACTTTCTGCGCGAAGGCATGGGTTTCCACATGCAGATTCTCACGCCGCCGCACCGGGTCTAGGTAAGCGTTCTTGGCGCTGAAACGGCGGCCGTGGCGCTGCGTCACCTGAAAATAAGCGAAGCCTTCCTGATCGGCACCGTTGTAATCGACGTTCATCGGATAACCCAGTTCACCCGCCGCCTGGATCACCTTGTCGAGGGTATCGTAGCGCACCGTCGTTTCGGTGACGTTCAGCGGCCCACCGGCTCCGTGAAATTCATCCGCGCCCTGTTCACGGTTTTCCGAGCGCTTGAAATACGGCAGCACATCGGAAAAAGACCAGCCGCGGCAGCCCATCTGCGCCCAGGTGTCGTAATCGGCGGCCTGGCCCCGGACGTAAAGCATACCGTTGATCGCACTCGAGCCGCCAAGCACCTTGCCCCTCGGCACCGGGATGGCGCGGTTACCGGTTCTCTCGTCGGGTTTGGTGTCGAACAGCCAGTTGATCGTCGGATCGACCATGGTCTTCACGTACCCTGCCGGGATATGAATCCATGGATTCCGGTCCTCACCGCCGGCCTCGATCAGGCAGACGCTGTAACCCGGATCGGCACTGAGCCGGTTGGCGAGTACACACCCGGCGGAACCGCCGCCGACGATAACAAAGTCGAATTCCATGATGATCCTCCCCGATCAGGCGTTCTAATTTAACGCTCGAACCCGGGGACGCAATCACTGCGTCTCACCGATTGCTTCGATAACAATTTCCGTTCTGGACAAGCGAACGGCTGTCGGGAAGGATCAGGCTCGTTTCCGGCCTCAATTCCGCGCACGGCAGATTCCATGACACTCAAACACGGCAGACAGTTTCTCAGCATTCCCGGTCCGACCACGGTGCCGGACGAGGTCCTTGGTGCCATGCACCGCCCAGCCATCGACATCTACGGCGGCGAAGGGGGTGGCGAGCTTCTGAGTATCACCACCCGTTGTCTCAAGGACCTTAAAACCATCTTCGCGACAACAGGCGACACCTATATCTACATCGCCAACGGTCATGGCGCGTGGGAGGCGTCGATCGCCAATGTATTGAGCCGCGGCGACACGATTCTGATCCTCGAAAGCGGCCGTTTCGCGGTCGGCTGGGGCGACTTTGCGAAATCCATGGGAATCGAGGTCGAACGCGTGCCCGGCGACTGGCGCCGCGCCGTCGACCCCGGCAAGGTCAAGGAAACACTTCGCGCCGACACCAAAGGCAAAATCAAGGCCGTGCTCGTGGTTCAAGTCGACACCGCGAGCGGTTGCGTCAACGACATCGAGTCCATCCGTGCCGCCATCGACGCGGCAGGTCACGATGCGCTCTTGATGGTCGACACCATCGCCTCCCTCGCCTGCATGCCGTTCGAGATGGACAAGTGGGGCGTCGACGTTGCCGTCGGCGGCTCGCAGAAGGGTCTGATGACACCGCCGGGCCTGAGCTTCGTCGCCGCCAATGCGAAAGCCAAGGAACGCCACAAGACCGCCGATCTGGTCACGTCCTACTGGAACTGGTCGAGCCGCGACCAGGAAGAGCATTACCGTAAATACGCCGGGACGCCGCCCGTGCACCTGCTGTTCGGACTTCGCAAAGCGATGGATATGATCTTCGAAGAGGGCCTGCAGAATATCTTCGAACGCCACCGTCTGCTCGCCGGTGCTACTCATGCCGCCGTCGACGTGTGGCGGAACGGCGGCTCGTTCGACTACAACATCACCGAGCCCGATGAGCGTTCGGTCTCCGTCACCACGCTTCTGTTGCGTGAAGGATTTAGACCGGAGCCGATCCGCGCGTTCTGCTTCGACCGGCTCGGCGTGACCCTCGGTCTCGGCATCGGCGACCTGTCGGGCAAGGCCTTTCGTATCGCGCACATGGGCCACGTCAATGCGCCGATGATATTGGGGACGCTCGGTGCTCTCGAAGTTGCACTGGATTCACTCGGGTTGACGGATGCAAACTCAAAGGGTGGTGTCGCCGCTGCCGCCGCCTATCTTGCCGACGCGCTGCGCGACTAAGGAGGGCACGATGACGCTGACACTCGAACAAGCCAGCCGAATTGTCGACGGTGCGCATACCTATGGCGATCAAAACGGTTTCGACCCGCTGACCGTCGCGGTCCTCGACGCGGGCGGCCATCTGGTCGCTTTCAAGCGCGCCGACGGCAGCGGCATTCTCCGGCCCGAGATCGCCATCGGCAAAGCCTACGGCGCGCTCGGTTTCGGGCTCGACGGCCGGGAATTGAAAGAGAAGAACGCAACGTTCCTGAGCGCCGTCGCCGCCGCCTCCGGCGGCCGGATGGTGCCGGTGCCGGGTGGCGTGTTGATCCGTGACGGCGAAACCATCGTCGGTGCCGTCGGCATCAGCGGCGACAATTCAGGGAACGACGAACTGGCGGCAATCGCCGGCATCGAAGGGGCGGGCCTGTCGGTCACGCCCTCTCTTAAAAATTAGGCCGGCGTCACCCCTTCCGGCAGGTTTTCCAGGATCACCGCCGACATCGCGGCCAGCAGGGCACGTTTCGGAAAAGTCTCGCGGAAAATCATCCGGACCCGCCGGCTCGCGGCCTTGTTGATTGCGCGCCGGATCGTGATACCAGGGCGTACCCGGTTCGCATCACCGACCATGGATGCAGGAAGAAACGTGATACCCGCGCCGGCGGCCACCAGCCCGACGATGGTTTCCAGACTCGAAGCCTGGGTATCCAACCCCTTCACATTCGCCTTTCGTGCCAGCCCGCAGAGCCTTGCCACTTGGTCCGAAAGACAATGACCGTCCTTCAGCAATAGAAGCTCCGCATTGTTCAGCGTCGTCACATCCAGATCCTGGCCGCTATCCAACGGGTGGCCATCTGGCAGTGCGACCCGGAATGGCTCGTCATAAAGCGGGATTTCCTCGATCCCCGATTCCTTCGGATCGGTGGCGGTAACTGCCACATCGATCTCACCAACCGTCAGTTTTCGCTCCAGTTCCTGGGTGACGTCTTCGCGCAGCGTCAACTGCATCTTCGGCAACGCCTCTTTCATCGGCCGCAGGATAGCCGGCAACAAAAACGGGCCGATGGTCGGGATGGTGCCGAACCGTAACGGCCCCGCAAGGGGATCGGAATAAGCTGCCGCCGCATCCTCGATCTCTTCCGCGATCATCAACGCGCGCTTCGCCTTCTCCACCACCTCGGCGCCGATCGGCGTCACCGCGACACGACGGTTGGTGCGCTCGAACAGTTGGACGCCGAGGCGATCCTCCAGCTTCTTGATCTGACCGCTAAGCGCCGGTTGGGAAACGTGGCAGCGTTCGGACGCACGGCCGAAATGCCCTTCCTCGGCAACGGCGACGACGTATTCGAGATCGCGTAGGTTCATGGTCACACCCCAGGATAATCACACCCTATCACTCCCATAAATTTAATCGATTTTAATTATAAATGAAAGCACGCTATGCATCGATGTGACGAGGTCGCGGAAATGGAGGCCGGGCCGACGCCGAGGCCCGGTCGTCCAGGTGGCCGGCGGCAGGCATGGGCCGCTGCCATCGACGAACAAGCCGGGCGCAAGCCCGGCTTGTTCACGTCGAAGCGTCCCGATCTCAGTCAGGAAGTTCTATGGATTTTTTCGATGGTTCCTGATCACCGGGGATCAGGTCGTCTTTCCGCCATGAAAAGAAGATCAACATCGTCCACTCTTTTTTATGCGAAAAGCCGTACTTCTGACCGGTCGAGGCGATGTGTTTCCCCTCATCGGCGCTGTAAGCCGTCGCCGCCATTTTCGCGATGCCGCGCCGCTCGGCCCGTTTATAGAGAGCAATCTCTGGCGTCTCGATATTGCCGGCGAGCGGGATCGGCACCTCGAAAGACTGCATCCCGGCCAGGGTTTCATATTCATCGATCGACAGCGCGCCGGACCGTACGTCGATGACGGTGTCCGCGTCTGCACGCTCAGGCGTCAGATAGGCGCCCTGCTCAAGCATTTCTTCACGGATCGCCGCTTTGGCGTAGGATGCATACTGCCCCTCGATCCCGTCGGTCCGCAGATAAACCCTGGCACCGTCCGGCAGCGGCAGACGCAACTGCCGAACCGCCTTGTCGACGGCATTGGTGGCCAGCAATTGCTCGGTCGCCGAATGTTCGGGTTGAGTCTTGCGGGACGACGAACACGCCGCCGTGCCCAGCAGCGCCACAATGAGAATAAGACGGACCGGGAGGCGCCTGAGAAAACCTTTAGTCATAACGGGTTATATAAAGCGGAAAGGCACGGGTTCAACCGTGCCTTTCCTTTAACCCGTGTTGCGATGACTGCTCAGCCGGCTTTCAACTCAAGGCGGCGGCCGTGCAGGATCGGTTCGGTATACCCGCTCGGCTGCGCGCGTCCCTTGAACACCAAGTCACACGCCGCCTTGAAGGCAATGCCGTCGTACGCCGGCGCCATCGGCTTGTAGTTCGGGTCACCCGCGTTCTGCTCATCGACGACTTTGGCCATGCGCTTCATGGTTTCCAATACCTGATCCTCGGTGCAGATGCCGTGATAAAGCCAGTTGGCGATGTGCTGCGACGAGATACGCAGTGTCGCGCGGTCTTCCATCAGGCCGACGTTGTTGATGTCCGGCACCTTGGAGCACCCGACACCCTGATCGATCCAGCGGACGACGTAACCCAGGATACCTTGCGCGTTATTGTCGAGTTCCGCCTGAATATCTTCATCCGACCAGTTGGGCCGGTCAGCGACCGGATAAGAAAGAATGTCGTCAAGCTTGGCGCGTTCGCGCGATTTCAATTGCTCCTGCACTTCCGACACCATCACTTGATGGTAGTGGGTCGCGTGCAGTGTCGCTGCCGTCGGCGACGGCACCCAGGCCGTGTTGGCGCCCGCTTTCGGATGCCCGATCTTCTGTTCCAGCATCGACGCCATCAGATCCGGCATGGCCCACATGCCCTTGCCGATTTGCGCTTTCCCCTTAAGGCCGCACATCAAACCGACGTCCACGTTCCAGTCTTCATAGGCCGTGATCCAGGCGGATTGTTTCATGTCGCCCTTACGGATCATCGCACCCGCTTCCATGGACGTGTGGATCTCGTCACCCGTGCGGTCCAGGAAGCCTGTGTTGATGAACACGATCCGGTCCTTGGCGGCGCGAATGCATTCCTTGAGGTTGACCGTGGTGCGGCGTTCCTCGTCCATGATGCCGAGCTTGAGGGCGTTGCGTTCGATGCCGAGTGCGTCTTCGACCCTGGCGCAGGTTTCGGCGGCGAACGCCACTTCTTCGGGGCCATGCATCTTCGGCTTCACGATATACATCGACCCTGCGTAGGAGTTCCGGTACTTGCCGAGCTTATCGAGGTCATGCTTGGCGATGGCCGAGGTGACCATCGCGTCGAGCAGGCCTTCGAAGACTTCGTTGCCGTCGGCATCGAGCACCGCCGGCGTCGTCATCAGGTGACCGACGTTGCGGACCAGCAGCAACGACCTGGCCGAGAGCGTCACATTCCCGCCGCCCGGCGTGACGTAGGTGCGGTCCGGGTTGAGCGCGCGGTCTACCGTCTTACCGCCTTTCTCGAAGGATGCCGTCAAGTCGCCCTTCATCAAACCCAGCCAGTTGCTGTAGACGAGCGTCTTTTCCTCGCCGTCCACCGCGGCGACGGAATCCTCACAGTCCATGATCGTGGTAATCGCGGATTCCATGATCAGATCGGCGATCCCGGCGGGATCGTCCTTGCCGATCGGATGATCGCGGTCGATGACGATTTCGAAATGCAGACCGTTATTGACGAACAAAACCGAGTCCGGATTGCTCGCGTCGCCATTGTAACCGGCGAGGTCTTCCGGCACTTCGAGGCCGGTTTCCGAACCGTCGGCCATCGTGACAACGAGCGAGCCGTCAACGATCCGGTACCCCGCGCTGTCGGCATGCGAGCCGGACGCCAGCGGGGCGCTCTTATCGAGAAAGTCACGCGCCCAGGCGATAACCTTTGCACCACGCTTGGGATTGAAGTCCTTGGTAATCTCGCAACCGTCGTCGAAAGAAATCGCGTCGGTGCCGTAAAGCGCGTCGTAGAGGCTGCCCCAACGCGCATTGGCGGCATTCAGGGAATATCGCGCATTGGTGAGCGGGACGACGAGCTGCGGCCCGGCGATGGTCGAGATTTCCGGATCCACGTTCGACACCGTGACGGAAAAATCCTCGCCCTCGGGCACCAGATAACCGATCTCACCGAGGAACGTCTTGTAGGCCGAAAGGTCGGACGGCTTGCCCTTGTTCTCCCGATGCCACGCGTCGATCTTGGCCTGCAACGCGGCACGCTTTTCCAAAAGCGCCCGGTTCTTCGGAGTCAGGTCGGCGACAATCCCGGCGAAGGCCGCCCAGAAATCTTCGGATGGGATACCGATCCCCGGTAGTACGTCGTCGTTTACGAAGTCGAAGAGCGTCTTGTCGATCTGCAAGCCGCTGGACTGCACACGTTCCGTCATATTGTCCTCGTCAAATCCTTTATGCCTCCGGATGCCAGATAGGGGCCATACCCGGACATGGCAATGTCGCAATGCAAAATATGGCTGGGGTTATACAGGTATACGGGCCGAAAGCCAGCGGTTTTGGCCGTTTTGCGGCGGGACAAATCCTGCCGTCGAGCCTGGAAAATCAGTCGAAAAGCCAGCTCAGGCCGTCCCGGGTGTCGCCGAGCGGATTGTATTCGCAGCCCACGTAACCGGTATAGCCAAGCCGGTCCATCAGGTTAAAGAGATACGGATAATTGATCTCGCCGATGTTCGGTTCATGGCGTTCGGGCACGCCCGATATCTGCACATGCACGATATCGTCCAGCATCGCCTCGAACCGTCTGGCGAGGTCCCCTTCCATGACCTGCACGTGATAGAAATCGAACTGCAGTCCAGCGTTGGGACGGTCGATCCTTTCCAATGCTTCGGCAATGGCCGCGCTCGTCAGCATCAGGTACCCCGGCACGTCCCGGCTGTTCAGCGGCTCAAGCGACACTGTCACCCCTTCGCCCTCGCATCGGTCGGCGGCGAAGCGGATATTGTCGACATAACACGCCAACATCTCGTCACGCATCGCCGGATCGGGCACCAGGCCCGCCATGACGTGCAGCGTCCTGCAATCCAGGGCACGCGCGTACTCCAGCGCCTTGTCGATGCTTTCGCGGAATTCCGACACACGGTCCGGGAGCGCCGCGATCCCGCGCTCCCCTGCGTCCCAATCACCCGGTGGCGCATTGAACAGCGCCTGGGTCAGACCGTTATCCGCCAGCCTCGCCGCCACCTCGGGCGCCGGATGCGCATAGGGAAACAGGAATTCGACCGCCTCGAACCCCGCTTCGCGCGCGGCGGCGAAGCGGTCCAGAAACGGCACCTCGTTGAACATGAGCGTGAGATTGGCGGCGAACATCGGCATGGCAAAATCTTACCCTTTTCCGCGCGGAAGTTCGATCCCTGCCAGCTCCGCGAACACCTTGATCACGGCGGCGTCGTCCTCGCGCCCGAGGCCCATCGCCTTGGCGGCCAGAAACTGCTGGTGTGCGGCGGCGGACACGGGCAATGGGAAACCTTCCCGCTTGCCGGTTTCGAGCACGATACCGAGATCCTTGACGAAAATCTCGACAGCACTTTTCGGGCTGTAATCGTTTTCCAGAACATGCGGCACGCGGTTTTCGAACATCCACGAGTTACCGGCCGACGCGGTGATCACCTCGTAAACCTTCTCTGCGTCCAGTCCCGAGCGAATACCCAGGGCCAACGCCTCCATTGCGGTCGCGATATGCACACCCGCCAGCAACTGGTTGACCATCTTCATGGTCGACCCGGGTCCCGCGTCCTCGCCCAGTTCGAAAACTTTTTCTGCCACCGCATCCAGGAACGGCCGCGCCTTGGCGAACGCATCGGCCGCACCCGATCCCATGACCGTGATCCGTCCGGCGGCGGCCTTCGCCGCGCCGCCGGAAATCGGCGAATCGAGATAAAGCAACCCCATCGCATTCAAACGTTCGGCGACGCTGCGCGCGTAGGCTGGGGGCACCGTCGCGCAGCCCATGACGACGGCCCCTTCCTTCAGGGTCTCCGCAGCGCCCCCGTCACCGAACAGCACCGCCTCCGTCTGGTCCATATTGACGACCACGATGGCCAGACAGTCCGCATCCTTTGCCGCCTCGGCCGGCGTTTTCGCGGTCGCACCGCCGGCGTTTGAAAACACCTTCAATGCGTCGTCCGAAACATCACATCCGGTGACGTCGAGACCCGCTTTCAACGCCGAGGTCGCGATCCCCATTCCCATGGCGCCGAGACCGACGACCGCCGCTTTCATTGATGGCATGCATTGTTCTCCCGAAGTTTTCAGTATTGTGTTGATCGTGCGCGGGAGCGCAAGACGCCAAATTCACAACTGAAATTCGCAAAATAGATGGTATGCGCCTTTTCACTGCGTAAAATTGCCGCTACATATGTGCCCAAGAGGCGGTTCAGGGTTTATCGAGCCGCCGTTTCTTCACAGAACACTAAAGAGAGACATCCGATGAAGTTTCCGCGCCTTGCCGCTATTGCGGCGGTATTCGCCGTATCCGTCACGCAGGCCAATGCAGAGCCGATCCGCATTGGCGAGATCAACAGCTATACCCGCCTGCCCGCCTTCACCGAGCCTTACAAAAAGGGTTGGCAAATGGCGCTTGAGGAAATTAACGCCAAGGGCGGCGTTCATGGCGAAAAGCTCGAGGTGATCAGCCGCGACGATGCCGGCAAGCCGGGCAATGCCGTGAAGATCGCGGAAGAATTGGTCAAACGCGAAAAGGTCGCGTTGCTCACGGGGACGTTCTTCTCGCACATCGGT
Source organism: Rhodospirillales bacterium (assembly GCA_023145215.1). Classification (GTDB taxonomy): domain Bacteria; phylum Pseudomonadota; class Alphaproteobacteria; order Rhodospirillales; family Casp-alpha2; genus UBA4479. The sequence continues at coordinate 20,984 of JAGLED010000014.1, read as the reverse complement.
CTCGCGGTGTCCGACTACGCGAAGCAGAACAAGGTGCTGTTCGTCGCCGCCGAGCCGCTTACCGATGCGCTGATCTGGTCGAAGGGGAACGATTATACCTTCCGTCTTCGTCCGTCGACCTACATGCAGGCCGCGATGCTGGCCGCAGAAGCCGCGAAAACGGACGCGGTCAAATGGGCGACCGTCGCGCCGAACTATGCTTATGGGAAAGACGCCGTCGCGGCGTTCAAGCAGGTACTGAAGAAGCTCAAACCCTCAGTCGAGTTCGTCGACGAACAATGGCCGGCGCTCTTTAAGATCGATGCGGGCGTCACGGTCCGTGCCCTCGAGGCCGCGAAACCGGACGGCATCTACAATGTCACCTTCGGTCCCGACCTGGGCGCGATGGTACGCGAAGGTACGGTCCGCGGCCTTTATGAGAACCGCACCGTCGTCAGCCTGCTGACCGGCGAGCCGGAGTATCTCGAGCCGCTCAAGGGCGAAGCGCCCAAAGGCTGGATCGTCACCGGTTATCCCTGGTACGCGATCGACACGCCGGAACATAACGCTTTCAAGGCAGCATACGAAAAGCGCTGGGGCGAAACCCTCAAGATGGGTTCGCTCGTCGGCTACAACACCATGCTGTCGATCGCGGCGGTCCTGGAAAAAGCCAAAAGCACCGACACCGACAAGATGATCGCCGCCATGAAAGGACTTAAGGTCGCGACGCCGCAAGGCGAGATCGTCTACCGCGCCGCCGACCACCAGGCCACCATGGGCTCCTGGGTCGGTCGCACCGATGTCGTCGACGGCGGCGGGCAGATGGTAGACTGGCGCTACATCGACGGCGCGGAAGTGCTGCCGACGGCGGAAGAAGCCAAGGCCATGCGCCCCACGAATTGATCGGATGTCGTCTCTTCGCCCGGCGGAGAGATGACAGTCGCGCTGGCGTTCCGCCCGCCCGCTCCCATAGGATAGCCCGGCCATGGGATTTTATTTCGCCCAGTTCCTGACCGGTCTCGCGAGCGCATCGTCGTTGTTTCTCGTCGCCGCCGGGCTGTCGATCATCTTCGGCGTGACGCGAATCGTCAATTTCGCCCACGGCTCGCTGTTCATGTTGGGCGCATTCATTGCCTATTCGATTTCGCAACAATTCGGCTTCTGGGTTGCTGTGCCGTTGGCCGCGCTATCCGTCGGCGCGATCGGCTGGGTGATGGAGCGGACAGTTCTAAGCCGGCTATATGGCGCGCCCGAGTTGTTCCAACTAGTCGCGACGTTCGGCCTGGTGCTGATCGTGCAGGACGCGGCACTCTGGATCTGGGGGCCAACCGATCTTCTGGGGCCACGCGCGCCCGGGCTGACCGGTGTCGTCCGCATATTCGACCAACCGGTCCCCGAATACGATCTGTTCCTGATCACCGTCGGTTTCTCGGTGCTGGGCGCGATCTGGTGGATGTTCACCCGGACGCGCTTCGGCATACTGGTGCGCGCCGCCACCGAGGATCGGGAAATGCTGCAGGCGTTGGGCGTGCGTCCGGCGCGATTGTTCCAGGCGACTTTCTTCATCGGCGCGGCGCTCGCCGGGCTCGGCGGCGCGCTTGAAATGCCGCGGCAGCCGGTGAGCCTCCTGATGGATCTCAACATCATCGCCGAGGCGTTCGTGGTTGTCGTCATCGGCGGCATGGGCAGCGTCACCGGCGCATTTTTGGCGGCTCTTTTGATCGCCGAATTGAATGCGTTCGGCATCCTGATCCTGCCGGAGATCACTCTGGTCGCGGCGTTCGCGGCCATGGCGGTGGTCCTGGTCATCCGGCCCTACGGTTTGTTGGGAAAGCAGGCGACAACGGCGCCGCACGCGGTGGAAATCCAACCGCCGCAAACCCTCGGAGAAGCCGGCCGGCTCGCCGCGGCCGTCCTCGTCGCGGCGCTTTTCGTGCTTCCTATCATCGCCGGGGACTTCGTGATCGTTCTGACGGCCGACATCATGATCTTCGCCCTGTTTGCCGCCGGCCTGCATTTCATGATGGGGACGGGCGGGCTCGTCTCGTTCGGTCATGCGGCGTTCTTCGGGATCGGCGCCTATGCGGCGGCGCTGCTGGTGGAGCGCGCCGGTATCGGCATGGAAGCCGCCCTTATCCTGGCTCCCGTCGCAGCCGCCATCGGGGCGGCCATTATCGGCTGGTTCGCGGTCAGGCTCAGCGGCGTCTATCTGGCTATGCTGACGCTGGCGGCGGCACAGATACTATGGTCGGCGAGTGTCCAATGGCAGGACATCACCGGCGGCGACGACGGCATTCTCGGCATCTGGCCCGCCGCCTGGGCAAGCGGCACGACCGCCTACTACTACCTCACACTCGCCCTTACCACGGTCGGGATTGTTTCGTTGATGATGCTAGCCAGCGGACGTTTCGGCATACTGCTCAGGGCTGGGCGGGACGCACCGGCGCGCGCCCAGGCGCTTGGCATCGACATCAAGCTCAGAAACTGGGCGGCAATCGTCATCGCCGGAAGTGCCGCCGGGCTGGCGGGTGGCATTTTCGCGTTCTCGAAGGGAAGCGTGTTCCCGGACACGCTCGCGATCCCAAATTCCGTCGACGCCCTCGTCATGGTGCTGTTGGGCGGGTTGCATGCGCCGGCCGGGCCGATCCTGGGGGCCAGTGTCTTCGCATTACTTGAAGATTCCTTGAGCCGTCTGCCCTATTGGCGCGCGTTACTGGGGACCGCCGTCGTCGGGATCGCGGTGTTCGCACCGGGCGGCATTGCCGGATCGCTCTCTGGCTGGCTTAAACGCCGGCGGGAGCGTTCGGCATGAGCACCGTCCTCGACGTCAAAGGAATATCCAGAAACTTCGGCGGCCTGAAGGCCGTCGACGATGTCGCCTTCATCCTTAATAACGGCGATGTCGCCGCCCTGATCGGCCCGAACGGTGCCGGCAAGACCACGTGCTTCAACCTGTTGAGCGGCGCCCTAAGCGTGAACGCCGGCACGGTGCTTTTCGGCGGCCACGACATTACCCGCTGGCAACCGCATCAGCGCGCCCGTGCCGGCATCGGTCGCACCTTCCAGATCGCCGCCACTTTCCGCTCCATGACTGCCATCGAGAATGTCGAAGCAGCCCTGATGGCTGCCGGCATGAACACCGACACAGCCGAGAAACTGCTGGAGGACGTCGGCATGTCGGCGATGACGGCGGCGCCGGTGACCACGCTTGCTTACGGTGACGTTAAACGGGTGGAACTGGCGATGGCGCTGGCCAGCGAACCGGCGCTGCTGTTGCTTGACGAACCGACGGCTGGGATGGCCGCCGAAGAACGCCACCGGATCATGCAACGTATTTCCGATCTGGTCCGCGCGCGCGGGATCACTGTTCTGTTCACCGAGCACGATATGGACGCGGTGTTCGGTTATGCGAGCCGAATTCTCGCCATGGACCAGGGCCGGTTGATCGCGGACGATACCCCCGACGCGGTTCGCAACGATGCGCGGGTACAGCGCGTATATCTGGGCGCACCGGAGGACGGCGATGCTTGACGTCCGTAACATCCGCAGCGGTTATGGCAAGGCGCTCGCCATCGAGGATGTCACGTTCACCCTCGGCGCGTCGGAAAGCCTCGCCATCCTCGGCCGCAACGGCGCAGGAAAGAGCACGACCCTCAAGACCCTGATGGGCATGACGCCCGCCTGGCAGGGCCGAATCGGCTTCAAGGGCAACGACATCGTTAAACTTTCATCCGACGCCATCGCCCGGGCAGGAATCGGCTACGTCCCCGAAGAACGCCGGATATTCGAGAGCTTGAGCGTGACCGAAAACCTGCAAACTGGTGAGAAAGCGGGTGCGTCCGGGGACGCCCCCTGGACCGTGGCTCGCGTTTTCGACCTCTTCCCCGAAATCGCCCGGCGCAGCACGGCGCCGGCGGGGACGTTATCGGGCGGCGAGCGGCAGATGCTGGCCGTCGGCCGCGCACTGATGGGAAACCCGGATCTGCTGCTTCTGGACGAACCGTCGGAAGGGCTCGCCCCGGTGGTCGTGAACCGCCTCGGTGACGCCCTCAGCGAATTACGCCGCGCCGGGATCGCTATTCTGATTTCCGAACAGAACCGCCGTCTCGCCCGGTTAGCCGCGGAAAACGTGGTGATCATGGAGACCGGCCGGATCGCCTATCGGGGCACGTTTAGCGAACTGGATCGGAATCCCGAAATCACCGCCCGGTTGCTGGGCGTCTGAAAATTCGCCGTAAACCTTTTCCATTCGTGAACAAAGTGATAGGAAAATTGCGGGGTTTGGGGGGAATAAAATGAACGAGAACGCTGAGCCGGTCGTCATAAAGGCGTTCGCGGTGATCGAGGCCATCCTCGCCGCGCGGCGCCCATTGTCATTGCCGGAGCTATCCGAAGCGCTCGGCCGCCCCAAACAGACCGTCCATCGCACTGCCCGCCAGCTCGAGGAATACGGTTTCCTGTTTCGCGAGCCGTTGCGCGACCGGTACGCCATCGGCCCCAAGATGTTCGATATCTCGAAAGAGGTGTTCGGCTGGTGCGTCCGCTATGCGCCACGTAACGCGGTGCTGTCACGCCTGGTCGGCAAGGTGTCGGAAACCTGCAACGTCGGCGTTCTGGACGGCGACAGCGTGCTCTATCTGGACCGGGTCGAAAGCAATTTCCCGCTCCGCGCCGAACTGCACCCGGGTAGCCGCGTGCCGGTTCACTGCACCGGTCTCGGCAAGCTGTTTCTGGCTTATCTGCCGCCACGCACGCGCAAGCGGCTTCTGGAAAGGGTCGAACTGTCCGCCTTCACGTCGCGTACGCTTACCAGCATCGACGCCATCGAAGCCGATTGCGCCGAAACCCGGCAGCGCGGTTATTCGGTCAACAACGAGGAATTTCACGACGGCATCATTTCGGTCGCCGTCCCGGTCTATTCGGATACGGATGCGGTGATCGCCGGGCTTGCGATCCATGCCCCGGCAGCGCGGATGAGCGTCGAGGACGCGGTCGCGCACGTACCGCTTCTGCAGGAATACGCAGCGATCATGGCCGAAGATTTCGCCGCCGAGGCCGAACCGGCCTGATGACGCTTATTCCTGTATCTTCCTGAACGTCAGATTGATCCTGGGCCCGACGGGCCTCGCGGTTTTGCTCACCGCATGCAGCCAGTTGGCCTGTGTCTCTCCCCTCATGACCAGCAGACTTCCGTCAGGCAAGTCGATCCCGAAAGGCTCTCCGTCAAAATGCTTCTTCGGCTTGAACCGCATGCGGCGGGTCGCCCCCAGACTGACCGACGCGATTACGGGTCTTGACCCCAGCGAGGCTTCATCATCGGCGTGCCAGCCCATGCTGTCGCGCCCGTCACGGTAGAGATTGAGCAAGACGCCGTTAAAGTCGGCCTTCGCGATTTGCGTCACCTTTTCGGCGAGTTCGCGCACCACAGGCGTGAAGGATGCGGCGGGATGGGTCAGGCCGGAATAACGGTAGGGCTTATCGCCCATCCAGCAGATCAAACGCGGCATGGCGTGCGTGCGGCCGAACAGCGTGATGTTCTCGCTCTGCCAGTCGGCTTCCGCCTCGACGGCACGAAATAGGTGTTCCGGATCGGAAAAAGCGTTCTCGAAAAGGGTGATATCCGCGCCGGCGATCCCGAGGTCACGACCCGACACCAGTGGCATGGCTCAATGCAGACCGGGTTTCTTATAGAATTCGGTCCGGCTGGCGCTTTCGATCTCAAGCTCGATAATGCGCTTGTCGCGGAAGATCGTCAGCGGCACCGTTACGCCCGCGCTGCCAAGCCCCCAGATCGCCTTGTACATGCCCGCCATGCTGGTCACTGGTTTACCCCCAACCTCGAGCACCAGGTCGCCGGCTTCGAGGCCGGCATTATCGGCGGGGCCATCCGACCACAATCCGGCGATCACCACCTTGCCCGCGTTCTCGGCGGAAAACATGCCGAGCCACGGCCGGGGCGGCGTCATACGCTGACCGTGCTGCAGCAGGTCGTCCTTGATGGTGTCGAGCAGATCGATCGGCACGATCATGTTGCCTTCGCGAGGCTCGTCATCGCCACCGTCGTGTGCCCCCTCCTGCACGAAAAGGGAACCGATGCCCTTGAGCGTCCCATCGCTGCCGATCAGCGCCGCACCGCCCCAGAACGGGTGTGGCGGCGAGGTGAAGATGGCGTTATCCAGAAGGTACTCCCAATAACCAGCGAACTCGCGACGGCCCACGACCTCGACGTCCACCGACTGGCCGCAGCCGCCATACCCGGCGACGATCGCCCGGTCACCGACCTCAAGGTCGGTCGCGGTCCCAACTTTAAGCGGTTTGATTGACGGCCGGCCCAGCATCTGCACGAGCCCGAAGCCTGTTTCGGTATCCGCACCAAGCACATGTCCCTCTACCGCGGCACCGTCGGCATCGACCAGCCAGACGCTTTCCGCCTCGACCACCAAGTAGCCGATGGTCAGCAGGATGCCCCGTTCGTCGATCAGTACGGCGTGTCCGGCCCGTTCGCTGCCGAGCGATTGAGCCGTAAAGCCGTCCTCAGGGACCCGGGTACGGATCAGATAGATCGCACGGAGCGCTGCTTTGAGGTCAAAGTTCAAATCTTCGGGCGTCGGCTGCAGCGCCGGATCGATATCGGGTATCAGCTCGTTGGCCATACAACCCCCTTCACAACATTGCATATCGGAAGGGGGTTTTTGATTTTCAATGACCTAGCGGCGGACAATCGGCAGCCGGACCGCCGACGGCTGTTCCGCTGTGCGGAAAAACACGAACTTGGGCGGGCGTCCATCCGGAATCCGTGTGAAATGATCGCTGTCGGACGCCGCGATCGAAACCCTGAGCTTATGCCCCGCCCGGAACAGATAGGACGTCGGCAGCAACTCAAACGATGCGCTCGCCGCCTCGCCCGGGACAAGATGCTCGGCGTCGGCGCGATTGAATGAATGGGTCGGCCCCGTCGGCGGGATATCCTTGGGCAAATCCCCGATCTTGCGGTGCAACGCGCGGAACACGCCTTCCGTCACATAGAGCGATTTACCTTCGGGGGTGATGTCGGAAATATAGACGAAGAACGTCCCGTCTTTCTCAGAGCACGTGAAGTGCAGATCGATGACGGGATGGCCGGTCATTTCGGTGTCCACGTCGAAGGCCTCGGACGTGAAGTTCAGCATCTTTTCGTCACGACCGTGCCAGTCGTCGTAATAGGTGTCGACGTTGGCGATGTATAGCCGGTCATAGCGGGTATGAAACCCGGTCCGGCAGTCGTAGTCCGCTTGATAGTCGTCGACCCCTTCGTCGGCGTCCGGGGCTGCCAGGCTGAGCGTATTGTCCGCGCCGAAATAAAGCACAGTGTCCGGTTCCGCCGGCGGCCAGTTGTCGGCCGACTGCCATTCTTCCGCGCCCATGGTGAAGTAGTGCACGCGCGCCTCGTCCTCGATCCCGGCGTCGATCCCTTTCAGATGCGTGTCGAAAAAGCGCAGTACTTCGGCGGCGACGAACGGCTGTTGTGCTTCGGGCTTGTCTCCGCGCCACGGGCTGACGTGACCGCGCGCGCCGTGGTCCCACGGCCCCAGCATCAAACGGTGGTGCTTTTCTTTCAGCCACAGGTAGCGCTGAATCGTGCCTACGGAATACCCGCCGCCATCCATCCAGCCCGAGATCGTGTAATACGCCGTGTTCTTGTCGGCGTCCCGGCTGGCGTAGTTGTAGGGGCAGATCACACGGCTCTGATAGTCCGGATTGTCGGTCAGTGCATCGTCGCGGAAGCGGAATTGCTGCGCGAAGTCCTGCATGTTGAAGTTGGCGACATGGTCCTTGAGCGCCGCTTTGACGAGCGAACCGTCAGTGTCCTCGTCGACCGGCGCCGGTCCGGCCAGATCGTCGTCCTTGAAATACGCGTAATCGGGAATCAGGTCACGGTCGTCGAAATCGAGCGCATCGGCGAGTTGACCGTAATTCCGGGTCACGCACGTCAAAAGTACACCGCCGGGATAAAGGTGGTTCGACCACGTGTCCCAAACCGCGAACAGCGGCGCGACGGCTTTCACATTCGGATGGTTGGTCGATGCCAGGAAGTCGGACGCGGCGCCGGGATACGAGATCCCCGTCGCCCCGATGTTGCCGTCGCACCAGGGCTGCTGGGCGACCCAGTCAACCGTGTCGTGGTGGTCGAGACGTTCGGCCGGTGATCGGAAACCGTCGCGGCAACCGAAGCTGGCGCCGGAGCCCCGGACGTCCACGCAGACCAGCGCATAGCCGCGCTTGACGAAATTGTCGCGGTAAAAGGCGATGGTCGGGCAGGGATCGATACCCTCCCTGTGCCCTTCCCTGAGTGCGAAGCGCCGGTAATAAGGCGTGAAAATGCAGATCGTCGGATACGCTTTATTCTCGTCTTCGGTGCCGGGCAGGTGGACGTCGACCGCGAGCCTGATTCCGTCACGCATCGGCACGTAGACGGAGCTTAGACGCTCCCCCTCGCACCCTTTCTCCAGGCCACGCACATAGTCCCTGGGCGAGACGTTCCATCCCGCTCCCGAATTGCTGTCCGACACTTCTGATCTCCCTGATCGAATAGATATTAGAATTTGCAGGTCTTGCGGAAAGGCCCGTGATGATGGAACCTTAGGGGATAGTCGTAGCTGGAGGAATAGAAATGAGCAACGTCCATGCACTCGAATTGCCGTCGGTGCGCGATCGGGTTTCGGAAGAAGAATGGCAAATGCGCGTCGATCTCGCGGCCTGTTACCGTCTTGTCGCCCACTATGGTTGGGATGACGTCCTTTTCACCCACAACTCGGCGCGAGTGCCCGGTTCGGACCATCATTTCCTCATCAATCCGCTCGGATTGAAGTTCGAAGAGATCACCGCATCGTCGTTGATCAAGATCGACTGCGACGGCAACAAGATCATGGAAAGCCCCTTCGGCTACATCAAGGCCGGCTTTACGATCCATTCCGCCATCCACATGAACCGTGAAGACGCGGTCTGCGTCATGCACACCCACACGATGGAGGGCATGGCCGTATCCGCACAGAAGAACGGTCTTCTGATGCTGAATCAAAAGTCGCTCTGCTTCTATAACCGCCTCGCCTACCACGACTTCGAAGGCATCGCCGACGACCTCGACGAGCGCGACCGCCTTGCCGCCGACCTCGGCGATCTGAATGCGATGATTCTCTGGAACCACGGGCTGTTGACCGTCGGTGACAGCGTCGCCCATGCCTTCATCCTGCATAAACGCTTGAACGACTCGTGCCAGCTTCAATTGATGGCGCAGACGGGCGGCGGCGAGTTGCGCATCGTCGATGACGCGACTTGCGAGAAAACCGCACAACAGTTCGAAAAGAACTACTCCAGTGGCAAGAATGCCGCGATGCAGTGGGATGCCTTCAAGCGCATGCTCGACCGCATCGATCCCAGTTACGCCGAATAACGACGACCAGAAGATCAAACCGAGAAGGAGAGCCTGAGATGGCTAAGGGTATGGTGTGCGCGCCGCAGCCGGAGGCTGTAGAGGCCGGCGCAATGGTGTTGAAATCCGGGGGCAACGCCGTCGACGCTGCGATCGCGACGGCGCTGGTGCAGACGACCGTCGACCCGTTCATGTCGGGGATCGCGGGTTTCGGCTCGATGCACGTTTACCTTCCCGATTTCGAAACCCACCAGTGCCTGGATTTCCATGCCCGCGCGCCCCTTGGCGTTAAAGAGGACATGTGGCTCGACAAACTGCTCCACGAGTGCGAGGACGGCTTCGGCTTTATCCTCGAAGGCCGCGTCAACGAGGTTGGCTATCAGTCCATCGCCACGCCGGAAAGCCTGCGGGCCTACGACACCGCTTTGAAAAAATGGGGCACGAAGTCGCTCGCCGAAGTGATCCAGCCGGCCATCGAATACGCCGCCAACGGCTGGATGATCCGCCCTCACGTGCGCCGCTTCTGGGAACAGGTCGAACCCGGCGGACGCGTCGAACACATCGAATATCTTCGCGGTTCCCCCGCCACGGCGAAGATTTATCTCAACGCCGACGGCTCTATGAAGCCGATGGGCGGAGTTATCACCAACACCGATATGGCGAAGACCTATTCCCGCATCGCCAAAGCCGGCGCCGACGATTTCTATGAGGGTGAGATCGCGTCCAAGATCGTCGCCGACATGGAAGCCAACGGCGGCCTGATCACGGCCGAAGATCTCAAAAAAGCCGGCCCCGAAGACACCGAGCTTCTGTGGACCGATTACCGCGGCTACCAGATCGCGTCTTCCCCACCGCCGGGCGGCGGCATCATGGTGCTGGAGATGCTGAACATCCTCGAGAACTTCGATCTCGCGGGGATGGGCCTGAATTCACCAGAATATATCCGCACCGTCGCCGAAGCGATGAAGATCGCCACCGTCGACAAGGACAAGCATGTCGGCGACCCGCGCTTCGTCGATATCCCGCTCGATATGCTGTTGTCCAAGGATTACGCCAAGAAAATGGCGGACAAAATCAAATCCGGCGAGAAAACCCATGTGCCGCGCTTCCAGAAGGGCGAGGACCAGAAGGAAACCACCCACCTTTGCACCGTCGATGCACAGGGCAACTGCGTCACCATGACCCATTCGCTCGGCATGCCGTCGGGGGTCACGACCGAGGGGCTCGGTTTCGTCTACAACGGCTGCATGGGCGTCTTCGACCCGCGCCCGGGCATGACCGGTTCTTTGGCACCCGGCAAGTCGCGCTTCACCTCGATGGCGCCGTCGATGGTGTTCAAGGACGGCAAGCCGATGCTGCTGATCGGCGCACCGGGTGGCACCTACATCGCCATGGGCGTCCTTCAAGGGATACTGAACGTGATCGACCACGGCATGGACGCGCAGCAGGCGGTCTCTGCACCGCGGTTCTCGGCGACCAGCGACATCATCGAGATCGTCAACCGTATTCCGCGTTTCGTGCAGGCCGAACTGGAAGCGGACGGCTACAAGTTCCGCCGCTACCCGCTCAACTTCCATTTCGCCGGCGTGCATGCGATCCGCCTCACCGAAAAAGGCATGGACGGCGGTGCCGATCCGGGCCGCGACGGCATGGCGCTGGCGGTTTAGGCCCTCTCACCTGTCCTCTCCCCCGCTTCGCAGGGGAGAGGGACTCCCGTATCGATGCACGTACCGCTCTCATCCCTCTCCCCCTTTCAGGGGGAGAGGTTAGGTGAGGGGGCAATTGGAGTTCCCCGCTTGACCGCAATCACAGGTCGGCTAACCTGTATATTCGCACGTGCAGCAAAGCACGGCGGGTAATCGACGTTCAGGGGGGCGGATGCCGAAGGCGATCAAGCTGTTCGTCAAGTATGTCGAGGCCGTGAACTACCGGATCGGCCGCATCGCCATGTACGGGATCTTCGTGATGGCCGGCATTCTCTTGTGGTCGTCGATATCGAAAACGTTCTTCCTCCCGTCGCTCTGGACGCTCGAAATGGCGCAGTTCGCCATGGTCGCCTATTACATCCTGGGCGGGCCGTATTCGATCCAGCTGAATGCGAACGTCCGCATGGATCTGCTCTACGCCAACTGGTCGCCGAAGAAGAAAGCATGCTTCGATTCCGTCACGGTGCTTTTACTGCTGTTTTATCTGGGGGTGATGCTGTACGGCGCCATCGATAGCACGGCCTACGCCTTCCAGTACGGCGAGCGCAATCCGACGGCATGGCGGCCGGTCTTGTGGCCGATCAAGACGCTGATGTGCCTCGGCTTCCTGTTGATGCTGCTGCAGTCGCTGGCGGAACTCTGCAAGGACATCGCCAAGATCAGGGGTGAGGAAATCTAGCCCCGTGTCCTATGAACTGATCGCGCTTTTGATGTTCTCGTCGATGATGCTGATGCTCATGACGGGCCAGCGCGTGTTCGCCGCCATCGGCGGTGTCGCCGCCATCGCCGCGCTGGCACTGTGGGGGACGGGCGGATCCACGATCCCGTTCGCATCGGCGATGAAGCTGATGAAATGGTACCCGTTATTGACGCTGCCGATGTTCATTTTCATGGGTTACGTCTTGTCGGAATCCAAAATCGCCGACGATCTCTATAAGATGTTCCACGTCTGGATGGGCCCCATCAACGGCGGCCTCGCCATCGGCACCATTGGTTTGATGGTTTTGATTTCGGCGATGAACGGCCTGTCGGTCGCGGGCATGGCCATTGGAGCCACCATTGCGCTGCCGGAACTCCTTAGACGCAACTACGACAAGCGTATGGTGACGGGTGTCATTCAGGCGGGATCGTCGCTGGGAATCCTCGTCCCACCGTCCGTCGTCCTCGTCCTTTACGCCATGATCGCACGCCAGCCGGTCGGACAGTTGTGGCTCGCGGGGGTCGTGCCCGGCCTGATGATGGCGGGCTTGTTCGTTGTCTACATCTATATTCGCTGCCGCCTTAATCCGGCTCTCGGCCCGGCGCTCCCCAGGGAAGAGCGCAACGTGCCGATGTCGGAAAAGCTGCGATTGCTGCGCGCCGGACTTCTCCCCGTTGCGATCTTCGCCGCCATGATGGTGCCGTTCGTCAACGGCTGGACCAGCCTTGTCGAAAGTTCCGCCATCGGCGCGCTGACCGCGTTCATGGCGGCCGTCCTCAAGCGTCGTATGAACAGGGACGTGTTCGAGGTTTCGGTCCGCCAGACCTTGGCCATCTCGTGCATGTTCATGTGGATCATCCTGGCCGCGCTCGGTTTCGGCGCGGTGTTCGACGGGTTGGGCGCGGTCAAGGCGATCGAGAACCTGTTTACCGAGCAGATGCACCTGAGCCCCCTCACGATCCTGATATTGATGCAGTTGTCGTTTCTCGTCATGGGGACATTCCTGGACGATACCGCGATGTTGGTCATCGTGGCGCCCTTGTACGTGCCGCTGGTGGCCGCGCTCGGCTTCGATCTGATCTGGTACGGCGTGCTTTACACGATCACCACCCAGATCGCGTACATGACGCCACCGTTCGGCTATAATCTGTTCCTGATGCGCGCCATGGCGCCGCCGGAGATTACGATCCGCGATATCTACGGTTCGATCCTGCCGTTCGTACTGGTCATGGTTGCGGCCTTGTCGCTGATCATGGCTTTCCCGGAAATCGCGCTGTGGCTGCCGAATTACATTTACGGAAAATAATCAGGACCCCGAAAAGGGGCGACACGAATCAACATCGCTTGGGGCAGGAAAACGGACAACCGCAAACCCAAAGGAGAGGACAATGACGACGAGACGTAACTTCCTTAAGGCCGGCGCCGCCGCCGGTGTTGCCGGGGCCGCATCGCTTGCGGCACCCGCGGTTCATTCGCAGTCGCCGATCAAGTGGCGCATGCAGACTTATGCAGGCGCAGCCCTCGCGGAACACGTGATCAAGCCGGCCATCGACAGCTTCAACAAGATTGCTGCCGGTGAGATGGAAATCGAACTGTTCTTCGCCGACCAGCTCGTGCCCACGGGCGAACTGTTCCGCGCCATGCAGGCCGGCACCATCGACGCCGTCCAGTCGGACGACGATTCCATGGCGTCGCCGACCGAGGTCACGGTTTTCGGCGGCTACTTCCCGTTCGCCAGCCGCTATTCGCTGGACGTGCCGGTGCTGTTCAACCAGTACGGCCTGAACGAGATCTGGGACGCCGAGTATTCCAAGGTCGGCGTGAAGCATATTTCCGCCGGGGCATGGGACCCGTGCCACTTCGCCACCAAGAATCCGATCCACAGCCTCGAAGATCTCAAGGGCAAGCGCGTCTTTACGTTCCCGACTGCGGGCCGCTTCCTCGCGCAGTTCGGCGTCGTGCCGGTGACGCTGCCGTGGGAAGATATCGAGGTCGCCGTACAGACCGGCGAACTGGACGGCATCGCGTGGTCCGGCATCACCGAGGATTACACGGTGGGTTGGGCAGACGTCACCGACTACTTCCTGACCAACAACATCTCGGGCGCCTGGGCGGGATCGTTCTTCGCCAACATGGACAGCTGGAACAAGCTGCCGGATAAGATGAAGGAACTGATCAGGATCACCTTCGACAGCTCGCACTACTATCGTCAGTGGTGGTACTGGGGCGGCGAGGCGTCGCTCCGCGTCAACGGCGAGAAAATGAAGCTGACCACCATCCCCGACAAGGAATGGGAAACCGTCGAGCAGGCCGCGGTCAAGTTCTGGGACGAGATCGCCTCGGAATCCGAGACCAAGAAGAAGGTCGTGGACATCTTCAAGAAGTATAACGCCGATATGCTGAAAGCGGGCCGCCCGTACCGCTACAGCTGATCCGCGTGACGGCTGACGATACCCCCGGTGCCTGTGCGCCGGGGGTATTTACGTCCGCCCCGCCGCGTCCTAAGAAGACGCTCTCATTCACATTCATTCGCAGGGGACCTCCATGACCGCGACCCTTAAATGCATTTCCCCCATCGACGGCAGCGTCTATGCCGAACGTCCCGTTCTTTCCCGTGACGACGCCTTCGCCGCCGTCGCCCGCGCCAGGAAAGCGCAGAAGGACTGGCAGGAGGTGCCGATGGAAGAGCGCATCCGGCTGGTGCGCGCCGGTGTCGCGCGGCTGGGCGAAATGACGGATGAGGTCGTCCCCGAACTTGCGCACATGATGGGCCGGCCTATCCGATACGGCGGTGAGTTCGGCGGCACCGAGGAACGCGCCGGCTACATGGCCGACATCGCGCCGGAAGCGCTGAAACCGATGGTGATCGAGGAAAGCGAGACCTTCCAGCGCCGGATCGAACGCGAGCCGGTCGGCGTGGTCCTTGTCATTGCACCCTGGAACTATCCGTACATGACCGCGATCAACACGGTCGCCCCGGCGCTGATCGCGGGCAACGCGGTACTTTTAAAGCACGCGACGCAGACGCTCCTCGTCGGAGAGCGCATGGCGCGCGCCTTCGTCGAAGCGGGCGTGCCCGCCGGTGTGTTCCAGAACGTGTTCCTGGATCACGACACGACGTCGACTTTGATCGCCGCCAAGTCATTCGGTTTCGTCAACTTCACCGGCTCCGTCGGTGGCGGCCGCGCCATCGAAACGGCGGCGGCTGGCACGTTCACCGGCGTCGGGCTGGAACTCGGCGGCAAGGACCCGGGCTATGTCATGGAGGACGCCGATCTTCAGGCCGCCGCCGACGTCCTGATCGACGGGGCCATGTTCAATTCGGGGCAGTGCTGCTGCGGGATCGAGCGGATTTACGTCACCGCATCGCTTTTCGATCAATTCGTCGAAAAGGCGGTCGAAATCGTCTCCGGCTACAAGCTCGGGAACCCGTTGGACCAAGCCACTACCCTCGGCCCGATGGCCAACGTGCGCTTCGCCGATGAAGTCCGCGCGCAGACCGATGAAGCGATCAAGGCCGGGGCGACACCGCTGATCGATAAGTCTCTCTTCCCCCAAGACGACGGCGGCGCGTACCTGATGCCGCAGATCCTGACCAACGTCACCCACGACATGCGCGTGATGCGGGACGAAAGTTTCGGTCCGGTGGTGGGTATCATGAAGGTCGATAGCGATGAACAAGCCATTGAGCTCATGAACGACAGCGACTTCGGGCTCACCGCATCGCTCTGGACCGCCGATCCGGACCGTGCCGCAAAGATCGGACGGCGGATCGAAACCGGTACGATTTTCATGAACCGCGCCGATTATCTCGACCCGGGTCTCTGCTGGACGGGATGCAAGGAAACGGGCCGTGGGGCGGCGTTGTCGTCACTCGGCTATCTCAGCCTGACGCGACCGAAGTCGTATCACCTGAAACTTCAGGGTTGACCCCCTCACCTAAACTCTCCCCCCGAAGGGGGGAGAGGGATTTGAGCTGAACTCGTATTTCGACGGGTCCCTCTCCTCCATTGATGCAGGAGAGGGCAGGTGAGGAGGCTATTCGAACTTGAGCTTGAAGCCTTCGTGGGTCGCGCTGAAGCCGAGCGCTTCGTAGAACCGGATCGCGTCCTTACGCGACTTGTCGGAGGTCAGTTGCACCATCCGAACGCCCTTCTCTCTTGCGCGCTCGATCATCTGTTTAAAGAACCAGGTTCCGACCCCTTGCCCCGTCAGTTCGTCCGTAACACGCACGCCTTCGATCTGCGCGCGCCAACCGGCGGTGTGCGAAAGCCCGGGAATGAAGGTGAGTTGCAGGATCCCCATAACCCGCCGGTCCGGCCCTTCAATCACCCAAAGCTCGTTATTGGGATCCTTGTCGATCGCGTCGAATGCCTTTTCGTAAGCCGGATCGCCGGGGTTTTCCCGCTTCGCGCCTAAGGGATCGTCACTCAGCAACCCAACGATTGCGGCGATGTCGCCCGCCACGGCCTGACGCAATTTCAACTGATCGACAACCGACATGATGTTTGACGCTCCGGGTTCGTGAATTATCCTAGTGGGCATCGCCCGTCCGGGCGCGCATTAAATCCCGGCGTCCTCAAGGACGCACACTCTAATAACAACGGAACCCCTGGGGGAAA
This sequence comes from Rhodospirillales bacterium, assembly GCA_023145215.1. Lineage (GTDB taxonomy): Bacteria > Pseudomonadota > Alphaproteobacteria > Rhodospirillales > Casp-alpha2 > UBA4479. The sequence goes on along the minus strand of JAGLED010000014.1, from coordinate 4,568 downwards.
AGATGGATAACGCCAAATCGAACCTGCCTGCACTCGACGCAGAAGAAATCCTGGCCGGCGTGCTGAGTTGGGTCGAGATCGAAAGCCCGAGCCACGACGGTGAGGCCGTCAACAAGATGGTCAATCAGGTCGAAACCGAAGCCCAGACCATGGGACTTGAGATCGACCGCACCCCGGGCCGCGACGGTTTCGGCGACATCCTCAAATGCCGCACGCCCTGGGGCGGTGACAGACCGGGTATTCTCGTCTTGTCGCATCTGGATACCGTGCACCCGATCGGCATCAAGGAAACCAAGAACCCGATCCGCCGTGAAGACGACAAGGTGTTCGGCCCCGGCATCTACGACATGAAAGCGGGCGCCTACATCGCGCTTCACGCCATGCGCCACCTGATCCGGGAAGGGAAAGAGACACCGTTGCCGGTGACCTTCATGTTCATCCCCGAAGAAGAGATCGGCTCACCGACGTCCAAGAAGATGATTGCGGAAGAAGGCCAGAAGAACAAATACGTGCTTGTCACCGAGCCGGCCCGCGAAGGCGGCAAGATCGTCACCGCCCGCAACGGCAGACTTCAATACGAGATCAATGTCAAGGGCGTGCCCGCCCATGCCGGCGCCCGGCACATGGACGGCCGTTCGGCGATCCGCGAAATGGCGCATATCATTTTGAAGCTCGAAGCACTGACCGATTACGACAAAGGCCAGACCTGTTCCGTCGGCATCATCAACGGCGGCACACTGACCAACGTCGTCCCCGAGGACTGCACGATCAGCGTCGACATCCGCATCCCCGACATGGACGCCGCAGAAAAAGTGATGGCGTTCGTTGAAGGACTTCAGCCCGAGGATAAGGATTGCGTGATTACCGTCGAAGGCGGTGTGGACCGGCCGCCGTATGAGAAGTTCGAGGGGATCGAAAAACTGTTCGAACACGCGAAAAAGTGCGCCGCCGAAATCGGCTTCGAACTCAAGGACCTCAAAACCGGCGGCGGTTCGGACGGAAACTTCACCGGCGCGCTCGGCATTCCGACCCTCGACGGGCTCGGCGCCGACGGCCATGGGGCGCATTCCAACGACGAGTTCATCTATTATTCAAGCCTCGTCGAACGCTGCCGCCTGATGATCCGCATGATGGAAACGCTGGAATAGGCGCAAGGGCCGGATACGGGCGCGCCCGATAACCGTCAGGCGCAGCCCGGACCGTCGCAGTCATCGGGCCAGGCCATGGTCACCGTAGCGCCTTGGCCTAGGTCGCTCTCAATCTCCATCCGGCCACCCATGGCGGCAATCAGCTTGGAGCAGATATAAAGACCAAGCCCCGCCCCTTTTTCGCCGGTATGCAGCGCGTATGAGCCTTCCTGTAAAAACGGATCGCCGACTTTCTCTATCAGCTCCGGCCCCATGCCGCTACCGGTGTCGATAACGCTGACCGCGTTGACCCCGGGTTCGGGGTTATGCCACCGGATACGGATCGCGGCACCGTCGTCGGAGTGCTTGGCCGCATTCGCAATCAGGTTGTTGAGGATTTGGATGGTTGCACGGCGGTCAGCGTAGACCTTTTCGGGAAAGCCGTCCGCTGTCTCGATCTCCATGACGAGTCGCTTACGATCGGTAATCGACCGCAGCCGTTTCACTACATCCCGAGCGCATTCCTCGGCATCGAATTCGGCGCAGTCCAGTTTCAACCGGCCGCTTTCCAACTGGGCGGTATCCAAAAGGTCATTGACGATGGAGAGCAGCAGCTGCCCACTGGCGTGGATGTCGCCGACATAATCCCGGTAATCCGGATCGCCCAGCGGCCCCTTTATCTCCGACATCAACAGCTCGGAAAAGCCGATGATCGCGTTTAACGGCGTTCGCAGGTCATGGCTGATATTCGCAAGAAATTCAGATTTGAATTGCGCCGCTTTTTCGGCGGCTTCCTTGGCGGCGCGAAGCGCCTGCTCATTTCTTTTGATATCGGTGATATCCACCTGAACGCTGACGAAGCCGCCCCGATGCATGCGCCGGTCCGTGGTCCTGATCCAGCGACCGTCTTTCAGATGCACGACGAACGATCCTTCGAGCTTGCGCCGGTATTCGGCCTTGCGCTCGAGATACTCTTCACCACCCCCGAATTCGTCGCCAATGACGACGTTGCCGCGTTCGATGTCGATCCGGCCGAGCTCGCGAAAGTGTACTCCCTCTCGCGCCTCTTGCTCGGAATAGCCGTAGAGTTCCCGGAAATTCCGGTTGCAGGCGACCAGCCGCCCGTCTTCATCGTAGATCACGATAGCTTCGGAACTGTTCTCCATCGCTTCGGAAAAAAGCGTATCGTCATCCATCTGCGCAATACGCCGCTTCAACGCCGCGAGTTCATCGCGGAGCGCTTCCACCTCGTCACTTCGGGTGGGTTCGTTGCCTTTCGACGTCGTCATTCCTATCCCGAGCACCAGTCAATTTTTGTTTTTATGCCCGTCAGCTTAACAGGTCGTCGATGACTTTAAAGCCGCTTTGCAATGGTAACGTCAGGCCGCATCACGTCGGACCAACCGCCCCGGGCGAGCCGCCGTCTGCTTGCCGTCCTCGAACACCACCTCGCCACCGACAATGACGTGATCAATACCATCCGACGGTGTCGTCGGTTTTTCGAACGTGGCCCGGTCGAGCACGGTTTCGGGATCGAACACGGTAATATCGGCGACGGCGCCGGGCCTAAGGACTCCACGATCGCGGAAACCGAAAACGCTTGCCGTATGCCCGGTCATTTTGTGGACCGCCGTTTCCAGCGGGAACAGCTTTTCCTGACGCGAATAGTAGCCGAGCACCCGTGGGAACGTCCCCCAGAGGCGCGGATGCGGTGCGTCGGTGCCGGGAATGCCGTCGGAACCGACCATGGCACGAGGATGCGCGAGCACGCGCCGGACGTCGTCTTCGTGCATCGCAAAGTAGATTGCCTGCGCAGGAATGAGTTCTTCCGCCGCCTCCGCCTGGGTCATACCCCATTCCTCGGCGATGTCGTGCAGGTACCAGCCCGCTGTACGCGGATGCTTGTCGGAGGCGACGATCAGCACCTTCTCGGCAACCGAGATCCGCTCGACCATCAATGCCGTTGCGCTGGCAACGTAGGGATAGACGTCGAAGTGAATGGTCTGTCCCTCGGCTAACTGCTCGATCCTCTCCAGTGACAGCTTGGTACCACCCCAATTGTTTCTTCCGGTGATCTTGTGATGCGACAGCACCACCGCGACCTGACCGGCGCGGCCGATCTCGGCAGCCTCCTCGATGGACTGAACCAGCTTTTCAGCCTCGTCACGGAGATGCGTCGCATACAGCCCACCATACTTGCCTGCCGCCTCGGCCAGCGCCGCGACTTCCGACGTCGGCGCGTCGAACCCGGCCGGATACATCAGGCCTGAACTGATGCCGATCGCGCCCGCCTCCATGGTCTCGCGCACTTTCTGCTGCATCCGGGCAATCTCGATCTCCGTCGCCGGGCGTTTGACGTCGCCCTGCATCGCCTCGGCACGGAGCGTATTGTGTCCGCAAAGCATCGCCGCGTTGATCGCCGCGGGAGCCCTTTCAAAGGCCTTGGCATAGTCACGGAAGCTCGGAAACTTGTACTGTTTCTTTTCCCCCAAAAGCGCCATCGGCACCGGCATGTCCCAGTCGTCGGATGGCAGGAACGGCGCCAGACTGACCCCACAGTTGCCGGCGACCACGGTCGTCACCCCCTGGGTCACCTTGCAGGTCATCCCCGGTTCGTCCAGAAGCATCCGGTCATCGTGCGTATGGCAGTCGATAAAGCCTGGCGCGACGACATGACCGCCGGCGTCGATCCGATGCCGGGCCTCGACACCCGAGACATCCCCCACCACGGAAATGCGGTCGCCGGCAACGGCAATGCCACCCGGTACGCCGGGCGAGCCTGTACCGTCGATGATGGTCGCATTATCGATGACGATGTCGGCGCGTACTGCCATGAGCTTATTCTCCCGTTGAATTGTTCAGCAGCGGAATCAATCCGCCCGCGTCGGCGATGGTCTCCGCCGCCTTGACGTCGAAATTCGCGGTCCGCTGCGACATCGCCGCATCGCGCTCCCCGGGCTGGTTGCCGTGCCCGCAAAACACATGCACGCCACCGGCGCAGCCGGCGCGCTTTGCCGCTTCGATGTCGCCCGCACGGTCGCCGACGATCCATGAGCCCTCGAACGTCAAGGGAAGGCGTTCCGCGGCAGCCAGCAGCATCCCGGGATTGGGCTTGCGGGCCGGGTGGTTATCCACGTTATAGGGTGCGACACCATTGGCGTGATGCGGACAGGCAAAGACCGCGTTGACGAAGGCGCCTTCCGCCGCGAGTTCGTCCAGCATCGCGTCCTGCACCTCGATAAATTCCTTCCATCCGTACCGGCCGCGTCCGATACCCGCTTGATTGGTGACGACGACCACGGGCACGCCCAACGCGTTGGCGTGACGGATCACTTCGGGGGCGCCGGATACGATCTTCATCTCATCGACTTTGTGAAGGTAATGGACTTCCTCGACGATTACCCCGTCACGGTCCAGGAACAGCGCTGGTCGCGGGTCGGT
>JAGLED010000013.1 GCA_023145215.1 Rhodospirillales bacterium | reverse complement strand
GACACTTCGACGACGTCCGCGCCCATGTCCCTGAACCATTGCGCACCCTGATCCCAGAGCTTCTGGATTTCCGCAGGCATGGTGTCGAGCGTGTATTCTTTTGGAATGCCGACGCGCAGCCCCTTGGCGTCGCGCGTGCAGGCGGCACGGCAATCCGGCATCTCAAACGGCAGCGAGGTTGAGTCCTTGGGATCGTGCCCGGCCATCGCCTGCAGCATGATCGCGGCGTCTTCGACGGTCCGCGTCAGCGGCCCCGCCTGATCGAGGCTGGAAGCAAACGCCACCACCCCCCACCGCGAGCAGCGCCCATACGTCGGCTTCATGCCGACAAGCCCGGTGAACGAGGCCGGCTGACGGATCGACCCGCCGGTGTCCGTCCCCGTGGCGGCAATCGCCATACCGCCCGAAACGGCAGCGACGGAGCCGCCTGACGATCCGCCCGGCACCAGATTGGCGTTCGCGCCTTCGGGTGTCCACGGGTTCTTCACGGAGCCGAAATAGGACGTGATATTGGCGGACCCCATCGCGAATTCGTCCAGGTTGGTCTTTCCAAGCATGACCGCGCCCGCATCACGCAGATTGCCGCTGACCGTGCTTTCATAAGTAGGGATAAAGTTGTCCAGAATATGCGATGCCGCCGTGGTCCGGACTCCTTCAGTGCAGAAAAGGTCCTTCATTCCGATCGGCACACCGTCCATCGGTCCGCGCGCGTCCCCGTTCTTGCGCCGTTCATCGGAGGCTGAGGCGCGTTCGCGGGCCAGCTCCGGCGTTTCGGTGATGAACGCGTTGAGGGTACGCCCCGCCTCCATCGCGTCGATAAAGGCGTCGGTCAGTTCAACGGACGACACTTCCCCCTTTTCAAGGGCGTCGGATGCCGACGCAATGGTCCAGTCACGAAGATCGCTCATCATTCCACCACCTTCGGCACACCGTAAAACGGACCTTCGCCATCCGGCGCGTTGGAGAGCACTTTTTCCGTGATCCCGCCGTCCGTGACTTCGTCCTTACGCATCGGCGTTTCGGTCTCGACGACGCTGGTCATCGGTTCGACGCCGTCGGTATTCACCTCGCCTAACTGCTCGACCCAGCCGACAATGTTATTAAGCTCTCCGGCGAGCGGTTCCAAACGCTCCTCGGGAACGCGGATTCGCGCCAGAAACGCGATCTTGCGGACATCGTCCTTGGATAACGACATCTGGGTCTCCGTAAGACGTGGAAGGTGTCAAAATAGGCGCGGAAACTACCACCCGGTTCTGACATCGTAAAGACGCTAGCGGATCAAGACGCCTGTTCGAAGATGTCGTCCCAGAGCTTGTCGGACCAATGTGTCATGGCGATTTCGAGCGCCGATGCCAGCGCCCGGCGCACACCCGTCGCCGGCAGCGAGGCGAGCCCCCCCTCCGAACGGGCGTATTCAACGTCGGAAACGCCATCGAAGCTCACCTGCCCCTTGTCCAAATCAAACAGCATGATGGTCGAAAAGACGTCCGGCAGCGCGTGCACGCCATCCAGCAGGTCGACGTTGATCTGGAAAACCTGGCGCTTGTTCGAGCCGTCGAAAGGCACTTCGGTGATAAACATCTGTGCGGGGAACCTTATGCGCTTGCCGCGCCGCTCACAGACGACGCTGACTTCATAATCCGAGGCCCGAAAACTGTCGTCGGTCGCTTCGGTATCGCCCCCGACTTTGCCGACGAAATGAACGCGAAATCCGCAACGATGATGCGCATCCAGGCGAATCTCGCCAGTCACGTCCTCGTTGATGGCACCGTCGATGACCGGCGACAGCACCGTGCCGTAGACAAATCCAACCGGCTTACCGTCCTCGACGATGGCCAACCACGCCGTTTTTCCGGCACGGCCGATCACATCGACCACATCCCCGGCCTTGAGCCCGCCCAGCCGCTTACCCTCGGTCTTGGGCTCGTCGCGGACATTCACGTCCTTCTCGACCAGGTATTTACCCGGGGCCGGTGTAATCGTCGTCCCCATGAACTCCATGTCGGCGGCGAAGGAAAGGTTGGCCGCGAGCAGCAATGCCGCTAGGAGGATGCCTCCGACGCTTACCCGCCCCGTCCGGCAAGTCTCCATCCGCAATCGGATGTTATTCATGCGTTGCCCCCGCGCTCTGCCCCCAACCGCAATTCCGGTCGATCCGAAAATGCGATGTCATCGGCGTAAGTGTATGATATCCAAGTCATTCGTTTCTTGCCAGCCACAGGACCGTGAGCGGAAAACCCACCTCATGCTGCATTCGTCCCTCCAGTCGCTGATCGACAGCATGCCCCGCGGCTCGCGCCTTGTGGGCCTGGATATCGGCGACAAAACGGTCGGTGTCGCGATCTCAGATCCGTTATTCATGGTCGCAAGCCCAATGAAAACGATTAACCGTGGCAAGAAACTCGCGCCTGTTATCGAAGAATTTAAAACGCTCATTAAATCCGAGGAAGTCGGCGGCCTCGTCGCCGGACTGCCCGTCAGCATGGACGGCACCGAGGGACCGCGCGCGCAGGCGACCCGCGATCTGACGCGGGAGTTTTCGGACCGCCTCGGGTTGCCGTATGCCTTTTGGGATGAACGCCTGTCGACGTCGGCGATCGAGCGGTTTCTGGTCAACGAGGCCGACATGACCCGCAAACGCAGAAAAGACGTCGTCGACAAGATGGCCGCGAGTTACATCCTCCAAGGCGCGCTCGACAGTCTCGGCGGACGTTTCTGATGGCGCTGGTATTCACAGCCGTCGCGCCGATTTTCCTGATTATCGCGCTCGGGATTTTGATGAAGGCAAAGTCGGGTTTTCCCGATGAATTCTGGCGGTTCGTCGAGAAACTGACCTTCAACGGCCTGTTCCCGTCGCTTTTGTTCGTGAAAATCGCCAGCGCCCATATCGATTGGGGGTATGCGCTGCCGATTGCCGTCGCCGTCGTTGTCGGCATTCTGCTGACGGCAGCCGCTGCGGTGCCGTTCCATGGCACGATGAAGATGAGCCCAGAGCGGTTCGTATCGGTATTTCAGGGCGGGTTCCGCTCGAACACCTATGTCGGCTTCGCGATCGTACTGGGTGTCTTCGGGGATGCCGCCACCGGGCCTATGGTCGTCAGTGTGTTCATGGTCGCCATCACCATCAACTTTCTGGGCGTCTGGGGGCACCTGAAATGGCTCGACAGGCCGGGCGGCACGAAAGGCTGGAAAGCCGTCGCCATCGATTGCATCAAAAACCCGCTGATCCAGGCATGCCTCATCGGCGGCTTATTCAACATCACAGGATGGGGTCTGCCGCCGGTCATCGGCCCCACACTGGAACTGTTGAGCCGCGCCGCCCTGCCGATGGGCTTGATGGCGGTGGGCGCCGGTCTATCGATCCACGCCGTCCGTGACGCACGTATGCCGGTGTTCCTGGCCACCTTCTTGAAGTTGGTGGTGCAGCCGGCCGTGACCTACGGGCTTTGCCTCTGGCTGGGGCTCGAAGGCTATGCGCTCATGGTGCCTGTGGTCTTTGCCGCCCTGCCGACGTCGTCGACCAGTTACGTGGTGTCCCGGCAGATGGGCAGTGACGCCCCGCTCGCCGCCGCTGTCGTGACGGCAACGCATCTCGCCGCCATCGTCACATTACCGGTGATGCTTCTCCTGATCGGCTGATCAGGCCGCCACGGTGTAGTTCAGCAACTTCAGAAGCTCGCCCGATTGACGGTGGAACCTGCGGGTCGCGTCGTCGTCGAAACGGCGCTTCCACACCCCCGGGTCGAGGTCCAGCGGCGCGATCTGATAGGCATGCTTGATCCCCGCCTGAACGATATCTTCCTTGTCTTCGACATCGCAGAACCGGAACAGCCGCCGGACGATCGGGGCCGGCTCTTCGACCAGGTCTTCCGCCCTGATCTGATAATAACGCCGCCGGTTCAGACGCCCGAACCGCCTGGCGGCGCCGACCGAACGCGACCAGTTGCGGGCGAACGTTTCGGCGAAATCAGCAAATGACGGGTAGCGGCGCGGAAACTCGCCCTTGGAGATTCCCATATTGAAGTCCCAGGCGCTTGCCGCCTCGTCGCGGCCATCCCGCACCACATGGACGATCCGCATTTCCGGGAACAATCTGTCCAGCAATTCCAAGGAAAGCACGTGTTCCGGCGTTTTCTCACCGATGCAGGCGATCTCGTCTTCCTTGTCATCGGGGATCCAGCGCTGGAACATCAGCATGACAGCTGTGCGCATCAGATATTCGACGTCATCGAACGTGAAACCCGCGGCATTACCCGGCAAACCGGCCAATTGCATCCGGTTGCCGATGCGTTCCGCATCCTGGTTATATTGATCGACGAGCTTGGCCAAGCCCGGGAACAGGCTGTCCGTGAAGTGCCCTTCGCCCTTGCAGAGCACCTTAGGATGGGTGTCCAGGCACTGCTGCACCCAGGACGTGCCCCAGCGCGTCGCGCCCACGACGAACACAAAGTCCTTTTTCAAGAGCCGGCCCAGTCTGTCGTGGGCCTTCAGATACTCTTCCATCCAACTTTCCCAAGGCCGAGTCCCGCCGTTTCCGGCGCATGTGCGACGAATCGACGACACGAAAACATACTACGCGATCCGTCGCGCTCAAGCCATGCCGTCACGCTCAGCAAAGCATTGATCATGACACTTGCGGTTCCGGCCCCCTCGGACATATAGTGCGCGCCTATGAACGACGGTCCCGGTGCATTCGGCTTTCCACACAAGCATCTCCTCGGTATCGAGGGCCTCAATCCCATTGAAATTACCGCTCTTCTCGACCGTGCCGAGAGCTATGTCGAGCAGAACCGTCAGGCCGACAAGAAAAAGGCCGTTCTGAGCGGGCGCACCATCATCAACCTGTTTTTCGAAGACTCGACGCGAACGCGCACATCGTTCGAATTGGCGGGCAAGCGCCTCGGTGGCGACGTCATCAACATGTCGGTCGCCACCAGCTCCGTCAAAAAGGGCGAAACGCTGATCGACACGGCAATGACGCTGAACGCCATGCACCCGGACGTTCTGGTCGTGCGGCACCCGGACTCGGGGTCGGTCAAGCTGCTGAGCGAGAAAGTGAACTGCGCCGTCATCAATGCCGGCGACGGCCAGCATGAGCACCCGACGCAGGCGTTACTGGACGCGCTCACGATCCGCCGCCGGGTCGGCAAGATTCAGGGCCTCAGGATCGCGATCTGCGGCGATATCCTGCATTCCCGGGTCGCGCGCTCGAATATCCATCTTTTGACGACAATGGGCGCACGCGTCCGCCTGATCGCGCCGCGCACCCTGATTCCGACCGGGGTCGAGCATATGGGCGTCGAGGTCTTCAACGACATGCGCGAGGGCCTTGAGGACTGCGACATCGTCATGATGCTCCGCCTTCAAAAAGAGCGCATGGACGGGAACTACCTCCCATCGGTCCGGGAGTACTTCCACTTTTTCGGGCTCGATTACGAAAAACTCGAGGGCGCCAAGCCGAACGCGCTGATCATGCACCCGGGACCGATGAACCGCGGGGTCGAGATCGACAGCGAAGTGGCCGACGACTTCGGCCGCAGCGCCATTCACGAACAGGTAGAGATGGGCGTCGCCGTCCGCATGGCGGCGCTCGAGATCCTGACGGCAAACCTCGAAGACACGTTGCAGAGGAATCTGTAATGGCGACCAAAGGAGACCGCACCCCCGGCCGGGTCGCCTACGTCGGCGCCAGACTGCTGGACCCGGCGACAGGCATGGACCAGATCGGCGGCGTTCTGACCGAGGGGGAACTGATCAAGCAGGTCGGCCCCAAGGTCAATGCCGACATGGCGCTCGAAGGGATCACGGTTATTGATTGCTCGGGCCTGTGCCTCGCCCCCGGATTGATCGACATGCGTGTGCATCTGGGTGAGCCGGGTGAGGATTACAAAGAGACGCTGGCCAGCGCCGGCCGTGCCGCCACCAAAGGCGGGATCACGTCGATGATTTGCCTGCCGAACACAGATCCCGTCATCGACGACATGTCCGTGGTCGAGTTCGTCGCCCGTCGCGCACGCCTGCAGGGTCTTTCGAAAGTCTATCCCTACGGCGCCGTGACGAAGGGCTTGAAGGGCAAGGAAATCGCCGAATTGGGCCTTTTGGCGGAATCCGGCGCCGTGGCCTTCACGGACGGTTTCAACGCCGTTGCGAATGCACAGGTCATGCGGCGCGCCATGATGTATGCGCGAACCTTCGACCTGTTGATCTGCCAGCACCCGGAGGAGCCTTCACTGTCCACCGGTGGCATGATGAACGCCGGAGAGACCGCGACGCGCCTGGGTCTTGTTGGCATCCCGCGCCAGGCCGAGATCATTATGATCGAGCGCGACATCCGCCTTGTCGAACTGACCGGCGGCCGCCTGCACATTGCCCATGTCTCGACAGCCGAAGCCGTCGACGCGGTCCGCAAGGCAAAAGCCCGCGGGCTGCCGGTGACATGCGACACCTCGCCACCCTACTTCGCACTCAACGAAGTCGCGATCGGCGATTATCGAACCTTTGCCAAGCTTTCGCCGCCCCTTCGCGAAGAGGCCGACCGCCGTGCCGTTGTCGAGGGAATCAAGGACGGCACCATCGATTGCATCGCGTCCGACCACACACCGCAGGACGAAGAATCCAAGCGGCTGCCGTTCGGCGTCGCTGCCAGCGGGGGTGTCGGCCTGGAAACACTGCTTGCCGTCACGCTGGAGCTTTATCACAACGGCCATGTTTCGATCCTGGAAGCACTGAACTTCATCACCGCTGCGCCTGCGGACCTCTTTAAACTTCGCGCCGGCAAGTTGGCGCAGGGCCGGCCTGCGGACTTGATGCTGTTCGATCCCGACAAAGGGTGGAAAGTCGAAGCCGACAAGCTGTTGTCGAAGTCAAAGAACACCCCCTTCGACGGTCGTCTTGTGCAGGGTGCGGTTGCCCGCACAGTCATTGACGGGCGCACGGTTTTCGTGGCCGACTAAGTTCATGGAAAATCTCGACCCCAATATCACCGTCGCAATTGCGGCGGTTTGCGGTTATCTGCTGGGATCGGTCCCGTGGGGATTGGTGCTGACGCGGCTGGCGGGCATGGGCGACATCCGCCAGATCGGGTCGGGGAACATCGGCGCGACCAACGTCCTCAGGACCGGGAACAAGTTCCTGGCGTTTCTTACACTTATCCTCGATGCATCGAAGGGCGCCGTCGCGGCGCTGATCTTCATGCAGATGAGCGAACTTGCGGGAATCGTCGCCGCGTTCGCCGCCGTCATAGGTCATAACTTTCCGGTCTGGCTCAAGTTCAAGGGCGGCAAGGGCGTCGCGACGACGTTGGGCGCGCTTTTGATGGTGTCTTGGCCGGTCGGCGTGCTGACCTGCTGCGTCTGGCTGGTGATGGCCAGTACGTTCAAATATTCCTCATTGGCCTCGATCACATCGATCATCGCATCCCCCGTGATTGCGTGGAAAATATCCTCGAACGAGGACATCGCCTACTTCGCCGCGGGGTTGGCTGTACTGTCGGTGATCCGCCACAAAGACAACATCCGCCGCCTGATCAAGGGCGAGGAAAGCAAGATCGGCCAGAAGAAGGCGGAGAAAAAGGAAGACACGGACGAGGTCACTCCCTCTGCCTGATGTGCCATAATGGCGCATGCTCCAGAAGTCCCCCAAAGAAGAAAAGAATACCGAAGCCGACACCGGTACGGACGACGCGATCTATTGCGCCAAATGCGGCCACCTGCTGACGCGTATGCGGTGGGCCGTCGATATCGGCGGGCATGAGCGCGTCTTCATCAATCCGGCGGGACGGGTATTTCGGGTGGGGTGCTTCAAGGAGGCCCCCGGGGCCGAGGATGTCGGCGAGCCGACCGGCGAGCACTCATGGTTTCCGGGATATGAATGGAATTTCGCCCTATGCCGCGGCTGCGGCGAACATCTGGGGTGGCGATTCGCCGGCGATGCAATGCCCGCCGTTTTCTTCGGACTGATCAAAACGGCGTTGACGCAAAGCCCGCCGGGCGGCGAAGCTTGATCAACAGATTCCCCGTCCAAGGAGCCCGCCATGTCCAAGCCCGTCATCGAGATTCATTACTGCCGCACGTGTCGCTTCGTGCTGCGCGCAACCTGGATGGCGCAGGAGCTGTTGTTTACGTTCGGAGATGACCTGGGCGCGCTGTCACTCGTTCCGGACGAGGGCGGCACATTTCGAATCCAGACACCGGACGGCAACGTGATCTTCGATCGTAAAACCGAGGGGAGATTCCCTGAAAGCAAGGAATTGAAGCAGTTGATCCGTGACGTCATCGCGCCGGGCAAAGACCTCGGCCATTCGGACAAGAATTAGGATAAAGTCATGTGCTCAGGCAAAACCGGCAACGCCGTCCCCACCGTGTTCATTGAGAACGACCGCACCCGCGTGACCGAATGGCGCTTCAAGAACAAGGGCGACAATACAGGCTGGCACCGGCACGAATACGATTACGTGGTCGTCCCCCTCTTCGACGGCCAGTTGGAAATCGACACGGGTGCCGATGAACGCGTCATCGCCCCCATGAAGAACGGCGTCCCGTATTTCCGTGAAGTGGGCGTGGAACACGACGTCATCAACGGCAACGACTTCGAATGCGCCTTCGTCGAGATCGAGTTCCTCAAGTAGCCGCGCCCATCCGCATATTTTCTCCTACATGCTTCCATAACCGGTTCTGAAGCACAGTTTCGCGGAAGGATCAGAAATGCTGCCGGACATGATCAAGGGCGCTTTACGCCACGTATTCAACATTCTCAGAACGCCCCGCGACCTTACGCTTGCCCGATGGCGCGTGACCCGCAGGTGAGCCATCATTAAGCTTGCATGCCCCAACCCAGTGCAAACGTTCTAATAATATTGAAGAAGTTCTGACCCGACTCGCCGCCTGACCACGAAAGGGAACTGAAACATGAGCAATCAGACCATCGCCATACTGATGCCGGGCGACATGGGCCACGGTGTCGGCCTCGTTCTGCGTGAGCATGGGTATGAAACGATCACCTCGCTCACAGGCCGGTCGGAACGTTCCCGATCGCTTGCCGAAGCCGGCCGCGTCCGCGATGCGGGCGATCTGGATACGACGATTTCGGAAGCGGATCTGATCCTGTCCATTCTACCGCCCGCGGCCGCGCTTAGTCTGGCCGAAGATGTGGCCGCCGCCATGTCTCGCACAGGCAAGACGCCGGTTTATGTGGACTGCAACGCCATATCGCCCGCAACCGCAGCTGACGTCGGCGCGCGGATCACGAAAGCGGGCGCGACTTTTATCGACGCCGGGATCATCGGCCTCGCCCCGAACAAGAGCAAAGAAACCCGATTTTACGTCTCCGGCCCGGATGTCAGGCCGATGACGGCACTTAACGGCATGGGGTTTGAAGTACTGTCGCTGGGCGACGAAATCGGCCGCGCGTCGGCGATGAAAATGGTTTACGCGGCTGCCACGAAGGGCAGTTGGACGTTATGGACCGCCGTCCTGCTGACCGCAGCGCGCAATGGGTTACTGGACGATCTGGTGGGCGAATTCGATCATTCACAGCAGGCGTTGCTCAAGAACATGCGCGGTAAGATTTCATCGTTGCCCGCCGACAGCGAACGTTGGGTCGGCGAGATGGAGGAAATCGCAAAAACCTTCAGCGAAGCCGGTGTTACCAGTGGGTTTCATGACGGCGCGGCATGGATATTTCAATTGCTGAGCGAAACCCCTTACGCCGCGGAAACCCGGCAGAACATGGACACCACGCGCACCATGGAAACCAGCGTCAGCGCCTTCGCGGACGCCCTCGCCAAACGACTGCAGGAATGACCTGTTTCATGCCGTTGGGGGGCGGCGTCCGTGGAACAGTATGAACTCATCGTGCTTGCCGGCGGCCTCGCGGGCGGGCTTGTCAACGGTCTGACCGGTTTCGGCACGGGGCTGACGGCGCTCACATTCTGGCTATACGTCGTGCCTCCGGTCGTCGCATCGCCCATGGTCGTAATTTGTTCCATCGTCGGACAGGTCCAGACCCTTCCCAAGATATGGCATGCGATCGATTGGAAGCGTGTCGCCCCCTTCATCGTCGGAGGATTGCTCGGAGTGCCTGTCGGCACTTGGCTTCTGCCGATCATACCGGTTCAGGTCTTCAAGATTTTCATCGGCACGTTCCTGGTCTGTTTTTGCGGGTTCATGCTGATCAGCGGACGAACATTCAATATCGCCTTCGGGGGACGCATCGCGGACAGCGTCATCGGACTTGTCGGCGGTGTCCTTGGCGGTATTGCAGGGCTATCGGGCGCGCCGACCACGATCTGGGCGATCCTGCGCGGCTGGGGCAAGGACGAAAAACGCAGCATCTTCCAGGCGTTCAACCTGACGATCCTCACCATCGCATTTTTCAGCCAATGGGCCGGCGGATTGGTGACCGGCGAGGTCTGGCGTATGACGCTGTTGGCGTTGCCCGGCACGCTGATCGGTGTGTGGATTGGACGAAAATTGTACGAACGACTCGGCGACCGGGGCTTCGATCGGGTCGTCTATGTCGTTCTGTTGTTCTCTGGCATGTCCATGGTTTACTTCAGCCTGTGAGCGACATGACCGAGAAATTGCAACATGGCGGCGACATCGACGCGGCGACCGAAACGTTCGGAAGACCGGCCGAAAGCTGGCTCGATCTCTCGACCGGGATCAATCCGGTTCCCTACCCTGTCGGCGACATCAATATAAACACCTGGCAGCGTTTGCCGACCGCATCCGATGAAGCGGCGCTTATCGATGCGGCACGCGCCTATTATCGTGTGCCGGACCACGCCGCCATTCTGTCGGCGCCGGGCACGCAGGCGATCATCCAATGGCTTCCCATTCAACAAACTCAATGCCGGGTTCAGGTCATGGGGCCGACGTACGAAGAACACGCCGCAAGCTGGCGCGCGCGTGGTCACTCTGTCGAAGTCATTGACGATATCGATACCGCCGACGCGGATGTGGTGATCGTGGTCAATCCCAACAATCCGGACGGCCGGGTTATCGAACCCGACGTCCTGTTGCGCACCGCACGGCGCCTGTCCGGTCGCGGCATCCTGATCGTTGATGAAGCTTTCGGCGATGTCGCGCCGGATATGTCTGTCACGCCCGAGACGGGGGCGGCGGGACTTCTCATACTGCGCTCTTTCGGCAAGTTTTTCGGTTTGGCGGGCTTGCGGCTGGGGTTCGCGGTCGGATCGGCATTCGACATTGAGATATTGAAGCGCGCGCTCGGCCCGTGGGCCGTCGCCGGCCCGGCACTCCAGGTCGGAACGCAGGCGCTGAACGATCGGGTTTGGCATGAACAGTCTCGTTCCCGGCTGGCCAACGACTCCGCCCGGCTGGATAAGATCCTCGCGAGCGCGGGAATGGCGCTTGTCGGCGGAACGCCCCTCTATCGGCTGTTCCGGTCCGATAACGCGCCCTCGATATACGAGAGGCTGGGCCGGGCCGGAATCATGGTGCGGAAGTTCGATTACGACGCGACATGGCTGCGATTCGGATTGCCCGGACGCGACGCGGATTGGGACAGGCTGGAAAGCGCCCTTAACTCCCGCAGCTAATCGTCGAGGATATCCAGAAGCGCCGCATCGAACTCGTCCGGCGCCTCGTACATGACCCAGTGCCCGACATCTTCAATAATCGTGAACGGCACGTCCGGTTGATATTTGGCGAAGATATCCCGGCGTTTCAGGATCTGTTCGCGCCCACCACCCGTCGCGTCGTGAACACCCCAGATTCCGGCGAGCCGTGCCTTGATGTCCGGCACGACGTCCACAAGATGATTGCCGAGCGACATCGGCCGGGACCGCACGCGGGAACGCGACACGTTCTTGCGATGCGTATAGATCGCCAGATCGTCGATCTTGGCTTCGTCATGGATCATCAAGAGACGCAGATTGTTACGGTGTATGTCGTTCTTTTCCTGGTCAGTCATTTCGGGCTCCGGCACTTCGATCCCAAGGACGCGAACGTGCAAGTCCTCAAATCCGCTGGCGCCGACGGCGACATAGGTTTTCATCCGCTCACCGACCGTTTTTGCGACCTGCGAGCCGATCAATCCGCCGAAGCTGAAACCCGCCAGGTCGAACGCGCGTCCCTTGCCGAACAGCGTGTCCAGGCCCGCGACGATTGGCGCCGCCAAATTGTTCGGTGTCAGTTCTCCCGGCGCCGACGCGCTGTCGCCCAGTCCCGGCATGTCGCAAGTGACGACACGGCGCGAGCGTGACAGTGTCTCGACATTGGCAATCCAGTGCGTCCAGGAACCGAAACCGCCATGCAGCAGCAAAAGCGGCGCTTTGTCGGTTTCTTGCCCCCAAACCTGCCACACCATGTCGCCGTCCCCGCACGGCGTTTTCACGATTTCCGCTTTGGAAATAAGGGCTTCGACATCGGCTTCGGGGCTTGTGTGGGCGTCTGGCATCGCGGGAACTCCTTTGGCGGGATCAAAAGATGTCCGATCCCGCGCCGATGAACAAGACCCCGGTGGCGCGAACGCCGGGAATATCTTTTCCCTCGGAAAATCCATGGCATACTCCGGATAAAGACCGCAAAGGAGCCAAGATGTTCGGACTATTCGGAAAAAGCGAAGAACAAATACAGGAACTGATCGACAACAAGCAGTACGACGAATTGCCGGCTGAAGTGATCGAGCGCCTTGCCAACGACATCATCCTGACCACCGAAAACGGGATGGACGAGTACCGGATCACGGAACGGATCGAGATCATCACTGCCGAATGCGTGTTCGGTATGAACATCTTCAAGGACTTCTTCGCCTCGATCACCGATATCTTCGGCGGCCGCTCGAAGTCGTCGCAGAAAGTGCTGCGAGACGCCCGGATGACCTGCCTTGCGGAATTGCGCCGCGAAGCCCTGATGGTCGGCGCCAATGCCGTTGTCGGCATCGACATGTCCTATAACGAAATCTCGGGCGATGGGAAAAGTATGCTGTTTCTGGTTGCCAGCGGCACCGCCGTGACGGTCGAGGCGAAGTAAACGTCCATGGATCAGAACCTGCAAGGCACCGTCGGCGAGCACTTGGATACGGTCTCCAAGTACGTCGATTTGCTGGTCGAATTCGGCATCGAATACGGCTTCCAGATTCTGGGCGCGCTGGTATTCCTGCTTATCGGCCTCAAGGTCGCCTCCTGGATCGGCGGTCGCGTCGCCAGGATGCTGGAAGGCCGGAATGTCGATATCACCCTGGCCCGGTTCATCGGCAACGTGGTCAAGATCGTCTGCATCGTCTTTCTGGTCATTATCACGCTCGGCAACTTCGGCGTCTCCATTGCGCCACTGATCGCCCTGGCCGGTGCCGGCGCTTTCGGTGCGACGGTCGCCATCCAGGGCCCTCTTTCGAACTACGGTGCCGGGGTGTCGATCATTCTCGCCCGGCCGTTCGTGGTCGGGAATACGATCACGGTCAATAAAGCCGCCAGTGGCGTGGTAGAGGAAATCACCCTCGCCCACACTACCCTGATCGGCGAGGACGGCGAGAAAATCACGGTCCCGAACAAGGAAATCGTCGGCCAGATCATCGTCAATTCCGAAACCCGCCGCGTGGTGCAGACGAAGATCGCCATCAAGGGCGGTCAGGACATCACGAAGGCCAAAAACGCCCTCCGGAAAGCAGCCGAAAGTGTCGCCGATATTGCTGGCGGGCCATCACCCGAGATCGGTGTCCACGACTTTGCATACGGGGGTGTCGTATTGGGTATCCGTTTTTGGGTACCGTCGAGCCGTTACTTCGAACTCCGCTATGCCGTCAATGAAGCGGCGCTCACGGAACTGAACGCGGCAGGCATCGAAATGATGGCGGCACAACCGACATCCACGCCTGCATTGTCGTTGTCCGCTGACGACGACGAAACGGCGGAAGACCGTATTTTGTGACAGCTCAGCCGACGTCTTGGTCTATTCGACCGGACAGAAATTCATCGACCGGCATGTCGATATAAAGACCGCATTCGGCGGGATCGATCCCGAAACGCGAGCACAGAGACACGATCTCGATCTGATCGGCGAGCGTAATTTTGCCGTCTGCTTCGCTGACCGCGATGCACACCCGAAGCAAAAGCGCGCCATCCTCGAGATCCTCGGAAACATTGGCAACGGCCTGCAAAGCTCGCTCATGGCCTTCGTGCGGGTTCTTGAGGATATCATCCGAGAACTCGCGAAAAAGATCGACGCCCTCATGAGGGTCGAACGCCGTCAACTGGTCGAGGGTTTGAAGAATCTGATCGACCCTGACCTGTTCGGCAAAACTGACTTCACCATCCGTCGTGGCAACAAGCGCGCACGCCGCCATGACCCCCTCAAGAAAGGGACGGTTACGCTGGCGTTCCAGGTGTTCCTGGAACTTCTCCGTGAGGGTCGAGATGACACCACCCATCGCTCTCTATCCTCCTGACCACAGTGCATTGACGAACCGCAGCCTTGGCAGGATACACTATCGCATGGGAGTTGTCCGTTGAGCGAAAAGAATAAGTACCGCGTCAGATTGGTTCGTTGGGGCGACAGCAGTTCGTCCGGACGTACGGTGACGTTCAAACTGCCTGACGACGGAGACGAGCATCCGTTCAAGGGGCTGGACGTCGGCGCGAAGAACGGTCAGCTCCTGGAGATGGAAATCGCGATTTACGATGGGGATGGCGAGGTCGAAACCCTCGGCACGACGCGCACCCCCCGCGCCAAGGTCACGCCGCGCCTACCGGTCGTGAAGAGCGAAGCCCCGGAAACCGATAACGGCCGTCGACGGGCGTCGCTGGAAAACGTATCCCGCCGCGTCATCAAGTCCGGACCTGAGGCATCCAGCCGGGCGACAGCCGACGAAAGCCCGGTCTCGGGCCAGATCGTATCGAATGCCTCCGGCGGGGCAATTCAATCGGCAGAATCCGATACCTCGACATCCGGAAATTCACCGATCCCGGATTCAAGTTCATCCGGCATGAGCGGCGGCGCTTCGCCCGAGCCGTTCACAGCCAACGCAGCCGACCTTGGACTCGGTGGTGGTTGGGGGCCGGGTGGTGGCAACCTCGACAGCGCGGATCTGGATTCCTATGCCAATCAGATGGGCCAGGCCGCCGAAGCGCTTGCCGCCGTGGCCGAGCGACTGGAGGATCAATCCGAAGACGACCAGCCCCAGTTCCCGACGTTCCCCATGGATGCCGATGATAATGTCGATCCCGGGGTCAGGGCGGTCAGGCGCGCGACAGACCTGTGCAAGGCCATCGATAAGCAACGCGCCGGTTTTTACTATTTCATGCGCTCCCGATACCCGCAGGCCCCGAAACTTGCACCGGAATCAGGCGAATGGAGCCGTGACGCAAAATCCACGCGCGACCGGGTTTGTCTTCATTGCGAGGCGGATAATCTGGCGAAACTTGCGCAAGACCCTGAGGCGCGGCGCAAGTTCGAGGAACTCGAGAACGAGTTCGAACGTCACGAACGACTACGCTGACGGCGGCGAACCGCCGGACCGGTTTTACCGAAGGTCGGTCGGGTGCGGGCCCTGAAGCGGATGGTCTTCTTCGGTACCCGGTTTCATCATCGCATACATGTCATTTCCCCAGACAGTGACGCTAAAATAATGGTCTCTGGGAAATGTTGAGATTTTGTTACGAGCGACACTAATTTTGCCGTTCGAGAACAGCACAGAAGAAACCGTCCGTACCGGTGGACGCCGGCGATAGCCGCAACGACGGCCCGGGCGGCGGCGGCGGACCGCCGACTGTTTTGCTCCAGACATCCTCGATCGACAGCGCTTCGAAGCGCGGATCATTTTCGATAAACCAGGCCAATTGCTGCTCGTTCTCTTCTTGCAGCAATGAGCACGTCACATAGATCAACCGTCCACCTGGCTTAACCAGTTTTGCGGCATCCTTCAGAATACGTTGCTGGGTTTGGCGGATTTCTGCGAGATCCTCGGGCGTAAACCGCCATCGGGCGTCGGGATTCCGTCGCCAGCTTCCCGTCCCCGTACAAGGCACGTCACACAATACCCGGTCCATGGCGCCCGCGTTCTCATCGATCCAGGGCTCGTCGACGGCGGATATCACCCGGCGCTTAACGGCCATCGCACCGGCGCGCTTGAGCCGCGGCACCATCCGATCCATGCGGAATTTAGAAATATCGAGGGCAAAAAGCTGCCCCGCGATTTTGCCCGCATCCGACATCTGCGCGGCGATGGCCAAAGTCTTGCCGCCGGCCCCCGCGCAAAAGTCGACGACGCGATGGCCGGGGCGCGCACCGGTCAGCAGTGCAACCAACTGCGACCCTTCGTCCTGCACGTCGACCAAGCCGTCCTTGAAAGCTCGTGTACCGCCAAGCCGCACCTTTCCCTCGACCCTGATTCCGATCGGGGAAAGCGGCGTCGGTTCGCAGGTAACGTAGTCTTCACGCAGCCGCGCCAAGGCTTCTTCAGGCGTTGTCTTGATCGTGTTGACGCGAAGATCGAGTGGCGCCGGCTGGTTGAGGGCCGACATTTCACGCCCGAGGTTGTCCCCCCACAAGGCGCGGAACGAACGGTCCATCCATTCGGGGTATTCGAGCCTGACGTGATCGGGCATGTCCCGGTTCAACATTGGCCGTCCGTAGAGCGCTTCGGCAAGCGCAACCTCGTTCGCGCTCAAAGCGCTCGGGCAATGCTTCGCACCCGAAAACATCATCGAAAAATCGTCAGGCTGGGCCCGTTCCTGAAGTGTCAGATGTGCGATTGTCCGTGGGCGTGCATCCGGCTCCATGCCGAGGCCCGTCCGCTCGATCCACCAGTCAAGTTTGGCCGAACGCCGGAGGATGTCATAGACACGTGTAGATATATCACGCCGGTCTCCGGACCCGGCATAGCGGCGGGTCCGGAAATATCCGTCGATAACCTGGTCGGGCGGCTGGTTCTCCGCGGCGATTGCCTCGAGCAGATCGACAGTCGCCTGAACGCGGGCGCCGGGAGTCATGCCGTACGCCGCCCGGCCTTATCCGTCGGAACGGTAGTTGGGCGCCTCGCGGGTGATCGTAATGTCATGGACATGGCTCTCCCGAAGACCCGCATTGGTAATCCGGCGGAACGTCGCGTTGTTGCGCAGTTCTTCGATCGTGGCAGCACCCGTGTATCCCATGGCCGAGCGCAGCCCGCCGACAAGCTGGTGAATCACGGTGCCGATCGGTCCTTTGTAAGGGACACGCCCCTCGACACCTTCCGGCACGAGTTTCAGATTGTCCGAAACTTCTTCCTGGAAGTAACGGTCCGCCGATCCACGTGCCATCGCGCCAAGCGAGCCCATGCCGCGATAGGCTTTGTACGAACGGCCTTGGAAAAGCAGGACTTCTCCCGGGCTTTCGTCGGTGCCGGCGAACAGCGAGCCAATCATGACTGCGTCCGCACCCGCTGCAATCGCCTTGGCGATGTCGCCGGAATATTTGATGCCGCCGTCCGCAATGCACGGGATGCCCGCCTTATGGCAGACTTCGGACGCTTCCATGACAGCGGAAAACTGCGGCATGCCGACACCGGCAACCATACGTGTCGTACAGATCGTGCCGGGGCCGATCCCCACCTTCACACAGTCCGCGCCCGCATCAATGAGTGCCCTGGCGCCATCCGGTGTCGCAACGTTGCCGGCGACCACCTGGGCATAGTTGGAGAGCTTCTTGATGTCGCCGACCGATCCCAGCACACCGGCCGAGTGGCCGTGCGCGGTATCGACGACAATCACGTCGCACCCTGCATCCAGCAGTGCTTCGGCACGCTCACGACCGGCATCGCCGACACCCGTCGCGGCAGCGACGCGAAGCCGGCCATGTTCGTCCTTGCAGGCATTGGGGAAGCGCTCTTCCTTCTCCATATCCTTGACCGTGATCAGGCCGACGCAGCGATAGTCGTCGTCGACGACCAGCAGACGCTCGATCCTGTATTGGTGCAGCAGTCGGCGCGCCTCGTTACCGTCAACGCCTTCCTTGACCGTGATCAGCGGCATTTCCGAGGTATTGCGCGTCATCAACTCGCTGATCGGTTGATCCGGTTTATCAGCGAAGCGGATATCCCGGTTCGTCAGAATGCCGACCAGCTTGCCTGAATCCCGCTCAACCACGGGCATACCGGAAAATCCGGTTTCGGCCTTCAATCGAAGCGCATCGGAAAGTGTCTGGTCGGGAAAGATCGTCAGCGGGTCCGAGACCATGCCGCTTTCGAACTTCTTGACCCGGCGGACCTCGGCGGCCTGCTCCTCGATGGTCATGTTCTTGTGCAAAACCCCAATCCCACCGGCCTGCGCCATGGCGATCGCGAGTTCATGCTCGGTGACCGTGTCCATTGCGGACGAGATCAGGGGAATGTTCAGGGGAATGGATTTGGTCAGCCGCGTCTTCGTATCCGTGTTCGCGGGCAAAACGCTGGATGCCTGGGGAACCAGCAAAACGTCGTCAAAAGTGAGAGCTTCGTCGATCTTGGGCGGTGCCATTGCGCCTCCGATTACCGCTGTGGCGATGGCGCGCCATCATACACAGGACCAAACCTTTAACAAGCATACAAAGCGCCAAGAGGCGCGGATTCTGTAAATCACGGGCTGTATTGACAGATTGCAGCCCAGGTTCGCTGCAAAGCAGCCTACTCGCGCCCGCGAAACCCTGTCGCAACGACATAAACCTCGGCCGAGTCGCTCCGGCTGGCCGGCGGTTTGGCATGTTTGACGGTTCTGAAATCCCTTTTCAGCGCCGCCAACAACTCGTTCTCGGTTCCCCCTTGCAGGACCTTCCCCACGAACGCCCCGCCCGGCGCCAGAACATCGGCAGCGAAATCGGCAGCGACTTCCAATAAGCCCATGATTCTCAGGTGATCGGTCTGAGGATGCCCGGTCGAAGCCGCCGCCATGTCGCTCAATACGATGTCCGCCTGCCCGCCGAGCAGCGCCTTAAGCCGTTCCGGCGCGTCATCGTCCAGAAAATCCCCCTGGATCAGGTCGGCGCCGGGAATGGCTTCCATCTCCAGCAGGTCGATACCGATGACGTGACCGCTGTCTCCGATCCGTGCCATCGCCACCTGTGTCCAGCCGCCGGGCGCGGCCCCCAGGTCGATCACCTTGGCGCCCTTTTTCAGGAACTTAAATTTGTCGTCGAGTTCAATCAGCTTGAATGCGGCACGCGAACGATACCCCTGACGCTTCGCTTCCTGGACGTAAGGGTCGTTCAACTGCCGCTGCAACCAGCGGGTCGACGACAAACGCCTGCCCTTGGCCGTCTTAACCCGGGTATGAAGACCCCGGTTTCCGGCCCCCTTGGCGCCGCGCTTACCCGCCATTACGATTTTCCCTGAGTAGCGGTATTGCGCAAAATTCCCCCCGGTCCAGCGCCGGCCCGAAACGATCATGTCCGTCCGCAAGCATAAGCTCTGC
This sequence comes from Rhodospirillales bacterium, assembly GCA_023145215.1. Taxonomy (GTDB): domain Bacteria; phylum Pseudomonadota; class Alphaproteobacteria; order Rhodospirillales; family Casp-alpha2; genus UBA4479. The sequence goes on along the minus strand of JAGLED010000013.1, from coordinate 49,398 downwards.
AAGAATGCCCTCGCGAATGCCGCGGTCGGCAACACCGAGCTTGCCGACGGGCCAGCGCTCGCAGATTGCACGCAGCAAAGCAAGCCCCATCAACATCAGATCGCCCCGTCCCTGCCCCAGGCATGGATGCGCGACCCGTTCCTCACATGACATTGCCGCAAGCCTGCCCCCGAGATGACGGATGCTGTCGAACCGAATCTCAAGTCCGTCGACCCTGTTGCGCCTGTAGCGAGGTAATTCCAGGTACATCGCGCCCAACGTGGTCACCGTACCGGATGTCCCAACCATGCGAACGGCGTTCGCGGCAATGGCTTCCGATATGCGGTTACGCCGGTCGAAAGGCTCAAGCTCGTCATCAATGCGTCTCAGCAGTTCATGGAAGACATCGGTCGGCAGTGCTTCGGGCCCGTATTCATCGCGCAACGTCACCACGCCGAACGGAAGTGAAATCATGTCGAGCAATCGCGCACTGCCGCCGCGGGGCGTCTCAACCCAGATGATTTCCGTCGACCCGCCGCCGATATCGAAGACGAGGGCGTTGCTATACCCTGACGTGAGCAAATCGCCGCACCCGGCGACTGTAAGCGCCGCCTCTTCGTTCGACCCGATGATTTCGAGCGTCAGGCCCGTTTCATCGTAGACTTGGGAAATGAAAGCGTCTGCATCGCTGGCGCGCCTACAGGCCTCCGTCGCAACGGCCCTCACCTTGATCACGTTGCGCGCTTCCATCCGCTCCGCACAGTGCTTGAGTGCTGAAATCGTTCGCCCCACGGCTGCGCGTTGAAACTTTCCGGTTTCGGAAACACGCTCGCCCAACCTGACCACACGGGAATACCCATCGACAACGTTGAAACCGGCCTCATCGGGCACGGCAATCAGCATCCGGCAACTGTTGGTGCCGAGATCTATCGCAGCATAGGCGTCACGCTGATCGACAAACCTGAACTTGCGACCATGGCGCCCTGCTCGCGGTTTCCGTGCCGAACCGGGCTTCACAATTCCTCCCTACGGACTTTACGCCCGTCGTCTTGTCATTACCGGCTAGCTTACGGCCCTGACCCTCGATTTGAAAGGATATGCGTTAGTTCAGCTGCGAGATCACGAAATAAAGCACCGCGGCGAGAAAAGCGGACGCCGGCACCGTCACCACCCAAGCGGCCACGATCGAGAACAAATGCTGGCGCCGCACCAAGCGCCGTTTACGGTATTTGCGCCACGATTTGAAAAGCTTCCCTTCGTCGATCTCGTTCAGCCTTTCCGGATACAGCGCTCCCGTCTCAGCAACCCCGCCGCCGCCGCGGTTCGTGATTGCCTCGCGGACGAAGCCCACACCGAATACGGCACCGATCGCAATGTGCGTTGAACTGACGGGAAGTCCGAAGGCGGACGCAATGATAACGGTAATCGCAGCCGACAACGCCACACAGAATGCCCGTACCTGATTGAGCTTGGTGATCTTTTCGCCGACCAATTTGATAATCCGGGGGCCGAACAGGGCCAGACCGACCGAAATCCCGACGGCGCCGATCAACAGCACCCACAACGGCAACGATGCTTTGGTCGAAATCGTGCCCAGATCAACCGCGCTCACAATCGCGGCCAGCGGCCCGACCGCGTTCGCGACATCATTCGATCCATGGGCAAACGACAACAGCGCCGCCGAACAAATCAGCGGCAAGGTGAATAGCTTGGCAACCGACTTGCGCTTGTTCTCCATCCCGACAGACGCCCGGTCGACAAGCCGACGCGACCAGCCGTAAGAAACCGCCAGCACGGCGAATGCAACGAGGGCGATCGTCGGCCCATCCGGTTTCCAGATGCGCTTGAAGCCCTTGATCATCAGGTAGACGGAAAACACCGACGCCATGATGGCGACAAGGACCGGCACCCATCGGCGGGCCGCGGCGATCTTGTCCTGGCGAAACAGGATCGCCCACTTGATGAATATCAGGAACGCGGCAGCGATACCGCCCCCAAGCACCGGCGACACGATCCAACTGGCGGCGATAGCGGCCATGACCGGCCACTTCACGGCGCTTAAGCCCGCCGCAGCGATCCCCGCCCCCATGACACCGCCGACGATGGAATGCGTCGTCGAAACCGGCGCATTCAGGACGGTCGCCAGGTTGACCCATAATGCCGCCGACAGTAATGCGGCCATCATCGCCCAGATGAAGGTGTCGACATCGGCAATGGTGTCGGTGGAAATAATTCCCTTGGAGATCGTCGATACGACCTCGCCCCCCGCAATCAGTGCTCCGGCAGCCTCGAAAATCGCTGCAATCGCCAATGCGCCGGCCATGCTGAGTGCTTTCGACCCAACGGCCGGACCGACATTGTTGGCGACGTCGTTGGCACCGATATTCATTGCCATGTAACCGCCAATGACTGCGGCGGCAATCAGAACTCCCGTGGCCTCCCCGCCGGAATAAACGTACGTGAAGATCCACACGCCAACCAGAAACAGGAGCCCCATGCCCAGACTATAGGCGTTGGTCCTCACTTCCTTGGCCGCATGCTCGAGCTGACCGATCCGTTTGAGATCCTTGTCGAGCGGTCGGGCCTTTAAGTCCTTGGGTTCTTTGGGCTGCTTGTTAAAGAAATTCATACCGTCAAGCGGGTCCAGATCAATAGGCCGGGCAGTACCCGGCAAAAAGTGAATATTGGCATCGCTTTCGGTTCGTCATAAAAGTGTCATACAATTAACCAAATAAAAAGTCTGTTTCGGTAAATTTCGGGCATATGCTACTATATCTATGGGAAAAGTGGCCGGTCCTGGGAAAATACGGTCGCATCTCTGATTTGGGCAACATCCATGGCAAGCAGGAATCCCGTTCCTCAATCCGCAGTCCTCGCTTATAGCTTCGAAGGCAGTACGCCTAAAGTCCTGTTAATCACGTCACGCGGCCGTGGCCGCTGGGTCTTGCCGAAAGGTCGCATCGAAGAGGGCCAAACGCCGAAACAAGCGGCGCTGATGGAAGCCTACGAAGAAGCCGGCATCCGAGGCGAAATCGCGGGCTCGAAGATCGGAACGTACTCCTACTCCAAATTCGATCAGTCGGACGGTAATGCATATCGCGTGCGGGTCTATCCGATGACGGTGTCCGATCTTTCCGACGATTGGCCGGAAAAGGCCGAGCGCGACCGCATCTGGATGGATTTCCCGAGTGCCGCCAACGCGGTCGAGGAGCCGGAGCTTCGCGCCTTGCTTAGCGACTTCGGTGACATGCTGACGACGCTTGTGGCTCAAAAAGCCTGACCTGGCGTCCCGGGCGTTCAATACCTTCCCGGCGGCAGTTCAACATGCTCGAACGCACTTTGTTCACACACGTCTTCGCGAAATGACACGACGGCCGCCAGTTGCTTGACCGCGCCGTCGTCTCCGGCAAGTGGCACAACCAGCCGTTCGTAAATCAAACCGGTCGGTTGCAGTGCGGGAACCGATTTGTCCACGCTTGCAGACACAATAACTTTCATCCATTGGGGCCAACCAGAGGCCACTGCCAGGTTGAAGGCCGCCAATTGCTGCGACCGAAACGGTCCGATATTGACCTCATCGAGATAACGCCCCGTGGTTTCTTCACCGAACACCTCGACAACGCGGGTGCCGACAAACCTGAGCCGGTTCCGGCAGGATTCAATATCGACGTCACAAACGATCATTTCCGGTGCAAGACGGTGCATGTCCATCAAATCGAAATCACGTACGGGCACATGACCGGATGCAGACATCAGTGAATCGACGTGCTGCCACAATGCACGCACTTGTGGTGCTTGCATGAAAACCGGCACCAGGCCATTACCGTGGACAAAACCGGTGTCTAATGCGATAGCCATGTGATGTGGCCAGCCCTTTCTCAGAATCCTTTGTGCCTCTTGCGTCGCCGCTTTGCACGGACGATAGGATGCACAATGCTCAGATTCCGGAAATAAGGGATTACCGCATTTCGCCTCTAAGTTGCTTAAACTACTTATCGCCCGACAAATCTGCGAGGATTGGACAATCCGGCCGCTCATCACCTCGACAGGCATGGACCAAGTGCTTGAGCGTGTCGCGGAGATGCTGCAGTTCCTCGAGGCGCCTGTCGATCTCATCCAGGTGGGTCTCCGCGAGCGCTTTCACGTCCGCACTCGCGCGCTCCTTGTCCTCATACAACGACAATAGCTGACGGCAGTCGTCGATCGAAAATCCGAGCTGACGTGCACGCTTCAAGAACGCCAGTTTCTGGACCGCACGGTTATCATAGTCCCGATAACCGTTTCCGCGCCGATCCGGCACGACCAGACCGATGTCATCGTAATATCGCACGGTTTTCGGCGGCAGACCGCTGCGCGCCGCCGCATCACGAACATTCATCGGCTCTCTCCAGGCAATGTATCGATACCGCTCGGCCGCCAACCGCGAAGCAGCAACGAACTCGTCACCACGGTGATAGAACTCATCGCCATCGCCGCACCGGCAACCGCCGGCGACAAGTAACCTAACGCCGCCAAGGGCAGACCAATAATATTGAAGATGAATGCCCAAAACAGGTTCCATCGAATGCGCAGCCAGGTCGCCCTGGCGATTTGCACGGCGCCCGCGACGAGCCGTGGGTCAGGACGCATCAGCGTAATACCGGCAGTTTCCATCGCGGCATCCGTTCCCGACCCCATGGCGATGCCCACGTCTGCCGCCGCCAACGCCGGCGCATCGTTGATACCGTCTCCGACCATTGCCGTGTGCCGGCCTTCCAGACGTAACAGCTTAAGTGCGTCGACTTTACCCTCCGGGCTCAGCCCGGCTTTAACGTCGTCGATCCCGGCCACGTTGCCAATCTCTTCCGCGACGCGGGGCGCATCTCCACTCAACATTACTGAGCCGACATGCAGACGTTTGAGCAGGTCAATAGCCGACGTCGATTCTGCGCGCAACTCGTCGCGGATCGCCATCACGCCCACCAGTTCTCCATCTCGCGCAATCATCACGGCTGTCTTTCCTTCAGCCTCGAACCGCGACAACGTATCTTCCGCCGCAGCCGCGTCGATCCCGGCTTCTTTCATGAGCGCGCGGTTACCGATCAAAACGACATCCCCGTCGACCCGGCCCTCGACACCGCGCCCGACATGGGCGCGCGTATCCGTTGCGGCCGAGAACTCAATGCCACGCCCCTCCGCCTCTGCGAGAACGGCGCGAGCGAGCGGATGCTCCGAACCTGCCTGCACCGCAGCGGCTAGCCCCAGTACACTGGCTCCCTCCACACCCATTGCAACGACATCGGTCACCGCCGGTTCACCACGGGTGAGCGTTCCGGTCTTGTCGAAAGCGACGGTGTTCACTTTGTATGCCTGCTCAAGGACGGCGACGTCCTTGATCAAGATTCCGGCCCTGGCCGCAGCACCGGTGCCGGCAACGATCGCCGTTGGCGTCGCCAGCCCAAGCGCACAGGGGCATGCGATCACCAACACTGAAACGGCGTTAATAACAGCAACTTCAATTCCTGCCCCCACGAACAGCCATCCGGCTAACGCGAATACTGCGATGGCGACCACAACGGGGACGAATATCGCGCTGACCCGATCGACTAACCGCTGTACCGGCGCCTTACCCGTTTGTGCATTTTCGACCAGCTTGACGATCTTGGAGAGCGTCGTGTCCTCGCCGACACGACTGACGCGGACCCGCAACTCGCCGGTACCGTTGATGGCGCCGCCGGTGACGTGATCGCCTACCCGTTTCGTAACGGGTGCGCTTTCACCCGTGATCAGGGACTCATCAACTTCCGATGCCCCGGCTTCGATTTCCCCGTCCACGGGAATGCGTTCGCCAGGCCTGACAATGACGATGTCATCGATGACGACCTCGTCGACGGAGACTTCCGTGAGAACCCCGTTGCGCTCCACGCGTGCGCGCTCGGGCCGCAGTGCCATCAGCTTTCGGATCGCTTCCGTTGTGCCGCGCTTGGCGCGGCTCTCGATCAGCTTGCCGACGACGACGAGCGTCACCACAACGGCCGAGGCTTCGTAATAAAGATGGGATACCGTGCCAATGCCTTCGCGAAACACGATCCAGGTGCTCAGTGCGAAAGCCGCCGTCGTGCCGAGCGCCACGAGCACATCCATGTTACCGCTGCCCGCTTTTAACGAGCGGTAGGCGCCAACGTAAAACCGCGCACCGACCCAGAACTGCACCGGCGCCGCCAGCAACAGCTGCAACCATGCCGGCACGTGATATTGAACACCCAACGGTGGCAGAATCATCATCGCCAGAAGCGGTGCCGTCAAAATCACGGACACCACAACCATGGCGGTTTCCCGTTTCAGCAGCCTTGCGTCTTCCTCTGCCTGGCGCGCGGCCTGCTGACGGCGACGCTCGGCATCGGTGGCACGCGGCTCCGCCCTGTATCCGGCAGCTTCCACGGCTTTCACAAGCGCCCCGCTCGACACGTCGTGCCCCAGCCAAGTGACATGCGCGCGCTCCATCGCGAGATTGACTTCAGCGGCAATGACACCCGGCACGGCATTCAATGCTTTTTCGACATTCGCCGCGCACCCGGCACAGGTCATACCGCCGACGTCGAGTTCGATCTCGGATTGCTCGGCCTGGAAACCGGCATCGTCGATAGCGCTCTTAATGTCATTCGCGGGAACGCGTCCCGTCGCGACGACGGCGCGCTCCGTCGCGAAATCGACACGCGCCTCTTCAAGGCCCGGAAGGGCGCGCAGCGCCTTCTCCGCTCGGTTTGCGCACCCGGCACATGTCATACCGGCAATACCGAAAGCGATACTGTTGTTTTCAGGCTGGCTAACCGGAGCTTGCACGACGAAATCCTTTGTTTCAGTTGTCTTGCCTGCACAATAAAGGTTCTAGTTACTGTAATCTCAAGCGGAAATGCAAAACATGCGCAACGCCCTGAATCTAAAGAAAATACCGTCGGGGTCTTTCCAAAAGGAACTAATGGGGGCAAACTTATCGACGTGCCCGGGTCGCCAGAAACCCAATTCAGGGCACTTGGGAAGAATAACATGCCGGATGAATCCAAATCTGAAGACCGCGTCGCGCCCGACGGTCAGGCCTTCGAAACCACCCCTCCGGGCGCAACAAAGCCGAAGCGCCGTATCCGACCGATCTTCATTTTCGCAATCCTCGTCCTTATCGGTGGCGTGTATTTTGCGGTTTATGAAGTTCACAAACGCCTTGCGTTCGTCTTCGAGGAAGACGCCCGCATTCATGCCGATCTGGTGACCGTATCATCACGCGTTGCCGGCTGGATCACGGAAATGCCGGCCGCCGAGGGAGAACACGTCGACGAGGGCACGGTGCTTGTCCAAATCGACGACCGCGAGTCACGCATTCTCCTGAGCGAACTCGAAGCCCAGGCGTCCGCTGCCCGTGCCGAGAGAGCGCGCCTCGCCGCGGAACGCAATCTCATCGCCAGCCAGATCGACAGCCGCCTGCAATCTGAACAAGCTCGCGTCGCCGCTGCCGAGGTGGTGGTGTCGTCACTGCGCCCGCAGTTGGAACTCGCCGAACGCGAACTGAACCGCGCCAAAAAGCTTTTCGAAGACAAAGTCGCATCGCGTCGCCAGCTTGATCAAGCCGAACAGCAGCATCAACAGATCGACCGCGAATATCGGATCGCCGTTGCTGAACTGCAATCGGCGAGGGCCCGGATCGCCGAGGTCGAGGCCGATCGCGCACGCCTGGATGTGTTGGACGGCGACGTCTTGGTCCTCGAACAGCGCGAGGCGGAAATCCGCGCCCGGATCGAACGTCAACGCCTGGATATCTCCGACCGGACGATCAAAAGCCCCCTGAACGGCATTATCGACAAGACCTTCGTCGATGTCGGTGAATACGTGACGCCGGGACAACGGTTGTTGCTGACGCATAACCAGGACAAGGTCTGGGTTGAAGCCAACGTCAAGGAAACCGTCATCCGAAAGCTAAAAGCCGGGCAGCCTGTCGACATCCATATCGATGCCTACCCGGATGATCCGTTTTCCGGAAAAGTCTCGATCATCGGCTCAGCAGCGACCAGCCAGTTCGCCTTACTGCCGACACCCAACCCGAGCGGCAATTTCACCAAGATTACACAACGCCTGCCGATCCGGATTACCATCGATAATCCCGACCCGAGGTTACGCCCGGGCATGATGGTCGTCGTCAAGATCGCCATTCAAGAGTAGCCCCGCCGGTGGCAGAGACCCACGAAGATCCGGCAATCCAGAGGCAGTTTGACCGCTACGGCCCAGCTTATCGCTGGCTGGTAACCCTTAGCGGTCTCACGGGCGCCATCGCCATGATCCTTTCCGCGACCATCGTCAATGTCGCGGTTCCGAGCATCATGGGCGCATACGGCGTCGGCCAGGACGTCGCGCAATGGGCAGCGACGGCTTTTCTTTCGACCATGGTGGCAAGCCAGCTTCTGAACAGTTGGGTCGTCCGCGCCTTGGGTCAACGGCTGGCCTACGCCATGACTTTGACCATTTTCGTCGCCGGCGCTTTCGTATGTGCGTTCAGCCCCAACATCGACGTTCTGATCATTGGCCGCATCATGCAGGGCTTTTCAGCCGGCATCATCCAGCCACTGGTATTGGCGACGATGGTATCCGTATTCCCGAGGGAGCGGCGTGGCTTTGCGGTGGGGATGTACGGATTGGGTGTAACGCTAGCGCCCAGTTTTGGACCGCTGGTGGGCGGCGTGACCATTGACCTGCTGACATGGCGGCACGCATTTCTGATGCCATTGCCGCTGGTTGTGCTGGCGTTCGCCGGCGGCCTGTTATTCATGCCGGCAAAGAAGTTCGAACGCCGCCTGCCGCCATTCGACTGGACCGGATTCATTCTCGTCTGCCTCGCGCTCGTCATGGTGATGCGTGCGATCGGCAACGGTCACCGCTGGGGCTGGACGTCCGACCTAACGCTGGCGACCGCCGCCATAGGCATTCTGTCGTTTGCCCTTTTCCTGTACTCGCAACGCAGATCGAAATCGCCGCTCCTCGACCCGACACTGTTTCTGGACCCGAAGTTTGCCGCCGCAATGGCAATCGGTTTTGCGTTCGGGGCCGGAAACTTCGCGACCAACTATGCCATCCCTGTGTTCGTCCAAACCGTCCAATATTTCTCGCCGACGCAATCCGGTTTGGTATTGGTGCCGGCCGGGCTATTTCTTTTCACGCTGATTCCGATCTCCGGACGGCTTGCCGACAATGTTCCCCCGCACATCCCGATCACGGCCGGATGTATTCTTTTCGCCTCGGCCACCTGGTTGATCTCGGCGTCCGACGTCAATACGGCGTTCTGGACCATCGCCAGCCTGACGGTGATGAGCCGTCTCGCCCTCGGGCTCGTCATGCCGAACCTGGGTGGTGCGGCCATGCGCTCGATCTCGGCCGAGAAGCTGAACGCCGCGGCTGGCGCATATAACTTCATTCGCCAGTCCGGCGGCGCTTTCGGGGTCAACATCACGGCTGCACTCATCGAATATAGAAGCGCGCAACACGCCGACTGGCTGACCGCAACGCAGACGTCCGGCAACGAGTTTACCCGCGAAATGCTGGAACAGGTTCGTCGTTTATTGTCCGAAGGCGGATTGACGCATGACGCCTTGCAATGGGGCGCATACGATTATCTCAGTCGGACGATTTATGCGCAGGCCCGCACGTTCGGTTTCCAAGACACTTTCATGATCATTTCCGTCGCTTTCCTTATTGCGATCATTCCGGCAATGGTCCTCGCCCGCTCGTCCCGCAGAACGTCTTGAACAACCCGTAAAATTTCCCCGCTGGTCTTTTCATAGCCCATTGCGAACTGGAAAGGACGTACAATGGGAATGCCGCTCGCTGAGCAGGAAGACCCGGGCACCATCCCGTCGCCATTCAGCGATGCAGAGAAGCTATCGCAATTGCGATTGATTCGCTCCGAAAATGTCGGTCCGGTGACGTTTCACCGATTACTTGAACGTTTCGGGGATGCGCAAAAAGCACTCGATTCCCTGCCGGGTCTCGCGAACCGCGGCGGACGGTCTAAACCGCTCCGGCTCTGCACTCGCATAGAAGCCGAGGATGAGATCGCGGAATTGAACGCGATGGGCGCGCACATGCTGTTTAAGGGGCAGCCCGATTACCCGCCACTGCTTGCTCACATCGACGATGCACCGCCGATATTGTTCGTGCGCGGCCATCCGGCATTGTTAAAGAAGCGCGCCGTCGCCCTCGTCGGGTCCCGAAATGCCTCCGTCAACGGCCGGCGGTTTGCCCGCGACATGGCGGCCAAGTTAGGGGAAGCCGGATATCTCGTCGTCTCCGGCATGGCGCGCGGGATCGACACGGCAGCGCACGTGGGCGCCCTCGCGACAGGTACCGTTGCCGTGATGGGGGGCGGGGTCGACATTTGCTATCCACGCGAAAACAAGGCGCTTTACGACGACCTCATTGCTCAGGGGGCCGTGTGTACGGAGGTCCGCACCGGGGTGACGCCGCAGGCACGTCATTTCCCGCGCCGTAACCGGATCATCTCGGGTATGGCGCGCGCCATCGTGGTGCTTGAGGCCGGTGCGAAATCCGGTTCGCTGATCACGGCGCGCATGGCACTTGAACAAGGCCGCGAAGTTTTCGCCGTGCCGGGCGCACCACAGGACCCGCGGGTCAAGGGCTCGAACGCACTGATCCGGGATGGAGCCCAATTGACGGAGAGCGCGGAAGACGTCATCCGCGTTCTTGCCGAGATGTCCGGGAATGCGCTCGGCGAGCGCCGTTCGCGACGCTTTGATGGCCCGCCCGCGCCTGCCGTGGACGATAAAGTTGTCGATCAGACACGCGCGCACGTACTGCAGGCGTTGGATTTCGGACCCACCGATATCGATGACATCATCCGTGAAACAGGCTGCCCCGCCCCGGCCGTTCACGTGGTTCTGTTGGAGCTTGAAATCGCCGGCCGGTTGGCGCGCCTGGCGGGCAATGCAGTGTCCCTGATCTCGCCATAACGGGTGTTTTCAAGCGTCACGTCACACAAAAAAGATTTTACTCCATTTAACACATTGATATCACTGCATTATTTAAACTGCCGATCATCTCGCTCAAGGAGCATCAAGAATTTCCCCTGTTGACGGGAGGGTTAAATATCGCCAATTCTCCCCGGCCCCAAGGTCCGGCATCGGGCCGGGGCATATTAAAGTCGCAGTTTCAAAGGTGATTATGTCTAGCGTCGTCGTTGTCGAATCGCCCGCAAAGGCCAAAACGATCAACAAGTATCTCGGGGACGATTACACCGTTCTCGCGAGCTATGGCCACATCCGCGACCTCCCGTCGAAGAACGGTTCTGTCGAACCGGACGACGATTTCGCGATGAAATGGGAAATCGACAGCCGCTCCAAGAAGCACGTCGACGAGATCGCCAAGGCGGTGAAGAACGCCGACGCCGTTTTCCTCGCGACCGACCCGGACCGTGAGGGCGAAGCGATCTCGTGGCATATCAAAGAAGTGCTCGACGATAGAAAACTTCTGGATGGCAAGCCGGTCAAACGGGTCGTCTTCAACGAGATCACCAAGGATGCGGTTCAGGACGCCTTCGCGCATCCACGCGATCTGGACCATGAATTGGTCGACGCCTACATGGCGCGTCGGGCGCTCGATTATCTGGTCGGCTTTACGTTGTCGCCTGTCCTTTGGCGCAAACTTCCAGGGTCACGCTCTGCGGGCCGCGTCCAGTCGGTGGCGCTTCGCCTGATCTGCGAGCGCGAGCTTGAAATCGAAATGTTCAAGCCGCAGGAATACTGGAGCGTCGACGCGACGTTTCAGACCCCGCGCGGCGATGATTTCAAGGCTTCGCTGACGCGCATGAACGGCGAAAAGCTCGACAAGTTCACGATCAATACCGAAGCACTGGCCGAACAGGCAGTCGCCGCCATCGAAGCGGAAACTTTCACGACCGGTGAGATCGAGCGCAAGCAGACGCGCCGTTACCCGTCGCCGCCGTTCACCACATCGACGATGCAGCAGGAAGCGTCGCGCAAGCTGTACTTCGGCGCCCGAAAGACTATGCAGGTGGCACAAAGCCTTTATGAAGGTGTGCGCATCGGCGGCGAAAACGTCGGACTGATCACTTATATGCGGACGGACGGCGTGCAGATGGCGCGCGAAGCCGTGGCTGCCAGCCGCAACGTCATTCAAGAGACTTACGGCTCCAAGTACCTGCCGGACAGCCCGCGTATATATAAGTCGAAAGCGAAGAACGCACAGGAAGCTCACGAGGCGATCCGTCCGACCGATGTTCGCCGCACGCCCGACTCGCTGGAACGGCATCTGAGCCCCGATCAACTGAAGCTCTACACCCTGATCTGGAAACGCACCGTCGCCAGCCAGATGGAAGCCGCCGTGCTCGATCAGGTTGGAGTCGATATTACGTCCGCCGACCGGAAAATCGCGTTCCGCGCCACCGGTTCGGTCATCGCCTTTGATGGCTTCATCAAGGTTTACCGCGAAGGCCGCGACGACGGCTCGGACGACGACGACAACAGCCGCATTCTGCCGAAACTGGAAGAGAACGAGCGCCAAGAGCGTACCGAGACGCTACCCGAGCAACACTTCACCCAGCCACCGCCACGCTACAGTGAGGCGTCGCTAGTCAAGAAGCTGGAAGAGCTTGGTATCGGCCGCCCCTCCACCTATGCATCGATCATTTCAGTGCTGCAGGACCGCAATTACGTGCATATCGACAAGCGCCGTTTCATTCCTGAAGACCGGGGGCGTTTGGTCACCACGTTTCTTGCCAGTTTTTTCGAGCGCTATGTGGAATACGACTTCACGGCAGAGCTCGAAGAAAAGCTCGACGATATTTCCGGCGGCCGGGTCAATTGGAAGCAGGTGCTGATCGATTTCTGGAAGGCCTTCAAACACAAGGTCGACGAAACCCAGGAACTCCGCGTCCGCGACGTCCTCGACGTATTGAATGAGGAACTCAAGCCGCACTTCTTCCCGGAACGCGCCGACGGCTCCGATCCCAGGAGCTGCCCGAAGTGCAAGGAAGGGGAGCTGTCGATCAAGCTCGGCCGCCACGGGGCATTTCTCGGCTGTTCTCGATACCCGGAATGCAGCTTCACGACACCACTCGGTGCCGACCCGGCTGAAAACTCTCTCGGCGATGGGCCAAAGGAACTGGGCACCGACCCGGAAAGCGGCAAGCTCGTCACACTGCGCCAGGGGCCTTACGGGACTTATATCCAGTTGGGAGAAGAAGAGCTCGACGGCAAGAAAAAGATCAAGCCGAAGCGCGCGTCCCTTCCGGCAGGCGTCAATCCGGACGACATGGATATGGATAAAGCCATCGGCCTGTTGTCCCTACCCCGCTTTGTCGGCATCGACCCCGTATCCGGCATGGAGATCCGCGCCGGCATCGGCCGCTTCGGACCGTTCCTGCAGGTCGGCGGCACGTATGTATCGCTCAAAGATGACGACGATGTGCTGACCATCGGGCTCAACCGCGCGGTCGACCTTCTGGGTGACAAACCCCGCAAGGACCCGCCGATCGAGCTCGGAAAACACCCGAAGAGCAAAAAACCGCTGATGGTCAAGGATGGCCGTTGGGGCCCGTTCGTGCAGATGGGCCGTACCATGGCGCGTCTGCCGAAGGACATGGCGAAAGAGGACGTCACCCTCGAAAAGGCCATCGAGATGATCGACGCCAAAGCGGGCGGCGGCAAGGGTGCCACCACGAAAAAGGCGCCGGCGAAGAAGAAAACCGCTGCGAAGAAAAAAACCGCTGCCAAAAAGAAGTCGGAAACGGATTCCGACGCGGCGGAGTAATTCAACCACCCCCTTGTGGGCTGACGGGCGCACGCTTACCTTCGAGCAATGAACGACGCCCCTTTTCCGTCCAAGCAGGAGATCGCCGATTTCGTGCGCGCGCAGGACGGCCGCGTCGGCAAGCGCGAGATTGCCCGCGCCTTCAAGTTGGACGCCGACCAAAAACGCACCCTGAAGAAAGTGCTCAAGGAAATGAAGGACGAAGGCAGCCTCATGCCCGGACGAGGCCACAACGTGCATGACCCGGCGCAACTGCCCAATGTCTGCGTGATCGAAATCACGGGGACCGATCTTGACGGCGAAGTCATTGCCAAGCCCGTCAAATGGGAGAGCGCGGCAACGCCGCCCACGATCTACGTCAATCCGGACGGCGCGCCCGGTCCGGCACCGGGAACCGGCGAACGCGTTCTGGGCCGCCTCAAAAAGATCGAAGACGGCTATGAGGCCAAGATCATCCGCCGCATCGGCGCGGCGCCATCGGATATCCTGGGCATCGTCATCGAGGCGGAGGGCGAACTTCGAATCCGCCCGGTCGATAAACGCGAGCGCCACGAATTCGTCATCGATAAGGGGCAGGACAAGGGCGCCCTACCCGGCGAACTGGTTCGTGCGCAGGGCGTTCACGGGCCGCGCGCGCGCCTTGGCCTTAAACGTGCCCGCGTGCTGGAGCGCATATCCGAAGCCGAGGGTGCATCCGCGATCAGTCTGATCTGCGTGCATCAACATGGTATTCCCGAGGCATTTTCCGATGCCGCCATGCGGCAGGCGGAAAAATCCAAGGCCGCGCCGTTGGGCGACCGCGACGATCTAAGGTCCATTCCCCTGGTGACCATCGACGGCGCCGATGCGCGCGACTTCGATGACGCTGTGCATGCGGAACCCGACGTCGATCCGAAGAACCCCGGTGGCTACAAGCTGATCGTCGCGATTGCCGACGTCGCCTGGTACGTCAGACCGGGTGACGCTTTGGACAAGGCGGCGTTTGAGCGCGGCAACTCGGTCTATTTCCCGGACCGGGTCGTGCCCATGCTGCCCGAACAGCTCTCCAACGGCTGGTGTTCGCTTCGGCCTAACGAAGACCGGCCGTGTCTCGTCGCGCATCTCAAGATCGATACCGAAGGCAAACTCCTCTCCAAGAAATTCAAGCGCGCCATGATGCGCTCTCATGCGCGGCTGACATACGAACAGGTTCAAATGGCGCGGGACGGCACTCCGGATGACATGACAGTTCCTCTTATGGAGGATGTCATCGAGCCTCTCTACGGCGCCTTCGATATTCTTTTGAAGGCCCGCGAGGCCCGGGGCGCCCTCGAAATCGAGAGCAGCGAGCGACGCGTCATCCTCGACGACAACGGCGAGATCACCGGAATCGAACCACGTCAGCGATTGGATAGCCATAAACTGATCGAAGAGTTCATGGTCCTTGCCAACGTCGCCGCTGCCGAATTTTTGGAAGAGAAAAAACGACCCTGTATGTACCGGGTGCACGACGAGCCGGCGCTTTCCAAGATCGAAGCGCTCTCCGAGGTGCTGGACAGCGTGCACATACGGTTCGACAAGGGCCAAACCCTGACGCCGCGCCGGTTCAACCAGATATTGAAGAAGGCCCATGGGACAGCGCACCAACAAATGATCAATGACGTGGTGCTGCGCAGTCAGGCACAGGCCATGTACGATCCGGAAAACATTGGCCACTTCGGTCTGGCGCTCAAACGCTACTGTCACTTCACGTCGCCGATCCGGCGCTATGCCGACCTTTTGGTGCATCGCGCCCTGATCCGCGGCATGAAACCGAATGATGGCGCACTTGGGGAAGACCCCGGCGATTTCTCGAAAATCGGCGAACATCTGTCCGTCACGGAACGGCGCGCCCAGGCCGCCGAACGCGATGCGATGGACCGATATGGCGCGTATTACCTGAAAGACAGGGTCGGCGCGAACTTCATGGCGCGGATATCGGGCGTCACACGCTTCGGCATCTTCATCACCGTGGATGACGTTGGCGCGGACGGGCTGGTGCCGATCAAGACACTGCCGGACGACTACTACGTCCACGACGAAGAACGCCACCAATTGACCGGGCGCTCGAACGGGCTCGTATACAGGCTCGGGGACCGCGTCGAAGTCACGCTGCGCGAAGTCACGCCCGTCACCGGCGGCATGCTGTTCGAGGTCATGGGTGGCAGCGAATCGAGCGACGCCGGCAAGGGAACCGGCGGCCCTCGGAATCGGCCACCGGGCCGCAAACAGAAGCCCAAAAAGGTCAAAGGAAAAAGCCGCGCCGCCCGCCGCCAAAAGCGCGCCGCGCAGGATGCGAGCGGCGGGAAACGGTCAAAAGGCAAGGGGAAGAGCGGCGGTTCGCGTTAAACGGGATCGGCCAGATGTGATGCAGGGCATATACACGCCCTCGAAGATAGTCTTAAATGCTCCCATGACTGGGGAAATCAAAGCGTTGCGGCAGTTGGGCGGGCTCATCGCGATGCTCGCGCTGTCGGCGTGCGCGGCATTCCAGGGCAGCGAAAAATCCGCTGAACCTGCTTCCTTTGCTCAACCTGCTGCAGCCGAGGTGATATCCGTCGGCTTCGACAACATTACGGACAAATACATCGAACCCGTCGAACTCCGCCGAATCGGCGTAGAGGGATTGCGCGGTCTGGGCGCGATCGACGCGGGGGTCACGCTCTCTGAACAGCATGGCGACCTCGTGATGTTCGAATACGGCGAGGAAATCGGCCGCATGCGATTGCCCCCCGAGAGGGACGCCCGCGCCTGGGGTGCTGCCGTAGTTGCCTTGACTGAAAAAGCGAGAGACAACTCGCCAGAGATTCGCGCGGCGTCATCCGAGAAAATCTACGAAGCGATCTTCGACGGTGCGTTATCCGACCTCGACATCTTTTCGCGTTATGCCGGCATGAAAGAAGCCACCCGCAATCGCGCGCGCCGCGACGGTTTCGGCGGTATCGGGATCCGGTTTCGCATTGAGAACGACGTCGCCATTGTCACCCGGGTGCTTGCCGATACCCCTGCCGCGACAAGCGGCATGCGCCCCGGAGACAGGATCGTCAAAGTCGAAGGGCACGAAATCAAAGGGCTCGACAGTTCAGATGTAACACGCCTTATCCGGGGCCCCGTGCATACGCAGGTTACACTCACGCTGGCCAGGTCCGAAGCCGTCCAGCCCTTTACCATTGCGGTCGCCCGCGCCCACATCGTGCCGGAAACGGTGCATTGGCATGTCGAGAAAGGCATCGGCATCATCAAGATTTCCAGTTTCAATCAGGAAACCGCGCATGCGCTTGAACGCGTACTGAAGCGAGCCGTGCTGCCGGACGCCCCCCATATTTCGGGGCTGATTCTCGATTTACGCGGAAATCCGGGCGGCCTGCTTCGCCAGTCGATCGATGTCGCCAATATGGTGCTGACACAGGGGGACATTCTGCGCACATCCGGCCGCCACCCGGATAGCCTCCATCATTATCGCGCCAGCGGGGCCGACATATTACAGGGACGTCCATTGGTTGTGATTATCGACGGCAAATCCGCGTCGGCGGCCGAGATCGTCGCTGCGGCCTTGCAGGATCGCGACCGCGCCGTTGTCATCGGAACGTCTTCGTATGGCAAAGGCAGCGTGCAAACGGTGATTCGCCTCCCCAACGACGGGGAAATCACCCTCACCTGGTCGAAGTTCGTCGCCCCATCGGGATATATCCTGCATGGGCTGGGGGTCGTACCGACCGTCTGTACCAGTGGCGAGACCGATATTGAACACGTCGCCGGGATTCTTGAGCGTGCGCTCGAAGGCGAACAAGCGGCTAAAACGGTCTCCTGGCGCCGGCGCGCGATGCTCGGCGATGAGGAACGGCAATTGCTTCGGGACGGATGTCCTGCGGAGACCCGCTCAGGGGCTTTCGATCTGGAAGTCGCCAAGCGCTTGATTCTCAACCATCGCCTACACGCCCGGGCGCTCAGGATGACCACGGCCACCGCGCAAGCCACCAATTGAGCCGTGCCTGCGGGAATTTTTCCGAACCCCCTTGACTTGGCCGTCGTTGCCGCTATCTTGCCGCCTCTTCGAACGCGTGGCGTTCTTTGATTTTGGACAGGACACGAAAGTCATGGCGAAACCGGCGACCATCCAAATTCGTCTCGTCAGCACGGCGGACACCGGATTCTTCTACATCACCAAGAAGAACCCGCGGAATTCGACCGAAAAGATGCAGATGCGGAAATACGATCCCGTGGTCCGCAAGCATGTCCTGTTCAAGGAAGCTAAGATCAAATAAGAAGGCTGAAACGCCCTCTAAAACGCCGCGCGCCGCTCAAACAGCGGCGCGTTTTTTTATGTGCAGCGGTTTTTTTTTAAACCGGTCAGTTCAGGAACTTTTTGACCGTGTCCAGAAAGTGCGGAACCGAGATCGGCTTAGCGATATAGCCCTCGCAGCCGCCTTCGCGGATTTTCTCTTCGTCACCCTTCATCGCAAACGCTGTGACCGCGATTACCGGGATGCCCTTAAGGTCGTCATCCGCCTTCAGCATTTTGGTGACTTCAAGACCCGAGATTTCCGGCAACTGGATGTCCATCAGGATAAGGTCCGGCGAATGCTCACGCGCCAGTTTCAATGCATCCCGTCCATCGACGGTCTGAACCGTTTCGTAACCATGAGCTTGAAGCAGATCGTTGAACAACTTCATGTTGAGATCGTTGTCTTCAACGATAAGAATTTTACTCGCCATCAACTAATTTCCCTGGAGGCTATTACGCGGACAGCCGGGTTTTTTCCCCACGGACGTCGCGTCGAGCATGGTATATTCCCGGTAGCAAGTCAATTGATGGTAAGTCCGGTAGCCGACCTATTCCGGGTGCTGTCATTCGTCAAGTGACACCTAGAAAGGCGCCAAGCCTCCATTCAATTCGGAAGCCAGCACGACCGTCAAAATCATTAGCGTCAGGGCGAGACTAAAAGCCTTCCACGTCACCATTTGCTCCTCCGGTCCTGAAAACAGGCACGCGTAATATATGCACGGAGTTTGGCAAAAATATGGTTAACGATCTGTGACCGGGCTCACGCTACTGGGTTCCGGACAGGATAAGACTTGATCAACGTTATTCGCCGCGGACTTCCTCGACCATCTCGCGAAGCTGCGCGAGATCCTTGATCAGCAGCGCATTCTTTTTGCGCTCGACGATGTTCTGCCGGGCCAGGTCGCTCAGTACGCGCGCCACGGTTTCGCGGGTCGTGGAAACCCGACTGGCAATGTCCCCATGTACCGGAATCGGTCGTATTTCAGCCTGGTTTTCACCGATCAGCCCGCTCCGCGCCTGGCGCAGCAGATCGGCCTGGACCCTGTTGTTTGCTGCAAGAGTGCTCAGATCCATGATCCGGTCGGTCGAATTCCGGATGATCCCCGCAAGCGCGCGCAAAACCCGAAATGCGATTTCCGAATTCCCCTGTAAGAGAGCAAGGAACCTGTCCTGCGAAAGGGCGGCAATCAAACAATTGTCGAGCGACATCACACTCGCCGAGCGAGGCTGTCCATCAAGCGCGGAAAGTTCGCCGAAATGGCTTCCGGCTGTCAGATCCTCAAGGGTGATTTCTTTTCCGGAGAGAGAGTAGTTGACGATCCGCACCCGGCCCTCGACGACGAAGAATACGTCCGTGGAATCACTTTGGCGGTCGATGATCTGCTCATGGTCGACATAGCGGCGCCACTTGCAGGCCTTCTCGAGTTCGGCAAGTGCCGACGATCCAAGGCCTTCTAGTATGCGTATACCGCTTAGTGACGATGCCTCACTGTCCGACATCACGCCCCCCATTCGCACAACCTCACCCGTTTCCGGACTTCCCACCGGATTAATGGGTTTCATCTTAGACCTAATTCAAGAACTTTGCGAACCCGAGAAATATCCCCGCGCGCTCGTGGCGCTTGCTCACTGATTCCCGGGTGATTTATTGTGCGCCATAAGCTGGGGAAGAATAAATGGCAAAAAGCGAACCGACACTCCCGAACGCTGGCGAATTCCAGGTCGCCGTGGTCGTTCCGTGTTACCGCGAAAAAGCCCATATTCTGGATGTTCTCAGCGGCATCGGAGCGGATATATCTGCAATTTATGTCATTGACGACAAGTGCCCCGACGCCACTGGAGACTATGTTGAAGCGAACAGCAAAGACCCCAGGGTCAAGATCTGCCGGCACGAGAAAAACCAAGGCGTCGGCGGCGCCACCCTGACCGGATACAAGGCTGCCCTCGACGACGGTTGTGACGTCATCGTCAAACTCGACGGGGATGGGCAGATGGATCCGTCTCTGATCCCCAATTTGGTCATGCCGATCTTTCGACACGAAGCGGATTACACCAAGGGCAACAGACTACACCGGCGCGATGCAGTACGCAGCATGCCGTTCGTGCGCCTGATGGGGAACATGGGGTTGACGCTCATGTCGAAGCTATCCAGCGGATATTGGGACATCATGGACCCGACCAACGGATTTACCGCAATCCATGCCAACGTCGCCCGTCAGTTACCGCTCGACGACATCGCCAAAGGGTTTTTCTTCGAATCCGATATGCTTTACCGGCTTTCCGGTCTCAATGCGGTCGTCCGCGACGTCCCGATGCGGGCGCATTACGGCGAAGAAATCAGCCACCTGGTCGTACACCGCGTTTTTTGCACCTTCCTGTTCGGGCATCTTCGCAACACGTGGCGGCGGATCGTCGATACCTATTTCGTCCGCGAGGTGGGAATCGCCTCTCTGGAACTTATTCTGGGTGCGATCCTGTTGCCGGCCGGCAGCCTGTATGGGGCGTATCACTGGTGGCGCAGCATTGACACCGGCATCCCGGCCACTGCCGGCACGGCGATCCTCTCGGCGATGCCGATCATCGTGGGTGTACAGCTGTTGCTCGCATTCATCGGTCACGATACCCGGCGCCAACCGACCAGACCCATTCACGAAGACACACCCGACAACGCCTAAAGGCCAACAAAAACCCCGTCCCTTCTCTGATCTCCGGCACCGGTTACGTGGCCTGCCTGATCGCGCTTGATAAGATGCGCACCGCCAAAGAACATATTCCGTGCAGGCCAGGCTTGAACCTCTCCCGGCCACCCGATGGCATCGATATCGATGCCCGGCTCGACCGAGAGCCTTGCACCTTCCAAATGCATGCGTGGCGCATCGACAGCGTCGCCGACGTTCATGCCGAAAACGCTCAAGTTCAGGATCACCTGCGTCAATGCCGTCCGGATCCGGTTCGACCCGCCGGAGCCAAACGCCGTCGATGAGCCGTCGGGCGCCACCAGAATACCGGGGGCCATCATCGACGACAGCCGCACGCCCTCGGGCCACTTAAAGAACCCCGATGCGTTCAGATCGTCTTCGCCCAGCATGTTGTTCAGCATCATCCCCGTGCCGGGAACGACATGACCGCATCCCTCCCCGTTGGAAACAGTCAACGCCGCCATGTTGCCGTCCTTATCGGCGACGCTGATGTGCGTCGTCCCCCGAAATGCGGGTGGGTGATGGCGCGCCCTGGCAATCGCGGCGGCCCCCGCCAACGGATCGTGATCGATGCGGCTCTCGGTCCGAACGCGGTTGCAGGCATCCATGGCAGCGGCAAGCGCCTTCATGTGCCGCCCCCCCAGCGCGTCCTCGACGGCAAGATCTGACGTATCGAGCGCCCTAAGCATGAAGTCGATCAGCGCGCCGCCAATCGCCGGCGGCGGATTTAAAAAGACGTCGTGACCATTGACCCGGCTTTGAAGCGGATTCCGCCGCGCCACCTTGTAGCGTGACAGATCGTCCCGCCCGATCGTAACCCCGTCCATACCGGCGATCCGCGCCGCGACCTCGCCCAGGTAAAAGAGGCCGGCCCCCTCGACCGCCAGAGCTTCGAGAAAATCCGCAAACGGTATGGGATGATAAAAGTCACCGTCCCGCAACAGCTGGTTCCCACCATCACGGCAGAAGAACGCGCGTGCCGATGCGCTTGCGGTGTAAATGGGCCCAACGATCCCGAGCAGGTATGCCTGAAATGCGTTCACTTGAATCCCGGACTTGGCGAGTTCGACAGCCGGTTCGACGATTGCGGTCATCGGCATACGCCCCAATGCACGATGAATCTCGAATATCCCGGCAACGGCGCCGGGCGTGGCAACCGCGCCCATACCGATATGAAACTCCTGTATCGTCGTTCCGAAATCGACATCGATGGGTCGAAAGTCGACGTCCCCCCGGACAGGACGTTTGAGCGGCGTTTCGGTGAAAAAATCGAAGACCCCGGTTTCTTCGCCGGCTGGCTTTACGGCCATGAAGCCGCCGCCGCCTAAAGACGCCAGCACAGGTTCTGCGACACATGCCGCAAGGAACCCTGCAATCGCCGCGTCGAATGCATTGCCGCCTTCGCGCAGGATCGACGCTGCCGCTTCGGCCGTCGCGGCATGTCCGGCGGCGACTCCCGCTTTGAATTCTCTCTCCGTCGTCATTGGGGGATTTTACATATCACGGCAAGTGTGGCGAGGGTCAGATCGTTGGCATAATGAAATCAGGACGAATGCCGGATTCAGCGATACATGCGTCGACGTCGAGCCCGCGCAAAATCCCGTGATCGGTGGCCAATGCCGTCGCGATCCCGGCGGCCGCCCCACCCAGAATGTCCGTATGAAGCGTGTCGCCAATCATAATAATTCGGCCGGGCTCAATTTCCGGGCCAGCCCTTTTCAACAATTCATCGAATGCGTTTCGGTACGGCTTACCGAAAAACAAGGGCGCAATACCAGTCGCATCGATCAGCACATGCGCGTAGGCACCTGGCTGTAACGTAAATCCGTTCTCACGCGGGGCTGCCAGATCGGCATTGCCCACGAGCACCGGCCGCGGGTTTCGGATGAGCGCCTGTTCCAGCATGTACTGATCGGCCGGCGTCCACTCGCGCATCCCGATCAGAATGATGCCGTCGGCGTCCCTTACTGAAGTTTCATCGAGCGGGACTGCATGACAGGGAAGCTCATCGAGGCCCGCACCAGGCGATGCCGCAACGGCCCAGATCATGCCATCATCGAATTCGTTCAGCGCGGACACCAGAAGACCGCGCGACGAGATGATCTCTTCGGCGGCGAAGTCGAAGCCCATCGCCTCATACTTCCCGCTAAGTCCCGCCAAGGGCGCGCTTGCGGCATTGGTCAGCACAAAAACCTTTTTTCCAGCATGGCGAAGTTCGTTAATCACCGTCGCGGCACCGGGAACGGCGGCCTCGCCGACATTCAAGACGCCGAAAGAATCGAGCGCGAAGACGTCGAACGTGTCGATCAGTTCCAAACTGCCCGCACACGAAACCGAGCGATCCGAAAACCGTGCAGACGGCAACCGGTCCTGGATTTGCCGATAGCGCCGGAACGCCCACGCGGCATCGATTTCGGCAGTCATTCAGGTTCTCCAGAACGTTTCAAGAAAATACGGTTTCCGATCGAATTGCATAAATAACGGCCCCATCCGCCCCGCTGCAATCCCCACTAGATTTCGGTTGGAAATGACTGCATGATCGAAGAGTCCGCTGCAATAAAACCGTAACATAGCGGGCGCATCGGAGATTGGGAGGTTACAATGAAAAAGTTTCTCGGCGCCGCGCTGGCCGCGGCCCTTCTCGTATTCAGTGGCGCTGCCAGCGCCGAAGACTGCCCGCGCAGTTTCCTCGACAAACAGTATTGCGACCGGGACGGCGACCTGACGGCCGACCTGCCGACGGACAAGAGCAAAATTGCCGACCCCAGCACCATTATCTTCGCCTATACGCCGGTCGAAGACCCGGCCGTATACGCAAAGGTTTGGGACGGGTTCATCAACCACATGTCCGAAAAAACGGGCAAGAAGGTCGTCTTTTTCCCGGTTCAATCCAACGCAGCACAGATCGAGGCCATGCGTTCGGGACGCCTGCATGTTGCGGGTTTCAACACCGGCTCCAACCCGATCGCCGTGGCATGCGCCGGCTTCGTACCCTTCGCGATGATGGCGGCCGCCGACGGCTCCTACGGTTACGAAATGGAACTGATCGTTCCGGCCGACAGCCCGATCAAATCGCCGGCCGATCTGAAGGGGCATACCCTGGCCTTCACATCGCCGACGTCGAATTCCGGCTTCAAGGCGCCTTCGGCCCTGCTGAAGGGGGAATTCGGCCTGGTTGCCGACAAGGACTTCAAGACCACCTTTTCCGGCAAGCACGACAACTCCGTGCTCGGCGTCGCCAACAAGGACTATGAAGCCGCCGCCGTCGCCAACTCGGTCATGAACCGCATGTTCCAGCGCGACGTCGTCAAGAAGGACCAAATCCGGTCCATCTACAAGTCGCAGACCTTCCCGACCACCGGCTACGGTCATGCGCACAACCTTGATCCCGCGCTGGTCGCCAAAATCAAGGACGCCTTCTTCTCCTTCCCCTGGGAAGGCTCCGAGCTCAAGAAAGAGTTCAAGAAAGAAGACAAGTTCATCCCAATCACGCACAAGAAGGATTGGGAGATCATCCGCAAGATCGATTCCGCAAACGGCGTTAAGTACGACTGCAAGTAAGCGGTCGCTAAACACTGCGGACGGGGTGCCGACGGCAAAGCCGGCACCCCGCAGCCTTTAAGGGGGATAACGGGCGATGTTGCGACTTGTCGATCTCGTTAAGCAGTACAAGACAGGCGATACGGCCCTTAAGGGCGTAAATCTTGAGGTGCCGGACGGCCAGGTTATGGCTTTGATCGGCCCGTCGGGCGCGGGCAAATCGACCCTGATCCGCTGCGTCAACCGCCTCGTCGAACCCACGTCCGGCAAAATCTCTCTGAATGACATGGAATTGACGTCCCTCAGCCAGGGGCAACTTCGCCGGGCACGCCGACGCATGGGCATGATCTTTCAGGAATACGCACTCGTCGAACGTTTGACCGTCATGGAAAACGTCCTTTCGGGACGCCTTGGATACGTGCCCTTCTGGCGCAGTTATTTTCGCAAGTTTCCGCAATCCGACATCGACGAAGCGTTCCGCCTGCTCGCGCGGGTCGGCCTCGACCATATGGTGGACAAGCGCGCCGACGAACTCTCGGGCGGTCAACGCCAGCGGGTCGGCATTTGCCGCGCGCTGATCCAGCAGCCTGAATTATTGTTGGTCGACGAGCCGACCGCATCGCTCGACCCCAAGACGTCGCGTCAAATCATGCGGCTGATCAAGGAACTCTGCGAAGAGCGTAAACTGTCGGCGATCATCAACATCCACGACGTGCTTCTGGCGCAAATGTTTGCAGAGCGCATTGTCGGCTTGCAACTGGGCGAGATCGTATATGACGGCCCGCCTGACGGACTAACACCCGACGTGCTGACGCAGATTTACGGCGAGGAGGACTGGGAAGCGACGATCGAAAAGGTCGACGAGGACGAGGAAGAAGATCTCGATGCGGCGCCCAAACGCGCTGCCGGCAGCGAATAATCGCAGGACCGCCATGAACACCGCGAACATGAAATCCCGCACATGGAAAAAGCCGCCGTTCATTGAAAGCCCGATGTTGCGCTGGGGCCTGGTGGTCGGCGGCGCGTTCTATCTGGCGCTGGCATTCGGCACGATGGACGTGAATTGGGGCCGCGTCGCCGACGGCATACCCCGCGGCCAGCGCTTCGTGTCGGCGTTTTTCCCGCCGGATTTCGTGTCCCGGGCCGGTGATATCTTCGATGGTATTCTCGAAAGCCTGTGGATCACGATCATATCGACGGTCGCCGGGATCGCCATTTCTATCCCCGTCGGGCTCGGCGCCGCCCGCAATCTCTCACCGCGGCCGGTCTATCTTGCTTCGCGCGCCATTCTCGCGATCTCGAGGACTTTCCCCGAAATCATCATCGCGCTGTTTGCCGTCAAACTTTTCGGCTTCGGTCCGTTCGCGGGATTTATCGCGCTTTCGGTTGGCACGGTCGGGTTTTATGGAAAGCTTTTGGCCGAAGATATCGAGGACATGGACCCGTCGCAGGCCGAGGCCGTCCGCGCCACCGGCGCAGGATGGTTCCAATGGCTGAACTACGCCGTCCAGCCGCAGGTCATGCCGCGCATGATCGGGCTTGGGATGTACAGGCTCGACATCAACTTCCGTGAGTCCGCGGTCGTCGGCATTGTCGGCGGCGGCGGTATCGGCGCAACCCTGTTGACGTCGTTCGACCGTTATGAATTCGATTCAGCAGCGGCGATCCTGCTGGTCATCATCGGCATCGTCATGGCCGTCGAATATTCGTCGAGCTATATCCGCAAGTGGGTGCAGTAATCATGCCCGTCACCGAAACCGCCTCGGACAAGCTGTGGAAACGCCGGGACCGCAAGACCCAGCTCACTGTCTGGGGCGTGCAATTCGTCTGCCTGATGATCTTCGTGTACTGCTGGTCGCTGGTTTCGGAAAAGACGATCTGGGAGTTCGTCTATGACGCCCCGCGCCAGGCCGGCGACATGGCGTCAAGAATGGTGCCCCCGGCGTGGGATTACATGGACAAGCTGTGGCTCGCCATTTGGGACACCATCAACATCGCAACCCTCGGCACGTTGATGGCCGTCGTCATGGCGTTCCCCATCGCGTTTCTGGCTGCAAGAAACACCACCCCGTCCGTGGTTTTCGTGCGCCCCATCGCACTCTTCATCATCGTTTCGTCCCGCTCCATCAATTCGCTTCTGTGGGCGCTGATGCTGGTCACGATCATTGGGCCCGGCGTCATGGCGGGTGTGCTGGCGATCGGGTTTCGCTCCATCGGGTTCTGCGCCAAGCTTCTCTATGAGGCCATCGAAGAGATCGACACTACACAGGTCGAAGCCGTGACCGCGACAGGTGCCAGCGGCCCGCAAATCCTGCACTACGGGATCGTGCCGCAAATCCTCCCGGCGTTTGCCGGCATCTCCGTGTTCCGGTGGGATATCAACATTCGGGAATCGACAGTCCTTGGACTGGTCGGCGCCGGCGGCATCGGCTTGCAACTCAACGCCTCAATCAACAATGTCGCATGGACGCAGGTCTCGCTGATCCTGCTGGTGATATTGGGCACCGTTATCGTCAGTGAGTGGGTCTCGGCAAAGGTCCGCCACGCCATCATCTAAGGTGCGGACTTGGTTGACTCCGGGTGGGGAAGGTGATTCCCTGAGTTCAAACCTGACTCTCAATATCTGGGGATTTATTGATGCGATTCGGCTTTCCGGCCTTCGGCACCGTTTTTTTGAGCGCTTTTCTGCTCGTTTCCGCAGCACGCGCCCAGGGTGTGGACCTCAATGCTGTGTCCTTTGCCGAGTTGCCCCCGACGAAAGAGATCACGGTCGAAACGTTCGATGACTCCGAAAAAGTCATGAAGCTCAAGGAGCTTTTCGAAGAAGAATTGCGCCTGGCCGGGTACACCGTGACCCAAAACGCCCGCCTGATCCTCAGCTTCGAAGCGCGCGACACCGAAGGAAAGTGGACCGGAGGCGGCCCGAACCGACTGATCGAAATCCGCAACAGCGACAACCATACCGGCAAGGATGCGCCGGATGTGCGCGTGAATATCTTTGATTCTGAGCGTGGTGGTTTGCTCAACCCTAAGCGCGACAAGGGAATCACCCAGGTTGCGCCAAGCCAGTTCCGCATCGACGCCACGATCGAAGACCGTACCGACGGCAAACGGCTTTGGCAGGGTTGGAGCGTTACGGACGATTACCCCGTCGGCGAGGATCAGGCCGTTCACCGCTCGATGGTGAACCCGATTGTCGAGAGCATCGGCAAGACTGTTCGAAACGACGACTAAACCTGGGGCGGCTGCCCTTTCTCCACCACCTCGCGTCCTTGCCCTTCCCGTGCAAAACCGTTACGAAACAGTCGCGCTTGTGGCATGCTGAGCGCGCGTCCTCGGGGAATTTCAGTTGGATCTCTGTTTATGACGAAAGCGACGGAAAAAGCACTTCTGCCCGCCGGTTTGACGGACGGGTTGCCCCCGAACGCGGCATTCGAAATCGAAACCCGCGAACGGCTCGTCGCTGCTTTCGTCGCACGGGGGTTCGACCGCATTGCGCCACCGCTCGTGGAATTCGAAGATAACCTGCTGACGGGCACCGGTGCCGCGATGGCGGCACAGACCTTCCGTCTCATGGACCCTATTTCGCAGCGGATGATGGGACTCCGCGCCGATATTACCCCACAGGCGGCCCGGATCGCCACCACCCGATTGTCGCACGAGCCGCGCCCGTTGCGGCTTTGCTACGGCGGTGAGGTGCTGCGTATTCGTGGTTCGCAACTTCGCCCGGAACGTCAGTTCAGCCAGGCGGGCGCGGAACTAATTGGCAGCACCGATCCGCGTGCCGATGCCGAAATGGTCCTGATGGCTGCCGAAACGCTCCGCATGTTGGGGATCGAAGATATCAAGGTGGACCTTTGCCAACCCACCCTGGTGCCGCACGTGATGGCGGACATGTATTTCGATCCCGATGCTGCCGCAGCCATGCGCGCCGCGCTCGACGCCAAGGATGCCGCCGAAGTCAAAAAGCTCGCAAGCGCTCTCGGGGGCGATGCACGCGCGCTCTTCGTCAAATTGCTGGCGGCGTCCGGCCCGGCTGAGGCCGTCGCCTCGAAGATTGCCGCGTTGCCGCTTTCCGGTGCGGCCGCCGAAGCCCGCGATATGCTACTCGACATCGTCAGGCTGGTTGAGCGTGCGGACCCGTCGCTCGACCTGACGCTCGATGCCGTCGAGAACCGGGGCTTCGAGTACCACACCGGCGTGACCTTCACCCTGTTTGCACCGAATGTCCGGGGAGAGCTCGGCACCGGCGGCCGCTATATGGCGGGTGTTAACGAAGCCGCGGACAACATCGACGGTGAGGCTGCGACCGGGTTCACCCTGTTTCTCGACAGTATTTTGCGCGCGCTGGAATTGCCGGCCCTACCGGCAAAGGTATACCTGCCCGAAGGTAGCAAACGCGGCGCCGGGGAGGCGCTTCGCGCCGAGGGATTTCGTACCGTCGAAGGCTACACGTCAGGCGATGATGCCCGCAACGAAGCGCGTCGCCTTGAGTGCACACACATTCTGCTGGACGGCAAAGCCACGCCGCTCGGCGATCTTTAAATCCGAAGGAGAAAGTTCGCATGGCCAACGTCGTCGTGATCGGCTCGCAATGGGGTGACGAAGGTAAAGGCAAGATCGTCGACTGGTTGTCGGAGCGCGCCAACGTTGTCGTCCGTTTCCAGGGCGGCCACAATGCCGGCCACACGCTGGTCATCGATGGTGTGACCTACAAGCTGAGCCTGCTGCCCTCCGGCATCGTCAGAAAAGGCAAGTTGTCGATCATCGGCAACGGTGTCGTCGTCGACCCGTGGGCGTTGATGAGCGAAATAGAGAAGATCAAGGAACTCGGCGTCGTCGTCACTCCCGAGAACCTGCGCATCGCCGAGAACGCGGCGTTGATCCTCCCGCTGCACAAGAATCTTGACCAGGCACGGGAGCTGGCCGCCGGCAGCGCCAAAATCGGCACCACCGGTCGTGGCATCGGCCCGGCCTACGAAGACAAGACCGCCCGCCGTGCCATTCGGGTCGGCGACCTCGCGGACACGGACGTGCTGGCCGACAAGGTCGACGCCCTGCTGTTCCACCACAACGCCCTGCTCCGCGGCATGGGTATGCCGGAGGTCGACGGTGACGCCCTGTTGAACGAACTCAACGAGATGGCGCCGCTGCTTCTGCCCTATGCGACAACCGTCTGGCAGGATCTCGACGAGATGCGCCGCAAGGGCCACCGCATCCTTTTCGAGGGGGCTCAGGGCACGATGCTCGATATTGATCACGGCACCTATCCGTTCGTGACATCTTCCAACACCGTCGCCGGCCAGGCCGCGATCGGATCGGGACAGGGTCCCGGCGCCATCGACTATGTGCTCGGCATCACCAAGGCTTATACGACACGTGTCGGCTCAGGCCCGTTCCCGACCGAGTTGACTGAAGAGATCGGGCAACGTCTCGGTGAACGGGGCCGCGAATTCGGCGTCGTGACGGGCCGCAAGCGGCGTTGCGGCTGGTTCGATGCCGTGTTGGTGCGTCAGGCTGTAAAAGTCAACGGCATCAACGGTATCGCGCTCACGAAACTCGACGTGCTGGACGGCCTCAAGGAACTGAATGTCTGCGTCGGTTATGAAATCGACGGCACGAAGATTGATCACCTGCCGGCCTCGACCGTGCGTCAGGGCCGGGTCAAGCCGATCTACGAAACACTCGAAGGCTGGGATGAAAGCACGCAGGGTGCGCGCTCGTGGGCTGACCTTCCGGCGACGGCGATCAAGTACATCCGGCGTATCGAGGAGTTGATCGACGCGCCCGTGGCGCTGCTGTCGACCAGTCCGGAACGGGACGACACCATCCTCGTCCACGATCCGTTCGAAGACTGATCAAAGCGCGAATTCGGCGACTTTCTTCGGATCCCACTCGATACCGAGACCCGGGCCGCGCGGTGTCACGAAACCGCCAACGGCATCATATGGCTCTTTCAGGAGCGGCCGTGCTTTATCGAGATACTCCAGCCAGTGCGCATTTGGGATCGGCGCGAGGGCGTGCGCGCTGACTTCGACAAAAGCGTGACTGGATACCGGCAACCCGGCTGCGCCAGCCAATTTCGCCGCCGCCATCCATCCGGTAAACCCGCCGATCTTCATCATGTCCGGCATAACGTAGTCGCTGGCTTTGGCGTTGATGGCATTTGCCGCGCCCGCCGGATACCACCAGTTCTCTCCCGTCTGCACTTTGATTGGCGACTTCGCGCGCACCTCGGCATGGCCGGCAAGGTCTTCGGCCGGCACCGGCTCTTCGATCCAGTGAATATCGTACGGCGCGAGGCGTTCCGCAAAATCGATCGCCTTTGCAACATCGAGCGACTGATTGTAATCGAGCATCAGGGCGACGTCCGGTCCGATCACATTGCGGACGGCTGCGACGCTCTTGAGGTCGGCATCGAAATCGCCAACGCCCAGCTTGACTTTGATGCCGCTAAATCCCGACCTGACACTATCTTCGACCATCGGCAGGTCTTCTTTCGGGTCAATGAACCCGAAGCTGTCGTAAGCGCGAACCGGGGCCGCTGACCCGCCGAGCAGCGTCGCCACCGGTTCATCCACGATCTTGCCGCAGGCGTCCCACATCGCCTGCTCGATCCCGGCGAAGTACATGCCCAGCAGGCCCTGGATACCCAACAGCCTGAACGTCGCCTGAAACCGCTCAAACGCCGCGCCGGGATCCAGCGGCGCGCCTTGGAATATCTCCGTAACGTCCTGGTGCACGGCCTGCATGGCACGCAGCATCTTCGGCGTGTAGGTGAAGATATAGGACGCCCCCGTCACACCTGCGTCCGTTTCAACATCGATCAGACACAACGATGCCCCGGGAAGTGCGCCCGAAGCCGTTCGCATGGGCCGGGCAAGTGGCACCTGTACGGGTGTCAGGCGTATCTCCTTAACATGTGCTGATGCGTTCATTGCTGCCCCTTTCCGGCACTGTCCCCGAGGCTTCCGACGTTAACCATGATCGCTCAAAAACGGAGGAAAAGCTTGCGAATATGCACATTTAGCGATTCAATGGGTGGGTCAACCGGAGAGAAACTCTTTCGGTCAAGGTGCCCGGCATGCGAACGTGCAGCCAGGCGTAACGCTTGTTAGGACGCGTGTGATGGCAGAAGAGCCTATAGACGCGGACGAAATAAACGACCCGGCGCCCGTGCGCGGCGGTTCGGTCGTTATTCGTGAGCGCTTTTTGGTGAACGGCGATAAGCCGTTGCCCGATCTTGATTCGCCGAATGCCAAGGCATTCATGGCGGAAGATCGGCACGATCTGTCGCGCAATCTTTTTGCTCTGGTCTGCACGCCGGGCATCCCGCTTCGCACCAAAGCCATGCGTCAGTTCAAGGCCAATCCGGGGCCCGGCTTGCTCGAACTGATCGAGCACGAGTCCGTGTTCTGGCCGATCATCGGCCAACGCACCATGATCATTATCTACGAGCGCCCGATGGGTGGCCGCGTGCTGACCCAGGTCCGCAACAATCAGGCCCGGATCACGGAATACGATATTCCCCGCAAGGTGATCCAGCCGATGGTGGATGGGCTTCGCCACATTCGCTCGCTGAACCTTGCCCACCGGGCAGTGCGGCCGGACAACATTTACTTCGTCGATGAAGACCTGCAGGAAATCGTCCTCGGCGATTGCGTGACCGCGCCCGAAGGGTTCGACCAACCGCTCATGTACGAACCGCTGGAACGTGCGCTCGCCAACCCGGCCGGCCGAGGCACCGGGTCTACCGTCGACGACATGTACGCCCTTGGCGCATCGCTCGTCGTTCTGACCCTCGGCGGCAACCCGATTGAGCGCATGAAGGGCGAAGACCTGTTGTTCCGCCGCAC
The DNA here is from genome assembly GCA_023145215.1 of Rhodospirillales bacterium. Classification (GTDB taxonomy): domain Bacteria; phylum Pseudomonadota; class Alphaproteobacteria; order Rhodospirillales; family Casp-alpha2; genus UBA4479. The sequence goes on along the minus strand of JAGLED010000013.1, from coordinate 17,215 downwards.
TAATCTCGGCAGTTATGCCGCGATCTGCGGCAACGCGCGCATTCCCTTGTCATTGCTGGAGCCGCTACGCGGTCTTCTATCGGACACGCCGACCGACCGCTGGGGTCTCGACGAGATCACGAACTGGCTCAATGGTCTCAAACAGACGCCGCAACAGAAGAAGCCGGCACGCAGGGGCGACTCGCCGCTTCGGTTCGGCGGGCGCGATCACACCAACGTACGTACACTGGCACACGCCTTTAACCGCCAGATTCCGGAAGCGGTCCGCCTTTTGAAGGACGAAACGTTCCATGCATGGATGAAGCGTTCGTTGAACGAGGGAAACCTGTCGGAAACGCTCAAGGGCTTCGTCGACACGGCCAACTTTCACAAGGACGACTTTCAGGGCACCGAGGAGTATCTGGTCGCCCGCTGCTGTGCCGCGATGGATCCCTATGGGCCGATCCGATACAAGGGCGTCTCGGTATATCTGGATGGGTTCGGGCCGATGCTGGCGATGGAGATCATCCGCAACGGCAATTATCAGGTGCTCACCGAGATTATCACACGCGAGATATACCAATTCTGGGTCAGCGACCGCGCAAACTTTCTCGACAGCATCGAGGTATCCCAAATGTTCGCGCAACTCAAAGCCTGGTTGTCGAACAAAGAACCGGGCTTCGGTCTTGAACGCTGCCTGTATGAACTGAACCCCGGCCTATCGTGCCAAAGTCCGCATATAATCGAAGACGGCATCATTGAGATCGAGCAACTACTCCCCGCGCTCGATCGTGCCGCCAATCATGCCGACTCGCACAACAAACCGATGGACCGCCACGTCACCGCATTCGTTGCCGCGCGTTTCACCGAAGATATCCACCCGCACCTTCGTGCCCTCGCCGCAGCCAAGGAAAGCACCGCCGTGATCGGCATGCTGAGCCTCTTGGCATTCTTGCAATGGAAGCTTAAGGCGGAACCGGTATTCGGCTTAGCAAGTTGGATTGGGGGTCTGCTTGGCCCAGCCATCAACGCATATCACAGCCGTACCACGCGCCGCGAACTGGAAAAGGAAATTCCGAAACTTGTCCGCCGCGGCAGCCTGCCCGACCTGTTCGACCTTATCGACAACGCCGAGAAACGGCGCGAAGACCAGGACGGTTACGCCGATGCGGTTGAGGAATACAGCGCTTGCGCGAACGAAATATTGGAGATCGAGGGCAGTGGCAACGAATTACAGGTCAAAGCGGAGAAAACCGGACAGAAGACCGCCGCAACCATCTCCATCATCACGACGATGATCGCCGTGACAATCATGTTCTTCTCGGAAATTTTGTGAAGGCGAGGCGGACATGAGAATTCTCGTCTGGGGCCTGCTTATATTCATGCTGCTGCTAATCGTGGCGCTGCCGACGGTAATGCTGCTCGGTTTCGGCATGCTCCCCGGCCTCGTCGCCATGATCGTGGACCGGACGGAGGAGCGCTCCGCCACATTCTGTGTAGGTGGCCTGAATTTCTGCGGCGTGTTTCCGTATCTGATGGATTTGTGGTTCGGCGATCACAGCCTTAACCAAGCGATCACCCTACTCACGGATGTGTTCGCATTGGCGGTCATGTACGGCGGGGCGTGCATGGGCTGGATGCTTTATCTGTCCCTGCCGCCTGTCATCGCATCGTTTATTCAGGTCATGTCGGAGCGGCGACTGCAGCAGCTCCGCAAGACCCAACGCGAAATTCTCGATGAATGGGGTGACGAAGTGATCACCGATGCCGATTTTGGCGGCGACGAACTGATGCCGCCTGAGCCTGGCGATGCCGGTGCGCGACTACCGGCACCGGCGGAGTAACATTTAACCCGCGCGCCGCAGCGTAAGCGTTGCCCGCGTCCCCACCCCCGCCTCACTTTCCAGATCGAACCCCGCCTTCATACGCTCAGCCAACGAAACCACAATTGGAAGGCCGAGGCCGGTTCCCTGCTCTTTTCGGGTCATTTCATTTTCGACCTGAAAGAACGGGTCACACACTCGTTTCAGATCGCCTTCGGAGATGCCGACGCCCTGGTCGGCAACGCATATCTTCAAGGTTTCGGGGGTGACGTCGACGTGGACCGTTATCTCGGTCCCGGTTCTGGAGAACTTGATCGCGTTACTGAGGAGATTCAGCAGGATTTGCCGCACGGCACGAACGTCGGCACGAGGATTGGGCAAATCTTTATCCATGTCGATGGCAACAATGACGCCTTTCTTGTCGGCCCGGTCGCGCACAAGGCGAACCGCGCCCTGAACGATCGATGGTATGTCGACGGCATCCAGTTCAAGCTTGAAATGACCGGCTTCGATCTTCGACATGTCGAGAATGTCGTTGATGATGTCGAGCAGTAATCTGCCGCTGCCGTTGATGTCTTCGGCATATTCCTTGTAGCGGGGGGTGTTGTGCGGCCCAAGCGTCTCGGCCGCGATCATTTCGGAGAACCCGATGATCGCGTTCAGCGGCGTGCGTAGTTCGTGGCTCATATTCGCCAGAAACCGTGACTTCGCGGCGTTCGCATGTTCGGCAGCCCTTTTTGCTTCGGCAAGCTCGCGGGCCCGGCTTTCGGTCTGCGCCATCCCCAGTCTGAGAATCCCGAGCGATGTGCCGATTCCGAGATAACGGCCGTTCTTAGTGATGACAAACCCATCTTCCAACGCCGTCGGTGCCTCGTTGATGACCCGATGCCGGAGCTCGTCGAGCGTTGTACAGGCATCGACGATCAGAGGGGACGAGGACATCAGGCGGGATACCGGTCGCCGAGCGAACACGGCATGGCCGAACTGGCGCGAGAAATTCAAGAAAACCTTCTGACGGGTCAGCAAGCCGACGACATCGCCGTCGTCTATGACCGGCATCGCCGTCAGGGTCGGGTCGCGGTTAAAAATTTCGATCGCCTCGACACCCGCGATATGAGGTTCAATCGGCCGCACACAGCGCGCGATATCATGCATTTCAAAGCGATGCTTGCTGGAGAAAGACGGAACTTCGGGAATAAGAGATGTCGGTGTTGCATACGTCATATTCTGATTTTGTCCCACCGGCAGTCATCCGTCATATTCATCGCCCCGGCTGCCCCGTGGGCGCCGGAATTGCGCGCAGCCTACGTGAAGGCCATGTCGCTTTTGTGACAGATATGCAAAGGATGGGTTCAATGTCGGACCGGAAATAATTGAGCCGCCAGAGCGGTATCCGGCGGCTCAACTGATTTTGACCGCAAGCAACCTCAGGGGGAGATGACGTCAGGGGGCGGTTGCTTAACTGTCTAACTAATTTACGCCCCGCCGTGCCGTCCGGATCACATGCGGATGAAAAAAATCCGATCCGGCTCAAATCCAAGTGGATTTTTGCCGGGTATCCTCAGGCCCCCTTGACCCGACGCCGGAAAAAACCCAACATTCCGCCGTTAACCGTTCCGCGGGGGGCCCCGGTAGAGGGGCTGAGATTCCACCTTATCGAACGATTTCGTTCGAGGCCGTGGTGACCCGTTGAACCTGATCCGGGTGACACCGGCGTAGGGATCGGAACCCGAACGTTTAATCCCGTTCTTCCTTCCTGAAACCGTCCCGGGTCTCTTTGAAATCGTTTTTGGAGAGGACCCCAGGATGAACCAGATACGCAAACCTGCGAATGCAGACGTGACGCATGGGCCGCTGCCCGCGTCCGAGAAATTCTATGTGGACGGCGAACGCCTGGACGGCGTGAAAGTGCCGATGCGCCGCATTCACGTCCACGAAAGTGCGAACGAAGATCCACTGACTGTCTACGACACGTCGGGCATCTACACCGACCCGGCCGCCGAGATCGACATCGACGCCGGTCTGCCGCGTATCCGCGAGCGCTGGATCGACGCACGAGGCGATACCGAGCTTTATGAAGGCCGTGACGTCAAACCCGAAGACAACGGCAATGTCGGCGAAGACAAGCTGGTACCGCAGTTCGCCATCAGGAATCAGCCGCGCCGCGCAAAGCAAGGCGTAAAATCCGTGTCGCAACTGGCTTACGCCCGCCAGGGCATCATCACACCCGAGATGGAATACGTGGCGATCCGCGAGAACATGCTCCGCGAGATCGCGCCGGAAGAACTCGCCAAACTGAAGGCCGAGGCTGAGCGCTGGGGCGCCGAGATCCCCGACGTCGTGACCCCCGAATTCGTCCGCGACGAAGTGGCGCGCGGCCGCGCCATCATTCCCAACAACGTCAACCATCCGGAAACCGAGCCGATGGCCATCGGCCGTAATTTCCTGGTCAAGATCAACGCCAACATCGGCAACTCGGCCGTGACGTCGTCGGTCGCAGACGAGGTCGACAAGATGGTGTGGGCGATCCGCTGGGGTGCGGATACGGTCATGGACCTGTCGACCGGGCGCAACATCCACAACATCCGCGAATGGATCATCCGCAACTCGCCCGTGCCGATCGGCACCGTACCGATCTATCAGGCGCTCGAAAAAGTCGAACGCGCCGAAGACCTGACGTGGGAAATCTATCGCGACACCCTGATCGAACAGGCCGAACAGGGTGTGGACTACTTCACCATCCACGCCGGCATCCGCCTCAAGCACATTCACCTGACGGCGGACCGGGTGACCGGCATCGTCAGCCGGGGCGGCTCGATCATCTCGCAGTGGTGTCTCGCGCACCACAAGGAGAGCTTCCTCTATGAAAAATTCGAGGAAATCTGCGATATCTGCGCCGCCTATGACGTCGCCTTCTCGCTCGGTGACGGGTTCCGACCGGGCTCGGGCGCGGACGCCAATGACGCGGCCCAGTTCGCAGAGCTTGAGACGCTGGGCGAACTGACCAAGGTCGCCTGGGACAAGGGCTGCCAGGTGATGATCGAAGGCCCCGGCCACGTGCCGATGCACAAGATCAAGCACAACATGGAGAAGCAGCTCGAGGTCTGCGGCGAAGCGCCGTTCTATACCCTGGGCCCGCTCGTCACCGATATCGCGCCGGGCTACGACCACATCACGTCCGGCATCGGCGCCGCCATGATCGGTTGGTACGGCACGGCGATGCTGTGTTACGTGACGCCGAAGGAACACCTGGGCCTGCCCGACCGCAACGACGTCAAGGAAGGCGTGGTGACCTACAAGATCGCGGCGCACGCCGCCGATCTCGCCAAGGGCCACCCGGGTGCGGCAGCCCGCGACGACGCGCTTTCAAGGGCGCGGTTCGAGTTCCGCTGGGAGGACCAGTTCAACCTGGGTCTCGATCCGGATCGGGCACGTGACTTCCACGACCAGACCATGCCCAAGGAAGCGCACAAAACGGCGCACTTCTGCTCCATGTGCGGGCCGAAGTTCTGCGCCATGGAAATCACCAATCTGGTGCGCAGCTACTCCAACGACGGCATGAAGCAGATGGCCGAACGCTTCCAGGAAGAAGGCGGGGAACTCTACAAGGAAGAGTATCTCGACGAGTCCAGGAAGGTTCCGGCAGCCGGCGAAGACGACTGAGGGCTGGCTCACCAGCTGTCCTCTCCCCCACCTAAGTGGCCGGGAAGCCCCCTGACGCATGCGCCCAACCACTTATCCCTCTCCCCCACTCAGGGGGAGAGGTTAGGTGAGGGGGTGAACACTCAACCCGGTTTCGACACCGCGTCGACAGCTCCCTTCCCCTCCCCACCGAATTTCGTGCAGAGATATCCGATCAACAGGCCGACCAGCGCGCCTTCGGGCACCAACCAATAGGATGAATTCAGGAAGCTTTCGGCGCCGAACCCGGCTGCCATCATAGCGCTCAGGTCCGTGTGCGCGATCAGGACGACCAGCAGGTTCATCCAGGCCCCCAATAGCGGGGCGCGGAACCACCATGGCATCGGCAGATGCAGGACCGGATGCCAGGTGACGACCCCGAACACGCCGATCATCGCGCCCACGGTCGCGTACCAAAACAGGAAACCGATGCGCAGTTCCATCGGCACCTCGGGCCAGAACCATGGCAGCACAAAAAATCCGATGATGCCGAGCACAAAGCCGACGCCCTTGCCGATGGCGATCCGGGTAAACAGCGACGGATTTCCGAAAAGCATCGCACCCTCCTTTCCGAGTTGCGGGTATCTTTGAGTGAAGATATTTCCATACGCGAGAATAGACGGCATTGAGGGAGATCAATCGCTTCCTTTGGGCAGTGCAAGGGCAAGCGCGCGGGCTGGCCACGGGGGCGGGTTGCGGATTTCAATCCGCCGCCCGTGGCGCGCGCGTTATTTGTCCCATGGGTCCTGAACCAAGTTCAGGACGACGAATGTGATCAGGCCGACTGGAACGCCGTTTTAAACCGCACTCTGCATTCCGCCGGGTTCATGTTGCGTTTGAACTTGGTCGGTTCGCCGGCCATGACGCGGAGCCAGAGAAAGCGCGGCCCGTCGCCGGATTTCACGAATTCGGCGGCATCCTTAAGCCCGGCATCCGACGACACCGTCAGAATGTTCTGGATACCGAACCCTTCAGCGACCTTGGCAAGATTGGTGCGCACCGACGTATGGCCGTCCTGGCCGCCGGTTTCGCCGTGCCCGCCGTTGTCGACGCAGACGACCGTCAGGTTTTTCGGTGCCTGGCTGGCAATCGTCGCCATCGAGCCGATGTTCATCATCATCTCGCCGTCGCCGGCAATGACCACGACGTCACGGTCGGGCGCACCCAGCGCCATGCCGAGGCCCATGGTCATCGCGGCGCCCATGCAGCCCGCCATGGTGAACATGTTGGGGCCGTCGTTGGTCAGTGCGGCGGCGTCGCGCGCCGGACCGGCAAGCCCGGTCACGAACAGGTAATCATCCGGGCTCGGAAAGATCTGCGGCAGTGCGCCGATACGGTTAAGCGTAACTTCGGTCATTTTCGTTTCCTCCCCCTCAAAAGCCCTTGGCGCCCAGGAATTTCTGGCTCAGCACGAGTGCCGCCGATTTCCCGGCCTTGAACGCGGTATTCAGCGCCGCGGTCGCGGCACCTTCCAGCTCGTCCGCGCGCTCGACCTTGAAGACCAACACGCCCATCGCCTCCAGGATCGGCTCCACGGCCTCGCCCATCGGGTACTGCCACGGGTTCTGTTCACCGTAATCGCCACGCATCGAGACCATCATCAGGATCGGAAAGTTCCCACCCTTCACAAACGACAGAAAGTTCGGGCAGTTACCGACGCCCGACGACTGCATCATCAGCACGGCCTTCTCGCCGACCAGATCGGCGCCGGCGGCCAGCGAGACCCCCTCTTCCTCGGTGGTCAGCAGCACGGTCCGCGTTTCGTTATCTGCGTCGGCCAGTTCCACCAGACGCGCATTACCGGCGTCCGGGATATAGCTGTACAGCCTGACGCCCGCGTCCTTGAATTGTTTGAAAAGTTCCCGCGACCAAACATCGTGCGGGTGCACGTTTCCGTCCATTGATTTCAGCTCCCTAAGCTTATTTCGGCGTCTGGCGCCTTTGTGATACGCACAAGCTTAGCGCACCCACGGGAATTCTCAATGCGGCATGGCCGTGCTAGCTTTGAAAATTCAGCATTCGAGGAGATTGCACATGCGCGCATTTCTGTTCATTGCCCTGGCGGCTCTGGCGCTCAGCGTCGGACCCCCGCTAAATACCGTTGAAGCCGCCGGCGATCCGGCTATTTGCCTCAAGACCTGCATCGAAACGTATGGTTCCGACAAGAAGCAAGCTTGCGCGCTTCAATGCGGCTATGGTTCGGGCAATACGGGGGCCGGTCAGGGCCGCGATTGCGGTGCAATCTACAAGCAATGCCTGCAAAGCTGCGGGTCCGACAACAACTGCAAATCCACGTGCCGCAAGCAGCGCACCCAGTGTTTCTAATCGAACGCTATTTTGCTTCCATCATGGAACGGCATTTTTCAGCCAGCTCGGCTTCCGATGCATCGTTCAACGGCTTGCCGTTAAAGGTCATCGCGCCGGTATTTATGTTGTAGCGGACCGTCCCCACGTTCAGCGTCATGTCGGCGCTTTTCGATACCGTCTCCATCGCCTGCAGCGCCGCCGTGTCGGCTGCCGCTGAATCCGTTGCCGCCTGCGCCGCTTCGGTCAGCGCCGCGGACGTATCCGATGTCGCCGCCGAAACCGCGTCTGCGTCCAAGCCCGCCGCCGCCGCCGTCGCCTCGGCGGCTGCCTTGGCCGATTGTGCCCCGGCAAGTGCGCCAGTCACATCATCGGACGTTGCCGCCGCTTGCGTCGAACTGTACGCCGTCCGGGTCGTCGCAAGCCCGGCCGCCGCCGCATCGGCTTCAGCCTGCGCCGATGTCGCCGCCGCAGCGAGGTCGGTATCGTTGGGCGCCGCTTCAGATGCAGCGGCTGCCGCTTCCGCGGCGGTAACCGCGTCGTCATAGACCGCCTGCGCTTCCGTAACCGCTGTCTCCGCCGATGACACGGCGGCATTCGTCGCTGCGACCGAACGCTCCGCAGCGATCGCGGCCGCCTTGTCCGCCGCAAGCTGTTCTTCCGGTCCATCCAGATAGGCGGTCAGATCCTTGGTGATATTGAACTCGAAAACGTCAGGCAGAGGGACGGTGAAACCACCGTTCACATCCGCCGCTGCAACCGGGTTCCCCCGGACATCGACACCCGGTTTGTAAGCGACATCCGCCGACGGCTGGTGACGGATAATCCGCTTGCAGTCCTTCTTGGTGATTCGCACCTTCGGCGGTTCGGCGGCACTCGCCTCCGCACCCTGTGCCAGCGCCGGGCTGTCGCCCCCCGCGCCAAACACCGCCACCGCCAAAAATAAGGCGCCGCATCCGACGTGCAAATATCGCGTTGGCCTAGACAAGAACAGTTCCCCCGGGTCTCGCTATACACTCGATCTAATCGCCGTTTTCATTGTCGCGCGATTCGGTGATAAAATGGTTAACGAAGCGTCAAGACGCCTCCAATGCGCCACTTAGGTGCTGAACCGCCGGGAAAGGGCGTAATGCGAAATCTTTTGCCGCCGAGCATCAACGGCAATCTCAGATACAGGTTTATCGCTCTTGCTGTTCCGATCGCGCTCGCGATCAGTGCCTCGCTGCTGTTTGTCTTCTGGCTCCTGGCCCACAATATCGTCGGCGAACTCGGCGCACGGATTTCGGCGGATCAGGTGCTGCTCGACAAGGCCCGGGCCGCCTTGCCGCTCAACCGGGAATACACATTGGCCATGGCGCTCGCACAAGACCCGGCCATGGTCGAATTCGCACAAAATCCGAACGACCCGGCGGCTCGCGTACCTGGGCTTGAAACGCTGGAACGCTATCGGTCGATGTTTCGCGACGGCAATTATTTCTTCGTTCCGGACGCCACCAAAGAATTCTATTTCAATGAAACACCGGGAAGCGACCCGGACTCGCTTGTGAAGTATACCCTCGCAAAAGACAATCGAGACGATGCCTGGTACTTCAGCACCATCGCGCTGCCCGGCGTCTGCTATCTCAACATCGATTTCGATCGCGCCATTCGTGAAACGAAAGTCTGGTTCAACTGCAACATTCGCAATCCGTCTAACGACAAGGTGGTGGGCATCGTCGGAACCGGCATAGACCTGACCGCGTTCATCGACGATCTGCAGAAGAGCCAGCCGGACGGCGTGACGACGATCTATGTCGACCGCCACGGCGCGATCCAAGCACATCCGAATGTCGACCTGATCGAACACGACGCGTTGACCAAGCCGGACAACCTCAAGAATACCATCTTCAATATCCTCGATACGGACGAAGACCGCGATCTGCTGAAGCAAGCTTTACAGGACGCAATGGCCGCCCCCGACAAAGCTGCGACGGTTGCCGTAACGATTGACGGCCGCGACGTGCTGGTGGGCGCAACGTTTATGCCCGAAGTCAACTGGTACAGCATATCCGTGATCGAACTCCGAATGTTCGTCCTCGGGCACTACTTCGTCCCGCTGGCTGTATTGGTCGCGCTCGCCGTCCTGGTCAGCCTGACCGCACTGGGTGTCGCCCTCGACAAAATCGTATTGAAGCGTATCGACGAGCTTGACCGGGCCGTCAGCGCGTTCCGGGACGGGAAATCACCGGGCGTTGACGAACCGATCGACGACACGCCCGATCAAATCGGAAGACTGCGGCTGGACTTCAACGAAATGGCAACCGCGGTCGCGGCGCACACGACGGCATTGTCGGACGAGGTCGCGGCGCGGACGCGCGAGTTGCAGCGAAAGCACGACGAACTTCTGACGCTCAACCAGCAGAAGGACAAGTTCTTTTCGATTATCGCGCACGACTTGATCGGACCGCTTAGCTCGCTGATCGGTGTCTCCGATTACCTGAAAAATCGCGCCGACCAGCTGCCCAGAGAGAAAATCGTCGAGTACAGTGGCGACCTCAACGAGGCCGCCAACAACCTGCACCAATTGCTCGAAAACCTCCTGGCGTGGAGCCGGCTGCAACGGGGAGATCTCCGATTCGCACCGGTTGATACGGATTTGCCGGCCTTGCTGTCGGAAACGGCAAATATTCTCCGCCCGATGACGGAACAGAAATCGGTCGAGCTCAAACTTGACCTACCAAGCGAATTCGACGCGATCGTCGATCCGCACATGATCGAAACCATCGTCCGGAACCTCATCGGGAATGCCGTGAAATTTTCCAATGCTGGAAGCCGCATCACGCTGTCGCTCACGCGGGATGCCGACGCTGCATGCATTCGCATTTCGGACCAGGGCATCGGAATCCCCCCGGAAATCCGCGAAAAACTGCTGGATCTCGGGGCCAGCACGTCGCGCAAGGGGACAGCCGGCGAAACCGGCACCGGGCTTGGTTTGCAGTTGTGCCTGGAAATGATCGAACTTCACGGTGGCACCCTTGAGATTGAGAGTGAACCCGGCAAAGGATCAACGTTCCGCGTCATTTTTCCCGTGGATTCGACTTCCCCGGGTCCGCACGCTGAGGCTTGAAGCGCGCGATGGCTGCTTCCCTCTTTTCAATCCGCGCACAATCAAGTATCAGACCTCATGTCTGACATCACCCAGCATCACGACCGTATTCTGATCGTCGATTTCGGCTCGCAGGTGACACAGCTCATCGCACGCCGGGTCCGGGAATCCGGCGTCTACTGCGAAATTCATCCGTTCAACGCGGTCACGGAAGATTCCCTCAAGGATTTCGCGCCCAAGGGCATCATCCTTTCCGGCGGACCGGCCAGCGTGCACGAGGCGACCACGCCGCGTGCACCCGACGCCGTATTCCAGATGGGCGTGCCCGTGTTCGGAATCTGCTACGGCGAACAGACCATGGTGCAGCAAATGGGCGGTCAGGTGCAGCCTTCCACGCACCGCGAGTTCGGCCGCGCCTTTGTCGAGATCACGGCCGAAAGCTGCCTGTTCGAAGGCGTGTGGAAGCCGGGTGAAAGGCATCAGGTGTGGATGAGCCACGGCGACCGCATCGATGCGATCCCGGAAGGGTTCAACGTCGTCGGTGTTTCGGACGGCTCGCCGTTCGCCATCATCGCCGACGAAGCACGCCAACTGTTCGGCGTGCAGTTTCATCCGGAAGTGATGCACACGCCCGACGGCCATAAGCTGCTGAAGAATTTCACGCACAATATCTGCGGCGCCAAGGGTGACTGGACGATGGCATCGTTCAAGGACGAAGCGATTGCAAAAGTCCGCGAGCAAGTAGGCTCGGGCCGCGTGATTTGTGGGCTTTCCGGTGGGGTCGACAGTTCCGTCGTCGCCGTTCTGCTGCACGAAGCCATCGGCGACCAGTTAACCTGCGTGTTCGTCGATCACGGCCTGATGCGCGCGAATGAAGCCGACGAAGTCGTGTCGCTTTTCCGCGATCACTACAACATCCCGCTCGTCCACAAGAACGCCGAAGACCTGTTTCTGGGCGAGCTTGAGGGCGTGTCCGATCCGGAAGTGAAGCGCAAAACCATCGGTAAGCTATTCATCGACGTCTTCGAGGAAGAAGCAAAGAAAGTCGGCGGTGCCGATTTCCTCGCGCAAGGAACGCTCTATCCCGACGTGATCGAGTCCGTCTCGTTTACCGGCGGTCCGAGTGTGACCATCAAATCGCACCACAACGTGGGCGGCCTGCCGGCGCGCATGAACATGAAGCTGGTCGAACCGCTTCGTGAGTTATTCAAGGACGAGGTACGGGCACTTGGCCGCGAGTTGGGCCTGCCTGACAGCTTCGTCGGCCGGCACCCGTTCCCGGGTCCGGGCCTGGCGATCCGGGTCCCCGGCGTCATCACCAAGGACCGCCTCGATATCCTGCGAGCCGCCGACAAGATTTATCTCGAAGAGATCCGGAACGCCGGTCTGTACGACACAATCTGGCAGGCGTTCGCGGTGCTTTTGCCGGTGCAGACCGTTGGCGTGATGGGCGACGCCCGGACGTATGACTTCGTCTGCGCCCTTCGGGCCGTGACGTCGACCGACGGTATGACGGCCGATTATTTTCCCTTCGATCATGAGTTCCTGGGCCGCGTCTCAAGCCGCATCGTTAACGAGGTGAAGGGGATCAACCGCGTCGTCTATGACGTCACGTCGAAGCCGCCCGGCACCATCGAATGGGAATAGTCTTCCGCTAACCGAGCAAGGGGCATGGGCATGAGCTATCTTATCGCGGGCCTGATCGTGTTCTTCGGAATCCATGTCTTTCCATGGTTTCCCGCGCGTCGTGACGCCGCGATCGCAAAACTCGGAAGACAGCGATACCGGGGGCTGTTCGCGCTGACGTCTGCGATTGGGCTGGGACTGATCATTTACGGTTACGGCAACGCCGACAGGACGTTTCTCTGGGCCGCGCCCGAGGGCGCCCGTCACCTCGCTTATGCGGTCGTGCCGGTTGCGCTTTGCCTCGCTGTTGCGGCCGAAATCAGAAGCAATATCAAGCGCTTGACGGCACATCCGATGCTGTGGGGCGTGGCGTTGTGGGCGGCGGTGCATCTGTTGAACAACGGCGATGTGGAATCGCTTCTGCTGTTCGGCGGATTCATGGCCTATTCCGTTCTGGCGATGCTCTCCGCGAACCTTCGCGGCGCCCAAAAAATGCAGGAAAAACAACCACTTTGGCGAGATATCGTGGCGCTCGCCGGGGGCATCGCGGCGACCGGCGCCATCGCCCACTTCCACGAGACATTGTTCGGCGTCAGCATCCTGTGAAGGCCGTCCTGCAACGGGTCCTGAAAGCCGCGGTCACCGTGGATTCGAGGGTTGTCGGCGAGATCGGCCCGGGGATCGCGGTCCTGTTCTGCGCCGAGGCCGGCGACAGCGACGACGAAGCGCGCCGCTTTGCGCATAAAGTTGCAAAAATGCGCATCTTTTCCGACGAGAACGGCAAGACCAACCTGGATATTAACCAAATCAGCGGCGAAATACTCGCCATCAGCCAGTTCACCCTCGCCGCCCAATGGACCAAGGGCAACCGCCCCGGATTTTCCCACGCCGAGGCACCGGAGCGCGCGAAATTTCTCTACGACCTTTTTTGCGAGACGCTACGTGACGACGGCATCCCCGTCCAAACGGGCATCTTCGCCGCCGAGATGAAAGTCGACCTGATCAACGACGGTCCGTTCACCATCGTCATGGACAGCCGCGACACGTAGGCGAGCATCCCGCCCTGATCGATCCATTAACCGGATACCCGCGACCCAACGTTCGAGTTCAAAACGGCCACCGGCAGAACGGAAGACGCGCCGAGGTAAACCCGGACAACGTCCCCCTTGTCCCGATTCTTATTCAGACTTCACTTCCACGAAATCAACCGGCCCTGTCCGTCTTGCTGCGTGCCGACGATAAGATGATAGAAAACGTAAATCGTATGCAGCGCATCGACGGCGAGCACGCTATAGGCCGCGCCATCCATCTCTGCGCCGAGCAGCACGACGAACGCCACGAACAACCCGAAATCGAGCAGGCCATGGAGCCAGTTTCCAATATAGAAATGATGCACCCCGATGACGCCGAAAATACCGCATAAGGCAACCGCGAGGCCGTAGCTCTTCGGCGATTTTTCCGGCGCTCCCGGGAACGGCTCTTCCATCCGGCCGTTCATCTTTGCAGAGGCAGGCCGTCTTTATCCTTAAACGATCCGACGATGATCATCACGAGATCGATCAACGTCCAGATCCCGAGTCCGCCCAACGTCAGCAGCATCAGGATTCCAGTACCGATCTTGCCGACGTAGAACCTGTGCAAACCCAGCGCTCCCAGGAAGAAACAAAGTAGTGCCGCCGGTACCATCGCCTTGTCCGACACCGGTCCGGCGACTGCGGCGCCTGCGGTTGCCGCAACGTTGTTATCGGTTTGATCCATGATACCCCCCTCAACGAAATTTCCCCGATCCGGAAAGCATACCTGCAAACCGTTCAAATGTGTCAACAATTAAGGGAGTAGCGTTTTAAAATACACTTATAGAACGCACCGGATATGGCCCGGTCATCGCGTGCGGCCCCCCCTCAGCCCATCCGTTCGCGGAGCAACGCGAGGAGCTGACGCAGTTCCCGTTCCATCGCCGGCTGTGGCCCCTTGAGGTCCTGCTTGAAGACGGCCCGCATGGCGAGGATGTGGACCTTCACCACTTCCGATTCCGCGCCCGCCAGCTTCTTGCGCCCTTCGAGGAACTTGCAGAGCGAATCGCCGATGGTCGAAATCAGTTGGAACCCGAAGCTCCCCCCCTCGCCCCGGATCGCGTGCGCGATCTCGAACATCTTCTGAATCTGCCGCGGGCTGCCGCCGTTCCGGGACTCCTCGTACGCCTTCCAGAGCGCCGTCAGGTCGTCGACGGCCCAGCCCTGATAGTTGTCGATCAAATCCTCGGCGGCGTTGAGCGCGCGCAGGATCGCCTGCTCGGGCGACGGCCCGCCGGTCTTGCGGATCTTGCGCGTGAGCGGGTGGGGCGGCTGAAACTTCTGTGCTTTATCGGCCATGTCCGGGATATATCCTATTGCGAGTCGCGGCGCCGCTCGACACCCATGTAAGGTTCGGACCGGCGTCTGGCGCGGCGGTCGGGGCCGAAGAACTTGCCGACCCGAACGAACGGCCGCTGGTCGTCGATCACCGTGCACAGCCGCCTGTAAAGCGCGGCGGCCGAGATCGGTTTGGCGAGAAACGCCGTAACGCCCGCGTCGCGCGCCTGCTTGACCCGGTGCAGTTCGGTAAAGCCGGTCAGCATGATGATCGGCAGATACGGGTTCGGGCTTTCCATGTCCATCCGGATTTTCCGAACGAGATCGAGACCGTCTGTCGGCGGCATACGCCAGTCGGTAATGACGATATCCGGTTCCAGTTGCGTCACCAGCTCATAGGCTTCGTTGGCGTCCGCAGCCTCGAACATCTCCTTGACGCCGAAGCCGAGGAGGAAGCTCTTGATGAGCGAGCGCATGGGACGGCTGTCGTCGGCCACCAGCACCTTCATCGATTCGAAGTCGTAACCGGACATCCGCGTCCCAATTTCCTCACCCGGGTGTCAGGATAAACACAACCACCCCGAATTCCCACACCAATCCAACGCATTAGTGGCGTCGAAGCGCGCGCACACTATATAAAGAGCGCACCAACTGCAACGCGAGACCGCCATGCGAAACAGGCTTCCCGGCCCGGGTGCGATGAACCCGGCCGGCGAATGGACGACCGTCAAGACACTGCTGCCGTATTTGTGGCCGGCCGGAGAAACCGGCCTGCGCATCCGTGTGGTCGTCGCCATGGCATTGCTCGTCGCCGCCAAGGCGACCAACGTCTCGGTTCCCATCTTTTACAAACAAGCTGTCGATATCCTGACAGCGAAGGGGAATATCGACGCCATGATCGGCGTGCCGGTCGCGCTGATCGTCGCCTACGGGCTCTGCCGGGTCGGTGCGCTGGCGTTCGGCGAGCTGCGCGACGCCGTCTTTACGCGCGTGGCGCAGCGGGCAATCAGGCGCGCGGGCCTGCAGACGTTCCGCCACCTGCACCATCTGTCGCTCAGGTTTCATCTGGAGCGCAAGACCGGCGGCGTCGCCCGCGCCGTCGAACGCGGCACGGCCGGGATCGAATTCCTGCTCCGCTTCATGCTGTTCAATGTCTTGCCGACGCTCCTCGAAGTGCTGCTGGTGTGCGGGATTCTCTGGCATCTCTATGGGGTCGCCTACGCGGCGCTGACGTTCGGTGTGCTTCTCGTCTACATCGCCTGGACGCTTCTGGTCACCGAATGGCGGCTCAAGTTCCGCCGCGCCATGAACGAAACCGACAGCGAGGCCAACACCCGCGCCATCGACAGTCTGCTGAACTTCGAAACGGTCAAGTACTTCGGCAACGAAGATCACGAAGCCGCCCGCTTCGACAGCGCGCTTCAGCGATACGAAACCGCCGCCGTCAAAAGCGGCTCGTCGCTGGCGCTGCTGAACATCGGCCAGGGGGTGATCATCTCCGTCGGCGTCGTCGCGGCAATGGTCATGGCGGGTTATGGCGTCAGGGACGGCTCGATGACCGTCGGCGACTTCGTACTGGTGAACTCGTACCTGATTCAGATCTTCATGCCGCTCAATTTCCTGGGCTTCGTCTACCGCGAGATCAAACGCTCGCTGACGGACCTGGAGGAAATGTTCGAACTTCTGGGCGAACCCGCCGAGATCGCGGATAAACCTGGCGCGCGGCCGCTCAGGGACGGGCCGGGCCGGGTCGAATTCAAAAACGTCCGGTTCGCTTACGATGATCGGCGCCCGATCCTGAAGGACGTGTCGTTCGAGCTCCCGGCGGGCAAGAAGCTCGCCATCGTCGGCCCGTCGGGGTCGGGCAAGTCGACGATCTCGCGCATTCTTTACCGGTTTTACGACGTCGGCGCCGGCACGGTCACGATCGACGGCGACGACGTCGCCGACGTGACGCAGAAGTCGCTCCGCGCCGCCATCGGCATCGTCCCGCAGGACACCGTGCTGTTCAACGACACCATCTACTACAACATCGCCTACGGCCGGCCCGGCGCATCGCCCGCCGAGGTCGAGCAGGCGGCAAGGCAGGCACGCATCCACGAGTTCATCATGAGCTTGCCGGACGGCTACCAGTCGATGGTCGGTGAGCGGGGCCTGAAATTGTCCGGCGGCGAGAAGCAGCGCGTCGCCATCGCGCGCACGATCCTGAAGGACCCGCGCATTCTGGTGTTCGATGAAGCCACCTCGGCGCTCGATAGCCGGACCGAGCAGGAAATCCTCGCCAGCTTCAAGGACGTCTCCGCCGACCGCACGACGATCACCATCGCGCACCGGCTGTCGACCATCATCGACGCCGACGAGATCCT
>JAGLED010000012.1 GCA_023145215.1 Rhodospirillales bacterium | reverse complement strand
GGAGAGGTTAGGTGAGGGGGTAATCGTCTCTAAATTTATTTCACCGTCGCCCGCCGTTCGATCTCGTCGTGGGTTTCGCGGACATTCGCCGGCCAGGTGGATTTGATGAACGACAGAATCTGCACGATCTCGCGGTCGGTCAGCACATCCTTGAACGCCGGCATATCGCTCTGATAGTCGTCGCCGGCGATGAACTGCGGGCCGTGCTTGGTCATGTTGAACAGCGCCCGGCTGTCGTGGTGCCAGGTATGCCCGCTCTCGTCGTGCGGCGGCGCGGGCAGGCGCCCGTTCGACTTGCGTTCGCGCCAGTTGTTCTCGCCCGCCAGGTTGGGGCCGTGGCAGCTCGCGCAATGCTCGGCATATAGTCTCTCGCCATCCTCGATCATCTGCAGATCGTCGGGATAGAGCGCGATATCCGTGCGCTCGCCCTTGGGCGCGTAAAGCTCGTAGACCAGGAGCGTCCCCAAAAGCAGCGCCGCGGTGATCAGCGGAACGGACGTGCGGCTATGAAACGCCATCGGCGGAATCCTCAGCGAATGAAGTTCTCGACGTAGTCGGCGCCCAGGCCGACCTCGATGAAGTGCTTGCGGCAGGCGTCGAGGCGATCGAACACGTCCGTGGTCCCGGTCACTTTCCCATTTTCATCGCAGTAGATCAGCGCACCGGTGTTGTGAAACAGCGTGATCATCTCGTCGCAATCTTCATCCACGACGAGGGTGTGGATTTCGCCCGGCGGTTCGAACAGGTAAGACCCCGGCGTCGCCACCCAGTCCTTTTCCAGATAGCGCCACTGGCCCTTGATGACGAAGCCGTGCACGGGGGCCGGATGGCGGTGGCGCGACAAAAAGCCGCCGCCCCGCACTTTGGTCAGATGCACCCAATACCCCTGGCTGACGTTGAGGCACAGCGGCCGCGACCACCGGTCCGGTGCGAGCGGCACCCAGAGCCGTTCGTCATCGTTCGCAAACGCATCCTGCACGAAAATCTCGTCGATGCCGTCCGTGACGTTGGGCCCTGTGTAGGGATCCGGGATTTGCGGTTTCATTACGTCATCCATTTTACTTCCCCTTTTTCTTGAAGTCTTCGTAGCGCGCCATGGTCTCTTCGTTGGGCGGATAGAGACCCGGCAGAGGATACCCTTCCTCGACCTGCGTGACGATCCAGGCCTCCAGACGGTCCTGCGCAACCGCGGCTTCGGCCACGTCGGCGACCATCGCTTTCGGGATCACCACGGCCCCGTCGTCGTCGGCGACGATGATATCGTCCGGATAGATCGTCGTGCCGCCGCAGCCGATCGGCTCCTGCCAGCCGACGAACGCCATTTTATGAACCGCCGCCGGGGCCGCCGTGCCGTTGCACCAGATCGGCAGGCCGACCGCCTTGACGCCTGCCGCATCGCGCATCTTGCCGTCCGTCACCATGCCCACCACGCCGCGCTTCTTCATGCGGGCCGCCAGGATATCGCCCATCACGCCGGCCGCGTCCTCGCCCCGGGAATCGATCACGCAGAAGCACCCTTCCGGCATGTCTTCGATTGCGGCACGGGTCGATGTCGGCGACTTCCACGCTTCGGGCGACGCCAGGTCTTCGCGTGCCGGCGCGTAGCGCATGGTGAACGCCGGACCGACGGTGCGCTTGCCGGTGTGACAATACGGCATCGAGCCCTTGATCCAGGTCGTCGCGATTCCTTTTTTGAACATCACCGTGGTCAGCGTCGCGACGGCGACGTTTTCGAGCTTTCGGCGCAGTTCCGCGTCCATGTTTAATGCCTCCCAAAGTTATCCCGGGTTGCTTGAGCACCCGTTCATCCCAAGATAAGTAACCTGGGAAAGAATTACGACACCGGGAGGGGAAATTGTCCAACACGCAGGTTCTGTTCAAAAGCGCGCCGACGGAAATGCCGACGCCCGAGAATTTCGAGATTGCCGAAAAGCCGATGCCGGAACCCGGCGATGGCGAGTTTCTGTTGAAGAACCTCTATCTGTCGCTCGACCCCTATCAACGGATGCTGATGGGCGGCGGATGGACCTATTCGCCGAATGTCCTCAAACCCGGCGACCTGATGGTCGGGCGCGTCATCGGCGAAGTGATCGAAACGAACAATCCCGACTATCCTGTCGGTACGCACGTGGTCGGCCGGCTGGGCTGGCAGACGCATGTCGTTTCCGACGGATCAAACCTGGATTTCGTGATCGAACCGAAAGACGGCGTGCCGTTGAGCGCCTATCTGGGGGCCTGCGGCTCGACCGGCACGACGGCGTGGGTCGGCCTGAAAATCACCGGCAAGCCGAAACCCGGCGAAACGGTGCTGGTGTCCGCCGCCGCCGGTTCGGTCGGCAGCACGGTCGGGCAGTTGGCCAAGGCCTGGGGCTGCAAGGCGGTGGGGATCGCAGGCGGCCCGGAGAAATGCAAACTGGTCACCGATGAATTCGGCTTCGACGCATGCGTGGATTACAAGGCCCCCGACCTCGCCGACCAGATCAAGACGGCCGCACCCGACGGCGTCGACATATATTTCGACAACGTCGGCGGCGAAGTGCTGGAAGCGGCGTTGTCGAACATGAACCGGCTCGGGCGCATCCCGGTCTGCGGGGTGTTGTCCGCCTATAACGAGGCGGGCGAGCATTACGGGGTCAAGAACCTGCATCTGTTCTTCGATAAATCGCTGATGATGGAAGGTTTCGTCCTGTCCGCCCATAAAGACGTCTGGCCCGACGCCCGCGCCGAGATCGAGGATCTGATCGCGTCCGGCAAGCTTGCCTTCAAGGAAACCATCGCGGGCGGCATCGAAAACGCTCCCGCCGCGTTCATCGGCATGCTTGAGGGCAAGAACGTCGGCAAGCAGCTGGTGAAACTGGCCTGATCGCGTGCTGACCTTCATCGCCGCCGTCTTCTTTCTGATCATCACGCCGGGTCCCGGCGTTCTTACCGTCGCCGGCAATGCGGCCGCCTACGGGTTCGGGCGGGGCGTGCCTTATGCGCTCGGCGTGGTCGCCGGATCGCTGGTGGTGATGGGGCTCGTCGCCAGCGGGTTGGCGGCGCTTGTGTTTTCGATCCCGTACGTGCGCGAAGTCCTACTGGGGGCGTCGCTGTGTTACCTGTTGTACCTGGCGTGGCGGATCGCGTCATCGGGCAGCGGCATCGCCATCATCGAAACCGACAAACCGCTGCACTTCTTCAACGGCTTCATGCTGTCGCTGATCAATCCCAAGGGATATGCGGTCTTCACGACCATCGTCGGGGGCTTCAATTTCTATCCGGAAAACGCGCTGATCGAGCTTGGCATGAAGTTCCTGATCTTCACCTCGATGTCGGTGCCGATCCACATGCTGTGGAACGGCATGGGCGCGTCGCTGAAGCACCTGCCGCTCGGCCCCCGGGGTCACCGCATCGTCAACATCGCGATGGCGGTTTCGATGCTGCTGGTCGTCGGCCTGGCGGTCTATTACGAGAGTGCGCGCGCGGGATAGCCCCCTCACCTGTCCTCTCCCCCACATCCGTGGTGGAGAGGGAACCTGACGCAAACACCGACCCCGCTAATCCCTCTCCCCCTTTTCAAGGGGGAGAGATTAGGTGAGGGGGGGCTTATCACATTAAGTTACGGTGTTCTTTCGGAAGGCTGACGACAAGGCCGTCGAGGTCCTCGCTCATACGGATCTGGCAGCCGAGGCGCGACGTGCGTTTGAGGCCGAACGTCAGGTCGAGCATGTCTTCCTCTTCCTCGACCGCCGGTTCCAGCTTGTCGAACCATGCCTCGTCCACGATCACGTGACAGGTCGAGCACGCCATCGAGCCTTCGCAGGCCCCTTCCAGGTCGATCATGTTGCGGTGCGCGACCTCAAGGACCGACAGTCCCTCCGGCGCATCGCAAACCTGTTCGCGTCCGTCCGGATGAACGAAGGTCATCTTGAACATCGCCATCGAAGACTAGACCGAGAAGCTCTCGCCGCAGCCGCAGCGGCTTTTTTCGTTCGGATTGTTGAAGGTGAAGCCCGAACGCAGCGCGCCTTCCTCGTAATCCATCTCGGCGCCGACCAGGAACATGGTCGCCATCGGATCGATGAAGATGCGGGCACCGTCCTGGTCCACTTCTTCCTCGAACGGGCGCTTTTCGTCGGCGTATTCGAAAACGTACGACAGTCCCGAGCAACCCTTGGTCGAGACGCTGACGCGGAGGCCGGCGACCGGCTGGTCGCTCTTGCTCATCAGGTCGCGGACGTGATCGGCGGCCGCATCGGTCAGCGTGATCAGGGTCGGTTTGCTCTGTTCGGTCATCGAAACTGCTCCGTCAATTCTTGTTCATAGGTAATCCGGTTCGTTTTCCGGATCAACCCGTGCGTAAAAACATGCCGCGCCGTCGCGAGGCGTCAGAACCCCAACGCCAGCTTGGCGTCTTCGGACATCCGTTCCGGCGTCCACTGCGGCTCCCACACCAGCGAGACCTCGATCTCGCCGGTCCCTTCGACCGGTTCGACCGCGCGCACCACCATGCCCGGCATTTCACCGGCCACCGGGCAGCCCGGGGCGGTCAGGGTCATGTCGATCTTGATGTCGCCGTTGTCGGCGATTTCGAGGCCGTAGATCAGGCCGAGGTCGTAGATGTTCACCGGAATTTCCGGATCGTACACGGTCTGCAACGCGGCGACGATCGCCTCCTCGGTCGCCACCGGCACACCCGATTCCAGCGGCTCGCCGCCGGTCGCCTTGAAATCCTCGTTCGGATCGACCGGCGAATAGTCGAAACCCGGAATCCCCGAAGGGCCGCCCGGTGTCATGCCGCCCGACATGCCGGGGGGCGGCACGAATTCGTCCATTTCGACCCGCTGGCCGCGGGTATCGGCGGCGGGGCGCGTCTGCTCCTCCTGGACACGCAAGGTGTCGCGCACCTTGTCCTCGGCGGTCTTCACATCGTCGGCACTCTGATCTTTGTGATCGGTCACGTTATCTTCCTTGGCCGTGTCTTTCTTTTTGAACAATCCGAACATCAGCTAAACATCTCTTTCACGAGCAACAGGGAATCATGGAGGGCGTCGATTTCGCCCTTGGTGTTGTAGAGCCCGAACGAGGCGCGCGCCGTCCCCGGAATCTTGAACCGGTCCATCAGCGGCTGGGCGCAGTGGTGCCCGACACGCACCGCGACCCCGGCACGGTCGATGATGGTCCCGATATCCGAGATATGCGCGTCGTCCATCACGAACGAGACGATGGAGGCCTTCTCGTCGGCATTGCCGATGATCTTCAGCCCCTCGATCGCGTTCAGGCGTTCGGTGCAGTAGTGCAGCAGCCCCATTTCGTGGGCATGGATATTGTCGAGGCCGATGCTTTCGACGTAATCCACGGCGGCGCCGAAGCCGATGACCTCGACGATGGCGGGCGTGCCCGCCTCGAAACGGTGCGGCGTATCCTGGAACGTGGTTTCCTCGAACGTAACCCGGTCGATCATGTCGCCGCCGCCCTGATAAGGCGGCATGGAATTCAGCAGGTCCTTCGGCGCCCACAAGACGCCGGACCCGGTCGGGCCATAGAGCTTGTGGCTTGAGAACACGTAGAAATCCGCGCCCAGCGTCTGCACGTCGATTTTTGTGTGCGGTACCGCCTGGCAACCATCGAGTAACACCTTGGCGCCGACGGCGTGGGCTTTACGGATGATTTCCTCGACGGGCAGCACGGTGCCGAGGACATTCGAAATGTGCGGACAGGCGACGATCTTGGTTTTCGAGGAAAGCAGTTCGTCGTACTGGTCCATGTTGAAGTTGCCGTCGTCGTCGCAGTCGACGACCTTGATGACGAGCCCCTTCTCGGCGCGCAGAAGCTGCCACGGCACGATGTTGGCGTGGTGTTCCATCACCGTCAGGATGATCTCGTCGCCTTCGTTCAGGTATTTGCGGCCATAGCTGGCTGCGACCAGATTGATCGCTTCGGTGCCGCCCTTGGTGAACACCACTTCGTGGTGATCGGGCGCGTTCAGGAAGTTCGCGATCTTGTGGCGTGCCTGCTCATAGGCGTCCGTCGACAACTGGCTCATCCGGTGATTGCCGCGATGCACGTTGGAATAATAACGCTGCATGCAATCGTCCATCGCCTCGATGACCTGGCGCGGCTTTTGGGCGCTGGCGCCGTTGTCGAGATAGACCAGCGGCTTGTCGTAGACTTTCTCCGAAAGGATCGGAAAGTCCTCGCGGATACGCGCCACGTCGTAGGCATGCATCGAATTGTCACCCGCTTTGGCGGCCAGTTCGTTCATCACGCGCTTTCCTTCCACTCGCCGGCCAGATAGCAGTGCGCCGGCAACCAGTGCACGACCCGGTCCATGAAGACCTCGCGGACATGCGCGTCGGTGATTTCGTCGAGCGCATCGCCCAGGAACGACTGCACCAGCATGTTGCGCGCCAGCGCTTCGGGGATGCCCCTTGAACGCAGGTAGAACAGCGCCGTCTGATCCAGCTGACCGGTGGTCGCACCGTGCGCGCACTGCACGTCGTCGGCATAGATTTCGAGCTCCGGCTTGGTGTCGATTTCGGCCTCGTTCGACAGCAGCAGCGTCTTGTTCAACATCCGCCCGTCGGCTTTCTGCGCATCCCTGGCGACATGGATCTTGCCCTGGAACACGGCGCGCGCCGCATCGTCGAGCACGCCTTTGTAGACCTGCTTGCAGGTCGTGTTCGGGACCGCCATGTCGATGTAGGACGTGTTGTCGCAGTGTTCGTTGCCGCGCATCATATAGGCGCCGTTGAAGCCGCAATGCGCGCCCTCGCCGGCCAGCGTGATCCAAGCCTCGCTCCGGGACAGCAGCCCGCCGATCGACAGGTTGAAGCTTTCGAACGTCGCATCGCGGCCGACCCGTGCGTGCGTGGTGGAGACGTGCGTCGCCTGCATGCTCTCGGCCTGCACCTTGTAATTCTTGAAAATCGCGCCGTCCGCGACATCGATCTCGGTCGCGGCGTTGGCAAAATAGGCGCCGACGCCCCGGCCCACGTGATGCTTCACCAAAGTCGCCTGGGCGTTCGGTTCGATCACGATGAGGTTGCGCGGAAAATACGCCACCGGCTGATCGGTCATCCCGCCGACCATGACGACTTCGACGGGCTTGCGCAGCACCACGCCTTTTTGAACGTGCAGCACGAAGCCGGAATCCATCATCGCGTCGTTGAGTGCCAGCATCGCCTGGTCGGCATCTTGCGCGACCACGCCCAGATGCGCTTCCGCCCACGCCGGGTCGTCTTTCAAAATCTCGTCGAGCGGTCCGAAACGCACGCCTTCGGGCAGATCCGAGACGTCGCTCAGGTCTTCCCGCAGTTTCCCGTTGACGAAGACCAGGCGCCCGGCGACATCGCCGACGCTCGGCAGGTCCTTAACGGACGCGTCGCCCGCACCGTCCAGAACCGGCGTATAGGTGTTGTCGTCAAGGGGGCGCAGGCGGGTGTATTTCCAGCTCTCCAGCTTCGGTGTCGGCAGGCCGAGCGCGCCGAACTTTTCGGCCCCCTTGTCACGCCGCTTTTTCAGCCAGTCGAGGCCGTCGCCGGGCAGCGCCCGGTTCGCGTCGAGACCGCCTTCGAGGAAAGAAACAGCCGTCATCAGGCGGCCTCCTCGCCGGCGTAATCGGCGTAGCCGTTCTTTTCGAGTTCCAGCGCCAGCTCCTTGCCGCCGGTCTTCTGAATCCGGCCCCGCGCCAGCACATGAACTTTGTCCGGCACGATGTAATCCAGCAGGCGCTGATAGTGGGTAATGACCAGCGACGACCGGTCCGGCGCGCGCAACGCGTTCACCCCATCAGACACGATCTTGAGCGCATCGATGTCGAGACCCGAGTCGGTTTCGTCGAGGATCGAGAGTTTGGGCTCCAGCACCGCCATCTGCAGCACTTCGTTGCGCTTCTTCTCGCCGCCCGAAAAGCCGACGTTGACGGCGCGCTTCAGCATCTCGTCGGACATGTTCAGTTCCTTGGTCTTGGCGCGCAGCATCTTCACGAACTGAATCTTGTCGAGCTCGTCCTCTCCGCGATAGCGCCTGACGGCGTTGACCGCTTCGTTGAGAAACGTCGAATTCGGCACGCCAGGGATTTCGACCGGATACTGGAACGCGAGGAAGATGCCCTTGGCGGCGCGCTCTTCGGGGTCGAGTTCGGTCAGATCCTCGCCTTCGTAAATGATGCGCCCACCGGTGACTTCGTAACCGTCACGGCCGGCCAACACGTACGACAGCGTCGACTTACCTGAGCCGTTCGGCCCCATGATGGCGTGCACCTCGCCCGGCTCGATGATGAGGTTAACACCCTTGAGGATTTCCTTGCCCTGAACGGTGGCGTGCAGGTCCTTGATTTCCAGCATTCTGACTTCTTCCTCTTACGTTCTCTTTGTCATCCTTCGAGACACTCGCTTCGCTCGTTCCTCAGGATGAGGCTCTAATTCATTTCCTCATGCTGAGGAGGCCGAAAGGCCGTCTCGAAGCATGAGGCTTAAACTTTCCCTAGCCGGCACTTCCCTGTCGTTGGATCATCCAACACTCCCTTCGAGCGAGATGCCGACCAGCTTCTGCGCCTCGACGGCGAATTCCATCGGCAGCTGCTGCAAGACCTCGCGGCAGAAGCCGTTGACCACCAGCGCAACCGCCGCTTCCTCGGGGATGCCGCGTTGACGCAGGTAGAAAAGCTGGTCTTCCGAAATGGTCGACGTCGTTGCCTCGTGCTCGACGATGGCGTTCTTATTCTTGCTTTCGATGTAGGGCACCGTGTGCGCGCCGCACTTATCGCCGATCAGCAGCGAGTCGCACTGCGTGTAGTTGCGCGCCCCTTCGGCCTTCGGCGAAATCTTCACCAGCCCGCGATAGGTCTGGTCCGATTTGCCCGCCGAAATCCCCTTCGAGATGATCCGTGACGTGGTGTTCTTGCCCAGATGGATCATCTTGGTGCCGGTGTCAGCCTGTTGGGCGTTGTTGGTGATGGCGATGGAATAGAACTCGCCCACCGAGTTGTCGCCCTGCAGGATGCAGCTTGGGTACTTCCAGGTGATCGCCGAGCCGGTTTCCACCTGGGTCCAGGAAATCTTGGAATTCCGGCCCCGGCAGGCACCGCGCTTGGTGACGAAGTTGTAGATGCCGCCCTTTCCGTCTTCGTCGCCCGGATACCAGTTCTGGACGGTCGAATATTTGATTTCCGCATCGTCCAGCGCGACGAGTTCGACGACGGCCGCGTGCAACTGGTTCTCGTCACGCATCGGCGCGGTGCAGCCTTCTAGGTAGCTGACGTATGAGCCCTTGTCGGCGACGATCAGGGTACGCTCGAACTGGCCGGTGTTCATCTCGTTGATGCGGAAGTAGGTCGACAGCTCCATCGGGCATTTGACGCCCGGCGGAATGTAGACGAACGAGCCGTCGGTGAAGACCGCTGAGTTCAGGCAGGCGTGCTTGTTGTCGGCGACGGGGACGACCGTCCCCAGGTACTTGCGCACGAGGTCCGGGCAGCGCTCCAGCGCTTCGGAGATCGGGCAGAAGATCACGCCGACTTCTTCGAGCTTCTTCTTGAACGTGGTCGCGACGGACACGCTGTCGAACACGTAGTCGACGGCGACGCCGGCCAGCACTTCCTGCTCTTTTATCGGAATGCCGAGCTTTTCATAGGTCGCCAACAGTTCCGGGTCGACCTCGTCCAGGCTCTTGGGGCGGTCGTCGTCGCTCTTGGGGGCCGAATAATAGTGATACTGCTGGTAGTCGATGGGCGGGAACTGCACCTTCGACCACTGAGGTTCGGGCATTTCCAGCCAGCGGCGGTACGCCTTCAGACGCCATTCGAGCAGCCATTCCGGCTCGCGTTTCTTGGCCGAGATAAAGCGGACGATGTCCTCGCTCAGGCCCTTTGGTGCCTTGTCGGCAGCGATGTCGGTGACGAAGCCGTATTTGTACTTCTCGCCCGATATCGATTTGACCTGTTCGACGGTTTCGGCTGTTGCTGACATTTCCGTTCCTCTAGAGCCTTGTCATTTTCATGCCACCGATGCCCGGGTACCGTCCGCGCGAAGCGTTCTAACGGCCTCCGATATGGCTTCAATGGCGACTTCAATTTCGTCCGGGGCGGTCATGCGCCCCACGCACAACCGGACCGATGCGTGTGCGTCCTCGTCCGAAAGTCCAAGGGCGCGAAGCACGTAGCTCGGCTCGACCGCCGCCGAGGTGCATGCCGACCCGCTGGAGATCGCAACGCGCTCTTTAAGCGCATCCATCAATGCCTCGGAATCGATACCCTTGAACCCCACGCTCAGGTTGCCGGCAATGCGGTGTTCCATGCTCCCGTTCACGTAGAGATCGGGAACACGTTGTTGCAACCCCTTGAGCAACCGGTCCCGGAAATCGCGGATGCGTGTCGTTTCCGTGTCACGCTCGTCGGTCACGATGCCGGCGGCCTTGCCGAACCCGACGACCAGCGGTGCCGGCAGCGTGCCCGAGCGCATGGTGCGCTCCTGACCGCCGCCGTCCATCAGCGGCTCCAGGCGCACGCGCGGTTTACGGCGCACGTAGAGCGCGCCGATACCCATCGGCCCGTACATTTTATGCGCGCTCAGGCTCATCAGGTCGACATTCATGTCCTGCACGTCGATCGCCGTCTTGCCCGCCGCCTGCGCCGCATCGGTGTGGAAATAGGCGCCCTTCTCGCGGCAGATCGCGCCGATCTCGGCGACCGGCTGAATGGTGCCGATCTCGTTGTTCACGTGCATGACGGAAACGAGCGCCGTGTCGTCACGGATCGCGGCCTTGATATCGTCCGGATCGATCAGGCCGTCTGCGGCGACCGGCAACCAGGTGATCTCGTAGCCGAGCTTCTGCGCATATTTGAGCGATTCCAGCACGCACTTGTGCTCGGTCACCGGCGCGATCATGTGGCCCTTGCGGCCCTCGAAGAACCGCGCCACGCCCTTGATCGCCATGTTGTTCGATTCCGTCGCGCCCGAGGTGAAGACCACTTCGCGCGGATCGGCGTTGATCATTTTCGCAATCTGCTGGCGCGCGTCTTCGACCGCGTCCCGGGCTTCCCAGCCGTAAGCGTGCGAGGTGGAGTGCGGATTGCCGAACGCTTCGGTAAAGAACGGTGTCATCGCCTCCATGACACGTTGGTCGACCGGCGTCGTCGCCTGATAGTCCAGATAGAGCGGGCGGGTTTCAGCGCTCATGCCGCCGCCTCCGCATCTTTCCGGGTGCGGGCGCGCAGATCGCGCCACGCCTTGATGAATTTCTCGACCTCGTCTGCGGTCGTCGACGTCCCGAGTGACACACGCACGGCCTCGGCCGCTTCCTGCTTCGAAACGCCCATCGCAATAAGCACGTGGCTCGGCTCAACCTTACCCGATGAGCATGCCGAACCGGCGCTGACGGCGATGCCCGCCAGATCGAACGCCATCACCTGGGTTTCCGCCGATACCCCCGGCATGCCGATACACGTCGTGTTGGCGAGCCGGTCGGCATTGCCGCCGTAGAATTTGGCATCGCCCGAGAGTTCGCTTTCGATCCGGTCGCGCAGTTCCGCGAGCTTACCAAAATCCCGGACATCGTTCACGGCAGCCTCGGCCGCCGCGCCGAACCCGGCTACTCCGATGACGTTTTCCGTACCCGCCCGGCGGCGGCGTTCCTGCCCGCCGCCCTTGATCAGGGGCTCGAACGCGATCCCATCCTTGACGAGGATCGCGCCCACGCCCGACGGGCCGTTGAATTTATGTGCGGACAATGTGAGCACGTCGGCATACGCCGTGATCTCGAACAGCGGCCGCTTGCCGGCCCACTGGATCGCGTCGACGTGCAAGATCGCGCCGGCGTCCTTGCAAAGTTTGGAAATCTCGGCGACCGGCTGAACCACACCCGTTTCATTGTTCGCCGCCATCACGGAGACAAGCCCCCGGCCATCCGTTTTTGAAAGCATCGCGGAAAGCGCGTCCACATCGACGCCGCCGTCCGCATCGACGGGAGCCCGCGCGGCATCCGGACTCGCATCCAGTACGGAGGCATGCTCGACGGCACTGGTGATGATCGTATCGGCGGCGACACCGCGAAGAATGGTGTTGTTGGCTTCCGAACCGCCCGACGTAAAGATCACGTTGGCGGGCGCAATCCCGGCCAGCTCGGCGACCCTGGCGCGCGCATCCTCGACGATCTTTCGCGCCTCACGGCCGAACCCGTGAACCGACGACGCATTGCCCGTCACCTCCATGGCACGCGCCATCGCTCCCTGGGCAGGCAGGCCCAGCGGCGTCGTCGCGTTATGATCGAGGTAGCAGGCCGTCATCGGTGAGGGTCCCCTGGTCCCGTTACTCGCCTGCGGCGATCTGCTGGTCGCGGGACTGCGAATACAGGATGCCGCTGGAACCGAGCACGCGGCGGTCGGCCACGTCGGCAAGGGAGACCGAGCTTAAAAACAGATAGATCTGGTTTCCCAGCTCTTCCCAAAGATCATGGGTCAGGCAGCGCTGCTGGCGGCCCTGGCAACCGGACGGGCTGCCGGGGGTACAGCGGGTCGCCTTGATCGGCTCGTCGACCGCCATAATGACGTCGGCGACGCGGATTTCGGACGCGTCGCGCGCCAGCAGGTAGCCGCCACCCGGACCGCGCACGCTTTTCACGAGCTGACCGCGGCGCAACCGGCCGAACAACTGTTCCAGATACGAAAGCGAAATTTCCTGACGCTCCGCGACATCGGCGAGTGCGATAGGCTTCCCGTCCGTCTGGGTCGCCAAATCGACCATCGCCATCACGGCGTAGCGTCCTTTGGTGCTGAGTTTCACGATACTTCTCCTTTGGCCTTAGGCCACTGACGTCTTACGGCCGCTCTTGCCGTCGTCCTCGTCGTCGTCGCGGGTATCAAGCCGCTTGCGCAGGTCGTCGCGCTCTTTCTCAAGCTCGTCGACACGCCCTTTCAATTCGGAAAGGGACTGGCGCATCTGGTCCAGGACCTGCTGCACCGGATCGGGGACGCCTTCCGGCGTCGTCGCGTAAGCGCGGAACTCGCCGGTCTTGGTCTTGTCCTTCGGCATCACGATCTTGGCCGGGATTCCGACCGCCGTGACGCCGGCCGGCACGTCGTTGGTCACGACCGCGTTGGCGCCGACACGCGCATCGTTGCCGACCGTGATCGGGCCCAGGATCTGCGCGCCGGAACCGACGATCACGCCGTTGCCGAGCGTCGGGTGGCGTTTGACGCCGACCTGCGTGTGGCTGTCGACGCTGGGGGCGACACCGCCCAGCGTGACGTCATGATAAAGGGTGACGTTGTCGCCGATCTCGGCGGTTTCGCCGATCACCACACCGGAGCCGTGGTCGATCACGAAGCAGCAGCCGATGGTCGCACCCGGGTGGATCTCGATCCCCGTGAACAGGCGTCCGACCTGCGACACGAACCGCCCAAGGAAGCGCAGGCCCGACTGCCACAGCCAGTGCGCGAAGCGGTAGAACACGACCGCGTGGAAGCCCTGATACAGAATGACGACTTCCCATCGGGACCGCGCGGCCGGGTCGCGTTCCAGAAAGGCGTCCAAATCGGCCTTTAATCTCTTGAAAACCATGGCATCTTCTTTATGTTCACTGCGCCCCGGGGTTGCGCTAAATCCGGGCTGCGCCCATGTCATGAAATAAAAAGCGCACTTTCTTAAGGGGTATATAATAAGTCCGAGTAATGTGGTCAAGTTTATCAGGGACAATTTCAGTTGTTCCGAGGCGGCAAAAGCCACAACCCCCGTCGGAGTATCCGACAAAGCCACTCGATTTTTTGAAGTCTTTCTAAAGTAGAGGTTCCACCCATGCCCGACGTGATTTTCAACGGACCGGAAGGCCGCCTCGAAGGCCGCTATCAGCACGCCAAGCGCGATGACGCGCCGGTGGCGCTCATCCTGCATCCGCATCCGCAGCATGGCGGCACCATGAACAACAAGGTGGTGTACTCGCTCTACCACGCGTTTTCCAAACGCGGGTTCTCGACGCTGCGCTTCAATTTCCGGGGCGTCGGCCGCTCGCAGGGCGCTTTCGACAGCGGGTTGGGTGAACTTTCCGATGCCGCCGCCGCGCTCGACTGGATGCAGGGCCACAACCCCAACGCCACGGGCTGCTGGATCGCCGGATTCTCGTTCGGCGCCTGGATCGCCATGCAGTTGATGATGCGCCGCCCGGAGATCAACGGCTTCATCGCCATCGCCCCGCCGGCGTCGATCCACGATTTCTCGTTCCTCGCCCCCTGCCCGGCGTCGGGCCTGATGGTACACGGCGACAGCGACGACATCATTCCGGAAGACTCGGTCGCCAAGCTCGCCGACAAGCTCGGCAAGCAGAAGAACATCACCATCGACTACAAGGTGGTGAAGGGCTGCGACCACTTCTTCCGCGACCACCTGGAGACCATGGAAAAGCACGTCGACAAGTACCTCGACACCAACCTCGAAACGGTCGAGTAAGCTTCCATCCTGTCATTTGGTTGAGAACGGTTCCCCGGACTTGATCCGGGGCCTATCTCCGATCGCGCCGGATCCTTTAAATTTGAAATGGGTCCTGGATACGCCGGCGCCGCCGCTCCGTAGAATACGTTTATTGGGGTTTATCAGCGTCTGCGTCTGCGTCTGCGTCTGCGTCTGCGTCTGCGGCTGCCTCCGCCTCCGCCGCGACCTCCGCCTGCTCGGCGGCCCAGGCCCCCGCCGCCTCGACGGCGACGGTCGAAGTGGTCGGCAGCACGCTCAGATAGCTCTCGGTTTCCGCGACCGGGGTCGCATCACGCTTGGTCATCCTGTAAAGCGCATAAAGCGCGATTGCGCCGAACGTCATGCCGAGCACGATCCAGAACGCGAACGCGCCCAGGTGCTGCATCGCCCAACCGGAAGCAAGCGGCCCGAGAATCGCGCCCACCCCGAACGTCAGGACAAGTCCGCCGGACGCGGCGGGCATATCCTCCAGCGACAGGAAATCGTTGGTATAGGCGAGGAACAGGGCATAGAGCGGCGTCGTCACCCCGCCGGCAAAGAACGCCGCCGCCATCAGCGGCCACAAGTTGTCTCCCGCCGCCCATCCGAGCCCGCACGATACCGAACCCAGCGACGCCGCCCCGAAGATCAGCTTGCGGCGGTCGACACGATCCGACATCCAGCCGATGGGGTACTGCAGCACCAGCGCACCGGCGAACAGCATGGCCACGAACATCGCGATCTGCGTCGCCGTCAGATCGATCTTGGTGCCGAACACCGCGCCCATCCCGGACTGCGTGGCATAGACGCTGCCCAGCAGAAAAATCCCCACGGTGCCGAGCGGCGAGCCGGTAAAGAGTTTCCGCAACGGCATCGGCCGCACCGTTTCGGCCACCGGCACCCGCGTCGCCGACAGCAGGATCGGCGCGAACGAGATCGACACCAGGATCGACGCGCCGATGAACAGCACCGACGTCGCCGCATCGCCCAGTGTCAGCAAGCCCTGCGCGCCGATGATCCCGAGCGTCTGCGCGATCATATACGCCGACAAGACCTTGCCCCGGGTCTGGTTGGTGGCGGCATCGTTGAGCCAGCTTTCGGCGGTCACATATATGCCCGACATGCAAAACCCGACGAGGACCCGCAACAGCGTCCAGGCCCAAGGCTCCGTCAATAACGGGAACGCGATCAGCCCCGCCGACATGAAGCTGCCGAGCGCCGCAAAAACCCGTACATGCCCGACCCGGCCGATCAGGACCGGGCTCAAACGGGCACCCGACAGGAACCCGGCGAAGTACCCCGACGTCACAATCGCCAGTTCCGTCGACGAGAAGCCCTCGATCCCGCCGCGCAACCCGATCAGGGTAAAGTGCATGCCGTTGCCCAGCATGATCAGCACGATGCCGAGCAGAAGCGCCCATACAGCCGTCAGTACCTTGAACATGGAACGCCCCCTCACCCTCTGGTCGACGGCCTCACCTCACGTAAAGCCGGTTGATACCGTTATACCCTAGTTCTGCATGGGGATTCCGTCATCCCACCTGAAGCCGATGCCGCCGCTATGCCAGACGCCTGTGCCGAGTGGATTGGGGCCGCCGATATTGACGACCGGCGGCAGGCCGAAACCGGGCGCCAGATCCTCAATGCCGCGCACGGTGCTCCGATGCATGATCCGCAAGCCCTGCTGATCAACGGGCAGATGGGCTTCGGGCGCGGCGCGGTGCGCGACGGCCAGGTTGTCGATGAACACGCAATCGTTTTCCTCGTACTCGAAGTTGATGGCGTATCCGTTCTCCAGGCCGGCGTTCAGGACGTCGTTGTACTGATGACAGAGGTCCGTCAGCTCCTGCGCTTCCAACAGGCGGAAATCATCGGCGTCCGGTAGTTTTTCGATCACCGCGCCTGTCATGCCCAGATGCAGCCAGATGCATTTACGCCCGGACAGCGGATGGGTGTGCACCATCGGGTGGACGGCACCCGACGTCGCATTCACGGACGATAACCGGCCCCAGAATTCCTGCCGCGCGGGCGAAAGTTCGTCATACGCCGCACCCTGATGGGCGAAATACGTGCCGCCGCCGTTTTCGGCGGGCCGGATGATGTGATAACCGGCATGAGAAAACGTATCGGTATTGAAGCTGCCGTCGTTGTGCCACTGCGGCCCGACCCCCGGGATGCCGTGGCGCTGGTCGTTCGAAAGCCGGAAAATGTGGCGATTGGCGTCGGGCGTCGCCGGATGGACGCCGTGCGTACTGTGCAGCTCCTTGCCGCCCCACCAGCAACTGGCGCGCAGGAAGGCGTCCGGCGTCAACGGTGTTTCGCTTTTGAAAACAAGGAACCCGCGCTCGGCCATTTCGCGCTCCAGCGCGGCGACGACGTCGTCGGGGGGTGGGTTACGGGCCGCGAGATCGATCCCTTCGACCTTGGCCCCGATGGGATCGAGGGGGGTGATTTTACCGCCGAATTTCTCGATCACGGCGACGCGCGACGGATCAAGGGCGGGAAGTTTCGATTGGGGAGTGCTCAAAATCCGCCTCCTTTCTCTCTCCCCGTTATGTAGGGATTATCGCGTCCCGCTGAAAGAGGTCCCCCGCATCAAGGCCGGTGCAGCACGCCGCCCGGCATCGGTTCGGTGACGCCCGTCGTCGACGGCAGGCTGAGCGGCAGTCCATAAAGCGAGCGAACCGCGAGATAGGCGAACGCCTGCGCCTCCATCGCGTCGCCGGACCAGCCCGCGGCCTCAACCGGTTCGACCGGACGGTCGAGCGCTCGTCTGAGCGCCGCCATCATGATGGGATTGTGCCGCCCGCCGCCCGTCACCAGCCAGCGTTCCGGGAGCGCGGGTAGTATATTTTGCCCGCGCTTCACGGCCTCGGCCGAGAACGCGACCAGCGTCGCCGCGCCGTCCTCGAGCGACAAACCGATCACCGGCGACGGGTCGAAGTGATCGCGGTCGAGGGACTTGGGGTAAGGCTGGTCGAAGTAATCGTTTTCCAGCAATTCGGCGAGCACGTCTTCGTCGACCTTCCCCTTTCTGGCGATGGCACCGTCCGCATCCATCGGCTGGCCGGTCTTTTCCTGCACCCAGTCGTCCAGCAGCGCGTTCGCCGGCCCGGTATCGAAGGCGATGATCCCGCCGTCCGGGCTGATCCACGTCAGGTTGCCGACGCCGCCCAGATTCAAAACGCACACCGGCGGTTCCAGCGGCTTGGCGAGCGCGGCGTGATACAACGGCGCGAACGGCGCCCCCTCGCCCCCCGCGGCGACGTCTGCGGCGCGGAAATCGTTGACGACCGCGATCCGGAGCCGTTCGGCCAATCTGGCACCGTCACCCAACTGGCACGTCACCCCGTTCGCCGGGTCGTGAAACACCGTCTGCCCGTGAAAGCCGACGACATCGACGTCGTGCGAGCTAAGCCCGGCGCGGCCCAGGAAATCCTCGACCGCTTCGGCGTGCGCGTCGGTGATATCGCGGGCGACAGAGGCCGTCGGCTCGCCCGTTTCCGGTTTGCGGCCTGCAAGCGCCTGGACTTTTTTTCTAAGATCGGGCGCGTAGGGATAGGACGCGAACGCACCGCGCCGTTTGACCGTTTCGCCGTCGGTGTCGATGACCGCGACGTCGATGCCGTCCATCGATGTGCCGCTCATCAACCCGACCGCCGTCAGCACCTGGCCGTTCTGTGGCGGTTTCCCGCCCTTTACGTCGTTGTCTCTCAGGGTCTGCATGTGCTAATCATCCGCGCCCTCAACAAAAACAGCAAGACCGTTCATGGCCCAATACAAGTCCGATTTCGTCAACCAACTCATCCAGCGCGGGTTCATGCACCAGTGCACGGACCTGGACGCGCTCGACGAAAAATGCGCCCAAGGCCCGGTCACGGCCTATATCGGCTTCGACTGCACAGCGCCCAGCCTGCACGTGGGCTCGCTGGTGTCGATCATGCTGCTCAGATTGTTCCAGCAGACGGGTCACAAGCCGATCGTCCTGATGGGCGGCGGCACGACGCGCATCGGCGATCCGTCCGGCAAGGACGAAAGCCGCAGGCTGCTGACCGACGCCGACATCGCCGACAACATGAACGGCATCAAGCAGGTGTTTCAGAAGTACCTGACCTTCGGCGACGGCGCGACCGACGCGGTCATGGTGAACAACGCCGACTGGCTGGATAACCTGAAATACATCGAGCTTCTGCGCGACATCGGCCCGCATTTCACGGTCAACCGGATGCTGACGTTCGACAGCGTCAAGCTGCGGCTGGATCGCGAACAGCCGCTGACGTTCCTCGAATTCAACTACATGATCCTGCAGGCGTACGACTTCGTCGAACTGGCCAAGAGCCACAACTGCACACTGCAGATGGGCGGCTCGGACCAGTGGGGCAACATCGTCAACGGGGTCGAACTGGGCCGCCGCGTCGCCGACAAGCAGCTTTACGGCCTGACCACGCCGCTGCTGACCACGGCGTCGGGCGCCAAGATGGGCAAGACCGCCGACGGTGCGGTGTGGCTCAACGACGATGCGCTCAGCCACTACGATTACTGGCAATACTGGCGCAATACCGAAGACGCCGACGTCGGGCGGTTTCTCAAGCTCTTCACGGAACTGCCGCTGGACGAGATCGCCCGGCTTGAAGCGCTCGAAGGGGCGGCGATCAACGACGCCAAGAAAGTCCTCGCCGACGAAGCGACGAAACTCTGCCGTGGCGCGGACGCGGCTGCCGAAGCCCGCAAGACGGCAGAAACCACGTTCGAGCAGGGCGGCATGGGCGAAAGCCTGCCGACCGTCGAAATCGCCCGTGCCGAGATCGAGGCCGGGATCGGCGTCCTGACCCTGTTCACGCAGGCGGGCCTCGCGTCGTCGAACGGCGACGCCCGACGCCTGATCAAGGGCGGCGGCGCCAGGATCAACGATGCGCAGGTGTCGGACGAGCGCACCAACATCGGGACCGAGGCCATCAACGCGGACGGTGTGATCAAGCTATCGGCGGGCAAGAAGCGCCACGCGCTGGTCAGGCCGGTCTGAGTTCCCCCATACACATCCTTCGAGACGGCGCTTTGCGCCTCCTCAGGATGAGGAAATTACCGACCGTCCCTCATTCTGAGGAGCGGCGCAGCCGCGTCTCGAAGAATGAAGCCGGCGAACCGACTACTGAACGGTGACCGGCGCCCCTTCGGGGGCGAGCAGCGGCGTCTTGGGCCCGTCCGGCGTGAACGCGCCGAACAGGTTGCGGAGGATCCCCGGCGTCAGCGCCGACAGCGGGTTGACCGTCGTGTCCGGATCCTCGATCGGCCCCGTCACCGAGAAGTTGGCCGCGAACACGCCGCCGCCGTCCTCGGTCCCGGCGAAGATATTGCCCAACAGCGGAATCCTGCCGAGCGCCGAGTTGAGCGCATAGGCCGGTACCACCGTGCCCTGTATATTGACGACGTCGGCGTGGGTGTAGACGGAGCCCGACGCCGTGAAGCCGAGCGACGTGCCCGTCGCCTTGGCGTCCGAGATTTGTATCTCGCCGTCGGTGTACGCGAACGGCACGTCGAGTTCCGAGAAATTGAGCCCCTCGCCCGTCAGCGCGTCGACGATCCCGGTCAACGCCATGATCGAGAGGACACGCGTCATCAGCGGCGCATTCCTGACCCGGTAATTGATGACCCGCATTTTACCGCGCAGCGGGCGGTCGGCGGCGGCGTCGTCGTAGCGCCCGCGCAGTTCCAGCTTGCCGCCGTGCATGTTGTCGAACAGGTCGAAGAAGCGGAGCGTGTCGCCCGCGTCGTCGGTTTTCACGTTGAGGATGCGGTTGCCCTGCTGATCGGGCGCCATGTTGACGTTGAGCAACGGACCGCCGTTGAGCTTGCTGTCGAGGAGCGCCGTCCGCCAGATGCCGCGTTTGTGCACGAAGGTACCCGACACGTCGGACAGGAATTTCTGTTTCTCGACCCACATTTTCTTGAGTTCGACGGCGATGGTCAGGTCGGGAATGTCGAATTCGTCCTGCCCCGGACGGTCGCCGACCAGACGCTCCCACAACGGCGAAAATTCGAGCTCGGGTCCCTGCAGGCCGATTTCCCAGCCGCCGTCGGGCCTGGAGATCACGGCGCCGGAAACATCGGTGCGCCCGAACAACACTTTCTTGAGATTGACGCGCTCGAGGCCGAGACCGGCAGGCCCGTATTTGACGTCGCCCTTCACGGTCAGATCACCGGCGACGACGTCGAAGCTGGGGACGCTTTTGACGAGACCGTTCTCGATCAGGATCGTGACGTCGACCCAGCCCGGATCGCCCGCGGCCTTCCGCCATTCCATGACCGGCACACGCAGTTCCGCGCGCTCGAGGTTGGCGTTCACGTCGACGCGCCCGCTGCGGCCGTCAAAGACCGTATACCTGACCGTCGCATCGACACCGCCGGAAACGAAGTCGCCGGCCGGCCCGGGATCGACGCCCAAATCACGCACGTTGGACAGATCTTCGATCTTGGCGGCCAGCAAGTACTGCGAGCGGAACGGCGCCTTATCCAGGAAGTTTTCGTCCCAGATCAGCGCCACCGGCACGCTCCCCATCATCACGTTGCCGTCGACCTGCATTTTCTTGTTGTCGACGGCGAGCTTGAGAGTCCCGTCGCGGATGTCGCGGCCGAGCACGACATCGTTCATCGCGACACCGGTCAAATCCGCCGTCGCCTTGACGTCGACGTCTTCGACCGCCAGATCCTTGGCGAGTATGAAGTACAGATGCAGGTCGACCTTGCTGTCACCGAGCGTGCTTTTCGGATCGATCTTCATGGCGCTTGCGAAATTGAACGGATCGCGTTCGATCAGTGCCAGCGCCTCCGGCAACGGGGCCTCGGCTTGCAGGTTGATGTCGATATACTGATCGACCTTCTGCAGGCCGGTGATACGGATATTGGCACCGGCAAGATCGATCTTGCCGCTTTTCCCCTCTTCCGCGACGACGTCGAACGTGTCGGCGTCGAACTGCATCGTCGCGCTGACACCGGTGACCGGCGGCATACCCTCCAGATACGTCACGTCCACGTTTTCTGCGCTCATGGTGCCGCCGAGTTCTTCGACCTTGAACGCGCCGTCGCCCTGGATGGCGACCCTGAGCGCGGCATCCGCCTGCACCATCCGCCCGCCGCCGAGATGCGTCGTAACCCAATTGTACGCGTCGGCGCCGAGGGTCTTCGGCCAGTATGTCTTGATGCTGTCGACGGCAACATCGGCGAGCGTCGCTTCCGCGCTCAGCAACAAATCATTGCCGCCGGTATTTTCGAGCTTTCCCTTGAGGTCGAAGACCGGACCGCCAAGGTTGAGGCTCAGGCGCTGAATGTCCGCCGCCCCGGTGCCCAGATCGAACGAACCGGCGCCGGCCATGCTGACCAACGGAAACGCATGGTCGATCGGCGCCGGGATACTGAGCGACGATCCCTCGACGAGGGTCGCTTCACCGCTGTCGATGATCAATCTGCCCTTGCGGCCGTTATAGATGCCGTTGAGCGCGAGGGATTCAACGGCAACCGCCTGCGCGAACGGTCCCGGCAGATGCAGCGTGCCGTCTTCACCGGTGACCTGGAACCCGATGGTATTGATCCCGTCCTCCAGCGACGTGCCGATGATCAGCTTGCCGGATAGCGGCATGTCGGCGACCTGCAAGGCGGTGAATGCCGGATCGAGTGATGCGAAAGACGCGGGCGAAATGTCGGCGAACGACGCGGTCAGGTCGAGCCTGCGACCTTCGTTGTGGAACGAGCCGTGCAACGAAATATCGGCGATACGGTTCTCGACCTCGATCTGCACCGAGCCTTCGGCCAGCAGGCCATGCGGCGCGCGCGCCAGTTTCAGATAACCGACCGGCGCCTGCCAGTTCTTGGCCGTCATCCGGTCTTCGAAGGTCATCGTCGCGCCGGAGATACGCACGGTTTCCAGATAGCTCATCGGCGAGCCGGGTTCGGGCTTCCGGATCAGCCAGCCCAACAGACCGGTTGCGAAGCGGGCACCGTTGTTTTCGGCATCGGCGGCCACGGCAATACCCAGCGCGCCGCTCTCTTCACGGCGGACGCGGATCTCGGGTCCCAGCAACTCGATGAACTTGGGCGCGAGTTGGCCCCGCAGCAACGCGCGGCCGCTCAGCGACATGGATAGTTCGGGGATACGCGCCTGCGCTGTGCCGGAGTCGTCGATGGCGCGCACGTTCTTGACGCGCAGTTCGATGGCACGGTCCCAGCCCGCCCAGGTCAGTGTGGTGTCATCGATCGCGAGCCGGAAACTCCGGTGACCCTGGTTCAGTGCGCGCTCGACATAGGGGGTCAGGAACGACAGGGATACCGGTCCCTTGTGCAGTTGCCACGCGATCAGCAGCGTGATGATCGCGAGCCCCGCGCCGAGACCGCCGACCAACTGAACCAGACCGATAAACGTCCGCTTGAAAATCACCGTATGCGCATTTCCGTTCGACACGCCAAAACGCCCGGAAAATCCGGGAGAATCCGTGCCACAAGTATGCATAAAGGGCGCTTAACGCGGAGTAAACCGCGTAATACGTCCAGTGTTGGTCCGGTTTTCAGGTGCTGCGGGCTTTGCGTCCGCCGCGCCGATGCCGTATTGCAGATGTCATGGGAGACGCATTCAAGATCGACGCCGGAGTGCTGCCGGTTCCAGCCGACACCGAGGCCGCGGAACGGGGTCTCGTGGACTTCATCGAAGCCTGCGAGGCCGCACGGGAAACGGCGCCGGACAGCGCTGCCATGGCGCTCGATTTCGCAGCGGGCGACGACGGCCGGCGTCTATTGGAGGGGGTATTCGGGTGCAGCCCGTTCCTCACCCAGTCGCTGCTGCGCGAACCCGACTGGCTCGGCCGCCTGATCGCCGAAGGGCCGGATGCCCTCGCCCACGAGATCATCGACACCACCCGCACCGATACCGCCACGATCACCGACGAAGCGCAGATCATGAAGGCGCTACGCGTCGCCAAACGCAGGCTGGCACTGACCGCCGCGCTCGCCGATATCGCGGGGGCATGGTCGCTCTATCAGGTGACGGAAGCGCTCTCGGATTTCGCCGACGCCGCCGCCGATGCCGCCGCCGCGTTCGTCATCCGGCGTGCCGCCGAACGGGGGGCATTTCGGCTCAAGAATGCGGAAACCCCGCAGAAGGACTCGGGTTTCATCGTCATCGGCATGGGGAAGTTGGGCGCACGTGAACTCAACTATTCATCGGATATCGATCTGATTTGTCTCTATGACACCGACATCATCGACACCGAGGATAGTGACGGCCTGCAAAAACACATGATCCGGATGACCCGGACGCTCGCCAAGATCCTGGATGAGCGGACGGCGGACGGCTACGTGTTCCGGGTCGATCTCAGGCTCCGCCCCGACCCGGGTTCGACGCCGCTGGCATTGTCAGTTTTGGCGGCCGAGACGTATTACGAAAGCCTCGGCCAGAACTGGGAGCGGGCAGCGATGATCAAGGCGCGCCCGATCGCCGGCGACATCGATGCGGGCGAGGCCTTCCTGCATCACCTGCGCCCATTCGTCTGGCGCAAGAGCCTGGATTTCGCGGCGATCCAGGACATTCATTCGATCAAACGGCAGATTCACGCCCACAAGGGCGGCGGCGAAGTCGCCATCAACGGTCACGACATCAAGACCGGACGCGGCGGCATCCGAGAAATCGAATTCTTCGCGCAAACCCAGCAACTGATCTGGGGCGGACGCGAGCCGACCGCGCGCTCGAGCCGCACCATCGAGGCGATCCGGCATCTGGTCGGGATGGGACTTGTCGACGAAGCCGCCGCCGATGAACTGGATGCGGCCTACGAGTTCCTGCGCCGTGTCGAACACCGCCTGCAAATGCAGCGCGACGAGCAGACCCAGACCCTGCCGGACGAAGACGACGGCATCCGTCATCTGGCGGCGTTCTGCGGCTACGCGAAAGCGGACGATTTCAGAAAAGACCTGCTGCATCACCTTGAAACCGTGCAAGACCATTACGGTGCGTTGTTCGACGACGCCCCCTCGCTCGCCGCCGAGAACGGCCAGCAGGGAAACCTCGCGTTCACCGGCGCCGATAGCGACCCGGAAACCCTGAAGACGCTTTCGGGGTTCGGCTTCCAGGACCCGGCGGTGGTCGACAAGTCGATCCGTGCCTGGCACCACGGCCGTGTCCGGGCGACGCGCTCGACCCGGGCGCGTGAGCTTTTGACGGAACTGACGCCGGCGCTCCTCTCGGCGATCGCCAAGCAACCGGATCCGGACGCCACCTTCATTCGCTTCGACGCTTTCGTGTCGGGCCTGCCCGCGGGCGTGCAGCTTTTCACCATGTTCCAGGCCTATCCCGAACTGCTGTACCTGTTGGCCGAGATCATGGGCGAGGCCCCCCGGTTGGCGGCACACCTGAGCCGCCGGCCCAATCTTCTGGACAGTGTTCTCAGTGCCGATTTCTATGATCCCCTGCCCGATATCGACGAACTCCGCGCCGATTGCGCCGAAGCCCTGACGGATACGGTGTTCTTCGAAGACGTGCTGGATGCGACGCGGCGCTGGAACAACGACCGGCGATTTCAGGTCGGCGTGCAGCTGCTGCGCGGCGTGATCAGCCCCGGCGTTGCCGCCCGGCATTTCAGCGACATCGCCGACGCCGTTCTTCAGACCCTGACCCCCGAGGTGATCGCCGAATTCGAGCGCGCGCACGGCAACATCGAAGGCGGCGCGTTCGGCATGCTGGCGCTGGGCAAGCTCGGCTCGCGCGAACTGACGCCATCGAGCGACCTCGACCTGATATTTGTCTACACAGCTGACGCGGATGACCTGCGCTCCGACGGCGAGCGGCCTTTGGCGGTATCGCAGTACTACAGCCGGCTGGGCCAGCGGATCATCAACGCCGTCATGTCGATGACCGCCGAAGGCACGCTATACGAAGTCGACATGCGCCTCAGACCGAGCGGTAACAAGGGACCCGTTGCCACCTCGCTGGACGGGTTCCGCCGCTACTACGAGGAAACGGCCTGGACGTGGGAATTCATGGCGCTGGTGCGCGCACGCGTGATCTTCGATACCGGCATCGGCGAGCCGGTGCGTCAGGTGATCGAGACCGCGCTTAGGCGGAAGCGTGATGCCGTCACGACCGCCGCCGAAGTCGCCAACATGCGGGGCCGCATCGAGAAACAGCACGGCACCGATTGTATCTGGGCCATCAAGCAGGTGCAGGGCGGCCAGGTCGACGTCGACTTTATCGCGCAGTATCTGGTTCTGGCACACGCGTGCGACCATTCGGAAGTCGTCTCGGCCGACGCCGTCGAGATCTTCGAAAAAGCCGCCGCACTCAATCTGTTGGATGCAGCCGACGCACGTAAACTGACCGACGCGAAGCGGCTTTACCGCGATCTACAGACATTCCTGGCGCTGACCATCGAAGGCGAAATGACCGACGCCAAGGTCGCGGGCTTTTCGGCGCCGCTCCGCGAAGACCTGATGGAGATCACCGGGTGCGAAACTTTCGAGAATCTTGAGCAATTGCTCAGGAAAACCGAGGAAAATGTCCGCGACATCTTCATTCGCGTGCTCGGCGACCCCAAATCGACAAAGAAAGATGCGCCGCCCGGCAAATGACCGGGCGCCGCCACGAACGGCACGACTGAGACGATCGAACAGGAGAGACACATGCTCGACACCGGCGACAAAGCCCCCAACTTCAACCTTCCCGTCAACGGCGGCGGCAAACTGGCACTCAAGGATCTCAAGGGCAAAACGGTGGTGATGTATTTCTATCCGAAAGACATGACGCCCGGCTGCACCACCGAAGCGCAGGATTTCCGCGACCGCATCAAGGCGTTCGAGAAGGCGGGCGCGGTCGTCGTCGGCGTATCGAAGGACAGCGTCAAACGTCACGACAACTTCGTCGAAAAGCAGAACCTGCCGTTCAAGCTGATCTCCGACGAAGACGGCACGCTGTGCGAGGATTTCGGCGTCTGGGTCGAGAAGAACATGTACGGCCGGAAATACATGGGCATCCAGCGCGCCACCTTCGTCATCGACGGCAAGGGCGTGATCCGTCACGTATGGCCGAAGGTGAAGGTGAAAGGCCATGCGGACGAGGTGCTGGAGACCGTCAAAAGCCTATAAAAAAAAACCTTTATTATTAGCCTGTTGCCGGAACTCACAGGGTGTCGGCAGTCGTTTGAAGAATCGACAGCACGGAGCAATCGTGCTGCACTGGCACTTGTGTCCGGCGTTGAACCCTTGATTTGCCCCCAATTCGCCATGTTGGGTTACGATGCTTAGCTGAAAGACCTGGGAAACCGAGGTGCATGAACAAAAAGGTTGAAACCTTATCAACCGACTCGCGTCTGGTCATCGGCATCGCGTTGATGCTGGCCATCGCTTTCTCGGCGTACCTGTATACCGCTTATCACCGTGTGAGCGAGATCAACAGTGCGTGGCAGGCCCAACAGCAACAGGAGACGCTGAAATCGACGGCACTGGCCGAGCTTTACCGGCACATGGGATATGCCGGCCTGATCCACAATTTCAAAAACTATGTCCTGCGCCGCGATGAAACCTACCGGCAAAGAGCGGAAGTCGACGCTGCGCTGGCGCTGGACGCTGTCCAACAGCTTCTGGCACTGGACCCGACCCCGGAAGAAACACAGGCACTCGACACCGTTCGCAGCGTCATCATCAACTACCGCGACCGGCTGGGCGATGCCGCACTGGCGTTCGAAAGCGGATTGCCGAACAAAGACGTCGACCAGATCGTCCGCATCGATGACAGCGGCGCCGCGAAAGCGCTGACCGAACTGCAAACGATCGCCGTGCGCCAGAGCGAAGCCGCCCTCGTCGGCACCAACCAGGCCATCGACAACACCCTCAAGTTTCTGTTCGGCGGCCTTGTCGT
The DNA here is from genome assembly GCA_023145215.1 of Rhodospirillales bacterium. Taxonomy (GTDB): domain Bacteria; phylum Pseudomonadota; class Alphaproteobacteria; order Rhodospirillales; family Casp-alpha2; genus UBA4479. The sequence continues at coordinate 21,875 of JAGLED010000012.1, read as the reverse complement.
TCTGCCGGTCATCATGATCGCGGCCTTCGTGATCATCCGCTACATCTACCGCGTCAATGTCCTGCGCGCGGAAATGGCGGAACAGCAAAGCCGGCTGAGTGTGACACTGGAAACGATCGCGGACGGCATCACGATGATCGATGAAAATCTGAACATCGTCGTCGCCAACGACAGGTTCTACGAACTCCTCGACTTCCCCAAGGACCGTCTGCCGGTCGGCACGTCGCTCGAAGAAGCGTTCCGCATCAATGCTGAACGGGGCGAATACGGGCCGGGCGATATCGAAGAACAGATCAAGGAGCGGATGAAGCTGGCGCGCGAGGTCCAGCCGCATGAATTCACCCGCACCCGCCCCGACGGCACGATCCTGGATATTCGCGGGACCCCGATCCCGGGCGGCGGCTTCGTCACCACCTATCGCGACATCACCCGGCCGATTACGGCGGAGAAAGAAGCGCATGAGGCGCGCGCCCAGCTACTCGACGCGCTGGAGGTGATGGACGAAGCCTTCGTCATCTTCGATGCCGACGACAAGCTGGTCCTGTGTAACGACCGGTACCGCGAGTACTACCCCAAATCGGTCGACCTGTTCGTGCCCGGGAATACTTTCGAGCACATCATTCGCGAGGGCGCGAAGCGCGGCGAGTACGAACTCGACGGCGAGGATATCGAAACATGGGTCAAACGCCGGTCGGGCGAGCACCGGATCAGCGACCGGTCGTTCGAACGGAAAATGGCGTCCGGGCGATGGCTGAAGGTCACCGACAGGAGAACGCCGGACGGCGGGTCCATCGGCATCCGTGTCGACATCACCAAATTGAAAGAGGCCCAGGAAGCGGCCGAGGCCGCGAACGTCGCGAAGTCGTCGTTCCTCGCCAACATGAGCCACGAAATCCGCACGCCGATGAACGCGATCATCGGGTTGAGCCGCCTGGCGCTGAAGACCGACCTGCCGCCGCGCGCCAACGATTACCTGCAGAAGATATCGAGCTCGGCGCAGGCGCTGCTCGGCATCATCAACGACATTCTCGATTTCTCGAAGCTCGAAGCCGGACGCGTCGACCTCGAAAGCGTGCCGTTTCGCCTCGACGACGTCCTGCAGAACCTCGCGACCGTCATCGGCGAGGCCGCCGGCCAAAAGGAAGTGGAGGTGCTGTTCTGGACCGACCCCGAGATCCCGCGCGCGCTGATCGGCGATCCGCTGCGACTGGGACAGATTGTCACCAATCTCGCCAGTAACGCGGTCAAGTTCACCAGCGAAGGCGAGGTCGTGGTCCGCGTCGAAATGATCGAACGCTCGGGCAATGAGGGACGCTTCCGTTTCGCGGTTTCCGACACCGGCATCGGCATGACGCCGGAACAGCAGGAAAAATTGTTCCGTCCGTTTATGCAGGCCGACATATCGACGACCCGCCAGTACGGCGGCACAGGCCTCGGCCTCACCATCTCCAAGGAACTTGTGGAGATGATGGGCGGCAGCATTTCTCTTTCGAGCGAACCCGGTAAGGGCAGCACCTTTACCGTCGAACTGCCGTTCGAATTGCAGGACGTGGACCAGCAGGAGGCCGTTCCTCCGAACCTGAACCCCGGCCGCTTGCGTGCCCTTATCGTCGATGACAACGAAACGGCGCTGGAGATTCTCGGCGACACGCTGAAAAGCCTGAAGTTCGCCGACGTCGAATGCGTGGCTTCACCGCTCAAGGCGCTGGACTTGTTCAAGGACCGGGCCGGCTCGGACAACGCGTTCGATATCGTCATCACCGACTGGCGGATGCCGGAACTCGACGGGATCGAGTTCATCAAGCGCGTCAAGGATACGCCCGGCCCCGCACCGGCAATTTTCCTGGTCTCCGCCTATGCCAGCCACGAAGCCATGCGTCAGGCCGACAGGCTCGATCTTGCCGGGTTCCTGGCGAAACCGATCAACACATCGCTTCTGATCGACGCGATTGCCGAGCATTTCGCCGGCGGCGGTGCACTCAGCACAGTTCCGCAGCCGCGCCGCAACGAAACCAACGGCGCGCGCAACGCCATCGGGGGTTTGCGGGTGCTACTGGTCGAAGACAATTCCATCAACCAACAGGTCGCCATCGGGATCCTGGATGAAGCCGGCGTTGCCGCCGATGTCGCCGATAACGGTAAGGTCGCGTTCGAACGCATGCGCGACGCCCCGGCAGGCATCGACATCATTCTAATGGATCTGCAGATGCCGGAGATGGACGGTTACGAGGCGACGCGGCAGATCAGGGCATTGCCCGGCTTGGCGGACATGCCGATCATCGCGATGACCGCGCACGCCATGGCGGAGGAAAGGAACGCATGTCTTCGCGCCGGGATGAACGACCACATATCGAAACCGATCGACGCGGATAAACTGTTCGAGACTTTGGCCAAGTGGGGCCCCGAGCATCGAGGCGGAAGCGTCGGCGACGAAACCGCCCCCGTACCGGCCTCGCCCCCCGTGCCTGATGCCGAGAACCACGCCGAAGCGCCGGCGGACACGTCCATGGACGGCGTGCTGGCAAACACCGAAGAGTTCAATTTCCTCGAAGCCAAGAAACGTCTCGGTCTCGACGATGCGTTCTTCATCAAGTTGCTCGGCGACTTCAACACCAAGTACACCGAGTTCGAAGCGGAAATAACCGGTGCCATCGACGCAGGTGACCTGGAACTGGCGTCGCGGCTGGCGCACACCGTCGGCGGCCTTGCGGGGACCATCGGCGCGGATGAGTTGCAGAAGGAATGCCGCGACCTCGAAAATGCACTGCGCGGAACACCGGCGGAGGTTCCCGATCCGGCGCCTGCCATCGCCGCGCATGCGCGGGTCAAATCGACGCTCGACCGGATCGCCGAGGATCAGGCACTGGCGTTGAAACCCGCTCCCAAGGCCCAGGCGCAGCTCGACGGCGAGACGGATCTCAACCAGCTGATCGGCGAGATCGACGCCGCGTTCGCTTCCAAGAGGATATCGGCACGCCACAGACTCGATGAACTGGAAACATTATTGAACGGCGCCGCAGAAGGGACTTTTGCCGACCTCCGCGTCGCCGCCGATAAGCTCGATTTTGAAAAAGCCCGCCTTATACTGCATAAATTGGACGAAGAAATGAGCGGACACGAGGGCGGCACGGCGTGAATATTCCCGAAACGGCTTCCAAGATACTGATCGTCGATGACGAGCCGCTCAATATCGAGGTGATGAGCGGCGCACTCGAGGAACTCGGCGACATCATGTTCGCGATCAATGGCGAGGAAGCGATTCAGCTTGCCCTCAGCGAGAAGCCCGACATCATCGTCCTCGACATCATGATGCCCGGCATGGACGGCTACGAGACATGCCGACGCCTCAAGGACAATCCGGAGACCGAAAACATTCCGGTCATCTTCGCGACCGCGATGACCGATCGCGCCGACGAAGCCAAAGGCTTCGATCTGGGCGCCGTTGATTACGTCACCAAACCCATCGTGCTGCCGATCGTCGTCGCCCGGGTCCGCAACCATCTGCAGCTCAAGCGTTACCGCGATTATCTGGAGACCATCGCATTCGTCGACGGCCTGACCGGCATTCCCAACCGCCGCAGCTTCGATCAGCACATCCGCTCGGAATGGCAACGCGGTACCCGCACCAACGGCGAGTTGTCTTTGCTGTTGATCGATATCGACCACTTCAAGCAGTACAACGACACTTACGGCCACCAGGCAGGCGATGCCTGCCTGACCCTCGTCGCCAAGGCGCTGTCGTCGTCGGTACACCGGCCGGGCGACCTGGTGGCGCGGTATGGCGGCGAAGAGTTCGTCTGTGTGCTGCCGTCGACGAACCTGGATGGTGCCGAATTGATCGGCAGCACGCTCAGGGAAGCGGTCAATTTCCTGAAGATCCCGCACAAATCGTCGAGCGTCTGCGGTCATGTCACGATCAGCGTCGGCGGCGCGTGGGTGCAACTCGACCAATCCAAGGAAATCGGCGACCTGATCAGCGCCGCCGATGAAAATCTATACAAATCCAAATCCGACGGCCGCGATCGGGTCACCGTCGGCTGATCGCGGCCTTCCCCCGCCGCGCGCGAACCGCTAACCTCTCGCCATAAAGACACAATCTCCGGCAGCACGGGAGGGCCAGACCATGGCCGAGGAAGACGACGACGGGAACGGCAAGAAGAAAAAGGGCAAGGGCAAAGGCGGCAAGAAGAAAAGCGGCGCCAAGCTGCTGATCGGCCTGATCCTCGGCATCCTGATATTCTTTGGCGGCGGCGGCGGCCTTGCCTGGTACATGGGGTGGGTCCATTCCCTGATGGGCTGGCAGAAGCCGCACAGCCGCGCCGAACTCGAGATCGGCAAGCCGGTATTCCATCCCCTGCCGGAAATCCGCACCGATCTGAAAACCGGCGAATGCCGTGCGCCGTTCCTGCGCGCGGTCATCCATGTCCAGCTCATGCCGGACGATGTTGGACGGCTCCAGGACACCGAAATGCAGGTGATGGACGCGATCCTGACGCATTTGCGCGGCCAGGAGCGCCAGAACGTGGTCGGCAAGGAAGGTTCGGAGCGGTTGCGCTTCGAGTTGGTGCAGATCATCCAGAACATCATCCGCCCGGCCAAGGTGCATACCATTCTGTTCAAGGAGTTGGTCGTACAATGACGGGGCTACTTTCCGGAAAGACGGCGGTCATCACCGGCGCGGGTTCGCCGGGCGGCATCGGGCGTGCCACGGCAAAGCTGTTCGCCGCAGAAGGCGCGGTCTGCGCGCTCACCGACATCGACGAGACGGGCCTGGAGGAAGCGATAGCGGATATGGGGCCGACGCACCGCAGCTACGTCTGCGACGTCGCCAGTGCTGCCGCCGTCAAGGATACCGTCGCGGCCGTCACCGCCGACCTCGGCCGGATCGACATTCTGATCAACAATGCCGGGATCGTCATGGGGACGCCGTTCGCCGATATCACCGAGGATGAATTCGACAGCGTGCTCGGCGTCAACCTGAAGGGCAACTTCCTGATGTCCCAGGCATGCCTGCCCGCGATGCAGGCGGGCGGTGGCGCCATCGTCTGCATTGCGTCAATCGCCGGACAGAACGGCGGCGGTGTCTTCGGTCGTTCGCATTACGCCGCTGCAAAGGCCGGCATCATGGGGCTCGCCAAGGCGCTCGGCCGTGAACTGGCGCCGCTCGGCATCCGCGCCAACGCGATCGCTGCCGGTCCCGTCGACAACAATTTTACCGGCGGTCGCATGACGCCCGAGATCAAAGCCGATCTCGCGTCCAAAGTACCGCTCGGCCGCCTCGGCACATCGGAGGACATCGCCAACGCGTGCCTGTTTCTGGCGAGCGACATGTCGTCGTTCGTCACCGGCGCGGTGCTCGACGTCAACGGCGGACTGCATATCCACTAGTTCGCGCCGACGCTAGGCCGCGCTTTCGGAAGTGTCCTTGATCTTGGCCGCGAGCGCGGCTTCCAGGAACATATCGATGTCGCCATCGAGCACGGCGCCGGTATTCGACGTCTCGACGTCGGTACGCAGATCCTTGACCATCTGATAGGGCTGCAACACGTAAGACCGGATCTGGTGGCCCCAGCCGATATCGGTCTTGCTGTCGGCCTGCGCCTGCGCCGCGTCCTCGCGTTTCTTAAGTTCCATCTCGTAAAGCCGCGCACGCAGCATCGACATCGCCTGGGCGCGGTTCTTGTGCTGTGAACGGTCGTTCTGGCACTGCACGACAATGCCGGACGGCTGGTGCGTAATGCGGATCGCGCTTTCCGTCTTGTTGACGTGCTGACCGCCCGCGCCCGACGCCCGGTAGGTGTCGACCCGCAGATCCTTCTCGTCGATTTCGACGTCGATGTTGTCGTCGATCACGGGGGACACCCACGCCGACGAGAAGCTGGTGTGACGGCGCGCCGAGGAATCGTAGGGCGATATCCGGACCAGCCGGTGCACACCGCTTTCACTCTTGAGCCAGCCGTAGGCGTTCTCGCCGGAAATTTTCAGCGTCGCGGACTTGATGCCCGCTTCTTCGCCCGGGCTCTCTTCAAGCCATTCGACCTGATAGCCGTGCTGATCGGCCCAACGGGTGTACATGCGGAGCAGCATCTCGGCCCAGTCCTGGGCCTCGGTACCGCCGGCACCGGCCTGCACCTGCAAATAGCAGTCGTTTTCGTCGACTTCACCGGACAGCAGCGTCTTGAGTTGCGCCTTCTCGGCACGGGCGTGCAGATCACGCAACGCGGCTTCGGCTTCCGAGATGACGTCGGCATCGTCCTCGGCCTCGGCGAGCTCGATCAGATCCATGGTATCCTGAAGGTCGCCGAAAAGACCGTCGACTTCCTTGATCCCGGCTTCGACCTTGGTGCGCTCGCGCATCAGCGCCTGCGCCTTGTCAGGGTCGTTCCAGAGGTCCGGGCTTTCCGCGAGCGCGTTCAGTTCCTCGAGACGGAGTTTGGCCTGATCGTAGTCAAAGATGCCTCCTCAGCAGTCCTGCGGACTGCTCGATCTCGTCGGCCATCGATTGAAACTCTGCGCGCATGCGAAAGACTTCCTCTCCTGTGATCTCACCGTCTATTTAACGGTCATCTACCGCTGGCTCAAGCGTGGTCATTCAGCGCCCCCTCACCTGTCCTCTCCCCCACCGGCGTGGGGGAGAGGGACCCTGGTCCAATAATCCCGCAAACTCATCCCTCTCCCCCTTTCAGGGGGAGAGGTTAGGTGAGGGGGTATCCGGCAAATCAAGAATCGGGTTTCGCGAAATCTTGCGCAGGCATAAAGTCCCGGCATGGTTATCGATCCCGCCACGCTCGGCGTTTTCATCGCCGCCTCGCTCGCCCTCTATATCTCGCCGGGGCCCGACATGATCTATGTCGCCACACGTGCCATGGGTCAGGGGCGGCGCGCCGGCGCGTTATCGGCGCTGGGAATCTCGACGGGGATTCTCGTGCACATGTTCGCGGCGTCCTTCGGTCTCGCCGCCGTGCTCAAGGTGTTCCCGGCGGCGTTCGCGATCATCAAGTGGGCCGGGATCGCCTATCTGATTTATCTGGGCCTTCGCGCGCTCACAGGCAAGGGCGACGACGACGCCCTCAAACCCGCCACGACCAAGCGCGACAACTGGCGGCTCTACCGGCAAGGATTCGTCTGCAACATCCTTAATCCCAAGATCGCGCTGTTCTTCCTCGCATTCCTGCCCCAGTTCACCGATGCGGCGCACGGCGACGTGACGCTGCAGATGCTGTTTTACGGGAGCGTGTTCGCATCCGGCGGGCTGGTGTGGATTCTCGGCGTCGCTTGGGTGTTCGGGTCGGCCGGCAACTGGGTCAAGCGGCACCCGGGCGCGATACGGGCGCAGAAGTGGATCACCGGGTCGTCTTTATTGGGGTTGGCGGCTTTTCTCGCGCTGGACAAGCGCGGCTAATGCAAGCGCTGGACAAGCGCGGCTAATGCAAGCGCTGGACAGGCGCGGCTAATGCAAGCGCTGGACAGGCGCGGCTAGGTCAGATCAATAAAGCCCGCCGGTCCCGGAAAGCGGAGCGCTCGAGAAATTCTCGGACGAGCCCGGCTCACTCCAGCTCTGCCCCTCGATCACGTTGGTCGAACTGTCGGGCACGGTCCCTTCCTTGAAGGCTTCCAGGATCACGTTGGACTCGCCCGGCTGGATCGGCAGGCCGGTGCGCGCGTTGACGCGGACCAGGCGAATGCCGGGCGGGGTCCGGAACGGGATCGCCGGCTGCCCCTTGAGCGCGTCGGCCATGAAATCACGGAAAACAGGCGCCGATACGGACGAACCGGTTTCGTGACGGCCCAGCGGCACCGGGTCGTCGTAGCCGACGAACACGCCGACCGCGAGGTCAGGCGAAAACCCGATAAACCACGTGTCGCGTTCTTCGTTTGTCGTGCCGGTCTTGCCGGCGAGCGGCTTGTCGATTTCGGAAATGCGCCGGCCGGTACCGCGCTCGACCACGCCGCGCAACATACTGACGATCTGGTACGCGCTCGCCGGATCGGTAATCTGCGGACGGGTGTCCGGAATTTGGGGAACGCGCTGCTCGTGCCAGGCATCGGCCCGGCAATCCGGGCACTTGCGGTCGTCATGGCGGTAGACCGTGCGCCCGAGACGGTCCTGCACCCGGTCGATCAGGGCCGGTGTGATTTTCTTGCCGCCGTTGACCAGCATCGCGTACGCCGAGGTCAGCTTGATCAACGTGGTTTCCCGTGCGCCGAGCGCCATCGAAAGCGTCTGCGGCAGGTCTTCGACGATACCGAAGCGTTTCGCGTATGCGGCAACCCGGTCCATGCCGATGGTCTGCGCCAGGCGCACGGTCATCAGGTTACGCGACTTTTCAATCCCGAGCCGCATCGTCGACGCTCCGTAGAACTTCTTACCGTAGTTGGCGGGACGCCATTTCGGCAGGCCCGGGCCCTGATCGATGACGAACGGCGCATCGAGAATACGCGTCGAGGGCGTGAAGCCCATGTCGAGCCCCGCCAGGTATACGAACGGCTTGAAGGCTGAACCCGGCTGTCGCTTCGCCTGGGTGGCGCGGTTGAACTGGCTGCGTTCGAACGAATATCCGCCAACCATCGCAAGAACGCGGCCGGTGTGCGGGTCAATGGCGATGATGCCGCCGTTAACTTCCGGGATCTGCTGCAGGCTGTAGGTGTTATCGGCCTTCCCTTCGCCGGCCTGCACCGGCTCGACGATGACGACATCTCCCACGGTCAGCACGTCGGACGGTTTCTTGACCGATGCGCCGCGCTTCAGATGCTCGATCTCTTCACGCGCCCACTTCAATTCGTCCAGCGGAATAGTCCCCGCCGTGCCGTCCTCGACGCCGATCTCGGCATATCCCTTTTGGTCGTCGACGCCGGTCACGACGGCAAGCTGCTTTTCGCCCATCCCGTTGGGCCGCTTGATCGAACCCAGATAGACCCTCCAGTCGAGCGGCGTGTCGAGCCGCTGACCGGCCGGCGCCGTCGTCACCGGCCCCCGGTAACCGTGGCGGCGGTCATAGGCCTCGAGCCCGCGCCGGAGCGCGCGCCGTGCGATATCCTGCAGTTTCGGATCGAGGGTCGTGCGCACCGACAAGCCGCCCTGATAGAGCTGATCCTCGCCGAAGCGGTCGACCAGTTCGCGGCGCACTTCCTCGGTGAAATAGTCGGCCTGCACGAACTCCGTTTCCTCGCGGCTGGCCACCAGCAAGGGCTCGTTGGTCGCCTCCTCGGCCTGCTCGGCGGTGATGCGGCCGTCTTCGGCCATCCGGTTCACGACCCAGTTGCGCCGCCCCTTGGCGGCATCGCGCTTGGTCACGGGGTTGTAGTTGTTGGGCGCTTTCGGGAGCGCCGCCAGATACGCCGCCTCGGCGATCGTGAGCTCGTTCAGCGATTTGTTGAAGTAATTGAGTGCCGCCGCGGCGACACCGTAAGAACCGTAACCGAGATAGATTTCGTTCAGATACAGTTCGAGGATCTTGTCCTTGGTGAAGGCGCGCTCGATGCGGACCGCCAGGATTGCTTCCTTGATCTTGCGGTCGAACGAGACCTCGTTGGTCAGAAGGAAGTTCTTCGCGACCTGCTGGGTGATCGTCGACGCACCGACGAGCCGCCGTCCGGTGGCGAAGTTTTGCAGGTTCGTCACCACCGCACGCGCGACGCCCGTGAAATCGATCCCTGAATGGGTGTAGAACGATTTGTCCTCGGCGGAGAGAAACGCGTCGATGATGCGCTTCGGCATCGCCTCGATCGGCACGAATGCCCGTTTCTCGATCGCGAACTCGGCCAAAAGCCGCCCGTCACCGGCATGGACGCGGGTCATCACCTGCGGATCGTAGGTCGCAAGCTGACGGTAATCGGGCAGATCGCGGCCGTACGTGTGCAGCACGTAAAGCGTGCCGCCGCCGACGGCCGCCGCCGCCAGCACCAGAAGCGACAGCGTTATCAAAGTGAAACGAACGAAAAATTTCATACCGGCAGCAAAATCCCGTTAACCGTGCCGTTCCTTAGTATCATGCCCGGCCCCGTTCGCGGAGTCCGTAACAGCATCTAGAATAAGAATGTGTCCGATCCGTGGCAAAGAAACTACGACGTCCGTCACACCCGCCTGATGTTAACGGCTCGCTGATTCGATCTTGGCGAAATAGCGGTCGACCGCGCCGGCGATGGACTGGGCCAGCTTTCTGCGGTGCGACTTGGAGCGGAGCTGGCGTTCGTCTTCCTTGTTCGACAGGAACCCGAGTTCGATCAGCACCGACGGAATGTCCGGCGCCTTCAGGACCGCGAAGCCCGCGAAGCGGTGCGGATTCCTGAGGATGTTGACCCGGCCCTCCAACTCATCAACCAGAAGGGCCGCCAGTTTCGCCGACTGGTTCATGGTTTCCCGCTGCGCCAGGTCGATGAGAATGTTCGTCACTTCGGCGCTTTCGTGCGTGAGATCGATCCCGGCGATCAGGTCGGCCTTGTTCTCACGTTCTGCCAACTGCGCCGCTTCCTTGTCCGATGCCCGTTCGGAAAGCGTATAGAGCGACAGCCCACGCACGCCCCGGTTCCGGATCGTATCCGCATGCAGCGAAATGAACAGGTCCGCCTTCATTTCCCGCGCCCGTTCGATCCGGTTGCGCAGGCGGATGAAGATATCCCGGTCGCGCGTCAGCTTGACGTCGAAGCGCCCCGTCCCTTCCAGGTGGCGTTTCAGGTCGCGCGCGGCGGCGAGCGTGATGTGTTTTTCGTAAATGCCGGAAACGCCGATGGCGCCCGGATCGACGCCGCCATGGCCGGGATCGATGACGATAATGCGTTTCCGGAATTGCCCCGGGACCGGCGGCTTCATCGGCACCCGTAACGACGCAAGGCGAGTTTCCGCGGCGTCGTGCTTCACCTTGGCCTGATCGATGGCGTTGGCGATGGACGGCGGCAGCGGTTTCTCGGGCACATCGACGCCGGCGGCCGCGGTCTTGGGCCGGGCGGGCTGCGCGACCGGGGCAGGCGCCGGCTCGGCGTTCCGCGGTTTCGGGGTATTCACGTACGTGGCGCTGGCGATCTGCGATTCACTGCCTTCGATTCGCATCGGCGGCCTTGCGACGCTCTCCAGAAACGCCTTGCCCGTCGCGCGCGCGAGATCGATCACGAGCCGGTCGGGCTGTCCCCCCGCACCGGGAAGCGACATCGCGTCATGGACCCGCGACGGTTCGTTCAAATCGACGACGATGCGCGAGTTGCCCGGCTGAAACAGGCCGTAGCGCAATTTCGAAAGAAGCCCGACATCGGCGGGCAAAGGCCGCTGCGGCAGGCGCCAGCCCACTTCGGGCAGGTCGATCACCAGCCTGGCGGGCCCGGCCAGCGTGAAGACCTGCGCCGTGACCGGACGGTCCAGGTCGACGACGATGCGCGTCGACAGGCCGTGCTTGCCGACACGGATGTCGGTGACTTCCGCATCCGCAGCCAAAGCGCCCGACGCGCCGAAGAGCGTCAGGAACAACGCGAATAGAATCGGGCGAAAACCGCTGTTGCCCATATTTTGCGTCCGCCGGTCCTAAAAATTTACCATATATGGCCGTTATAAACACCGGATGCGCCCGCTCTCAAGCATTCTCGGCGGGCTGCACCATCGTTATTATGACATTGTGGAATTGAAATCCTACGGTTATGTTAACGTTGGTCGCATATGGCGATCACGTTTTCGGTCCGCAGACGCGGCGCCCATGCCCCGCGCAGCGCACCCGAACGAGTCCGAATTTTTGTGTGTCGGTAATCCGACCGGCACCCCGTAAAATATAAGGCCTTTTTCACATGCCGGTGCAAGCCGCCCGCAAGAACGAGACGAAATTCACCCGGATGCCATCTGGCGCCCGGTGTGCCGTCGTTGTTGTTCCCCGAGGCGCCGCCGGTTCTTACCACACCTATCGGCACGCCCCCCCCTTGTACGTCCAGCGTTCACGCGAAACGTCAAGTACATGTGTGCCTCGGAGTTTCTGTTTCAATGGCTACCAAACGCATGTTAATCGACGCCTCCCACCCGGAAGAGACCAGGGTGGTTGTGCTGTCAGGAAACCGGGTCGAAGACTTTGATGTCGAAGTCGAATCCCGCAGACAACTAAAAGGGAATATCTATCTCGCAAAAGTAACCCGTGTTGAGCCGTCCCTGCAGGCGGCGTTCGTCGAGTACGGCGGCAACCGGCACGGTTTTCTTGCTTTCAGCGAAATCCATCCCGACTACTATCAAATTCCCGTCGCCGACCGCGAAGCCCTCATCGCCGAGGAAGAAGACGCCCAGCGCGCGGCGCAGGAAGCGCTCGAAAACGAAGAGCCCGATGCATCCGTCGAGGAAGTCGGTGGCGGCGAGGACGAGATCGACGAGGCCGAGAAAATCCGTCGCCCCGTCGTCGACCGCCGCCGTTACAAGATCCAGGAAGTCATCAAGCGCCGCCAGATCCTGCTGATCCAGGTCGTCAAGGAAGAGCGCGGCAATAAAGGCGCGGCTCTGACCACCTACCTGTCGCTCGCCGGGCGCTATTGCGTGCTGATGCCGAACACCGCGCGTGGCGGCGGGATTTCCCGCAAGATCGCGTCCGGCCAGGACCGCAAGCGCCTGAAATCGATTCTGTCGGACCTCGGCATTCCTGACGGGATGGCCGTCATCGTCCGCACCGCGGGCGACAAGCGGACCAAGGCGGAAATCAAACGCGATTACGAATACCTGATCCGGTTGTGGGAGCAGATACGCCAGAAGACGCTGGAGAGTATCGCACCCTCCCTGATCCACGAGGAAGGCAACCTGATCAAACGCTCGATCCGCGATATCTACACCAAGGATATCGAGGAAGTGATCGTCAACGGCGAGGAAGGTTACCGCACGGCCAAGGACTTCATGAAGCTCATGATGCCGTCGCACGCCAAACGGGTGCAGCCGTACAAGGAAACCAACATTCCGCTGTTGCAGCGTTTTCAGGTCGAAGGCCAGATCGACAGCATGCACCAGCCGGAAGTGCAGCTGAAATCGGGCGGCTACATCGTCATCAACTCGACCGAGGCGCTGGTCGCCATCGACGTCAACTCGGGCCGCTCGACGCGTGAGCGGAACATCGAGGAAACCGCCTACAAGACCAACATCGAAGCGGCCGAGGAAGTCGCCCGCCAGCTCCGGCTCCGCGATCTCGCGGGCCTGATCGTGATCGACTTCATCGACATGGAAAACCACCGCAACCAGAACAAGGTGGAACGCGCCCTCAAGGACGCCATGCGCTCCGACCGCGCGCGCATCCAGATCGGCCGCATCTCGCCGTTCGGTCTTCTGGAAATGTCGCGTCAGCGACTGCGCCCGAGCCTTCAGGAAATACAGACCGAGCCCTGCCCGCACTGCGGCGGCACCGGAATCCGGCGCTCGACCGACACGACGGCGCTGCAGATGCTGCGCATCATCGAGGAAGAGGCAATGCGCAAGCGGTCGACCGAAATCACGGTCTGGATGCCGACCAGCGTCGCGCTCTACATCCTCAACCACAAACGCGACATGCTCGCCCGCATCGAGGAAGACTACGAGATCAAGGTCTTCCTGGAGAGCGACGACAGCCTGATCCCGCCGGACTTCCGGATGGAGCGGGTCCGCACCGACGGCAAGACCGTCGAGGCGCAGCCGACCGAACAAACGGGTGACGACGACAGCGACAACGAGGATGGCGGCCGCAAACGCCGCCGCCGACGCCGTGGCCGCCGTGGGCGCAAGGACGAGGATCAGCACGATCAAGCCGCGCATTCCGCCGACGACAACGACCATGACGACGACGATGAGGACGATGCCGACGACAACCGTCAGGCATCGGAATCGGACAGCGACGGCGAAGAACAGCCGAAACGCTCGCGCCGCCGCCGCCGTGGCCGCCGCGCCGGACGTCGCCGCAACCGCGGCCAGGAAGATGACGCCGGCGAGCAGCAGAACGCGGACGGCAACGACGCCGACGAGGACAAGTCCTCCTCCGGCGATGACAAAGCCGACGCTGAAGCCAAGGACGTGGAAACGCCGGACGAGGCCGATCAGAAGAACGCCGATGAGACCGGGGACAAGACCGAAACCGCCGACGCTGCGGACGAGAAATCCGAAGACGAAAAACCGAAACGCCGGTCCCGTTCGCGCCGGTCGAAGAAATCCGACGATCAGAAAGGCACCGACAAGGCGGCCAAGAAAGACGACGCCAAAGCCGACGCCAAGGAAGACTCCGACAACGCTTCGGACAGCGGCGACGCCGCTGATGCCAAAGAGGACGCGCCGGAACCCGAGCCAGCCGAGGCTGCCGCCGAGGGCAAACCGTCCAACGGACAGGGGAACGGTGCGGACACCCAGGAGCAGCCCGAGGCTGCCGAGGATACTTCCGAGCCGGTGATCGAGATCGCCGCCGCCGAAGAAGCGGAGGCCGATAGGACCCCGCCGGAAACGGCGAAAACGACGATCATCGACGTCGCGCAGCTTCGCGAGGACGAGAAACCGGCCCGTCGTGGCTGGTGGCGCCGCGGCAGCTGAAGATTACGATGAATGCGCCGCGGCTCCGGCCGCGGCCATGTCTGGGAGGAAACTTGGGCGGCTCTAGGGCCGCCCTTGTTTCGTCTAGAGGCTGCCGTTACGCCACTTGATCAGGCGCTCGGCCGCTTCCGCCATATCGGCGGGATCGCGCGCGAACGAAAACCGGACGAACAGGTGACCGCGTTGCGGGTCGAAGTCCGTTCCCGGCGTCGCCGCAACACCGGCTTCCTTCAACATCGCCTCGCAAAACGACGCACTGTCGTTGGTCAGTTCCGACACGTCGGCATAGATGTAGAAGCCGCCGTCCACCGACGCCAATTTACTGAACCCGGCTTTGGGAAGTTCGCGTAGCAACAGTTCGCGGTTCTCGCGGTACTTCACCAGGTTTGCCTGCAACTCGTCCTCGCAGTCGAAAACCGCGACAGCCGCATACTGCGACACCGCCGGCGCTGAAATGAACAGGTTCGGCGCCAGGCGTTCGCAGGCGTCCACCAGGTCCGGCGGCAGCACCATCCAGCCGAGCCGCCAGCCGGTCATGGAAAAATACTTCGAAAAGCTGTTGATGATCACCGCGTCATCACCGAACCGGAGCATCGTCTCGGCCGGGTCGACGTACGTGATGCCATGATAGATCTCATCCGATATCAGTCGAATGCCGTGCTCGGCGCAATAGGCGTAGAGATCCTCCAGTCCCGCCGGATCGATCATGGTGCCGGCCGGGTTTGACGGGCTGGCGACGATCAGGCCGTCGAGCGTTTCACCGCACGCGGCCAGTAATTCGGGTGACGGCTGGAAGTTGGTATCCGGGCCGACCGGAATTTCCACGACTTCGATATCCAGAGCAGTCAGGATGTTGCGATACGCGGGGTACCCCGGCGAGGCCATCGCGACCTTGTCGCCCGCCTCGAACGCGGCAATGAAACTGAGAACGAACGCGCCGCTGGAGCCCGTGGTGACGGCAATGCGTTCCAGCGGCACATAGACCCCGTAGGTCCGGATGTAATGATCGCGGATCGCGCTTCGGAGTTCGGGGATACCGAACGATTCCGTGTAGCCCAACTGCTTGGTGTCGAGCGCCTTCTTCGCGGCTTCGATAACACCTTTGGGCGCGCCGGTGCCGGGCTGGCCGATCTCCATATGCATGATGCTCGCGCCCTCGGCCTCCAGGTCGTGGGCGGCAAGCAAGACATCCATAACGATGAACGGCGCGACCTGGCCGCGTTTTGAAACCTTCAGCGTCATCCGATCAAATTCCGCCGAGTGCGATACCATAGCCGCGCGGATCTGCCGCGCTTCGGCATTCAATTTCTCTCGGATGCGGAATACCTGTCGGACAATAAACCGCCGTCACGCGACCAATCGATTTGGTCAACGCGATGTCGTGACCTCTTTTCTTCATGTCCTCTACCATATCCTCCGGCATATCGGATTCCAAGAACACCTTGTCCGGTACGCCCTGGTAGTGGGTTCGGGGTGCCCGCATTGCCTCTTTGAGGGACTGCGGTCCCGCCGCGGCACGCGCCAATACGTTGACCAATGCCGTCGGCGCCGTGACCCCGCCCGATGCGGCGGCGGCCATATACGCGCGGTTATGCAACTCACTCGTCAAAAGCGCCGGACCGAGCGGCGTGAAGGTCCTTCCCCGCGTATCCGGCGCGGCGGCAAGGACGATGCCGAAGCCCTGCGCCAGCCGTCCGGTCCCGAAAAGATTGTTCATGGTGAGCGTGCATGCGACGGCGCCGCCTTTCGGATCCATAATCGCATAGCTGACCGCCGCCGGCGTTTCCGGCCACTCGGCGGGAGAATTGACCAGCGAGGAGAACGGCGTGGCTTTGTCGCCGATCGACCCTTCCATATCGTCCAGATTGGCTTCGCTTAGCAACGCCTGCGGATCCGCGCGGTAGGTGCCGTCGGCCTGCAGGTTCTGCATGCGTGCGGCGAACGCCCGCTTGGCAGCCTCCGCCAGCAGGTGTTCCCGCTCGGTGCCGGACGCGCCCTCGAACCGGTCGTCGTTCATCAGGATGCCCAGCATTTCGGCGGCAACGGCACCGCCCGCAGCGGGCGGGCCGGCGAAAAACCAGTCCGTATTGCTCTGCCATGGGAACGTCAGCGGCTCGCGCAGTATCGGACGGAAGTCGCGCATATCGTCTTCGCTGAGCGAACCGCCCGCCTGTTTCACCGCTTCGACGAACTGATGCGCGTCGTTCCCCAGATAGAAGTCGCCGACCCCCTTGGCGCGCATCCGGCCAAGCACAGCCGCCAGATTGGGTTGGACGAAGAAATCGCCCTCCGCCAGCACCCGGCCGTCCTTGCGGCGGAACAGGCGCGCCATTTCCGGATCGCGCACCAGAATATCCGATACCATCGAGAGCTCGGTGGCGAAAGCGCGCGGCACGTTATAGCCGAACCGGGCCAGATTCTCGGCCGGCGAGAGCACCTGTTCCCATTTCAGCTCGCCGAATCTTGAATGCAGCATAAACAGCCCGCGCGGCAGGCCGGGGACCGCGCTCGGCCGTTCCACGTTGAGCGATGCCAGCTTCGGTGTGCGCGGCAGAAAATCGATGACGACCGGCTTTTCACCACGCGCATCGCGGGCGATACAGACACCGCCACCGCCGAGCGATGCCGACGAGGGCATGGTGACCGCAAGCGTAAAGCCGACTGCGGTCGCCGCATCAACGGCAGTTCCCCCGGCGGACAACACGTCGCGGGCGACGAGTGCGGCCTGCGGCTCTTCGACCGAAATCACCCCCAACGCGCCCGCTACGTAACCAATAGTACCTTTCCTGGTCTTCGAGAGATCGTCTTCCAGCATGCTGCAGGACGTCAGCAGCAGCACGAGGCACAAAACCGGCAATGACAGAACCGTCATTTGACGCTGCGCCACAGCCTGACTACGTTCAATGATGTTTCTAAAGGTGAAGCGCGTGCGAATTACAGGCTTCTTAACTCGAATTTTCATTGTCGTCTTACTTTCTGCGTCGGTTGTCATGCCAGCGCGGGCTCAGGGTCTGTCGCTCATCAGGGACGCGGAAATCGAAGATACCATCCGCAGAATGGCAACGCCACTGTTCCAGGCAGCAGGACTGACACCCTCGTCCGTCAGCATCCATCTGGTCAACGACAAAACCCTGAATGCATTCGTCGCCGACGGCCAACGGTTGTTTATCAATACTGGCCTGCTGATGTCGGCGGACAATGCGTCGCAGGTGATCGGCGTGATCGCACACGAAACCGGTCACATTGCCGGCGGACACCTGAGCCGCCTCGGCAAGGCGCAGCAGACGACCACGGCGACGGCACTGATCGCGACCGTGCTCGGCGCTGCAGCGGGGATTGCGTCGGGCCGTGGCGATGTCGCGGGTGCGTTGATCACCGGCGGCCAGTCCAGCGCCATCCGAAGCTTTCTGTCGTTCTCCCGCACGCAGGAGAACTCGGCTGACCAGGCAGCCCTCAGTATCCTCGACGAAACCAAACAATCGGCAGGCGGTCTTCTTGAATTCATGGAAGTGCTTGAGGGTCAGGAGTTACTGACCGGCGCCAGTCAGGACCCTTATGTGCGGACTCACCCGCTTTCCCAGGACCGGATCGAGGCGATCCGCGCGCACAACAAGCGCTCGCCCTACACGGAAAAGGATACCGACCCGGCGCTGGAACGCGCCTTCCAGCGTGCCCGCGCGAAGCTGGTGGGGTATTTCGAGCCGCCGACGATAACGTTGCGCCGCTATCCGCCCGAAGACACGTCGGTGCCGGCACGCTATGCGCGCGCATTTGCCTATTCTCAGGTGCCCGAACCGAAAAAGGCGATCGCGGAACTGGACGCGCTGCTTCAGGACCAACCCGACGATCCTTACTTTCTGGAACTCAAGGCCCAGGTTCTGTTTGAGAGCGGGCATGTCCAGGAGGCCATTCCACCTTTCCGCAAGGCCGTCGAACAGCTTCCCGAAGAACCGCTGCTCCGGACCGAACTCGCCCGCATCCTGATCGAGACCCAGACAAAGGAAAACCTCGAGGAAGCCGTCGAGCACCTTAAGTTCGGGCTTTCCCGTGACAATTCCTCGGCGATGGCATGGCGACAGCTTGGAATCGCCTACGGCAAACTCGGCGACGTCGGCCGGAGTTCGCTGGCCCTCGCCGAAGAAGCGCTGATGCGCGGCAACGAGAAGGAAGTCCGCTTCCATGCCGGCCGCGCCGCCGAGATGTTCCCGCGCGGATCACCCGAGTGGCTGCAGGCCGAGGACATGCTGCTGGCGCTCAAAAACCGGAAAGAATAATGGACCAACGCGGGACGGGCATCGCTGCGCGCGGCCCTGCCGCCATGTGGCTTTGCGCCTTCATCGCCCTCGTTTTGGCCGGATGTGCGCCGGCCCGCGACGCGGCGCCGCTGGGCGGGTCGCTCAGCGTCCTCGGTCCGGATCAGGATTTCATCGAAGCCGTCAGCCAGGGGGAACTGCCGCCGGGCTGGGAAATTTCCGGCGACATGCCGGCGAATGCGCTATCGATCCATCAGATTGAAAAGTTCCGCGCCCTCAGCGTCCGCGCCGACGGCCCGCCGTTCGCCCTGATCCGGCGCACCCAGGCCTCGTTGCTGGCGACCCCGTTCCTCACGTGGGCCTGGCACACGCAGCCCCCCAACAACGGCACGCATCCGGTCCGCATCATCGTCGGCCTCGCCGACCGCGAAGGGAAGCCCGCCCGCCATTGGTGGCAGGTCGGCAACAGCGATGCCGGAAAGGTCACCCGGATCATCGAGATGGCATGGAACGAAACGGCCCTCGGGCGCGGCACCGTCATCGGCCCCAGGGTCGATGGCGAACATCCTGAAAGTGCCCGCTACGTCGCGCGCGGCGGCGGCGAACAAGGTAACCGCTGGTGGGTCGACGCCGTCGACCTGTCGTTGATCCACCGCCAGGTCTGGCCCAAGGACGACCCGGCCAACATGGATATCCGCTTCATCGGCATTGCCGTGCACGGCACGAAACGCCCGGCCATGATGAACGTGGCGGCAATCCGGCTGATGCGCTGAGACGTCACAAGCGCGTGAACCGAGCGTCATGAGGACGCATTCCCTTGCCCTGACGCCGCCCCTCGCCCATCATCCGCTGCTGACGGCCTATTTTTACCAAGGATAAATGACGATATGTTCCGACGCCCTGCTCTCGCCCTTTCATGCGCCGCGCTTGCGCTGACGCTGATCGCCGCACCGCACGCCCGGGCCGCCGACGACACGCTCTCCGACGCCGAAAAGTCCGAGATCAACAAGATGATCCACGACTACATCATGGAGAACCCGCAGATCATCCTCGACGCGGTCCGCAAGCATCAGGAATCGGAAGCGCGCGCCGAAGAGGCGGCCCAGCAGAAGCGCCTGGTCGAGCTGCGCGAACAGCTGGAAAACGCCAAGTACTCCCCTGTCGCCGGCAATCCGGACGGCAACGTGACGTTGGTCGAATTCTTCGATTACCGCTGCGGGTACTGCAAAAAGGTGCATGGGACGGTCACCTCAACGGTCAAGGACGACGGCAACGTAAAGCTGGTTTACAAGGAGTTCCCGATCCTTGGACCGGACTCGCTGGTGGCCGCGCGTGCCGCGCTCGGGGTCCATTTCAACATCAAGGACAAGTACCTGCCGTTCCACAATGCACTGATGCAGGCCAAGGGCGGCATGAACGAAGAACGGGTGCTGGAGATTGCAGAATCGGTGGGCCTCGACAAGGCCGCAGTCAAAAAGCACATGGATGACCCGCGCATCGACACGGAACTGCGCCACAACATGGCGCTCGCGGAAACGTTGGGGATCCGTGGCACCCCGGCATTCGTCATCAACAACACCCTGGTACCGGGCGCTGTCGACCGCGATTCACTCGAAAACCTGATTAAGGATGCACGCGGCAGCTAGCCGCCCTTCTGCCCCGGCAGCTTGAAGGCCGGCGGCAGCGGCTGACCGATCGGCTGGTGTACGATGGGCTGCAGGATGTACTTGAATCCGTCCGGGCGCTCGACCAGCAGCAACAGGGACGGCCGCCCCTCGTTCTTCGCCTTGGCATAGGCGTCGAGGAACTGCTGCGGCTCCCAAACGCGTTGCTGGTTGATCTGTGTGACGATGTCGCCGCGCCTGAGCGGCGTCACGCCCGCGAACATCTCGTTGAAGACGGAAACCGCGATCCCGACCGAGCCCCATCTGATCCCCAGATGATCCCGCAGTTTCGGGGTCAACGCCGCGAAGGTGAGGCCCAGGTCCGGCTGCGCCGCGAAAGAGGACTTGTCGATCTGCCAGCCGTCCGGCCATGCAGATACCGACATTTTCAGCCGGATTTTCTTGCCGAGACGCAGCACCACGACATCGATTTCGTCGCCCGCTTTCAGTTCACCCGCAACCTGAACCAGACGTTCGAAGGTATCGAGGGTGACCCCGTGCAGGGAAACGATGATGTCGCCCCGCGCGATGCCGGCGTTGGACGCGGGCCCGTCGACGCTGATATCACGCACCAGCACCCCGATGGCGGTATCGATCCCCATGGCGGCGGCGATTTTCGGAGAATTGCCCTGCACCTGCATGCCAAGGAAGCCGCGTTCGTCCGCGTGCACGCGTCCGGCGCAGAACGCCAGAACAACCAGCGCCAACATGCAAATTACGCGATTGAAGCGGCCGCGTGCTGTAATACCGAACATGGACGACGCCTCCCCCGGCGCTGAATACCTCTTAGAAACTAACGATTCCAATGATTTGGCACAACTATCATGTGCCGATATGGTTAACCGGCTGGATCAGCCGCAACGCTCGTCCTTCGCCGGCAGAACGTCCTGCAAAATCTGATCGACGATCAGATCGTCGAAGATCAGTTCGAAGTGCGTGATGATCCCGTTGTCGAGCAGCCGGAGCGATATCTCGAATTCCGGCTTCGACGCCTGACCGTCCAGCTTGAAGAACGCCAACCGCGCCTGCCACGCCTTGCGGTCGAGCAGCTTCGCGTCGCCGGTCAGTCCCTCGCCGCCGATGGTGTCCGGCAGAATGAAGGCGGTGACTTTCTGCGGCCCTTCGTCGTCGGTGCCGTCGAACGACGTGACCTGACCGGTTCGCTTTCCGGATTCGGCGAGGTCGAGCAGCCACTTGGTGGTCGAAACGTAAAACTGCGTACCCTTCGGCAACGGCATTTCGAACGGCTGCGGGGTCACGAATTCCGCTTCGGCGGAACCGTCGCTCTTGCGTCGCGCACTGCCTGAATATTCTTTGGTCTCACCGTTCGTGACGCTGACGCTCTCGAAAAAGTAAGCCGAGCCATCGAAACTTTCCCGCGCCTTGAAATTCATCTCGCGCTCGATCGCGCCGCCTGCGACGGTCAGCATCGACATGATGATCTGCTCGGTGATGACCCAGCCT
>JAGLED010000011.1 GCA_023145215.1 Rhodospirillales bacterium | reverse complement strand
CAGATGGGCGGCCTGGGCCCGATGGTCGGCCAGGCGCACCACTTCCTGTTTAACCCGAAGGAAGTCGTCCCCTACGGGCAGAAACGCTATCACGACGAGACCAAACGGCTCTACGGCGTCATGGACAAGCAACTCGCCGACAATGAGTACCTGGCCGGCGACGACTACTCGATCGCCGACATTGCCTGCTATCCGTGGATTTCCCGCTACGAGCGCCACCAGGTCGACCTGAACGAGTTCCCGAACGTGAAACGCTGGTTCGAGAAAGTCGGCGCGCGTCCGGCGGTGGAGCGCGGCATGGCGGTCCCTTTCCTGAACTGAGCTTGAGAATAAGAACCGAACGATGAGCAACCTTGAACGCCCTGCCGTCAAGCGGGTCCGCGACGCCCTCGTCGGCGCGGGCCTTGAGGACACCGTGATGGAGATGGCGGAAACCGCACGCACTGCGGAGGACGCAGCCGCCGCCGTCGGCTGTGAACTCGGCGCCATCGTCAAATCGCTCTGCTACAGCGTCGGCAACCGCTTCGTGATGGCGCTGGTTGCGGGCGATCACAGCCTTGCCGAAGACCGGCTGGCGATGTCGCTGAAATTGACCGGTACTGTCCGCCGGCCGCAAGCGTCGGAGGTCAAGGGCATCACCGGCTTCACCATCGGCGGCGTGGCGCCTGTCGGACTTTCGCACCCGCTGCCGCTGGTGATCGACGGCTCGCTTAAACGGTTCGAACGGATCTATGCGGCGGCGGGTCATCCGCACTGCGTTTTCGCGATTTCCTTCGACGACCTGGCGCGTGTTACGGAAGGTGTGATTTCGTACACCGTCGCGCAGCCGAACGCGGGGGTCGAGCCCTATCGACCGGCGTTCAAACGGTCGCGAACCTTTGATAAGGAACCCGGCTAAGGCCGGCGCACCGCAGGCGGCGGGACCATGTCGTCCTGCCCGTGCTTTCCGCTACGCAGCGTGTTGCGCCATCCGAGCCATATACGCATCGCGCGCGGCGAGGAACTGAAGCAAACGGCCCGGATACCCCTCGGGCGCCGCTTGCGTGACAGACGGCCGGTTCGACACCCGTGCCCGCCACGCGTTCGTTTTCGGCAAATCCCGCGTTAGGCCGAAATCGCCGATCTGATCGAAGACATCCAGGTAACGGAAGATCGTTCCCCATACCCCGTCAATCATATGAAACGTCTCTCCGGCGAAGTACGGGCCTTCGATCTCTCCCTCCATGCGGCTGAACTTGTCGCGCAACGCCAGACGCTTTTCCTCGAAGTTCTCAGCGGTTTTCGCATTGTAAAGCGCACCGATGGCGTTCAGCGTTTCCGAGCCGAACTCGATCCAAGAGCGGTGCCGCGCCTTCGATAACGGATCGGACGGATGCAGCGATCCGGGCGTTATCTCGTCAAGATACTCGGCAATGACCTGGCTTTCGAACACAACCGCGCCCTCGGCCTGCAAAACCGGAACACGGCCGAGCGGCGACAGCGCGGCGAACCACGCCGGCTTGTCGGCAAGATCAATGTACGTGCGGCGGTGCGGGATGTTCTTTTCATCGAGCACGATAACGGCACGCTGAACATATGGGCAGAGGTGGTGGCTGATGAGGTGAAGTTCGGACATTTCAATAGCTCTCCATTTGCATGCATTTGCATTTAAATAAGCTGCATACACCTTGAATGTCAATGCAATTGCATGTATTTTTTGGAAATGACGATGCCGGATGAAACCACCGAAGCCGCATGGACAAGGCTGATGCGCGCGCAAGGCGCGGCAATTTCACATGTCGAAGCGGCGTTGAAGGACGCCGGCTTACCGCCACTTGCCTGGTACGATGTTTTGCTGGAGGTCGAACGCGCCGGGAAAGCCGGTATCCGTGCAATCGACCTGCAGCAGAAACTTTTGCTGCCGCAGTACGGGATTTCCCGGCTTCTGAGCAAGATCGAGGCCGCGGGTTATATATCGAGGCAATCAAGCACGGAAGACGGCCGCAGCCAGGAAATCGTCATTACGGCGGCGGGCAGGCAATTGCGGCGCCGCATGTGGGCGGTTTACGGGCCGGCGATCGAGCAGGCCGTAGGTTCAAAACTGACGGCCTCGGAACGGGAAACCCTGGCGGGGCTACTTGAAAAGCTGACATCGCCGCGTGCCGACGCTTAGTCACGTGGCCGCGTCGGGAATGTTTCCGTTCAAATCAGGAACAGCGGTGCGCGGGGCGGCGTAAACATGCGCATCGGATCGCAGAGCCGATAAACGCTCACGAAATGGGTGATCGTGCCATCCTGTTCAAGCGGCAAGTCGACACCGTTGATATAGTGATAGCTGCGATCCTGCGGGGCCAGCGTCCCACTGACATAACCGATCAGGCGTTCATCGATCAGCCGGTCCATATAGGCGCGTTCGTGCTTGGTCCAGACGTCGCGGACTTCGGGGATGTCCATGATGTATCGCCCGGTGTAATCGGCGCCCCACCAATCGGCGACTTTGGATCCCCATAATACCCAGCGGAGGTTGGTCGGGTTGCGATGCATCTCGGCCAGCGATATCTGGCCCCACCAGTCCCCCAGTTCGAATAACTTGAAGTCCGCCCAGCGCGGAAACCGGTCGTAGGCCGGCCATTTCGAACGCCACAGGTCGACGAATGCCGCCAGCGGACCGAAGTCGCCGGCGGGCGTCTCCGACGGAAAGGCGCGGTACACCCACGGACCACGATTCTTGATGATCATCGTGCGTCGAGTTCCCTGATTTAGACCCGTAGTATGATTACCATAAATTCAACTAAAATTCGAATGAATGATTATCATGTGACGTCTTTCCCGAGCGGATGACGCCGTGCCGTCTCGATCAGTAGCGAGCAGATCGCTTCCGCCGCAGGGGTCGGCGTCCGGTCGCGTGCTCGCACGATCCCAATACTGCGTGTAAGGTCCGCGCCCTCAACGGGCAGCATTTTGACCCCGCTCATGTCCAGAACCGGCGACATCATTTCGGTCATCAGGCCGACACCGACGCCCTGCTTCACCAGCGAGACCAACGTGACCGCATCGCGCGTCTGGAAACTGGGGGCGTATTCCACACCCGCTTGCGCGAAAGCCCGGCGCACCAGCGCCCAGGCGGCAGACTCCGGCGGCATCGACATCAGGTTGTCGGTCGGGATATCCGCCACCGACACCCTGTCCCGTTGGGCCAGCGGATGATCTTCCGGCACCGCGAGGCGGTACACGTCTCGCAGCAATTCGTCGTAGATGAGCGTTTCGTCGCGGGTCACGACCGGCGTCACCGCCAGATCGACTTCGCCGCGCGTCACCCTGTCCAGTACCTGCCCGAAGAAATCGTCGACCAGTACGACTTCGATCCCGGGCCGGCGGCGCTGAAACTCGGCGATCACTTTAGGCAGGAACGCCGCCGCCACCGACGGCGACGCGCCGACCACGACACGGCCGCGGCCGAGATGCGCCTCGTCGCGAAACTCCCGCACCAGATTGCGCATGTCGACGACCATCCGCTCGACCCGGCCCCGCAGCCGCTGCCCGGCATCCGTGATGACGACACGGCGCGTGGTGCGGTCGAACAGCTTGACGCCGAGGACCGCTTCGAGGTGCTGGATGCGCGAAGAAACGCTGGGCTGTGAAATCCCAAGATGCTGCGCCGCTTGGCGGAAACTGCTGGTCTCCGCGACGGCGAGAAACGCCTCCAGATCGGCCGGCGAAATATTAATCAGGCTCATCTATTAATTAATAAAATAATAATATTTTTATTTCAATCACCCTTCACATAAAGTCCGCTTCAAGGTCCGAGTGCGGGAGGAGACCCAATGACCATAAATGACTTCGATACACGCGCCGCCTGGCGGGTCGACGACCTGAAGGCCGACCGGGGCTGGGAATTCAACGTCGCCGACAAGGCGCGCGAACAGATGGCACAAGCCATCAAGAAGGCTTTCGACCCGGATCGCCCGCTATTCGACTACACGATGGAAGATTTCGATCTGGGGCCGGCGTGGGGCACAATCTCCGCCGCCATCAAGGAAGCATACCACGGGCGCGGCATTGCCCTCATTCACGGACTGCCGCGCGACGGTATCAGTGAGCAGGAATTCGAGCTGATGAACTGGGCCATCGGCCTGCATTCAGGCGTCGCCCGGCCGCAGGGCAAGATGACCCAATACATTTCGCCGGTCCGCGATGTCGGCACCAACTATCGCGCGTCCAACGGTCGCGGCTATTCATCCAACGCCAAGCTCGATTTCCACACTGACGGCTGCGACTTCGTGACCCTCGCCTGCTACAACAAGGCCAAATCGGGCGGCCAGAGCATGATCTCGTCGAGCGTCAAAGCCTTTCAGGTGATGCTGGAAGAACGCCCCGATCTTGCCGAAGTCGCGCATTACGAAAATTACTGCTTCTCCCGCCAGCAGGAAGCGGCAGAGGACGAGGCACCGTTCTATGCTCAGCCGCTGATCGACTTCGCCGACGGGCGCATGTTCGGGAAATGGAACCGCAACCGGGTGCGCTCCGCACAGGAACTGGACGGCGTGCCGAAGCTGACCGAAAAGCAACGCGACGCGATGGAACTGCTGGATCAGATTCTGAGCCGGCCGGAGAACATGTACACCATGTACCTGCAGCCGGGTGATCTGCAGATCCTCAATAACCACGTCATGCTTCATTCCAGGACCGATTATGTCGACTACGACGAACCGGAGAAGAAACGCCTTCTGAGCCGGCTTTGGATGGCCCCGAAAGATTCGGTCCGGTTGCCGGAGAGTTGGGGGCATTTCTTCCGTGCCATCGAACCCGGCACGGTGCGCGGCGGCATCCGCGGACACCATCACGACGAAGCCTGCCGTGCCTTCGAACGCCGCCAGGCCAAGGCACACAGTATGACCATCGCCCAACCCTGGGACGAACGGCAGAGCGCATAACGAGAGAGATCATGACAAGCACCAAGGAATTCCGCCGGCTTCTGGCACAGAACGACATCATCCGCGCGCCCGGCGTCTATGACGGCATCACCTCAAGGCTCGTCGAACAGGCCGGTTTTCCCGCTGTCTACATGACCGGCGCCGGGACCTCGATGTCGCTGGGGTATCCGGACTTCGGCCTCGTGACCCAGACCGAGATGGTCGCGAATGCGGCCGTCATCGCACGCACCGTGGGGATTCCCGTGATCTCGGACGCGGATACCGGTTACGGCAACGAACTCAACGTGACGCGCACCGTCAACGAATACGAACGCGCCGGCGTCGCCGCCATTCATATTGAAGATCAGGTCATGCCGAAACGTTGCGGGCATCTCGATGGCAAAGAGATCGTGCCGCTGGATGAGTATGTCGCCAAGATCCGCGCTGCTGCCGCCGCCAGGAAAGATCCGGACTTCGTCATCATCGCGCGCACCGACGCCCGTGCGGTCACGAGCTTCGAAGATGCGATCGAGCGCGCCAACGCGGCACTTTCAAACGGCGCCGACGTCGCCTTCGTCGAAGCTGTGCGCACGATGGAAGAAATGTCCGAGGTCCCCAAACTGGTCAAAGGCCCTTGTCTGCTGAATATCGTTTCCGGCGGCCTGACGCCGGACGTGACCCTCGGCGAAGCGCGCGACCTGGGATACAAGATCGCCATCATGCCGTCGTTGCTGACGTCGGCGATCTTCGATACGTGCGACTCCGTACTCGCCCGGGTCAAGGAATCCGACGCACCCGCCGCCAGTACGGCAAGCAGCGGGCCGGGACAGCGCTTCAATCGCTTCCACGGCGAATACTGGAACGGGCTTCGCACCAAGTTCCATTGATCGCGCCGACGCCCGTGCACGCCGCGTTGTGCGGCACCGCATGTGTGAAAATGCCCGCTTCCGCCCGATAATGACGCCGCCCTTTGATGCGGATTCGTCATTAAAGTTGTGAATAAAATACAGGATTTTCCTTGATCTCAAAGAGAAAGACAGCATCCTATGGCATCGGAAATGACTGTAGCCGCGAATGCTAGAGTCATATGAACGAAGCTACAGTCTTTCATAATGATTACAGGGAGATTCCAAATGAAAAGACGTGATTTCTTGAAAAAGTCGGCTGTCGCCGGCGTGGGCGCCGCCGCCGCAGCCTCGACGCTGTCGGCCCCGGCCATCGCGCAGGCGCGTAAGGACCTGGTGATCGTTTCCACCTGGCCGCGCGACTTCCCCGGCCTCGGCACCAGCGCCCAGCGTCTTGCCGCGCGTATCACCGAAGCCACCGAAGGCGCCATCACGACCCAGTACTTCGCGGCTGGCGAGCGTGTCGGTGCGTTCGACTCCTTCGACGAGGTGGCATCGGGCAACGCCCAGGCCTACATCGGCGCGGACTACTACTGGAAAGGTAAGCACCCGGCTCTCGCTTACTTCACCTCCGTTCCGTTCGGCCTTGCGTACGCCGAGATGGATGCCTGGATGAAGTTCGGCGGCGGTCAGGAGTTGATGGACGAAGTCGGCGGTCAGTTCGGCATCAAGGGTATCCCCTGCGGTAACACGGGCTGCCAGATGGGCGGTTGGTTCAACAAGGAAATCAACTCGGCCAACGACCTCAAAGGCCTGAAGATGCGTATCCCGGGCCTCGGCGGCGACGTCATGGCCAAGCTGGGCGCTTCGCCGGTCTCGCTCCCGGGCGGTCAGATTTACGAAAACCTGGTGTCCGGCGCGGTCGACGCGACCGAGTGGGTCGGTCCGTGGAACGATTACTTCATGAAGTTCTATGAAGCCGCCAAGTACTACTACTATCCGGGCTTCCACGAGCCGGGCTCGCAGCTCACCATGGGCTTCAACAAGTCCTTCTGGGAAGGTCTGAACGGCACCGAAAAAGCCATCCTGGAAGCTTGCTGCAACGAAGAGAACGCACGTCAGATGGCGGAAACCAACGCCAACAACGGTACGTATCTCTCCAAGCTGATCAACGACCACGGCGTCGTGCTGCGTGGCTTCAACGACGAGATCTACGACAGCTTCGGTAAAGCCGCAGCCGAGGTCTTCGAAGAGACCAAAGCCCACAGCGACCTCGCCAAGCGCGTGCACGAAAGCTTCGCCGCCGCGCGTGACGACGTTGGCCGCTGGATGCTCCTCGCGGATGCCGGTTACATCAACCGCCGTAACCGCGTGCTCGGCATCAAGGTCTGATCAACCGACCGGAATAAAAGGGAATGGGATGGGGCTCTGCCCCATCCCGTTGCCTATTGTTTAAAGGATACTAGTCGATGGTGGCGGACGGGACAGAAACCGCAGGCCAGGCGCCCTCAGTCCCTCAGGACAAGGTCGTGGTCTTTGTCAGGATGTTCGGGTGGTTTAACTTGGCATGCCTGTTAGTCTTTCTGATCAACAACTATCTGACCAATTGGCTCGGCCTGCCCGGACCAATGGCCGCGATCACCGGTGACGCCGGCGGACTCGGTTGGGTGCAGGTAGGTGCATTCCCCGTTGCCTGCGTGATCGCCGCGCTGCTGGTTTTCCAGACGCCCGAACGCGATCTTCGCAAAGACAGCGTTTATATTTCGAACATCAACGTCGTCCTCATCCGGATGGCGTTTTTTATGGTGCTATACGTGGGCCTTGCCGACGCGGCGATTTCATTCCTCCGTGTCGAAGGCCTGCTGCCCGCCGTCGTCGGCGACAAGATGGCGACGGATCTCGGTATTTCCTCTATCCGCGGTACGTATGTCCACATGCCGCTCATCGCGCTTGCGATCATCACCGGCGCATTCGGCCGGACGCTCGGCTTCCACTGGCTGGCGTTGCTGGCGGTCGCGGCTGAACTGCTGATCGTGATCACGCGGTTCGTATTTTCTTATGAACAGGCGTTCATGGCCGACCTGGTGCGGTTCTGGTACGCCGCGCTGTTCCTGTTCGCCAGCGCGCACACGCTCCTCGAGGAAGGTCACGTCCGCGTCGACGTGCTTTATTCCGGCTTCAGCGCGAAGGCAAAAGGACGGGTCAACACCTTCGGGTCCGTATTGCTCGGCATCTCGCTCTGCTGGGTGGTGCTCACCATCGGCATGTACGGTAAGACCGGCATCATCAACAGTGCAATTCTCGCTTTTGAAACCACGCAGACCGGCTTCGGCATGTACGTGAAGTACATCATGGCCGGTTTCCTCGGCATTTTCGCAATTTCGATGATCATCCAGTTCGTCAGCTACATGATGGACGCCGTCGCCGACTGGCGCGGCGAGCCGGGCGGACGCGATCACGACGTACACGCAGTGCAATAGACAAGACTGTGAGCTGACGCCCCATGGAACTCTTTTTCGTCGCGCTACTCGTTCTCATCATGGCCTTTGCGCTCGGCTCCGGGTATCCGGTCGCTTTCGCGCTGCCGGGCTCGGCCATCATCACCATCGCCATCGCGGCGCTGTGCGGCTGGCTGTTCGCCGACAACGTGGACGCATATTTCGTGCATGGCGGACCGGTCGAATGGCTGACCGCCGGTGTCACCAACTTCCGCGGCGTCTATTGGGAGGTTGAACGGGATACACTTATAGCCATTCCGCTGTTCATCTTCATGGGGATCATGCTGCAGCGTTCCAAGCTGGCCGAAGACCTGCTCGTCACGATGGCGCAGATGTTCGGTCCGGTGCCGGGCGGCCTCGGCATTTCAGTGATCTTCGTCGGCGCCCTGCTCGCCGCGACCACCGGCATCGTCGGCGCGACCGTCGTCGCCATGGGCCTGATTTCCCTGCCGGCGATGATGCGCAACAAGTACTCGGACGCAGTCTCGACCGGCACCATTGCGGCATCGGGCACGTTGGGCCAGATCATTCCGCCGTCGATCGTGCTGATCATTCTTGCCGACCAGCTCGCCAGCGCCGTCGACCAGGCGTCGACCGGCCGCAAAGAGCTGTACAAGGAATCGACCGGCGACCTGCTGATGCCGTCGGCGTTCGACATCACGTCGACCAGCGCCGGTGAAATGTTCCTGGGCGCGTTCGTGCCGGGTCTCGTGCTGGTCGGGCTGTACATGGCGTATATTCTGTTCGTCGCCCTGGTCCGTCCGAGCGCGGTGCCGACCGTCCCCTACGACGGCAAGTACGACCTGAATTTCTTCAAGAAAGTGCTGCTGACGCTGGTGCCGCCTTTGACGCTGATCTTCCTGGTGCTGGGCTCAATCATCATGGGCATCGCAACCGTCAACCAGGCCGGCGCCATCGGCGCCGCCGGTGCGCTGTTCATGGCCGGTTACCGTCTCTATGACGGCCGCAAGGACGCCTACTGGCCGGCTATCCTGGGTGTCGTTTCGGTGGTCGTGATCTTCGTCGTGCTCGCCAATTACGATATGAACATCAAGCTGATCAACTCGGCGAGCGACGCCATCGGCATCACGCTCGGCCTACTGGCCGCCGCCGGTCTCGTCGCCGGCCTCGTCTGGAGCGGCTACCGCGCCTACAAGATCGAGGACACGCTCAGAAGCGTGATGCTCGACACCGCCAAGACGACCTCGCTGGTGTTCATCATTCTGCTTGGCGCTGCCATGCTGACGGCCGCGTTCCGCGCCTTCGGCGGCGAAGAGCTGGTGAAGGATTTCCTGCACGGCATGCCGGGCGGGTTCTGGGCGCAGTTCATCATCGTCATGGCGGTGATCTTCATTCTCGGGTTCTTCCTCGACTTCATCGAGATCGCGGTGGTCGTGGTACCGATCGTCGCGCCGATCCTTCTGATGGATCCGGCCGCCAACGTTACCGCCGTGTGGCTTGGGGTGATGATCGGGCTCAACATTCAGACATCGTTCCTGACCCCGCCGTTTGGCTTCGCGCTGTTCTACCTGCGCGGTGTCGCGCCCGCTGCGGTCAAGACGATCTCGATGTACAAGGGCGTGATACCGTTCATCTGCCTGCAGCTTTCGGCGCTCGTTATCGTCGGCTTCACGCCGCAATTGGTGAACTACCTGCCGACGCGGCTGTCGCTGACCAGCGAGACCGCGCCCCCGCCACGTAACCCGGCGCTTCAGTTCTGCATTGAGGAATATATGTTCCAGCAGTACGACGCCCGTGGCGACGAGATCAAATCGGCGATCGCCGATGCGCGCAAGCTCGATCTCTCGATGCTGCCGGAAGCCATGCAGAAGAACCTGACCGCCAGCTTCGACAAGGCGGAGAAAACCTTCGAACTGGTTGAAACCATCCGGGAAGCGGAAAAGGCGGAACAGGCCTACGCCAAGGATTACAAGAGCCTGCACACCGAAGTCCGCGCCCTGCAGGCGACGATCCGCGACGACGGTAAGGAGATCAAGGCCCTCGAGACCGAACTGCGCCGTCTGCCGAAGGACGATGAATATAACGTCCAGCGCGAAAAGTGGCAGCGGAAAATCGAAGAAGACAAAGCCGAGATCGAACAATTGAAGACGCAGATCCCGGAAGAGTGGAAACAGAAGTACAAGGAATTTTCAGCACTCGACAAGAAGCACACGCTGGCCCGGAACCTCTATCGCCGCAATGTCGATCAGGCGTTCGAACCGGTGCGCGATCTTTCGGTGATGCTGTCTTCGACCGAAGCGTATGCAGCGCTTGAAAGCGACTTCAAGCAGATCGGACAGGACCTCGCATCCGGCGATCCCGCCAAGGCGCTTGAAAGCGTCGACGCGATCCTGCCGAAAATCCGCAGCCTGCCGGGCAGCTACGAGCTGGACCGGGCCGTGGTGGAGGTGCAGCGCGCGCTCAAACGCGATCCGGCAAAAATGGAAGACGCCGTTGCCGCCTTCCAGAAGGCCGAAGAGGCGTATCTGAGTTCACTCGAATGGCGCAAGGTCGCGACGGAGCAGCTGAAGCCGGGGATCGACGAATACGTCCAGGCGATCCAGCACACTATCGGGCTTCGCATGCTCGACAAGATGCCGCAGGATGTAGCCCTCGACGTGGCGTCTTGCCGCGCCGGTCACCGCGATCTGTCGCTGAGCTTCTAGGACCTGCCGCCCGGTTTCGGCCGGGCGCAGGACATACCTCATGAGTGGCATCGTCATTGCAGCGTTGTGGATGGTCGGCGCGCTGTTCTCGTTCCTGTCGATGGCCATCGCCGGCCGTGAGCTTTCAGTCGAACTCAACACGTTCCAGATCCTGTTTTTTCGCAGTGTCGTCGGCCTGCTGATCATCGTGGCGGTTCTGACGCACGCGGGCTGGAGCAAGGCGCGGGCCGGCAACTGGAAACTCCACCTGGTCCGGAACAGTGTCCACTACGTCGGTCAGTTCGGCTGGTTCTTCGCCATATCCATGATCCCCCTGGCCCAGGTGTTCGCGATCGAATTCACGGTGCCGATCTGGACCGCGGTGCTGGCGCCCTTCCTGTTGGCGGAGCGCCTGACGGCCGTCCGTGCCCTTGTGATTGCCATCGGCTTCGCGGGTATTCTCATTATCCTTCGCCCAGGCATGGTGCCGCTTGAACTGGGTGCCGCCAGCGCGCTGATGGCCGCGGTCGGGTACGCCCTTTCGCATACCCTGACCAAACGGATTACGCGGACCGATACACCGCTTGCCGTCATTTTCTACATGACCCTGATGCAACTGCCGATGGGTGCTATTCCGTCGGTTCTCGATTGGACCACGCCCAGCCTCGGGATGCTGCCGTGGCTCGTCATCGTCGGTGCGACGGCGTTGAGCGCGCATTACTGCATGGCCCGCGCATTCGCCCATGCCGACGCCATGGTCGTGGTGCCGATGGATTTCCTGAGACTGCCGCTCGTCGCGATGATCGGACTGATGTTCTACGCCGAGCCCCTGGATCCGTGGGTCTTGGCCGGCGCCGCGGTCATCTGCGGTGCAATCTTCCTCAATATCATGTCGGAGCGGAAAAGCTGACCGATCAGACGGCCGCTCCCTCCCCCTCCGGTCGCATTTCCCGCTTGAGATCGGACGGGCTCATCCCGTACTGGCGCTGGAAAGCCCGGGTCAGGGCTTCGGGACTGGTATAGCCGTAACGCCGCGCAACCGCCTGTACCCGCCCCCCGCGGCCCAGATCCTGCCGCGCCAACGTCATGCGCCAATGGCGCAGATAGGATTGCGGGGTGCGGTCCACGAGCTCCCGAAACACATCGCAGAACCGGCTCAATGACATGCCGGCGACCTGCGCCAGATCCTCGTTCCGCCACGGCCGGCCCGGATCGTCATGCATGGCGACGATCGCACGGCTGATCTTGGGATTGGCAAGCCCGGCGATCAGACCCGGTTCGGTCGTGCCGCGCACCATTTGCGCCCGCAGGATGCGGATCACCAGCACCTCGGCGAGACGGCTCATCGCCGAACCGCAGCCACAACGCGCCGCTCTCGCCTCGGCCAGAAAGACGTTGAGCAACTGCGCCGT
The DNA here is from genome assembly GCA_023145215.1 of Rhodospirillales bacterium. Taxonomy (GTDB): domain Bacteria; phylum Pseudomonadota; class Alphaproteobacteria; order Rhodospirillales; family Casp-alpha2; genus UBA4479. The sequence continues at coordinate 13,531 of JAGLED010000011.1, read as the reverse complement.
ATCCTCGTCATCGACCGGCAATGCGAGTGTCGAAGGTAACGCCGCCAGCAAAGGATTGTCGTTGCCACCCCAATCGACATTGGCTTCGACCAGCACTTTCTCACCGACCGGTTGAACGACGGCCCGGCCGGTCGGCGAAAACACGACCCGGGTCGGCGTGCCGTCCGACGCCGCGCCGAGCACACGCATGTTGCCCTCGCCCGGCGCGCACACGCCGACGCGAAGCGTAAACCTTTGAATCAACGCGGAAAGTCGATCGTAGCGCATTTCAGGTGTCCTGATCAGATATTTTGTAATTTTAAGATCATATCACCGGATATGGTGACGGACAATTCTGATCGATTCCTCTCACCACGGAGACCCCGATGCTCATACCCCGCCAGAAAGTCCCCGCCCTCAAACTCGATACGCTCGACCATGGCAAATTCGATCTGGCCGAAGACGGCGCAGAACGCGGCACGGTGATTTGCTTCTACCGTGGTCTGCACTGCCCGATCTGCGCCAACTACCTAAGCGAACTGGCAAAACGCACGTCTGAATTCGCCGAGCGTGGCGTCAAGACGATTGCGGTCAGTTCCGACACCGAGGAACGTACCCGCGCCATGCAGGCCAAGGTCGGTTCGGACACGCTCAGGTTCGGTCACGGCCTGACCCTCGCCAACGCCAAGGAATGGGGACTTTATATCTCCGCCGGCATCGGCAAGACGTCGATCGGGATCGAGGAACCGGCACTGTTCTCCGAACCGGGACTGTTCATGGTACGCCCTGACGGCACGCTCTATTACGGGTCGGTCCAGACCATGCCGTTCGTCCGTCCCCACTTCTCGGAGCTGGTCGCTGCTCTCGACATCGTCATCGAGCGCAATTACCCCGCGCGGGGCGAGTACACGGGCGCTGTCTGAGCGGAACGACACCAATCCACGTCATAAAACGCCAATAACGGCGCCGCCGGGCAAACAAACAACCGGCGGCGCCGCTTCCGTTTGAAATTTTATGTTTAATTTTCAGCATGTGACCCGGGTCACAGCCGTCATCCAGGGTGTCATTTATGGTTGGTTAATAGGTCGGGTAATGAACCTACCTAATTTCTCGACGATGAGATAACCCAGGTCCTCAGGCCCCAACGGGCCACCGGATCGCATTTTTGCCGATGGCGCCCGATGCTGATGACGAATGTACTTCTGATTGACGATGACGCCCTGTCGCGAAGAGTGGTCCGGACGATGCTGGAAGACCTTGCCTGCGACGTCACCGAGGCCGAAGACGGCGCCGTCGCGTCATCCAAAATGGAAGGACGCGATTTCGACCTCATCGTCACGGATATTTTCATGCCCAACCAGGATGGAATCGAGACGATCCGCAAGATCCGCCGGGCCCGAAACGACGTCTGCATCCTGGCAATTTCCGCCGATGACGCCAATGTCGATGTCAACTATCTGAAAATGGCCGAGCGCATCGGCGCCGATTATTCGCTCAGCAAACCCATCAAGAGCGAGCAACTCAAGGGCATCATCGGCAATCTCAAGGTAAGCGTCTAACCGCCGCGCTCGTAGCGGAGCGGTACGATCCGCTGACTTTCAATAGGCGGGCGGCTGAGATTGCTCGTCTTTTGCCGGCGGCCCAGCGGCTTCGGCGTCGGAATCACATCCTTGTAGTCGAATTGCGAGAGCAGATGGCTGATACAGTTTAGCCGCGCACTCTTCTTGTGGTCGGACGGCACCACCCACCAGGGACTTTCGTCGGTATCCGTGTGTTCGAACATGATGTCCTTGGCGGCGGAATACTCGTTCCACAGGCTCCGAGCCTTCAAATCCATCGGGCTCAGCTTCCAGTACTTGGTCGGATCCGCCAGGCGCGCCTGAAAGCGGCTTTCCTGTTCTTCCGCAGACACCGAGAACCAATACTTGATCAGTCGGATACCGGAGCGCATGAGCATGCTTTCGAACTGCGGCGCTTCGCGCAGGAATTCCCAGTATTCCTCATCAGTGCAGAACCCCATCACGCGTTCGACGCCGGCCCGGTTATACCAGGAGCGGTCGAACAGCACGATTTCCCCCGCCGCAGGCAGCCGCGCCACGTATCGCTGAAAATACCATTCGGAACGTTCACGCTCGGTCGGCTTGCCAAGAGCCTCGATCCGCACGACGCGCGGATTGGTGTTTTCGGTAATTCGCTTGATGGTGCCGCCCTTGCCGGCGCCGTCGCGACCTTCGAACAGGATCGCAACCTTCAGCCCCTCGACCCGGACCCACTCCTGCAGCTTGATCAATTCCACCTGCAGTCGGCGCAGTTCCTTGTCATATACCTTACCCTTCAGCTTTACGGGGTTCTTCACCCTCGCGGGTTTCCTCTTATTGCTCCCCGACTTCGCTTGTGCCTTTGTATTGCCATGCGCCACGGCTCAACTCCTTAGTTGAAAAGATGGTGCGCCAACCAGGGGGCGGGAATCAAGGTAGATACCGCGTTGCCGGGACCGGATGAACGCCGTATTTACGGCCCCGTGCAGACATCGTACCGTTCGTTGATCTTGCAGTGGCAGCGCCCGGAAAGGAAAACGTGAGGCCGACCATGGGAATACCGATCAAGCGCATCGCCAGGTTAATCGCGGCCGCCGCCGTCTTCATCATCCTTCAAGTGATCCCGGGTTCCGCTTCCGAAACGTTGGAAGCCCCAACGGGACCAGTCATCCTGACCGTCGAAGGCAACATCAAGATCACCAATACCGGCAAGGAAGCCCGCTTCGACCGCAACATGCTGAAAGCGCTGGGCATGCACACCCTCAAGACCAGCAATCCGTTCGATACCGGCACCCATATCTATGAAGGCATTCTTCTTAGCGACCTGCTCAAGCGCGTGCAGGCCGACGGCAAGATGCTTGTCGCATACGCCCTCGACGGCTACGCGGTGGAAATCCCCGTCGCAGATCCGATGAAATACCCGGTGATGCTGGCTATGCTATGGAACGACAAGGAAATGACTGTCCGTAACAAAGGACCGATCTGGTTGATTTACCCCATCGACAACTACAGCGAACTCAAAGACGAAAAATACAGCAGCCGCAGCGTATGGCAGTTGGAACGTTTGATCGTCGAATAATTCAAAGACACCGTTTCTTCCGGGCAATCACTTGGCGCACAAAAAAACAAACCGAAGACTTCCCATCATATTCAGCCTGCTGACGACCGCGTTTCTGCTGCTCAGCATCGCATCCGGCGTGGCCGCGGTTTCGGCGCTCCGCCAACTCAAGGAAGCCAATTACGACAGCAGCGGCATCGCCGCAGTGCAACTCCGGCTCCATTACGACCTGCTGCTCTCCGAACTCAGACTGCTCGAGCTAAGCGAACCGGAAGCGAACACGCGAAAGGCCATACTGCAGTACGACATCGTCTATCAGCGGCTGCACAGCCTTCCGTCGCGGCCGCCATATGACACGACATTGACCGCGCTGGACCGCGAACTGCTCGCACGTATCACCGCCGAGACCGACGCCGTCGCCCCGGCATTCGATGCCGCGTCCACCTATGGCGCAGAAAAGTTGCAGGGTGTGTGGGCGCGCCTCAATCGCCAGGCCGACGAAGTGAACCTGCTGATGGGCCGTATTCTGGATCAGATGCGTACCTACCGCGTCGCGCGCCGGTCCGACATCATCGGCTCAACCTGGTCGCTCATTCTTTCGGCGCTCGGACTGGTGATGACCGGGGCGCTGTTCGCCTTTCTGCTCTGGCGCAGCCAATCGCACCTTCGCCAGCAGAATGCCGAGCTTGAATCCCTAACCGTTCAATTGACCAAGGCCGACCGGGCGAAATCCGAATTCCTCGCCTCGATCAGCCATGAGCTCCGCACCCCGTTGAATGCGATTATCGGCTTTTCGGACATGCTCAAGAACGAGGTGTTCGGCGCCATCGGGGACAAGCGGTACACGGAGTATGCCGACGACATCAATCTGTCCGGCGGGCATCTGTTGAACTTGATCAACGACATTCTCGATCTCTCTAAGATCGAAGCAGGTCAGTTCAAGGTCGTCCCTGACAATGTCGAACTTTTCAAGGCGATCACCGAGGCGGCGCGGATCGTCGATCTCAGCGAGGACCGCACCCATTCGCGGATATCGATCGACGTCGCCGAAGACCTGACGCATGTCTTTGCGGATCCGCGAAGTTTCCGGCAGGTTCTGATCAACCTGCTTTCAAACGCCTACAAATACTCAACTGCCCCCGAACAGATCGACGTCGTCGCCCGCCCCGCTGATGGCGGCGGTGTCGAGATTCGCGTGAGCGACCGGGGCATCGGTATCCCCGAACAGGACCTGGAATTGGTCATGCAGCCGTTCGGCCAGTCGCGGCGCAACAGCGACCAGACCCACGAAGGCACGGGGCTCGGGCTTGCGTTGAGCAAACAACTTATCGAACTGAACGGCGGAACGCTTCGTCTCGAAAGCCGTCTCGGCCATGGAACGACCGTGTTTCTGTGGTTGCCGGATCAGCCGCCCGGCAGCGCCTGACCGCCTGCATCGCGTGTCGACTAAAAGGATTGGGGTCAACGCTTAACCCAATGATCAAGGCTATCCACAGGCAAATTCTGGCATCATAGTAGCCTTAATCTATCCGTATGACGGCGTGGTGACAGAAAGCCGATATGAGCAGTTCGACTGGCGACAACCGTTTCACACGAACCTTATCAATACCGGATCAGGACACCCTGCCGGGCGATTTGGCTCCTGTCTGCCAATACTGGAACAGGCTCTGCGGGGAGCGATCCATGCCCGCTTGGGCGGAGTGGGATTGGTCTCACGTATCGCCGAATATCAGGTCCTGGTGTGCCGTTATCGAAGTAAGCCGCTATCCCCTCGACTTCATCTACCGTTTTTCGGGCGAAGGCAGAAGCCGATTACTAGGAAATGACTATACGGGCCAATCCGTTCTCGACATTAAGCCCGCTGTCATGTCGAACAAAATTCTCCAGGAATATGCGACGGTCGTGGAACGGCGCGCGCCGCTGCTTGTGAGCACCTTTGGCTTCGGACAGTCGCAGAATCGTGCTTACAACCTGTTGCGCCTGCCGTTCGGCCACGGCGAACAGGTCGAACATATTCTGTCCGCCTGCTCGCAGGAAGACACCGACCTATCCGCAATCAAAGCGTTGTTCAATTCTCACAACGGCGGCAACACCGAATAACCGCCAAACGGTTCGCCCCACCTGACCGCTGCCATCCACTTCACCTTTCACCTACCGCGTCAGGCGCTCCACAAGGCGGGGCGAAGGTACTATTGTGGACGCCGGCTGACACGCCCAAGCAAGGTGCCCCGGGCGCAACAAGCAGCCATGTCACGAACGATCGAAAGTCCAGACAATGCCTACCGCCAAGATCTACGGCCTCAGAACCGAAATCGAACCGGTCCAGGATGCCATGTCCGACGCCATCCACGACTGTGTTGCCGAGGCACTCAGTTTCCCCAAGGAAAAACGCCTGCAGCGCTTCATCCTTCTCGACGAAAAGGACTTTCGTTATGGTGAAGGACGGACGAGCAAATACACCGTCATCGAGATCGCGTTCTTCGAGGGCCGTTCGACCGAGACCATCAAGAACCTGATCAATATGCTTTACGAGCGCGTTCCCGCGGCAACCGGCATTCCGCGCGAAATGATCGACATCATCATTCAGGAAATCCCCAAGACCCGCTGGGGCCTGATGGGGCGGATAGGCGACGAACAAGAATTAGGCTACGACGTCTCGGTTTGACCCGCGTCGCCGGGTCAGCAGAGGCCGAGTTCCCGGGCTTTTATCTGTAGCGCCACGTATTTGGAATAAGCACGGTTCTGCGACAGGCCGCCACCCAGGAACCAAAGCCCCTGCTGCGGTGTCGGTCTGAACATGTTGCGAAGTTCGCCCTGCTCGTCCAGGCCCCAAATCGGGCCGACACGCTCAGCAATCTTCTTGCCCAACAATTGCGCCACGAGGTCTTCCTGCTTTTGAAATCCCGTCGCGGTGACGACCAGATCCGCCTTTTCGATCCGGCCGTCGCGCATCAGCAAGCCGTCTTCGACAAACCGGTCGGCATCGTCCCATTGCAGGACGCCGATCTTTCCCTCCGCGATCAGATCGGAACAACCGCAGTTCAGGTAGTACCCGCCGTGTCGGGTGCGAAGTTGCATCTGATGACCGCAATCTTCGGGCCCGAAGTTTATCTTAAAGCCCTGCCTGACAAGTCCATCGAGCAATTCGCGGTCGTGTTCGGCGGCGCGCGCGGTGTTCTCCCTCAAACCCTGTTTCAGGAGCGTGAACGTCGGCGACATCGCCATCAGGTCGGCATCCTCGGTCGAAAGATCGCCGCTCAGATAAGGCGCGTCCCCCTGTGACGACGCCTCGAGTCCGATAACGGTGGTCGAGCCTCGTTGGATCATCTGCACCTCTGCACCACTGAAGTGCAGGTCCTGCGCGCAGTCGTGACCGCTGGTGCCGGAACCGAGCACGAGCGCCTGCCGCCCGCGATAAGGTATGCCCGTCCGATAGTCGGCGGTGTGCAGAACCTCGCCTTTGAACGTGTCGAGACCCGGAACCTTCGGCGCGACCTTGTTGCCGGACACCCCGTTGGCCATGACAAGATGGCGCGGATGCAACGCCCGTTCGCTGCCGTCGGCGCGGCACACCGTCAGATTCCAGACGCCGGTATCGTCGTCGAAACGGCCACGCGTCAACTCGGTACCCGTCCAGACATTGCATTCCATCGCCGTCGCGTAAAACTCGATGAAATTGGCGAGCATGTCCTTGGAGATGTAACGCGGCCAGTTCGGCGGGAACGGAATGTAGGGAAAGTGGTTTTTGTCGACCTGGTTGTGCAGCGCCAGCGAGTGATAGCGATTACGCCAAACATCGCCGATGCGCGGTGTCCGCTCGACGACAAGCGTGTCGACGCCGAGCAACCTGAGCCGTGCCGCAAGCGTCACGCCGAACTGACTTCCGCCCATGATAACGACGGCAGGCTCGCGGTCCTCGAATGCTTGTTCCCTGGCGCGCAGATCGGCCCAGTTGTCACCACCGAAGTTGCGCGAATAAGCGGCGCCGGCTGGTCGGCGGTCGCCGATCGGCTCCTCGTATCCCTTGATCTCGCTCAACGAACTTGAAAATACCCACGCGCGCCCAGGAGTGTCGACCGGCAGGCGCAAAATCCCATGGCACCGCCCCGCATCGGTCTCGAACGCGAAAATCGCTTCCGTCACTTCCGTGCCGAGCCGCCGCACCCGACGGGGCGTTTTGCGTCCCTCGGCGATTTCGAAATTGCGCGCATGGACCTTTGGCTGTGCCTGCAACAGGCCGCCGACGACATTGTCACGCCCTTCATGGGGTGAAATCGCCCATGTAAAAGCGAGCATGTCGCGCCAGTAGCACGCCGGTTGGAACATGGCCTCCAGGGCCTCGCGGTCGCAGGCCCTGAGGGCCGTCTCGAAGCGGTTTAACCAGATCGTCGCGGTTTCGGCGTCAGCCGTCGTGATAGAGTTCATCGGCTATCTATCCTCTCGATGCACGGCACCTCACCGGAGAGCGTGTTCGAGTTATCCCGCCGGGTCCGACGGGCTTGCAGGACCTGAGTTGTGTTTGGTCGGGTTAGGGTAGTGCCCGGACGCGGCCTTGTCACGCCGGCCCCACAACACGAAAGCCCCCGAAGGGGCTTTGGATATGGCGGAGGGGAAGGGATTCGAACCCTCGATACAGTTTCCCGTATACTGGTTTAGCAAACCAGCGCCTTCAGCCACTCGGCCACCCCTCCACTCGGGCCCGGGCGGCTCCACGGAATGCGGAGTTCGACCGGAAAAGACGGCGGGAATGTACGGGCTCGGCTACCCGGCGTCAACCACGCTAAACCCGTGCCCCGCCCCCCTTGGGCGGAACGATTGTCCCCTTGCCAAACCGGTCTTGGCGGACATCATAGGACCACCTGCCCCGATTGGAGAACCTCTTGTCCGCCACCCCCGAAACACCGCGGGAACCTGCCGCTGAGGCCGAGGGGCCGCCCACCCGGCCGTTAAGCCGGCTTGCGGTCGTGCTGCTGATGGCGCTCGGCACCTTGGGGCAGTTGGCCCTCAACGTCGTGTTGCCGTCCCTACCTGCGATCGGTGTCGAGTTGAACGTGGCGCCGGGCGGCGAACGCCTGGTGCTTTCGGTGTTCCTGATCGGATTCGCGAGCGGTCAGCTGCTGGTCGGGCCGTTGTCGGACCGCTTCGGCCGGCGCCGCATCTTGATGCCCGGGCTGGCACTTTACGCGCTGCTGGGCGGCGCCGCCGCACTGACCGCATCGATCGAGTGGCTATTGGCGGCCAGACTTTTTCAGGGACTGGGGGCGGCGGCGGGTTTCGTCATCGCCCGCGCGATTGCCCGGGATGCCTTCCACGGCGCCGAACTGGTGAAAGTCTTCGGCCTTTTGACGCTCACCATGGGAATCACGCCGGGCATCGCGCCCATCGTCGGCGGTTTCTTGCAGGACTATGTCGGTTGGGAAGCCAACATGGCGGTCACCATGGTGATGGGTGCGGCGATGTTCGCGTTCTGCTTCGCCGCCATGCCGGAAACGGGAACGCCCAGCAAGCAGCGAATCTCGCCGGCCGGCGTTGCCTACAATTACGTCTCGATCTTCCGCGATCGCACGTTTCGCCGTTTCGCCGTCACCAATGCGTTGACCCTCGGCTCCCTCTACGCCTTTCACGCGGGCGGTCCCGAATTGATGATCAATCAACTGGGCCTGCGCCCGTCGTCGTTCGGCTTTGTCGCTTTCCTGCATTCCGCCGCCTACATGGTCGGCGCGGCAACGGTTTCCGCATTGAGTGCGCGGATCAGCAACGCGTCCAGGATCATCGTCCTGAACGCGCTGGTGATGTTCGGATCCGGTTTGGCGATGCTGGCGCTCAGTCTCAGCGGTCACGCCACCGTCGTCACCATCGTGATCTTTATGATCAGTTTCGGTTTTTCGCTCGGCGTGATCCTGCCACTTGGTGTTGCCGGCGCGCTGAGCCCGTTCAAGACCTCGGCCGGCACCGCGACGGCCCTGCTGGGTGCCCTGCAGATGTCGGCCGGTGCCGCCGCCAGCGCCGTCGTCGCCGCCTTTCCGGATGTGCCCGGAATCGCATTTTCAGTTGTTATCATGGTAATGACGGCCGCTGCCGCACTCAACGCGCGTCCATCGAAGACCGAAACCGCACGCGAGGAGACCCCACATGAATGAGACCCTCCAGGACCTGATCGCCGCCCGCTTTGCGGAAGATACCGGCATCGGCAAGGGCCGCCCTGCCGAGGGCACCCATGCGCAGCAGCTCCGGCATCGTTCGCGTCGGCGGTACACGGATAAACCGGTTCCGCAGGAAACCCTCGACATCCTGTATGCCTGTGCTTTGTCCGCGCCGGCCAAATCCGATCTTCAGCAAGTCTCGATCATTCAGTTCGACGATCCGGATCTGCGCGCGCGCGTCACGGACCTGATACCGTCCATGCCTTGGATCAAGCAGGCGCCCGTTTTTCTGTTATTTTGCGGCGATGGACGCCGCATCCGGAAGGTATGTGAACTGCGCGGCACCAGCTTCGCCCACGAACCTCTCGATGCCTTCATGAACGCCGCCGCCGACACGGCGATCGTGATGATGAACTTCATCGTCGCTGCAGAGGCAGAGAGCCTCGGTTGTTGTCCGATCAGCGCCGTGCGAGAGAGGAACGAGGAGATCGCGGCGCTTGCGGGTCTGCCTGAGGGTGTGTTCCCGTTCGCCGGCCTCTGCGTCGGCCACCCCGCCGACGACCCATGGATCAGTGTCCGCCTGCCGATGCGGCTGACCGTGCACAAGAACACCTACGACGACAGCGATCTCGCCCGGGAAATCGAAAGTTACGACCGCCGGCGTGCCGAAGCCAATCCCTATGGCAAACAGCGCGAGCCAGACCGATTCGGTAAGAAAGACAACTATGGATGGTCCGACGACAAGGCACGGCAAACCGCAAACGACGAACGCCCGGACTTTCACGCCTTCGTTCGCCAGAACGGGTTTAATATTTGACCTAAATAATCGTTAAAGTTGTTAAATGCTGCTTTTCAGATGAATGCGCATAAAGTAGATTTACATACGCTAATACTCGTGATGAGGGTCCGCGACTGGCACATGTATCGCAAATACTCCACCTGGGAAGGAGAACTTACATGGGAAATTTCGATGTCTACAGCGTACCCGAGACTCGCAAGCGGCCACCGCGCTCCGTACTTCGCGGCAGCGTCGGACCAAATGCCCGGAATGCGCCGGAGGACCTTCAAATCATCACACGCACCCTGGCGGCGGCCGGACTGCTCGACGAGAATGCGCCGCCGGCGCTCGCCTATCAGGCAATCTTCACGGCGATCCGCCACGTCAGGCGGACACTGAAAAGCACCACCGATGGCGACACGATCGCACCAGGGGACGATACCGAACGCGCCGTCCGCCGCGCGATCGCGACCGGACGTCTTGTGCTGTCGCATCGGGCGGTGCAGCAGAGCACCGCCCCCAAGGGAACACGCAAGATCATCGATGCGGGCATGAAGAGAGCGCTGCACCGGCTGAGCGGCCCCGAAGGGTCGAGGACCGACGGCGCCCCCGAACGCCGCGCGCTTTTACCCACGATCGATCCCGATACCTTTCGTGCCAACCGTCGGCTGGCAGAGGCCCTGATGAGCGGTGGAAAATTACCGGGGCTGGAACGCATTATTGCCGAAACAATCCGCGAAGGCGGCAAACGGGGATTCACCGATGTCAGGGACTTCGTTCGAGTGCTTGAGCGTCATGCACCCGCCACCGCGCAGGGGCTGCTGGACAGCGTCGAAGAAAATCTGAAAGGCATGGCGCTGAGGCGGTTCAGAAAACTGCGCCGAGGCGCATCCCCGACCGAAGGCGACTTCGATCCGCCGCAGGCGGCCCCGCTCAGTTGACCGGCGGGCGTCGCCACTCAGTTGACCATGTGTTCCTTGATCGCCGCGTTCCGCACCGATTTCCGGACTTTCTCGAATGCCCGCACCTCGATCTGACGCACGCGTTCGCGGCTGATCCCGTAAACGTCGCTTAGATCCTGCAGCGTCATCGGTTCATCCTTGAGACGCCGCTCGGTCAGGATGTGGCGCTCGCGATCCGTCAGACACATCATCGCGCCTGCCAGCATCTTCTGGCGCTGACGGGACTCCTGGCGTTCGGCAACGATGGTTTCCTGGTCAGTGCCGTCGTCTTCCAGCCAGTCGATCCATTCGCCCTCGCTGTCTTCACGCAACGGAGCGTTCAGCGAGTGATCGGGGCCGGCGAGACGGCGGTTCATATTGGTCACTTCCTGCTCGGACACTTTCAAGCGCGTGGCGACGATTTCGGTTTGTTCCGGCGTCAGGTCTCCGTCGTGGATCGCCTGAAGTTCGCTCTTGATCCGCCGCAGGTTGAAAAACAGTTTTTTCTGCGCGGCCGTGGTGCCCATTTTCACAAGCGACCAGGAATGTAGAATGTATTCCTGCATCGACGCGCGGATCCACCACATGGCGTAGGTTGCAAGCCGAAACCCCTTGTCCGGGTCGAAGCGTTTCACCGCCTGCATCATACCAACGTTACCTTCCGAGATCAGCTCGCCGACCGGCAGGCCGTAGCCGCGATACCCCATGGCGATCTTGGCGACCAGCCGCAGGTGACTATTGACGAGTTGATGCGCCGCGTCGTCGTCACCGTGATCGCGCCATCGTTCTGCGAGCGCGATTTCCTCTTCATGGGTCAACATCGGGTACTGACGAATGACCTGCAGGTAACGCGAAAGGTTTTCTTCGGGAGTCGGATTAAAGTCTTTGGCAATCGAGCCCATGGTCCCTGTCTTCCCTTAGCTGCACCGCCGGCCAGCCCCGCCAAGCCGGGCCTGACGTTCGATGATCCAAGACGATGTTTCCGCTAATTTACCCGAGTTAACCGCTCAGGTATAGTCTTTTTATATTAATTCTAAACTATCAATTAATTCATTGATTTCACTTGATAGCTCTATCTCAAAGTTCAATTTCGCGTGCGAAACCGGGTGTTCGAACCCAAGCCTGTATGCATGCAGCGCTTGATGATTATACGGGCCTTCGCGGCCTTGGATCACAAGCTCCCGGTCTTTTCGAAGGCTGCCTCTGGTGTGGTATAGCGGATCGCCCACCAGTGGATGCCCCATACCCGACATTTGAACACGGATTTGATGCGTGCGTCCTGTGAATAAATGGCAATCCATTAATGCCGCGTCAGCACCAATAGGCCGTATAACTCGATAATCCGTGACCGCGCGTTTACCCCCGGAAGCGACGGTGGCCATACGTTTGCGGTTTCTCGGATCGCGGCCGATATTGCCTTCGATCCGTCCCTGACGAGGATGCGGCACCCCCCACACTACGGCCATATAGGCGCGGTCGATGCTGTGCACCTGGAACTGTTCGACCAGTCCCCGATGCGCGACATCGCTCTTGGCGCAGACCATTACGCCGGACGTATCCTTGTCCAGGCGATGCACGATCCCCGGCCGGGTCACCCCACCGATCCCCGACAGCGAGCCCCGGCAATGATGCAGCAGCGCATTGACCAGCGTCCCTGTCGCGTGCCCGGGCGCCGGGTGCACAACCAGACCGGCTGGCTTATTGATGACGATCAGATCATCGTCCTCGTAAAGAACCTCGAGGGGGATGTCCTCCGGCTTCGGCTTTGCCGGCGCCGGAGGCGGAACCGTGACGACATAAGTATCCCCTGCCCGCACCTTGCGCGAGATACTGTCGGCAACCCCGTCCGGACCGAGCACGTTGCCCGCCTCGATCAAGGCCTGGACGCGCGTTCTGGACAGCTTACCGGCGTTCTCGGCCAGCCATTTGTCGAGCCGGGCGCCAGCATCGTCCGCGCCGACCGTCAGTTCGATTTCCTGCGCATCCTCCATACCCGTCTTTATGCCCTATCGCTCGAAGAAAGCCCAATCCCTTGACAAGCCACGCCCCGCCGCCGATGAAGACCGGTGCTTTTTGGTGGAGGCGGTTGATGCAGGCGCTGAAGTTTATCGTCATCGGCATGGGAATTCTGATCGTGCTCGCGGTCGGGCTGATCGGATACGGCCTGTATAAGAAATCCGTTGAGCCCGGCTGGAAATTATTCGGCCCGCGCGCGGACGCGCCCGCTGCCGCCGCACCGACGGCGTTCGGCGATCTCAATCTCAATCTCGCCGACGGCTGCTTTATTGAAAGCGTGCGCCCCGACGGGCCACGGGTTTATCTGCTGCTTGGCCCGGCCGGCAGCTGCGATGGCGTGATCGTCATCGACACCGGGGACGGCCGCGTTCTCGGCCGCATCAATCCCTGATGGTGGTGCGTCTTCCGGACACCCTTGAACACCGCATCCGCCGCCACGCGGAGAGCTGCTATCCGAATGAAGCGTGCGGCCTGCTGACCGGCCGCCGTGATGGCGGAACGGTCACGGTGACGGCGGTACATGAAAGCGAGAACGTCACCGAAGCCGACCCGAGAACCGGGTTCGAGATCGATCCCAA
>JAGLED010000010.1 GCA_023145215.1 Rhodospirillales bacterium | reverse complement strand
ACGGCTCGGTATTCCGGCGGCAATTTATATGCCTTCCAATACCCCCTTCACCAAAGTCGCGCGAACCGAAGCCTTCGGTGCGCAAGTGATCCTGGAGGGCGAGACGGTCGCGGAATCGCGCATCCTCGCCCAGCAGGCGGCCGAAGACGCGGGCAAGGTCTTCATCCATCCCTATGACGATCCACACGTGATCGCCGGCCAGGGTACGGCGACCCTCGAGATGCTTGAGGACGTCCCTGATCTGGATGCGATCATCGTTCCCATCGGTGGGGGCGGTCTGGCGTCCGGGTGCTGCATCGCGGCGGCGGCGCACAATCCCGACATCGAGGTCGTGGGTGCGCAGGCGGACGCTTATCCGTCGATGCATCAGGCCTTCAAAGGCGAAGCGCCCCATGGCAAGGGTGCCACCATCGCGGACGGGATCGCGGTCAAGGAACCGGGCGAACTGACGACCCCGATCCTGAAGGCGCATATGAACGATGTTGCCGTCGTTCGCGAGGGCGATATCGAACGTGCGGTGCAGATCATGGTGGATGTGCAACGCCTGATCGTCGAAGGTTCCGGGGCGGTGCCGCTGGCGGCATTGATGGCCGAACCCGCCCGTTTCAAGGGGCGCAAGGTCGGCCTCATGATTTCCGGCGGCAACATCGATTCACGTCTTTTATCGTCGGTGCTGATGCGCGGCCTGATCCGCGACGGTCGCCTTGCGAAGTTGCGAATCTCACTGATCGACATGCCGGGCGCGCTCGCCGCCGTCGCTGGAATCATTGGCGGTAAAGGCGGCAATATCGTCGATGTGCTGCATCAGCGCATGTTCCGGGACGTGCCGGTCAAGGAAGCGGAAGTCGATATCGCCATCGAGACACTGAACGCCGATCATGTGCGCGATATCATTCGCGCGCTGGAAGCCGAGGGTTTCGGCACGCGGCTGCTGTCCGACGTTTCGCTTGGTTGATTTTCTTCGTCGCCCTGAACTCGATTCCGGGCCCATGCTGTCAGGCAACTTTTAAGGGCTATGGATCCTGAATTGAATTCAGGACGATGGCGGACCGGTTGGTTTCGCCGTCACATCCGCCATACCAAGAGCTGCGTCTGGCGGGCATCATCCACGGATATCACCTCATCCGGTTCACGTTCCGGGACGGCGAAACTGTTCGAAATGAACAGTGAACCCGGTTTCATCTCGGTTTTGAGCTTCTCGTACAGCTTGGCCATGGGCGCCGGCGACAGAAAGGCGTAGACGATGTCGGCATCGCTGACGTCGGCGTGCCACATGCTTTGATATAAAACACGCGCGTTCGCCCTGCCCTGGCCGTTGATCCGTAGCCACGAGGCCAGGAAAGAGAGAGGCGCGGTTTCGACCCCGATGACGCGGGATTCCGGGAGTTCTCTGGACACCCGGTCGACGACGCCGCCAAGCCCGCAACCGAGATCGATAAACGTCCCGCCGCCCAGTTTTCGGAACAGATCGGCGAGGGCCTGCTCGGTGATTGAGTTGGACAGGTAAAGCGGCACTTTCTCGCGCACGCCGTTGATAAAGAACCCTGCCAGCACCAGCGCGATCATCGGGAACAGCCAAGTCGGCGGCCTGTAGACCGGCACCAGCACAAGCGCCGGTGTCGCAATTGCCGTGAGAACCAGCCATGCCTTCCCCAGGCGCATGAGCCGGCCGGCGACAACGGCTAATATCGCGGCAAAGAAAGCAAGGCCGAGCAGCGTGGTGTGGGTGCGCGGCAATGCTTCCGGCGCAAAGTTCCACAACGCGAGCGCCGCGCCTGCAGCGGCGATGGAGGACGCGAGCGTGCGCGGTACCGGCCAGCCCGCCTCGCGCATCACGTCACCTTTTCAGGGCCGGCGAGCGTACGGTAGCTGCCGGCGGCATAGAGCAGCGGTTCAAGCGAATCGTCCCATGTCGCATCCGTCACGGCACCGACGACGATTTGGTGATCGCCGCCCGGATACACAGCTTCGCGTTTACAGATAAGACTGGCGAGCGTGCCCTGGATCACCGGCAACCCGAACGCGCCCATCTCGTAGCTTACCACGTCGAACGGCGGTTTCGGCCCCGGGAACGCAAAAGCGTTGGAAACGTCCCGCTGGCTGGCGGCGAGAATGTTGACGCAGAAATGCCCTCCATCCGTATAAGCCCTTAATTGCGACGTCGCATGGTCCAGGCATATAAGAATCAGCGGCGGTTCGAGCGACAGCGAACTGAAGGCGCTCACCGTCACGCCGACGGGCTCGCCTTGGGGGGTAAGCGTGCTAACAACAGTGACCCCGCTTGCGAATTTGGAAAGGGCCTGGCGGAACTGGAGAGGTTCGACGGTCATGGCTGCTATTTAGCATGGGACAGGCACAAATTGAAACGACCTAGACCGGATCGGATTTTCAACCGAATCAGAGCCAAACACTTGAGTTTCAAACAAAATCCATCTATAGCGGTCGTAGGGGTCACTTTGCCCGTCCACGCATACATGCGGGCGCTGGAACAATTATTTTGAGAGCCTGCTAGATGTTTTTCATCATCGGTATCGTTCTTGTTATCGGCTGCGTGTTCGGCGGCTATTCGGTGCATGGCGACCTCCGGATTCTATGGCAACCCATTGAATACGTAATTATTCTCGGCGGCGCGCTCGGTGCGTTCCTGGCCGGGAACCCGAAATCGGTCGTTATCGGTGCCTTCAAGTCTTTCGGCACGATGGTCAAGGGCCCGAAATACAAGAAAGACGGATATGTCGAACTCTTGAGCTGCCTGTACAGCTTGTTTCGTCTGGCCAAGGCGAAAGGTGATCTAGCCCTTGAACAACATGTTGAAAAACCTCATGAAAGTTCGCTTTTCGCCACTTATCCAAAATTCCAGCACGACCATCACGCCATCGACTTTCTCTGCGATTACCTGCGTCTTCTGACGTTGGGGGCGTCCAACGCGCACGAGATCGAAGCGATCATGGATCAGGAACTGGACGTGCATCATCACGAGAAACTCATGGTGTCTTCCGCGATGCGGACCATCGGTGAGGCGATCCCGGCGCTCGGTATCGTCGCTGCCGTGTTGGGCGTTATCGTCACCATGAGCTCGATTACCGAACCGCCGGAAGTCCTGGGCGGCCTGATCGGTGCCGCGCTGGTCGGTACGTTTTCGGGGATTCTCGTTGCTTACGGATTCGTGCTGCCGATGGCGTCGAATCTCGAGGCGGCCTACAATGCCGAACATCACTATTTCATGTGCATGAAAGCCGGCCTGATGGGCCACATGCAGGGTTATGCGCCGCAGGTTTCCGTCGAATTCGCCCGCAAGGTGCTGCCGGACGAATACCGGCCATCTTTCGCGGAGCTCGAGGAAATCACGCAGAACCTCCCGGCGCCGAGCTAACGGAGGCCCCGAATGGCCGAAGAAAGCGCAGCAAAAAACCCTATCATCATCAAGAAGGTGAATAAGGGCGGGCACGGCCATCATGGCGGTGCGTGGAAAATCGCGTATGCCGACTTCGTGACGGCGATGATGGCGTTCTTCCTGTTGCTCTGGCTGCTGAATTCGGTCACCCAGGAACAGCTCGAAGGTATTTCCAACTATTTTGCGCCGGTGACCGCATCGCAGTCGACCAGTGGGTCGGGTGACATCCTTGGCGGCAAGACCATTACCGAGGAAGGCGCTGCACAGAACACAACATCGCGCGATAGCGTGACCGTCGATCTGCCGCCCCCGAAAGCGGGTTCGGGCGGCGACGACAATGCCGAAACAAAGGCCGGCAGCGATCAGGATGCAGAATCGGCGGCTGAGGTTCTGAAACAACAGGAACAGCAGCAGTTCGAGGAAGCAAAGGATCAGCTCGAGGCGACGATCAACAGCATTCCGCAACTTAAATCGATGAAGGACAGCCTGCTGATCGACAATACGCCAGAGGGTCTGCGTATTCAGCTTGTCGACAAGGACGGCCTGTCGATGTTCCAAAGCGGCTCGGCGGAGTTGTTCCTGCATACCAAGCGCCTGCTTGAGGTTGCGGCCGAGATCATCAAGACCTTGCCCCAAAACATTTCGATCTCCGGGCACACGGACTCGACCCGTTTCGGCGGTGGTAGCGATTATTCGAACTGGGAACTCTCGGCAGATCGCGCCAATGCCGCGCGTCGCTGGCTGATGCAGATCGGTATCGCCGAAAGCCGCTTTGACCGGGTCGTCGGTAAAGCCGCGACCGAGCCTTTGGTGCCCGATAATCCCGCACACCCATCGAACCGGCGTCTTTCGGTGATCATGTTGCGCGGTACGGGCGCCGATAATCCGGTAACGAAAGCCGGCGGTAAGAAGGCCGAAGAACCTGAAGCATTGCCGGGTCTGAACAAGATTCGTAATGAGCAGGCGCAGTCACCGGGTTCCGGCGCACCGTCACGCCCGGCGCCGGCTTCGGGGGCCGGCCAGGTGCCGAGCCTCGGCCTCGAACTGGATCAGAATATTTCTCGTTGAACGCCCTGTTGGCAGCGCGGCTGACATGTTGCGCGCCACCCCTGAAATGCCGTAACGTTCCTGCAGGTGAGAACTGGAGCAAAGACCCTCAATGCGTCACCAGGCGTTACCTGATACCAGATTCTTTTTTTCGACGGCGCCTCTTCCCTGCCCCTATATCGAAGGGCGGATCGAGCGCCGGGTCGTGACCGAGCTTGTCGGCCGAGATGCCAACGCCCTGCATGACCAGCTTTCGATGGCAGGATTCCGACGTTCGCACGGTATATGCTACGTGCCGGCCTGCCCCACCTGCGATGCCTGTGTGGCTGTCCGCGTCGTGGTGGATGATTTCAAGCCCGGTAAATCCTTCAAACGCATCCTGAAGCGCAATGCAGATCTGACTGCCGAGATTGTCGAGCCGATCGCGACGCAT
The DNA here is from genome assembly GCA_023145215.1 of Rhodospirillales bacterium. Lineage (GTDB taxonomy): Bacteria > Pseudomonadota > Alphaproteobacteria > Rhodospirillales > Casp-alpha2 > UBA4479. The sequence continues at coordinate 73,097 of JAGLED010000010.1, read as the reverse complement.
GAGCAGTATGCGCTGTTTAGCGACTATCAACGCGCCCGCCATCAGGGGGGCGACATGTCGAAGATGGATTTCCTCGATTATCAGGCCTTGATCGAGGATACGCCTGTCAACACGTTCGTCGTCGAGTTCCGTAAACCGTCCGGTACATTGGCGGGCGCCTGCCTGGTCGATCGGTTAAGCGACGGCCTATCCGCAGTTTACAGCTTTTTCGATGAAGCCGAGACCGAACGCGGTCTTGGCACCTATATGATTCTCTGGTTGATCGACGAGGCCTATGGCCAGGAACTCCCATACATGTATTTGGGGTTCTGGATCGATGGCTGCTCGAATATGTCCTACAAGGCGCGCTTCAAACCGCTGGAGCGGATCACGCCGGAGGGCTGGGTGCGGATGGAGGAGTAACCCCGTTACCCGTCCAATCCGGCTAATTCCTTAAATCAGCTTTCCCGGTCTTTTCGCTCAACGAGGTATTTCCACGTCAGCGGCAGAACGGCGGCCGCCAGGCCGATCTTGAAGCCGGCGCCCGGCAGGAACGGGATTAGTCCCCACTCCAGGATCGGCTTGTCCCAACCGTACAGGACGCCAAGATACAGTAGGCCCAGAATGAAAATGATGGCTGTACCGATGATCATCGCCGCGAGCGTGGTCCACATGTTGCGGTCCCAGCCCTTTTCGGCCAGCCAACCGACGGTGACGGCCGCCACAAAGAAGCCGAACAGGTACCCCCCTGTCGGGCCCATCAAATAGGCCAGGCCAATGCCTTTTTCCGGCGTGCCGGCAAAGACCGGCAGACCGAGCGCGCCTTCGCCCAGATATAACAGCAGTGTCGCACCACCGAGGCGCCAGCCGAACGCCATGCCGATACAGAGCACCATGAAGGTCTGCATGGTCATCGGCACCGGATAGAACGGGATGTTGATCTTCGCGGAGATTGCCAGCAGGACGCTGCCGGTGAACACGAGCATGAGGTTCCTCAACCACGAATGCTGGTCGGCGGACGTCGGCCAGAGGGTATTGGCGAGTGTGTTGAATTCAGTCGGTTGTGCCATTTGGGTCATCTCCACGAGGTAGGTGCGACGTCAGAAAGTCCCAAAATGACGCCGGAAAATCAAGAACGATCCCGATCCCGGCGCTTTTTGCGACGATATGCGATGTAGCCGAATAGAAGCGCGATCAGCAGGGCTGCGGTCGTCATGGGGGCCGCGATGGGCATTGCGACGATTGCCGAGAAGAACCCGATGAAGACCCCGCCGAACACAAGCGCGAGCCCGAACAGAATGAGGCCTGCAACGACGATGCCGATCAGAAACCCGAGCGTGCGTTCCATGCGCTTTCCGCTCCCAGAACAGCCCATCACCGGGCGTTGGTGTCGCCGCCGTCAGGAGAACCGGTTGTTGGTCGGAAATCCCTTGGGTTTGATCAGGCCGGCACCCGCGCGCTTGCCGATCCACGCCTTGAGGTTGGTTTCCGACCGCACGCCCGAACCGGTCTGCCACGAGACGCCTTCTTTCAAATTGAATGCCTGAAGATCCGAGAGGACGCCCTCTTTGTATCGTTGCAGGATGACGCCCTTGCCACGGGTCATTTCAGGGACTTCATCCTTCATCTCGCCGTCGATCTTGGCCTTCATCGGGAATACCAGAAGCTTCCGGTTGGTGCCGATGACGGCGATGTGGTCGGCATTATCGGGGACGACGGTAAGTGCGATCGCTTCGTCGTTCGAACCGACGTTGAGCACCTGCTTGCCGTTCTTGGTCTGCGCCGTCACTTCGTCTTCGGGGACGATGAAACCGCGTCCAGCATCGGAAGCGACCAGGAACTTCCGGCCGCCCTCGAATTTCATCATCTTGACCACGTCGTGACCGTTCGGGATATCGACCATCAGACGGATCGGTTCACCGTGGCCACGCCCACCGGGCAGTTTGTCGACGCCGACCGTGTAAAACCGGCCATTGGTGGCGAACACCAGGACCTTGTCCGTGGTTTCGGCGTGCAGCCAGAACTTGAGCTTGTCGCCTTCTTTGAACTTGAGGCTCGAAACGTCTTCCAAATGCCCCTTGGCGGCACGGATCCAGCCCTTCTCGGAGAAGACGACCGTCACCGGTTCTTTCTCGATCATGGCTTCGATCGGCACAATGACCGTGGTCGGCGGCGTGCCGATCTTGGTGCGGCGGCGGCCGAGGTCGGTTTTCGGGCCGAAGGTCTGCTTCAGGTCCTTGAGTTCGCCTTCGATAACCTTCCAACGCTTGGTTTCGGTTTTCAGAAGTTCCTTCAACTCCTTGCGCTCCGCCTTGAGCTCTTTGTCCTCCTTGCGGATCTCCATCTCTTCTAGCTTGCGTAATTGACGCAGCCGCATATTCAGGATCGCTTCGACCTGGACGTCGCTGAGATCGAAGGTCTTCATCAAAACTTTCTTGGCGTCGTCTTCTTCGCGGATGATACGGATCACCTCATCCAGATTGAGATACGCGATCAGAAGGCCACCGAGTATTTCCAGTCTGTGCTCGATCTTGCTGAGCCGGTGGTTGGAGGTCCGGACCAGTACATCCTCGCGGTGCTCCAGGAACGCCACCAGCGCCTCGCGCAGGTTCATCACGCCCGGGACGTTGTCACGGTTGAGGACGTTCAGGTTTAGACCGATCCGCGTCTCCATATCGGTTTCGCGGAACAGATGCTCCATCAACATTTCGGGCTCGACGTTGCGCGACTTCGGCTCCAGGACGATCCGCACGTCTTCCGCCGACTCGTCGCGGATGTCGGCCAGCATCGGCAGCTTGCGCGCTAAAAGCAGTTCGGCGGTCTTTTCGATCAGGCGCGACTTCTGCACTTGATAGGGAATGTCGGTGACGACGATCTGGTAAAGTCCCTGCCCCAGCTTTTCGACTTCCCACTTGGCGCGGAGACGGAAGCTGCCCCGACCGGTCTTGTAGGCTTCGATTACGTTTTCGCGGGCCTCGACCAGTTCGCCGCCGGTCGGGAAGTCGGGACCGGGAATGAATTCGGCTAGCTTGTCGAAGGTAACGCGGGAATTGAGGATAGATTCCGTCGTGTGCTTCGCCGTTTTGACGATGTGCAGCATGGCATCGCAAAGCTCACCCACATTGTGCGGCGGGATGTTGGTCGCCATCCCCACGGCGATACCGGCCGCCCCGTTCGCAAGCAGGTTCGGGAACGCGGCCGGCAGGACGACAGGTTCGCGTTCTTCGCCGTCGTAGGTATCGCGGAAATCGATGGCGTCTTCGTCTATGCCCTGCAGAAGAAGGGTCGCTACGGCAGTCAGGCGCGCTTCGGTGTAACGCATCGCTGCGGCGTTGTCGCCGTCGATATTCCCGAAGTTGCCCTGCCCGTCGACCAGCGGATAACGCTGCGCGAATTCCTGCGCGAGACGCACCATGGCGTCATAAATCGATTGGTCGCCGTGCGGGTGATATTTACCCATGACATCGCCGACGACGCGGGCGCATTTCTTGTAACCCGACGCGGGGTCGAGTTTGAGCTGCCGCATGGCATACAGCAGGCGCCGGTGGACGGGTTTCAGGCCGTCGCGGACATCCGGCAGGGAGCGCGACATGATCGTCGACAATGCATAGGAGAGATACCGCTCCGACAACGCATCGGCGAGCCGTGTTTCGCGGATTTCCTCGGGATCGACGTGTTTACTCATGACGCAGCCCTTGTGGCCTGGTGATGTGAATCTGACCAGATATAGTAGTTATCACCGCGACGTCGTCAATGCGATGTAACCCTGTAATGCTCGGAAATTAGTCGGTTTCGGCGTTATTTTACGGTCGCGGGCGCCGGTTTGAGGTTGGCCTGCGGTTTTGCCTTCTGGGCGGCGTCGAGAGCGCTCTCTTTGCTCCCTTTGTGTACGTCTTCCGGGATCACCATCCGTTTGCAGTGCCCTTCGAGGAAGGCGCCGGTCTCGATCGAAAGATCCTCATGCAGGATATCGCCGACCACGTGCGCCGTTGCCGCCAGTTTGACGACCTTGGCCTTGATCTGGCCGTCGACGCGGCCGAGGACATGGCAGGTTTCGGAGACAATCTCGCCTTTGACCTTGGCGGATTCGCCGACGATCAGGGTGCGTGTCCGGATATCGCCATTGACCTTGCCGTCGATCTGGATCTCCCCGTCGCTCAAGAGGTCCCCGACAATGCTGAGATCGCCGCTGATGATCGAGGGCGGTGCGGGAACCGGCGCCGGTTTGTTCTCTGGCGCCGTCTTTTTATTGTTTTTGGAAAACATGTCGTCCCGCCTTGATGAATTTCATCGGATCTTTCGGTTTACCGTTGAAGACGATTTCGTAGTGTAGGTGTGGTCCCGTGCTGCGCCCGGAATTGCCGAGCTGCGCAATCTTCTGCCGAAACTCGATCTTGTCGCCGCGCTTCACCAGAATTTTGTTGAGGTGACCGTAACGGGTGATGATTCCCGACCCGTGATCGATTTCGATAAAGCGCCCGTAACGCCCTTTCACGCCCGCCTTGGTCACGACGCCCGAAGCCGGTGCGTAGACCGGCGAGCGCATCGGACCGCCAAAATCTACCCCGTAATGAGCGGACCAACGCTTGTTCATCGGGTCCCGGCGTTTACCGAAAGAACTCGTGACGTAATAGGTGTTGAGCGGCGCCGCGAGCGGCAGGCGGCCCATGACGGCCTGCAACGTTTCCCACTGGCCGAGATGATCGTCGAGACGGGTCAGCTTCTTCATGAGCTGGCCACCCGCGTCCTCCGGTTTGACGGGGATGAACGGTCCGCCTTGCGCGACCTTGCCGACAATGCCGTCCGACGACGCCAGCAGGCTGTCGACTTCGATGCCGGCGGTTTCGATCACTTTTTCCAGTGAACCGATGTACGCCATCGTCCGCTCGGTCATCTTGTCGACGGCGATGTCTTGCGCCGATTGCAGATTGTTGAGCCGGTCCTCGAGCATGGCGACTTGCGACTGCAGTTCCGTATTACGGTTGTGTGCATCGTCACGCTCACGCACCACGGATTGCAGATCGGTTTCAACCGACATCAGATTGTCGCGGAGCGAGAAGTTCTTGGTCGATAGCGAGTGCATGTCGCCTTCAAGACGCGAAAGCTTGTCACGTAAAATTTCCCGCGCGCTGGCGACGTTTTCACGCTCGGATTCGGTGTTTTCCAACCGCTTTTCGACCGTCGACAGGTTCCGTTGCAGGGTCGCGTTCCGCTCGACAAGGCTCAGCATCAGGTTGTGGTTATCTTCCAGTTCACGCGTCAATTCGACGAACCGGCGCTGATACGCCGTCACATCTGAAAGCAGGTCGTCATATGCCCGCCGCGCGTCGGCGATCTGCGTGTTCTTGGCGCCGACGATCTCATCGTGCTGCACAAAGCTGAACGTCGAATAGCCGACCCAGCCGGCGAACATCAGCGCGAAAAGTGCGGTAGAAACCTGGAACCACTGGGGAATGCGGAAGAAGCTGATGCGGCCGCGGGTTCTGAGGTGGACCTGACGTTCAGGAAAAGCACGATCGATAAATCGTCGCAGCTTTTGCCGAAAAGTCGCCCTTTCACCCCAATCTCGCATACTCACGCACCCCCTTGACGCACCCTATTGGAAACTTCGGTAGTGACCGAATGAATTCTTTTTAATTTTTACCGGTTATTTTGATGTCCCGGTTATTTGAACGGCACTGACAGCAAAGCAACACCGCCTCGTCATTGCTTTGAAATGCCGATGTGAAACCGTATCCATTTGGATATTTTCATGCAAGAAATTAATAGCGTTTCCCCTCCGTTACATGAGTCGCAAACGCTTGGAAAACCGGCAATTTACGACCTTTGCGGTCGACACGCATCCGGCCCTCGTCTAATCCTTGCGCTCGATATGCCCTTTCAGGAAGCCAAATGACGCGACGCCCACCCCTCAGCGATTTACGGATTCTCCTCGCGACCTGGTTCGGAGCGGGCTATTCGCCGAAGGCGCCCGGCACGGCTGGATCCCTTCTCGCGCTGCCGTTCGGTTGGACGATCGCGCATTTCGGCGGCGAAATCTGGCTCGGGGTCGCGACCGTCGTCTTCACGTTCGTCGGAATCTGGGTGGCCAACGTTTATATGTCCCAAGCGGGTGAGCATGACCCAGGACCCGTCGTCATTGATGAAGTTGCGGGACAGTGGCTCGCCATGCTGCCGCTGGCGGCCGCGATCACGTGGCAGGTTGCATGCGCCGCCTTTGTGCTGTTTAGGCTGTTCGATATCCTCAAGCCGTGGCCGATTTCATGGGCCGACAAGAACATCGGTGGCGGCCTTGGCGTGATGCTCGACGATATTCTCGCGGGTGCCGCAGCGGCCGCCGTGTTGTACGGATTGTCGGTGGCGGCACCTTCGCTGCTCGGGTTAGGCTGAGGACATGGAAAAAGAGCTTATAGATGCAGCGGATGCATTGCTGAAATCATGCCGTAATCGCGGTTGGACGGTCGCGACGGCGGAATCGTGCACGGGCGGCATGGTGGCCGCCGCGTTGACGGCGATTGCGGGATCGTCGGATGTGATGGACCGGGGCTTCGTCACTTACACCAACGACGCCAAGCACGAGATGATCGGCGTGCCGATGCCGCTTTTCAAAACCGTCGGTGCGGTCTCCGAAGAGGTCGCGAAAGCCATGGCCGAGGGCGCGCGCCGGACGGCGAGCGTCGATCTTGCCTGCGGTATCACCGGCGTCGCCGGACCCGGCGGCGGTTCAATAGAAAAGCCGGTCGGCCTCGTTCACATTGCCGCCGCGTCGGCCAATACGACGATCCACGAACGCTGTCAGTTCGACGGTGATCGCCATGCGGTCAGACTCGCATCTGCGCTCAAGGCGCTGGAGATGATGAGATACTTGGCAGATAGCTAAAATGCGTCATCCTGAATTTAATTCAGGATCCATGGGTGGTGCCGTACTTAGAAATCATGGGCCCTGAATCGAGTTCAGGGCGACGAATTAAATCTCATCCGTGCAGCTGATTCGCCCTGCCCTCGAACGCCGCAATCATCTTCTTTACCGCTTCACCGAACACGGCGCCGATGGCGGCCTGCAGGATGCGGGAACGGAACTCGAAATCGACGAAAAAATCGATCTCGGTCGAGCCGTCGGCCGTCTCGTTGAAGACCCAGTGGTTGTTCAGGTACTTGAACGGGCCGTCCGTATAGGTGACGTCGATCCGGTCCGGGCGTTGATGGCTGACGCGCGATGTAAAGCTTTCGCGGAACACCTTGAAGCCGATGATCATGTCGGCGACGACGAGGTTCTCCTCGCGCTTTCTCACCCGGCAGCCTATGCACCAGGGCAGGAACTCGGGGTACTTCTCGACATCGATGACGAGGTCGAAGAGCTGCTCTTTCGAATAAGGCAGGACCCGTTTCTCGGCGTGTGTCGGCATCGGGTAAGTGTGCGCGCTACTGACCGGCGGCGAGCTTGGCGTCGCGGTTTTTCTTGAGCTCGGCGAAATCGCTGTCGGCGTGGTAGCTGGAGCGCGTCAGCGGCGTCGACGAGACCATCAGAAAGCCCTTGGATTCCGCGATCTTCTTGTAGTCCGCAAATTCCTCGGGGGTCACGAACCGGTCGACCGGCGCATGGCGCTTCGTCGGCGCCAGGTACTGGCCGATGGTCAGGAAGTCGACGTCAGCGGAACGCATATCGTCCATCACCTGCATGACCTCGGCGCGTGTTTCGCCGAGCCCGACCATGATCCCGGATTTGGTGAAGATCGACGGGTCCTCGCGTTTGACCGTATCCAGCAGCTTGAGCGAATGGAAATACCGTGCGCCCGGGCGGATCGTCGGATAGAGCCTGGGCACCGTTTCGAGGTTGTGGTTGAAGACGTCGGGACGTGCCGCGACGACTTTTTCCAGCGCGCCCTTCTTGTCGCGAAAGTCCGGGGTCAGAATTTCGATGGTTGTATCCGGCGTCGTCTCGCGGATGCGCTCGATGCATTTAACGAACTGATCCGCGCCGCCATCGGCCAGATCGTCCCGGTCCACCGACGTGATGACCAGGTGCTTCATGCCGAGTTCGGCGACCGAGATCGCAAGGTTTTCGGGTTCCATCGGGTCGACGTTGCCTGGTTTGCCGGTCGCGACGTTGCAGAACGCGCAGGCACGCGTGCAGATGTCGCCAAGGATCATCACGGTGGCGTGCTTCGCGGCCCAGCATTCCCCGATGTTCGGGCATGCCGCTTCCTCGCAAACCGTGTGCAGGCTTCGCTCGCGCATCAACTTGCGGGTCTGGTGGTAACCCTCCGAGGTCGGCGCCTTGACGCGGATCCACGCAGGTTTGCGAAGCGGCTCGTGCTCCGGCTTTTTGGCCTTTTCCGGATGGCGGACCCTGTTCAGGTTTTCGACGTTGCTCATCGCGCTTTTCAACTCCTATCCGTCATTCCTGCGAAGGCGGGAACCCAGCTCGGGGAAAGGCTGGACCCCCGCGTGCGCGGGGATAACGATGAAATAGTACCCGAACCTCTTTACGATATGGCCCCGAATGGGCCTGCTGTCAAAGAGACGGCGGCGTTACCCTACATGTGGATGACGCGGCCGTAGGCATCCAGCACGCTCTCGTGCATCATTTCGGAGAGCGTCGGATGCGGGAAGACCGTGTGCATCAGCTCTTCTTCCGTCGTCTCGAGATTCATGGCGACGACGAAGCCCTGAATCAGTTCGGTGACTTCGGCGCCGACCATGTGCGCACCGAGTAACTGCCCGGTCTTCTTGTCGAAGATGGTCTTCACCAGTCCCTGGTCTTCGCCCAGCGCGATGGCCTTGCCGTTGCCCAGGAACTGGAAGCGCCCGACGTTGACGTCGTAGCCTTTTTCCTTCGCCTTGGCTTCCGTAAGTCCAACTGAGGCGACCTGCGGATGGCAGTAGGTGCAGCCGGGAATCTTGCCCTTGTCCATGGGGTGGACGCCTTCGACGCCGGCGATCTTCTCAATGCAGATGACGCCCTCGTGCTCGGCTTTGTGGGCCAGCATCGGCGGGCCGGCGACGTCGCCGATGGCGTATATCCCCTTCTCCGCCGTGCGCGAAAATTCGTCCGCGACGATGCAGCCTTTGTCCGTTTTCACTTTCGTCGTCTCGAGCCCGATGTCCTCGATATTGCCCTGAACGCCGACCGCCGAGATAACACGGTCCACAGTGATTTCCTGGGTCTTGCCCTTGGCGTCTTCAATCGTGCAGGTGACGTTGTTGGAACCCTTCTTGACCCCGGTTACCTTGGTTTCGGTCATGATCTTGAGGCCGTTTTTCTCAAGCTGCTTGCGTGCGAACTTGGAAATTTCCTCGTCCTCGACCGGCATGATCTGCTTCATGACCTCGACAACCGTCACGTCGACACCCATGGTTTGATAGAAGCTTGCGAACTCGATGCCGATGGCGCCCGAGCCGATGACCAAAAGACTTTTCGGCGCCGTTTCCGGCACCATTGCTTCGAAATAGGTCCATATCAGTTTCTTGTCCGGCTCGATGCCCGGCAACGCGCGCGGACGCGCGCCCGTGGCGACGATGACGTGGTCCGCCGTGTATGTGCCGACCGCCTTGCCGTCTTTCGAGACGTCGACCTTGCCGGGGCCATTCAGCTTGCCGCGTCCGTCCACGACCGTGACCTTGTTCTTCTTCATCAGGTGCTCGACGCCACCCGACAAGCGTTTCGAGACACCGCGAGAGCGTTCGACGACGGCTTTGAGGTCGTAACCCACTTTTTCAGCCGACAAGCCGTAGTCCTTGGCGTGTTGCATGTAGTGATAGATCTCGGCGGTCCGAAGCAGCGCCTTGGTCGGGATACAGCCCCAGTTCAGGCAGATGCCGCCCATGTGCTTTTCCTCGACGACGCAGGTCTTGAAGCCGAGCTGTGCCGCGCGGATCGCGGTGACGTACCCGCCCGGGCCGCCGCCGATGATGATGACGTCGAATTTGGTATCAGCCATGTCTCGTCCTCACCTCGCCTTAGAGCATCAACTGCAGCGGATCTTCGAGGATGCCCTTGAGCTCCTTGACGAAGGCCGCCGCCGTTGCACCGTCGATGCAGCGGTGATCGACCGCCAGCGTGACGGTCATAATGGTAGCGATGGAAACGGCGCCGTCCTTGACGACCGCGCGCTCCTCGCCCGCCCCTACCGACAGGATACCGCCCTGCGGCGAGTTGATGATCGAGTTGAACGACTTCACCCCGAACATCCCCAGGTTCGAGATCGAGAATGTGCCGCCCTGATATTCCTGGGGTTGCAGTTTTCCGTCCCGCGCCTTGCCCGCCAGTTCCTTGGCCTCTTCCGAAATCTTGGCGAGGCCCTTCGAGCCCGCGTCCTTGATGATCGGCGTGATCAGGCCGCCTTCGACGGCCACCGCCATCGAGATATCGGCACGCTTGAACTTGAGGATCGCGTCATCGGTATAGGCGGCGTTGCAGTCCGGCTGGCGTTTGAGCGCGAGCGCAACCGCTTTGATCACGAAGTCATTGACGGAAATCTTGTAGTCCGCCCCTTCGCGATCATTGAGCTGTTTCCTGAGCTTCAGCAACGCGTCGATCTCGATATCCGCAGTGACGTTAAAGTGCGGAATATCCCGTGCTGCCGCCGTCAGGCGCTTGGCGATGGTCTTGCGCATACCGGAATTCGGCACGCTCTCGTATTCGGGCAACAGCCCCAGCATCCCCTCGTCGATGCCGGCAGGCGGCACGGCTGCAGCCTGATCGGACGTGGCGGGCGCACCCGATGCTGCCGGTTTGCCGGCGGCCTTTCCGGTGCCCTCGCTGATCGCCTTTTTGATGTCGCGCTGGACGATGCGTCCGTGCGGGCCGGAGCCCGACACCTGCGTCAGATCAATGCCTTCCATCTTGGCGATACGGCGTGCGAGCGGACTCGCGAAAATACGTTCCCCACTCTCGGTTTTCGGTGCGGGTCCCGCCTCGGTGCCGTCGTGCTTCGAGGCATCGATGTTCGAGGACTTTTCAGCGGCCGCAGGCGGCGAATCTTGAGCCGGTTCGGCTTTCTTTTCTTCCTTTGGTGCCTCTTCCTTGGCGTCGCCATCCGCTGCCGCGGCGGGCGGCGGGGCGGCTGAAGACGTGTCCGCGTCCTTGAGGGCGCTCTCGTCCTCGTCGTCACCCAGCAACAGCGCAATCACGGTGTTCACCGCGACGCCGTCCGTGCCTTCTTCGACCAGGATCTTGCCGAGTGTACCTTCATCGACGGCTTCCACTTCCATGGTCGCCTTGTCGGTTTCGATTTCGGCCATGACGTCACCGCTTTCGATGGTGTCGCCTTCCTTGACCAGCCATTTCGCCAGCTTGCCTTCCGTCATCGTCGGCGAAAGGGCCGGCATCAGTACTTTGGTGGGCATGTTCCGGCCTCCCTCAGACGTAACAGACGGACTTGGCGGCCTCGATCACCTGCGGTGCCTTGGGCAGCGCAAGTTTTTCGAGGTTCGCGGCGTACGGCATCGGCACGTCGACGCCGGCGACCCGGACCGGGGGCGCATCGAGATAATCGAACGCCTGCTCCATCGCGATGGACGAAACTTCAGATCCGATACCGCAGGTCGGCCAGCCTTCGCCGACGCTGACCAGGCGATTGGTCTTCTTGACCGATTCAATGATCGTTGCAGTGTCCATCGGGCGGATCGTGCGGAGATTGATGACTTCGGCGTCGATCCCCTCTTCCGCTAGCTTTTCAGCCGCTTCCATGGCAATGCCGACGGCGATGGAATAGGCCACAATGGTGACATCCGAGCCCTTGCGTTCGATCTTCGCCTTACCGATGGGAAGCGTGAAATCGTCGTCATCGGGGAGTTCGAAGCTCTGCCCGTAAAGGATTTCGTTCTCCAGGAAGATCACGGGGTTGGGATCGCGGATTGCGCTTTTCAGCAGGCCCTTGGCGTCGGACGCCGACCATGGCGCGACGACCTTCATGCCCGGACAGTTGGCGTACCACGATGCATAACACTGCGAATGCTGCGCCGCGACCCGCGCCGCCGCGCCGTTCGGACCCCGGAATACGATCGGACAACCCATCTGACCGCCCGACATATACAACGTCTTGGCGGCAGAGTTGATGATCTGGTCGATAGCCTGCATGGCGAAGTTGAAGGTCATGAATTCGACGATGGGCTTCAGGCCGTGGAACGCCGCGCCGACACCGAGCCCGGCGAAGCCCTGTTCCGTGATCGGGGTGTCGATGACACGCTTGGCGCCGAATTCATCCAAAAGCCCTTGCGAGATCTTGTAAGCACCCTGGTATTCGGCGACTTCCTCGCCCATCAGGAAGACCTTTTCCTCACGACGCATTTCCTCGGCCATGGCGTCGCGGAGCGCTTCGCGCACGGTTTGGGATTTCATCGGTCCGTCGTATTCAGGTTCCGGCGCGGGTTCGGATTTCGGCTGCGCCGGGGCACTCGCCGCTTCTTCCTTCGGCGCCTCTTCCTTTTCTACTTCTTCCTCGGTGGGCGCCGCCGCAGCGGCGGCAGGGGCCGGTGCGTCGGCGATGTCGTCGGCGCTTTCGCCCTCTTCGATGAGAACCGCGATGGGGGCGTTCACGGCAACGTTTTCGGTGCCTTCGGAGACGAGAATTTTTCCGAGGATACCCTCATCCACGGCTTCGACTTCCATCGTCGCCTTGTCGGTTTCGATTTCGCACAGAACGTCACCGCTCTCGACCTTGTCGCCCTCGGATTTCATCCACTTGGCGATCTTGCCTTCGGTCATGGTCGGCGACAGCGCCGGCATCAGAACTTGTGTGGCCATTGTCTTAACCTTTTTTCAGGTAATTTTACGCGGAAGCTTCGAGGAACACGTCCGTGTAGAGTTCGGACTCGTCGGGTTCCGGGCTTTGCTGCGCGAATTCTGCGGCGGAGGTGACGATGGATTTGATCTCTTTGTCGATGTCCTTCATCTCATCCTCGTTCGAATGCCCTGCTTCGAGGATGGTATGCCGCAAGTTGTCGATGGGATCGCTTTCCTTGCGCATTTTCTGCACTTCTTCCTTGGAGCGATACTTGGCGGGGTCGGACATCGAGTGGCCGCGATACCGGTAGGTCTTCATCTCGAGGATGTAAGGCCCCTTGCCGGAGCGGGCGTGCTCTAGCGCTTTGCCGCCCTTTTCGAGGACATCCATCACGTCCATGCCGTTGACCTGCATGCCCGGGATGTCGTGCGCCGCGCCGCGTTCATGAAGTTCCACGTTGGAAGACGCGCGCTCGACCGAGGTGCCCATGCCGTACTTGTTGTTCTCGATGACATAGACGACGGGTAGTTTCCACAACGACGCCATATTGAAGCTCTCGTAGATCTGTCCCTGGTTAACCGCGCCGTCACCCATGTAGGTGTGACAGACGCCGCCGTCTTCGGAATACTTATGGCCGAAAGCGAGCCCGGTTCCCAAAGGCACCTGCGCACCGACGATGCCGTGCCCGCCGAAGAAGTTCTTCTCGCGGGAGAACATGTGCATCGAGCCGCCCTTGCCCTTCGAATAACCGCCGCGGCGGCCGGTCAACTCGGCCATCACGCCCTTCGGGTCCATTCCGCACGCCAGCATGTGCCCGTGATCGCGATACGACGTGATCACGCTGTCATCGGACGTGCCGGCCTGGGTCATGCCGACGACGACCGCTTCCTGACCGATATAGAGGTGGCAGAAACCGCCGATCAGGCCCATCCCATACAATTGACCCGCCTTTTCTTCGAAACGGCGGATCATCAACATGTCACGGTAATAGGATAAAAGCTGTTCGCCCGTTACTTCGGGCTTTTTGGCCGCAGACTTGGATTTGCTGCGCGACGTGGACTTCGCGGCGCTCTTGGAGCTAGCGCCGGATTTCGAGGCTCTCGCCATTGGCTCCCTCCCACCTGGGTTGCGCGGCGGTTAACCACCGCTCTAAGGAAGAATGCTAGGCGATCCTTTTCTATTATTCAAGCAAAGCAGCCATTTAACGCGTTTTGTTCGCGTTGTGTGCTAATTTATAAACTCAATAAGAGTTAAGCTGCGACTTCTCCGAACGAGACCTGTACCACATTGTCACGCTCGACACGGGCGATCGCATCGAAAACGTCCCGCAGCCAGTGCCAATAACAGCCTTCATAACAGACGACCTGGGCGGGATCGATCTTGGGCGGAATATGGTTCACCAGATCGCCGCGCCAGCGGCGCATCGACTGCACACGGTCCCAATAACAGACCGTGTAGGCATTGCCGCTCTCGTCGGTGACCTCCTCGATCCCGAGGAAACCCGGTTCGGCGGCGGCAAGGCCGATCATCTTCTCGCCGGCGTCCATGAACTGCCCGGCGTCGATGCCGTCGGGTGTCGTCCTGTTGATGACGGCAAAGTACGGCGGATCGCGGCGTGGGTCGAATTTGGCCATCACGGGGCCCTCCTCAGATGTGACGCATGGCCGGCTCGTCCCTGTTATCGGCAAGGAACGAACGGACGGTCTTGTCATTGGTGTTGGCGACGCGGCACACCTCGAGCGGATAGGACATCTCGCCTATCGCGCCGGTTTCGGATTGCCATCCCTCGACGTCCTCAAGGTCGCGCCAGTACGCGACCGTGACCGGACGGCCATCGCCCGAGCGGCCGGTTTCCAGGCCAAGAAATCCGGGTCGACGGATCGCCATGCTGACCATGCGGTCGGCGGTGTTCATCGGCTCGTCCGAAGACGCGTGCGGTTGGTTTTCGATGATCGCCGCGTAATACGGCGGGATCAGTTTATCAGCGAGTAAGGCCATCGGTTTCTCCTTTGCTACTCTCGATATGCATTAAAACGACAAGATCGTCGGCGCGGGCGTAGCCGAGCATGATGCGAACCCGTTCATCGAGCATGTCGCGGTCGATGCTGTCGGGGTGCAGCAGCTTGACGCGGCTTTCCCAGTGATTTTTCTGTTTTTCCAGGCTGTCCAGCCGGTGCTCCGCCTCGGCCACGCGTTCCTGCATCTGCAGAAGCGCCAGCACGCCGCGGTCGCCGTGCACGGTGTGATAGGCAAAGTACGCCACAGCGACGATTCCGAATAACGGACCGACGACATGCTTCGCACGCCTGCGTATTTCTTCGATAAGCCCCATGGACTAAGGGATTCCTCTCACCTTCTGTGCCGATCCCAGCCCCAACCCAGACGTGACGTTACGCCCTGATTTCTTAACAAGGCGTTAGGGCATGTCAGGAATTAGGAAAAAATAGAAGGTGACGTCACTGCGTCGGCAGATAGTCGTCGGACCACTTGAGGACGATGTTGAAACTGAGCGAGATGCGCGTTTCGTCGGAAAGGTTCGGATGCACAAAATGCATCATCGCCGCCGGCCACATCATTAAAAGCCCCGGTTCCGGCAGTACCGTGAATTCTGGATCGACGTAAGGATCGTTGCGGATCGACGACATGTTGAAGCCGGTCCTCGGATCGTAAAAGGTGATGCAGTTGGGCCTGACATCGCTACGCTGGCGTTTCTTTGCCCCCTCGCCCGGCATCTTCAGGTAATAGGTGCCACTCAGATAAGCGTGCGGGTGATTGTGCGGATCGTGATAATCGCCCTGACGGTTGATATTGGTCCAGGCGTGGATCTGCCAGTTGACCGGATAATCGATACCGATCTCCTTTAGATACGCGATCACGGTTTGATTGATCTCGCCACGCAGCCAATTCGGCCCCGCGCGGTCGTATTCGAGCGGATTGTTTTCGCGGTAATCCGTGGTGAGCGACTTGTTCCCCTTCTCCATTTCGCGGACCAGCTTGATCAGGTCGCGGGTCGGCTCTTCATAGTCCGGCAGCTGCCGGCGCACGAACTTGGTCGGGAAAAGATCGAGGAATTCCGTCATGGCGGGGCGCTCCGCAACGCTATTGGTTCGGGCGCGGCGTCCGGGCTTCATAGACGCGGCAGTTGGAATATCCCTGATTATGGAAATGGTAGGTGTAGTCCGGATCGCCGGCACCGGTCGGGTCGTAAAGGTTCCAGCCCGGCTTGGCGATTCCGGTAATGCCACGGCCGTCCTCGCCGACGTAGCCGATCGACAGCCGCAATACTTTGCGCTGCTTGAACTGACCTCGCCTGCACAGGCGCGACAGTTTCGGGTTCAGGTTGCCGACCTTGCTCAGTTTCGATGTGCTGGTGGCGTATTGCCCGGAAACGCGGCTGCCCGCTGCCGTGTCGCGGACGCCGAGCGCAAGGATCGCCAGGGCGGCGACGGCCGGGATCGTGGCCAGTTTGAGAGCTTTCTGCTTCATCATGAGTGGGTTATAGCGTTTTTACGGTCAATTGGGAAGTGACACCGGGCACACGTCAGAGATCGCTGCTTGACCTTTCATCAGGGGGAATGTTTAGCATAAAAGTATGGTTCGGTTCGTCGTCACACTCGCACTGGCGTTCTCCTTGCTTGCCACCGCATTGGGGCATGCAACGGCGGCGCACGATGTCGTCGCGTCTGAAGCGGCTGCCGGCCCGCTATCGCACCACGCCCAAGTCATTGGACACAGCGGAGGCGATTGCGATAAAGGTTGCGAAACCGGTGATTTATCCGATTGCTGCGGCATGACCGTCGCGCAATGCACGGGAACCCTTTTGGGTGCGCTGACGTCCGGTACTGTCGTTCAGGATGCGACGAATGCCGAGTTTTTCAATGCCGCCCCGGCCCTTGTCGGTTCAATCCGGGCGTTCGACCCGCCCCCGCCCAAAGCCTGACCCTGCCATATTCGAAACGGGCCGCCGTTCGACCGGCGCGCCAGATGAACATCGCAGACCAAGGTTTATAAAAATGAAGATCAATACTTCCAAGTTCACCACGGCTGTCGCCGTTTCGGCGGCAATCATGCTGGCCACGTTCGGCGCGAGTGCCGCGGGTAATCATGGCCACGGCCACGGCGCCAATATCGGCAAGGCCGGTGAGGCCAAAGACGTCACGCGTACTATCAACGTGACGATGTACGACAATTATTACGAACCCGAAAACGTCACCATCAAGGAGGGCGAGACTGTGCGTTTCGTCGTCAAGAACGCGGGGCAATTGGTACACGAGTTCAACATCGCGACGGCCGCGATGCACAAGGCGCACGGGCCCGAAATGATGATGATGGTCGAGCACGGCGTCCTGGAGGCCGACCGCATCAACTGGGACGCCGCGAAGAAGATGCAGGAGAGCATGGGCCATGGTATGCACGACGAGCCTAACAGCCTGCTGCTCGAGCCCGGTAAATCCGGCGAAGTGATCTGGACGTTTCCCGATCACGCGGACCTTGAATTCGCCTGCAACATTCCGGGTCACTACGACGCCGGGATGATGGGCGAAATCAAGCTCACCCACTGATAGCCGGGACAGCAAAAATGAAAATTTCATATAGCCTTGCCGCCGCCGGCCTGGTGGTGGCACTGCTCGTGCCGTCGCTGTCCGCCGCGGGTGAGTACAACCTGACCGTCGACCGCGTTACCATCGACACCGGTGACTTCACCCGCCGGGGCGTCGGCTACAACGGCGCGTCGCCCGGGCCGGTGCTGCGTTTCAAGGAAGGCGAAGACGTCGTCATCAACGTCACCAATAATCTTTCCGAGATGACGTCGATCCACTGGCACGGCCTGATCCTTCCTTACCAGCAAGACGGCGTGCCGAACATCAGCTTTCCGGGGATCAAACCGGGTGAGACGTTCACCTACCGGTTCCCAATCGTGCAGACGGGTACCTACTGGTACCATTCTCACAATCCGTTCCAGGAACCGGATGGGGCGTACGGCGCCATCGTGATCGAACCGAAGGGCCGCGAGCCGTTCCGTTTCGACAGGGAATACGTTGTGCAGCTGACCGACGCACACCCACACAGCGGTGCGCGCATCATGCGAAACCTCAAGCTGATGCCCGATTATTACAACCGCAAGCAACGCACCATCGGCGACTTTTTCAAGGACGCCGAAAAGATGGGATTCGACGCGGCGCTACGGGACCGTCTCGACTGGGGTGATATGCGGATGCTGCCCAACGATATCGAGGATGTTCAGGGTTTTACCCCCCTCATCAACGGCAAGTCCGCCGAGCAGAACTGGACCGGAGTTTTCGAGCCGGGCGAGCGTATCCGTCTTCGCTTCATCAATTCGTCGGCGATGGCGTATTTCGATATCCGGATACCGGGTTTGAAAATGACGGTTGTCCAGGCCGACGGGAATAACGTCCAACCCGTGAACGTCGATGAGTTCCGGATCGCGGTCGCCGAGACCTACGACGTCATCGTCCGCCCGGAAGAAGACAAGGCGTTTACGATCTTTGCGGAATCGATGGGACGAACGGCCTACGGGCGCGGCACCCTCGCGCCCCGCATGGGCATGGAAGCCGACGTGCCGGAGATGCGTAAGGATCCCGTTCTGACGATGGCGGATATGGGAATGGCGCATGGCGACCATGGATCCATGGACCACAGCGCCATGGGGCAGCATGCGGTGACGACGCACACCATGCCCGACGGCACCGTGATGCAGGGCGACAGCCACGCCGGTCATCAAATGCCGGCCACCCATTCCATGCCGGATGGTTCGGTCATGCAGGGCGACAGCCATGCCGGGCACGCCGTGCCGAGTGCCGTCGATCATTCCGGGCACGCCATGTCGAAGGAAGTCGATAGCTTTTACGCTGCCGGCAGCGGTCTGACACCTGCGGCGGCGAACGGCGGCAAGTTTCTGTCCTACAACGATCTGAGAGCACAGAAGCCGCTGTACGAGGACCGCGAGGCGACGCGTGAGATTGAACTTCGCCTGACCGGGAACATGGAGCGTTACATCTGGTCCCTGAACGGCGTGAAGTTCAGCGATGCGGAGCCGATCGTACTTCAGTACGGGGAGCGGGTCCGCTTCAAGTTCGTCAACGAAACGATGATGACCCATCCCATGCACCTGCACGGCATGTGGTCGATCATCGACACCGGTAAGGGCAAGTGGGATCCGGTCAAACACGTGGTCAGCGTCTCGCCGGGCACGACCGTATACATGGAGACCGAGGTCGACGCGCCCGGCCAGTGGGCGTTCCACTGCCACCTAGCCTATCACGCCGACAGCGGTATGTTCCGCAAGGTCGTGGTCGAGGGGGGCCCGCCTCCCAAGAAATCGGCGTCTCTTGAGACCAAACAGGGAGGCTGACCGATGAATAAAGCAGCAATCGCGCTCGGGGCCATCGCCCTGGGCGTTGTCATCGCGCCGCCACTCAAGGCCGAAGAGCCGATCTACGGCGTCCAGCTGGAGCAGCTTGAATACCGTTTCGGTGACAAGGACACCGACGTCATGGCGTGGGACGGCGATGCCCTTTACGGGACGGATGATCTGAAGTTCGTGCTCAGAAGCGAGGGCGAATTCGAAACCAAGACCGACAAGATGGAAACGCTGGAGACCCAACTGCGCCTGCAGACTCCGGTCTCAACGTTTTTCGATGCCGTCGCCGGGATTCGTTTCGATACGCCCGAAGGTCAGGACAGGGTTCATGGCGTCGTCGGTCTGCACGGTCTGGCGCCGCAGTGGTTCGAGATCGATGCCGACCTTTTCGTCTCGGACTATCCGTCGTTCAGGTTCGAGGCCGAATACGAGGCGTTGATCACCAATTACTGGATATTGACGCCCAGTATCGAATTCGATCTGCCGTTGCGGGATGATCCGGGCCGTGAACTCGGCGCCTGGGGACCGAAAGTCGAGATCGGCGCCCGGCTCAGCTACGACCTGATCGACCGGGCTGTGGCGCCCTATATCGGCGTTCATTATGAGCGGTATATGGGGGAAACCCAGGACATCCGCGAAGCCGAAGGTGAAGACGCCGACGGTCTGTTCTTCGTCACGGGCTTCAGGTTGATGTTCTGAAGTGAAACCTGCAATGGGCGCGTTGTCGCAGCGATGCGGTGGCGCGCCCGGCAGGACTCGAACCTGCAACCGTCCGCTTAGAAGGCGGATGCTCTATCCAGTTGAGCTACGGGCGCCCATGGCCTCCACGTGGGCAAGGAAGGTGTCCTTGCCGAGGTCGCGCCTTAATAAAGCGCGTCGCGTTAAGGTGCAATGAAGACGTGACCGTTAAGGATCAGGAACCGCCGAAGACCTGTTTCAGCAGGTCCGTGGTGCGCGCCGCCGGATTGGCCCGGATATCGGCTTCCTCCTTGGCGAGATAATGGAAAATCCCGTCGAGGGTCAGCTGTGTGGCGTGCGCCTGCAGATCGGCTTTCACATCAGGAACGAGGGGCAAACTCTTGTATTTGCTCATTAAGCTGTCGTAAGCCGTGATCGCGCCAACCTGCTGAAGCGCATTGTCGATGACGGGTTCGACGGTGGCCTTCAGATCGGGCGTCGCGACCCGTTTGAAGTACTGGGTCGCCGCGTCCTGGGGGCCGTCGTAAATTTTCCTGGCGTCGTCGAGCGTCATCTCGTTGACGGCTTTCCAGATCAGTTCCTTGGTTTTGGGGGCGGCCTCTTCCGCGGCGCGGTTAAGCCTGAGTTCGACATCGTCGGCCATCGCGCCCAACCCGAACTTGCGCATGATGTCCTGCGCCTTGGCCAGCTGGTCCGGCAAAGGAATATGGATTTTCGGATCGGCGTTGAAACCGTCGACGGCACCGACCTGCGCGACCACCCGTTCCGCGCCTACGCGGAGCGCTTCCTTGAGCCCGGCAACGATCTGTTCGGTGGCGAGCCCGTCGGTCGTGGCGCTACCGCTGCCCTCGCCCGAACCGGACGTGACCTGGTCGACGGCGCCTTTCAGTTTGTCGAGAAAGCTCGCCTCGGCGGCAGCACCGGTGAGGATCAGCGCTGTGCTCAGCGCAAGCGCGGCGGTGCGCATCAATGCGTCCAGAGGGTATTGCGGCCGAACGCGAAGTTGTCGGCGTAGTTTTTGGGTTTGATACGGCGCTTCTTGGGCTCGAAGACCTGGAAGCTCAAGCTGTTCTTTTTTGCGAAGGCGATGGCGTCTTCCTTGGAATCGAAGCGCATCTTGATCTGGCCACGCGTGTCGCGGGACCCGGTCCAGCCCATCAGGTTGTCGGTTTCCTTGCGTGAGCCGGGCTCGAATTCCAGCACCCATTTCTTGACGTTGGCGCGGCCCGACTGCATGGCGGTCTTGGTCGGTTGATAAATGCGCACATCCGGCATGGAAAAACTCTCCGCTAGAACCAATATGTTCCCTGAAAGATACGCGAGAAATCGCCGAAGACAATGGTTTTTGGGTGCTGCAACGGTACTCGGTCTCTAAGGGGGAGAAGAAAAGTGAAAGCAATTCAGTTCAACAAGGCGGGTACTGCGAAAGACGTCCTCGAAATGGTCGACATGGACCCGATCGAACCGGAACCGAACGAGGTCCGGGTCAAGGTCGCCTATGCCGCAGTCAACCCGACTGATGTGAAACGTCGGGCCAGCGGCCGTGAACTCCCCAATTTCTCGCCCATAGTGTCGTGTAACGACGGTTCCGGCGTGATCGAAGCCGTCGGCTCCAACGTCGACCCCAGCCAGATCGGCAAGAACGTCTGGATTTTCGGTGCGCAGGCCTACCGCCCCATGGGCACGATGGCCGAGTTCTGCACCCTGCCCGCCTGGATGGCGCCGGAATTGCCGGAAGAAGCCTCGCTTGAAGACGGCGCATGCCTGGGCGTACCTGCCGTCACCGCCTATCACAGCATTTTTTCGGACGGTTCGGTCGAGGGTAAGACGGTGCTGGTGTCCGGCGGCGGTGGCCGTGTCGGTTCATACGCGGTGCAGATGGCCAAGCTCGACGGCGCGACGGTGATCGCCATGGTCGGCCAGCCCGAGAACGAGACGTATGTGAAGGAACTCGGCGCCGATCACGTCGTGAACTACAAAAACGATGACGTCGCCCAGAAGGTCCTGGATCTGACGGACGGTCGCGGCGTCGACCGAATCTCCGAAGTCGCATTCGGCGCCAATGTCGATCTGTTCGACAAGATCGTGGTGCCGAACGGCGTCGTGACCGCCTATAGCTCTGACGCGGTGGAAAAGCCGGTGCTGCCGTTCCTCAACCTGATGTTCAAGAACATCACGCTGCGCCCCTTCACGATTTATCAATTGCCGGAAACGACCAAGCGCGCGATCTTCGAATCGATCAACGGCATGCTGAAAAAGGGCCAGCTCAAGCACCGGGTCGCCGCGCACCACCCGTTCACGCAGGCGGGCGCCGTCGCTGCTCACGAACAGATCGAAGCCGACGCATCTGCCGGCGTGTGCATGGTGGATGTCGGCGGCTGATTTCAGAAAAGCTGGTCGGGGAGACTGGATTCGAACCAGCGACCCTCTGCTCCCAAAGCAGATGCGCTACCAGGCTGCGCTACTCCCCGACGCGCGCGAAAACTAGGGTTTCGAACGATTTTTAGCAAGCGTCCTGTTTGGAGCGCTGGTTTTTAGATGCCGGGCCAATGTCGCGAAACCAGTGGGCACACGTTCGAAACGGGTCGTGTTCGTTAACGTATTATTCATATGCATGGCAGACGCGTGAATCAGGTGTGATCACCATCACACCCGGACCGCAGCCTACTCATCTTCTGTAAGCGTTTTCTGAAGCCGATCTGGCGGTGGTTCCGGAACAGCCGGAGTCGCTTTTTTGCCATGCGCTGAATGCATGACTGAGTGGTAAAAACAGCGATGGTGCAGTGGGCGAACTGGGCGTAGTGAGTGGCTCGTTAACGCGGTTCAACCCTGTTTGGAGTATTCGTTATGGATCACCAACTCTTCAACACGGTCATGGGTTCGTTCGTCGGTGCCGTCGCCATTCTTGCGGTTGTCGTGCATCTGATCTGAGGAAGTCCCATGATTGTCCATTCATGAAACCCCGGTCCTGACAGACCGGGGTTTTTGAATTTCAGGCTCCGGTTTCTCCAGCACCGCTTTTGCTTTCACTTTCCCTGCAATTTTGGCAGACATACAGCCGACGTGCCCCAACATTCTTGATCGTCCGGGGCGCAGCCAGATCAACCGGCCGGAATATCGATGAACGAGACCGAAACCCAGACAGACGCCGCCCCGGAAACCAGGGACTTCATCCGCGAGCGGATCAGAAGCGATCTTGCCGACGGCACGACGGATCAGCTCGTCACCCGCTTTCCACCGGAACCGAACGGCTACCTGCACATCGGGCACGCCAAGTCGATCTGCCTCAACTTCGGTGTCGCATCTGAGTTCAAGGGCCTCTGCCGGCTGCGGTTCGACGACACGAACCCGGCCAAGGAAGAACAGGAGTTCATCGACGCCATCGAGGAAGACGTCCGCTGGATGGGCTTCGAATGGGACGGCGCGCCGCGCCATGCCTCCGACTATTTCGATCAACTCTATGACTGGGCCGTGTACCTGATCGAAAATGGTAAGGCCTATGTCGACGACCTGAACGCCGAGGAAATCCGCGCCTATCGCGGCACGCTGACCGAGCCCGGCAAGGACAGCCCCTATCGCGGGCGCAGCGTCGAAGAAAATCTCGATCTCTTCACCCGTATGAAGAACGGCGAATTTCCGGACGGCGCCAAGGTGCTGCGCGCCAAGATCGACATGTCGTCCGGCAACATCAACATGCGCGATCCCGTGATTTACCGCATCGTGCACAAGTCGCACCCACGTACGGGCGATACATGGTGTATCTATCCGACCTACGATTTCGCGCACGGCCAGTCGGACGCGATCGAGGGCGTCACGCATTCGCTTTGCACGCTGGAATTCGAGGATCATCGCCCACTGTATGATTGGCTGGTTGAGAACCTTCCCGTCCCTGCCAGTCCGCGCCAGTACGAATTCGCGCGGCTCAATCTGACGTATACCGTTCTTTCCAAACGCCGCCTGACGCAGCTAGTTCAGGAAGGCCACGTCAACGGCTGGAACGACCCCCGCATGCCGACCATTTCAGGATTGCGCCGGCGCGGCATTCCGGCGGCTGCGATCCGCGATTTCGTCTCGCGTCTGGGGGTGACGAAGTCCGACAGCACGGTAGATCCGGCGCTGTTGGACCATTGCGTTCGCGAGCTTCTCAACAAGACGGCGGAGCGCCGCATGGCGGTGCTGCGCCCCCTCAAGGTGGTGATTGAAAACTACCCCGATGGTGAAGGCGAAAACCTCGATGCCGTCAACAACCCGGAAGACGACGCAGCCGGCAAACGTCAGGTGCGGTTCGGACGCGAAATCTATATCGAGCGCGACGACTTCATGGAGGATGCGCCGAAGAAATTCTTCCGCCTGGCACCTGGCCGCGAAGTGCGTCTGCGTTGGGCGTATTTCATTACGTGCACGGATGTCATCAAGGATGATGTGGGCGAGATCATAGAACTGCGCTGCACCTATGATCCGGCAACCAAGGGCGGCGACGCCCCTGACGGCCGCAAGGTCAAGGGAACGCTTCATTGGGTGGCGGCGGAGAACGCAGTGGACGCGGAAGTCAGGCTCTACGATCACCTGTTCACCGATCCCGCGCCGGGCCGTCAGGAGGATTTCGTGTCGACCCTCAACCCTGAAAGCCTGGAAGTTCTGACGGGCTGCAAGCTCGAACCGTCGCTCATGGATTTCGAGGTCGGCGATGCGATGCAATTCGAACGTCTCGGCTATTTCGCCAAGGACCCGGATAGTACGGATGCGGCCCCCGTCTTCAATCGGACGATGACGCTCAGGGATACGTGGGCGAAAATTCAGGCGAATTCATGATCTAGGATTCGGGCGCATTGCGTCGTATCATCTGCGCGGGGGATCCGAATGGGCGCGGATCGAGGACAATAATGCCTGAAGGCAAGGCGACTAGAAGCAAGGAAGACCTTCTTGCGGAGATTGAGGCGCTCCGCAAGGAGAACGCGCAGTTGCGCGAGAGCATCGAGGAATCCGAAAAATTCTATGATGTCATCGGTCTAATGTCGTCGGAGATGTTCTGGCGCTCCGATGCCCAGCACCGCTTCATCTACATGTCGCCCGCCGTCGTTGAATCCATCGACATGCCAATGTCGGAGCAGTTGGGCAAGACGCGTGCCGAGCTTGCAGGCGAGGATCTGAACGCCCCGCACTGGCGTCAGCACCTCGACGACCTAGAAGCGCATCGCCCCTTCAAAAACTTCCGGTATTCCCGCCGGCGCAGCGATGGCGAAATTCGCGAGATCACCTCGACCGGGCGCCCGGTCTTCGATGAATCTGGTCAGTTCCACGGTTATATCGGTGTCGCCGCGGACATTACCAAGCGCTTGGAGGCGGAAGCCAAGGCGAAATCAGCCGAAGACATTCTGATGGTGGCGATCAACGCACTCGATTGCATTTTCACCATCTGGGACAAGGACGACAGGCTGGTTTTCTGCAACGATCACTTCCGTCACCTGAACCGTTTCATTCCTGAGCAATGCGAATACGGCACGACGTTCGAGGAACATTTGCACGCCGTCATCGATAACGGACTGATCGGCGACGGCGAGGACCCCGAGCGGTGGTTCGAGAGCCGTATGCGGCGCCACCGTAACCCGAGTGGGCACCACGAAGTCAGCCGTCAGGACGGTCTTACGATCCTGATTCACGAAGCCCGCCTCGCCGACGGCAGCACCATCACTCTTTCCACGGACATCAGTGAGCAAAAACGCGCAGAAAAGGATCTGCGCGAGAGCCGCAAACGCCTGATGGATTTTTCAAGCACGGCCGCCGACTGGTTCTGGGAGATGAATGCGGACCTTAAATATACCTATGTATCGGTCGACGACGCGGACGTCACCGGGCTCCGGGTCGCGGACTATATCGGCCGCACGCACCGTGAAACACATCCAAGACGTTTCAGCGAGAACAAGCTGCGTGCATTCGAGGAGATGCTGAAAAACCATGAAAATTTCAACGATGTCCGGTATTCGCATATCCTTGATGATGGTCGGGAGATTCACCTGGCCATCAGTGGCAAGCCCGTGTTCAGCGATTCCGGCCAGTTCATCGGGTATCGGGGCGGCGGGCGCAATATCGCCAGCCTCATCGAGACCGAGGAAGCCCTGCGACGCGAGAAGGAACGGGCCGAACAGGCAAGCCGGGCCAAATCCGAATTCCTGGCGCACATGAGCCATGAACTCCGTACGCCCTTGAATGCGATCCTTGGGTTTTCGGAGATCATTCGGCAGCAGATTTTCGGCCCGGTCGGTAATGGCTCTTATCTGGATTACGCCTCCGACATCCATCGCAGTGGCGAGCACCTGCTTAGCCTGATCAACGACCTGCTCGATCTTTCGAAAATCGAAGCCGGCAAGTTCGATATCGAAGAAGAAGAACTCGCACTCGCCGACCTGGTCCAGCAGTCCGAGCGTTTGTTTGCGCATCGTTTCGCGCAACGCCGGATCCGTTTCGAGGTGCATATCAGCGACGACGCGCAGCGCATCATCGCGGACCGGCGTGCCCTTTCCCAGATATTCTTCAACCTGTTTTCGAACGCGGAGAAGTTCAATAAGGACGGCGGCATGGTAACTGTCACGGTCTTTAAAGCCGAGGACGGCTCGCTCTGCATTGCCATCAAAGATACTGGCTGCGGTTTCCGGATCGACGAAACCGATACCGCCCTTGCGCCGTTCGGACGCATCGAGAACCCGATGACCAAGGAAACGCCTGGCACAGGGTTGGGGCTGCCGATCGTCGATGCCTTGACCGGTCTTCATGACGGCCGCATGGAAATTTCGTCGCAAATCGGTGTCGGGACAGAGGTCCGGCTGGTATTCCCGGAGTCACGTGTCTGCTGACACCGCGATCACTGCCCCAACTTCGGCAGGGTCACTTTATCGCCCGGCTGGATACCCAGACGTTGCGAAAGACCGGCATTGATCTCAAGCACGTAACGCACGTGTCCGTCAGAACTGAGTACCTCGGTCGAATGCGGCACGGTGTCGCGGGCGATGTTTGTAATTGTGCCGTCCCCGCGGATGAAAAGCATGTCGAGGGGAATAAAAGTGTTCTTCATCCACATCCGCGCGGTCACCTTACCGCCGAAATCAAACAACATGCCCTGGTCTTCCGGCAGGTGCTTGCGGTGCATCAGCCCACGTGCCCTCTCGTCCGCAGATCGCATCACCTCGACTTTGAAATCGTGAACGGTTGTACGTGTTTCGATTTGAAGTTCATGAAGGGTTTCGGCAGACGCAGCTGCGGCCATCGCCGCCAACGTCAGGGTCAGCGCAACGAGCAGGCCCGTTCCATTAATATGTCGTAATGTTGGCAAGAATCTTCTGGCCACGTGAAAGATCGCCCCTTAAATTGCTTTTAAAGGAAAGCGCTAAACCCGCATGGGTACAAGATAATTCGGCTTCATGTCGATCGCGCTTCAGGGACGGCACAAGGGGGAGCAGGTGTGACACAAGCCATCGCATTGGCTGCTGCTTTAACGGCGTTTTGGGTGCTTCTTTCGGGGTATTGGCTGCCCCTGATCATCATCCTTGGCGTCGCCTCGATCCTGCTGTGCGTCTTCATCGCGCATCGGCTCGACGTCTGCGACCACGAAGGTCACCCGGTCCATTTGACCATCCCGGGCCTTTGGTATTTTCCCTGGCTCGTTAAGGAAATCGTCGTCTCCAATATCACCGTTGCCAAAGCCATTTTATTCGGCGGTGTGCGGCCACAGGTGCTGCGGGTGAAGGCCAGCCAATCCGATGAATTGGGCCAGACGGTCTATGCGAACTCGATCACCCTGACACCGGGGACGGTTTCCATCGATGTCGCGGATAATGTCATTACCGTTCACGCCATCATGGACGATACTGCCGACGGTCTGAGGACCGGCGAAATGGATCAGAAGGTGTGCAAGCTGATGGGCGATCCTGTGCCCGAAAGCGGGAGCGTGAAGGCATGATGTATGCCGCCGCCGCTGCCGGGGTCGTCGTCACCATGCTACTGGCATTGGTGCGCGCGCTGATAGGTCCGAACATCTATAACCGGATTCTCGCCGTGAACGTGTTCGGCACGCTCTCGGTGATGTTGATCGCGATATACGGGTTCGTCGACGACCGGCCGGAATTTCTAGATCTTGCAATCGTCTATGCCCTGATCAATTTCATCGGCACCATCGCCGTGACCAAGTACGTGACCTTCAAAGACATGGGCCACGGCGACGATGGCGACCCGGCGGGAGACATCTGATGGCTGCCGTTTTGGATATCATCACCTGGGTCTTCATCGTCGGCGGTGTCGTGTTCTGCCTGATCGGCGGTTACGGTCTGATAAAACTAAAGGATGTCTATGCTCGTTTGCATGCGGCCTCGCTGATCGACACCCTCGGCGTCGGCCTGATCCTGGTCGGCCTGATGTTCCAGGCAGGCCTGACGCTGGTGACGGCCAAGCTCGCCCTGATATTGGTCTTTATCTTCTTCACCAGTCCGACGGCGACGCATGCCCTCGCGCGCGCAGCGATCAATCACGATGTCCTTCCCGAGGTGGAAACCGAAGAAGAGCGCGAGCTGGTTCGCAGCACCAAAACGCAGACGGAGGCGACGAAATGAACGTCGAGATCGTGACCTCCGATCTTCTGAATGTTGCGACGCTCGTGATCATGGGAATTACAGGTCTCGCCATCGCGCGCATCCGTAATCTTTTCGCGGTCGTGATGTTGAGCGGGATCTATTCGCTGATGGGTGCGACGCTCTATGTCATTCTGGATGCGGTTGACGTCGCCTTCACCGAAGCGGCCGTGGGCGCAGGGGCATCGACGGTACTGATGATCGGTACGCTGGCCTTGACGTCGGATCGTGAGAAAGCGACGCCGAACGCACGTGCGATTAAGGGACTGTTTGTCTGCACCCTGATTTTCGCCGCGCTGGTCTATGGCAGTATCGATATGCCGCTCTACGGCGATCCCTCCGCACCCGTTCATAACCATGTCGCGCCCCGATACCTGGGCGAGTCGATGGGTGAAATCGGTCTTCCCAACGTCGTGACGTCGGTCCTGGCTAGCTACCGTGGCTACGATACCATGGGTGAGACGTTCGTGATCTTTACAGCTGCCGTCGGCGTTCTCACGCTAATCGGCCGTGCGCGCCGCAAGAAAGGCGGTAAGGACGGAGGTAGCGGTTCATGATGATGCGCCGCAAAATGGTGCTTCGGGTCGTCTCGAAGCTTCTGATCCCCTTTATCCTGCTGTTTGCGCTTTATGTGCAGTGGCACGGCGATTTCGGGCCGGGCGGGGGCTTCCAGGCCGGTGTTATTTTCGCCGCCGCATTCATGCTTTATGGGCTGATCTATGGGTTAGGCACCCTTCGTGAGGCCCTGCCATCGTGGGTGACGCGGCTCGTCCTGTCACTCGGCGTACTGCTTTATGCCGGTGTCGGCGTGGTGTGCTTGCTATTGGGCGGAAATTTCCTCGATTACGACGTGCTCGCCCACGATCCGCTGCACGGTCAGCATTATGGGATCATCCTGGTCGAGTTCGGGGTTGGTCTGACGGTGTTTGCCGGGATCATCACGATCTTCTGCGCGTTCGCCGGACGCGCTGCCGCCGATGTGAATCCTCACGACCCGGAAGAGACCGCGAGGGCGGGCGATGATTGAGTATGAATTCCCCGGCCTTTTGAACTACTGGATCGTCTTCCTGCTGATGATGATCGGGCTCTATATCGTCATCGGTCACGAGAATCTGATCAAGAAGATCGTCGGGCTCAACGTCTTTCAAGTCTCCGTTTTCGTGTTTTACATATCGATGGCCAAGATCAAGGGCGGCACGGCGCCGATCCTGGCCGATGGGATCGAGGTATATTCGAACCCCCTGCCCCACGTGCTGATCCTTACGGCAATTGTCGTCGGTGTCGCGACGACGGCGCTGGGGCTCGCTCTGGTCGTTCGCGTGCAGGAAAGCTTCGGCACCATCGAAGACGATGAAGTGCGCGAACAAGAGGAGCAGGACGGGTGAGTTTCATCGCCGAGCATATTTCCGTTCTGGTGGTGATCGTCCCGCTGATGGCCGCCCCCTTGTGTGTCATCGTCCGCCACGGCGCGGTATCCTGGGGATGGGCGACGTTGGTCTGCCTTGCCAATTTCGGCCTGTCCATTTTGCTGATGCAGCAGGTGCTCGCGAACGGCACCATCGTTTACGATCTCGGCGGCTGGGAAGGTCCGTGGGGCATCGTTTATCACATCGATGAAGTTGGCGCGCTGGTGGTCCTGATCGTCTCCGCCATCGCCGCCATCGTCATGCCCTATGCGAAAGAGAGCATTGAGCGTGAAATCCCCAAGGAACGCCATTACCTCGCCTACTGCATGATGCTGCTGTGTATCGCCGGCCTGATCGGCATGGCGGTGACGGGCGATGCATTCAATTTGTTCGTCTTCCTCGAAGTCTCGTCGCTCGCGACGTACGTGTTGATCGCCCTCGGCAACGACCGACGGGCACTGACCGCGGCACTCAGATATCTGATCCTTGGGACCGTCGGGGCGACGTTCTACGTGATCGGTCTCGGCATGATTTACATGATGACGGGCTCGCTCAACATGACGGATCTCGCGAGCCTTTTGCCGGCGGTCCAGAACACTGGCACCGTCCACGTTGCGCTTGCCTTCATCGTGGTTGGCTTCGGCCTCAAGCTGGCGTTGTTCCCGCTGCATGTCTGGTTGCCGAACGCTTATACCTTCGCGCCATCCGCGGTGACGGCGTTCCTCGCCGCGACCGCGACCAAGGTTGCCGTCTATGCCCTGATCCGCCTGATCTTTACCGTCTTCGGCGACATCGACCCGCTTGAAACCTACGGGGTGCGCGCTGCCGTCATGGTTCTGGCCATTGCCGGCATGTTCGCGGGCTCGCTGATCGCGATCTACCAGTCGAACGTCAAACGCCTGCTCGCGTATTCGAGCGTCGCGCAAGTCGGTTACATGATCCTCGGTATCTCGATCGGCAATGCCCCGGCCATGGCCGGTGGGATCATTCACATGTTTAACCACGCCCTGATGAAGGGCGCGCTGTTCATGGCGCTCGGTTGCGTGTTCTACGTCATCGGCTCGGTGAAACTGGAAGACATGGCCGGTCTCGGTAAGCGCATGCCGCTGACAGCGGCGGCTATTGTCGCGGGCGGTTTCTCGCTGATCGGGGTGCCTTTGACCGTCGGTTTCATTTCCAAGTTCTACCTGGTAGAAGGTGCGCTTGCCGCAGGGATGTGGCCGGTGGCGCTGTTGATCATGCTGTCGAGCCTGTTGGCCGTGATCTATGTCTGGCGTGTGGTCGAGGTGATGTACTTCAGAAGCCCTGCCATCGGCTGCGAAACCCGCACCGAAGCCCCGATGAGCTTGCTCGTACCCACCTATATCCTGCTGGGCGCGGCGTTCTGGTTCGGCATCGACGCGACCTTTACCGGTGATGTCGCGATGAGCGCGGCGCAGACCCTGCTCGGAGGTTCGAAATGAGCCCCGAAACCCTGATCCTGCTATCGCTTGCCATTCCGTTCATCGGCGCGTTGCTGATTCTGTTTGCGGGTCCTGCGTCCGCGAACGTCCGCGACGGTCTGACGGTGGTCACCGCCGTTGTCCTGTTCGGTGTTGTCTGGCATTTGATCCAGCTCGTCGACGTCGGCGAGCGGCCAAGCATATCGTTGGTCGAAATGCTGCCCGGGCTGTCGATCACGTTTACCCTGGAGCCGCTCGGTATGATCTTCGCCGGAATTGCCAGCTTCCTGTGGATCGTGACCTCGTTCTATGCGTTCGGCTATATGCGCGGTCACCACGAATCAAACCAGACGCGGTTTTTCTTCTGCTTCGCCATCGCCATCATGTCGGCGATCGGCATCGCGTACGCGGGCAACATGCTGACGTTGTTCGTGTTTTACGAAGTGCTGACGATCTCCACATTCCCCCTGGTCGCGCATTCCGGGACCGACGAAGCGCGCCGGGCGGGCCGGGTTTATCTGGGAATCCTGATCGGCACGTCGATCACCTTCCTGCTGACGGCGGTCATCTGGACCTATGTTGAGGTCGGGACACTGGACTTCCGAGAAGGCGGTATTCTCGCCGGGAACGCGCCGGCGGGCGTCATCGCGGTGCTTTTCGGGCTTTATATCTACGGTATCGGCAAGGCGGCGTTGATGCCGTTCCACCGCTGGTTACCGGCGGCAATGGTCGCGCCGACCCCGGTTTCGGCATTGCTGCACGCGGTCGCGGTCGTCAAGGCGGGCGTGTTCTCCGTCGTCAAGGTAAGCGTCTATATCTTCGGGCTCGATACGCTGCAAAGCACCGGGGCATCGACCTGGCTGGCCTATGTCGCGGGCGCGACGATCCTGCTCGCCTCGCTGGTCGCAATGACCAAGGACAATCTGAAAGCGCGGCTGGCCTATTCGACGATCTCGCAGCTCAGCTACATCGTCCTCGGCGCCATGCTGGCGACCAATATCGGTGCGCTCGGTTCGACGTTGCACATCGTCATGCACGCGTTCGGCAAGATCACGCTGTTCTTCTGTGCCGGGGCAATCATTGTCTTCGCCCATAAGACCGAGATTTCCGACATGCGCGGTCTGGGCCGCAAGATGCCGGTGACGTTCTTCTGTTTCTTCATTGCATCGCTATCGATTATCGGACTGCCCCCGCTGGGCGGCACCTGGTCGAAATGGTATCTGGCTCTGGCGGCGGCGGAGACGGATCAGGTAATCTTTATCGCAGTCCTGATGATCTCGTCGCTCCTGAACATCGCGTATCTGATGCCGGTCGTTCTTTACGGGTTCTTCGGCAAGGAAAAGCCGGAAGCACATCATGCCCACGATCACGACGACCACGCACATCACGCGCCGCCCGATCATCCGATGCTGCGTCACCTGACGTTCGGCCGTCCCGGTGTGGCCGAAGCACCCGTGATGTGCCTGGCGCCGATTGTGCTGACGACGGTCGGATGCTTTGTGTTGTTCTTCTATGCGGACCGTATCCGCCTGTTCCTCGAACCGGTTTTCGGAGGCTGATATGAGCGAGCACACCCCCAACGTACACGACCCGAAAAAGTACTGGCTGGACGATCCGAAAAACGTGCGCAAGGTCATCATTGCGCTGTTCGTGGTCTGTGCCGGGCTGTTTGCCGCCGATGCCTTCTATCATAAGCATCCGCATTTCGCGGCGGAAGAATGGTTCGGTTTCTACGCCATCTACGGTTTCGTCATGTGTGTCGGCCTTGTCCTCGCGGCCAAGCTGATGCGCGTTTTCCTGATGCGCGACGAGGAGTACTACGACAAAAATGAGTAGTATCAACCCAGGTCTGATCCTCGTTATCGGCGCGGTTCTCGTACCGCTGCTGCCGCAAACCTTGCGCCGCTGGTACCTGCTGGCACTTCCGGTCGTCGGGTTTATTCAGGTGCATACCCTCGCCGACGGCACGTCGGTCACGATGGATATGCTCGGCATGACTCTCGAGGTATTGCGCGTCGATGGTCTGTCGCGGGTGTGGGGCTATATCTTCAATATCGCGGCCTTCCTCTCGATGCTGTTTGCATGGCATGACAAGGACACGATGCAGCAGGTCTCGGCGCCGATTTACGCCGGGGCGGCGATCGGTGCCGTGTTCGCCGGCGATCTGGTGACACTGTTCGTCTACTGGGAATTGACCGCCATTTCGTCGGTGTTCCTGATTTGGGCCAGCCGGACCGAGCGTGCCTACAAGACCGGCATGCGCTACCTGCTGATCCAGGTCGGTTCGGGCGTTATTCTGCTGGCGGGTGTGCTTCTGTGGTATGCGAAAACCGGCTCCATCGATTTCGGCAAGATCGGCATCGGCACGCTGGCGGGCAACCTGATCTTCATCGCTTTCGGGATCAAGTGCGCTTTCCCGCTCCTGCACAACTGGCTGCAGGACGCCTACCCCGAAGCGACCGTGACCGGAACAGTCGTGCTCAGCGCCTTCACCACCAAGCTGGCCGTATACGCGCTCGCGCGCGGTTTCGCCGGGACAGAGGTACTGATCTACGTCGGCGCGACGATGACGGCGTTCCCGATTTTCTACGCTGTGATCGAGAACGACCTCAGACGGGTTCTGGCGTATTCCCTCAACAACCAGCTCGGGTTCATGGTCGTCGGGATCGGCATCGGCACGGAATTGTCTCTGAACGGGACCGCGTCGCACGCGTTCAGCCACATCCTCTATAAAGCGCTGCTTTTCATGTCCATGGGTGCAGTCCTTTTCCGCACCGGCACGTGCAAGGGCTCCGAACTCGGCGGGCTATATAAATCCATGCCTTGGACGACCGGTTTCTGTATCGTCGGGGCGGCGTCGATTTCGGCGTTCCCGTTATTTTCGGGCTTTGTGTCGAAATCCATGATCATGACCGCGGCGGCGGCGGACCATCGTTGGTTCGTGTGGGGCGTTTTGCTGTTCGCATCGGCGGGCGTGTTCCACCATTCTGGCATCAAGATCCCCTACTTCGCCTTCTTCGCGCACGACAGCGGCAAACGGGTCAAGGAAGCGCCCTGGAATATGCTGTTGGCGATGGGCCTGACGGCGTTCCTGTGTATCTTTATCGGGGTCTATCCCAAGGCGCTTTACGACATCCTGCCGTTCCCGGTCGATTACGTGCCGTATACGACCGCGCACGTTATCACCCAGCTACAGTTGCTGATGTTCTCGGCGCTCGCGTTCACGGTGTTGATGCTCTACAAGATCTACCCGCCGGAACTGAAATCCACCAACCTGGATACCGACTGGTTCTACAGGAAGCTATTTCCGTGCGTGCTTGGGTGGGGCGGGAGTGTCATCCGTAAGGTTGACCGGATGATCCGCGAGGAGGCCCTTACCGTACTCGGCGATCTTACGGCGATGATCGAACGCCAACACGGTGACGGCGCACCGATTTCGAAAACCATGCAGGCCGGAACCATGGCGCTGATCGTTCTCAGCATCCTGTTCCTGTTCCTGATTGTTACGCTGATCGCCTAACCCCCTGCGGGCAAAAAGGCTTAGGAATCCTTCTCCGTCAGCCACGACGGCGTCGGCAGGCTGTCGAACAAATGCCTGAGGCCCTCGCCCCAGTTTTTGGAAAGATCGGTGTAATACGGCTCATCCGCCTTGATCCGGTGCATCATCCCGATTTTACATTCGTCGGCGCGGATAATCACCATGTCGATCGGTGGCGCCACGGCGACGTTGGAGCGGATCGTACTGTCGATGGAGACGAGTGCGCATTTCGCGGCTTGAGATAGTTCCATTTCCGGCGTGACGACGCGTTCCAGGATCGGTTTGCCGTATTTCGACTCGCCGATCTGCATGTAAGGGGTGTCGTCGGTGGCCTCGATATAGTTCCCGGCCGAATAGACCAAAAACAGGCGCATCCGGCGGGCCTTGATCTGTCCCCCGACGATGAAGGTCGCGGACGTGTCCGCGGCTTCGGATTTTAGGTATTCGTCGTCGCGGGCTCGCACGTTCCGGAGCGCGTGGCCCACCATCTTCGCGGCTTCCGACAGCGACGGCACGTTATAGATGTTGTTCTCTTCCGACCCGTCATCCAACCCTTCCTCAAGCTGCGAAATGACGGCCTGCGTGATCGCCAGGTTACCTGCGGTCAACACGCAGATCGCCCGTTCGCCCGGCTTTTCGAACACGAAAAGCTTGCGGAACATGGAAATATTGTCGACGCCGGCGTTGGTACGGGAATCGGCCGCGAACACAATGCCGTCGTTCAAGCGGATACCCAGGCAGTAGGTCATCTTTCACCCTCGGATGAAAACAAGACCGTATCTTTGGCCATGAATCGCGTTTTGGATCAAGTTCTTTTCGCGGTCGCAAAACGCAGACCCGGCATGCAAAAAACGAGGGGAAACCGGCGTCAGTTTTGGGTTTGTTCGACCTGGACCTTGACCGACATTTCCTCGACCCCGCCCCCCAGGCGCGAGCCCCGGACCGGTGCGGCGCCCATGTAATCGAAGCCGATGGCAAGGCGGACGTATTCCTCGGTCGCGGACTGGCGGTTGGTTGGGTCGAAACTGACCCAGCCGAGCCCCGGAAGGTAGGATTCCGCCCAGGCATGTGATGCGACATGGCTGTCGTTGCCCTGCCCGGCCAATAAATAACCGCTGACATAGCGCGACGGAATCCCGCACCAGCGCGCACAGGTCAGGAAGATGTGAGCATGATCCTGGCAAACCCCGGACCCGGCCACCACAGCCTCCTCCGCCGAGGTTTCGACGGTTGTCGCCCCGGATAAGTACGTCACTTTATCCGCAATCAGATTGGTCAGGTTATGCAGACCAGAAAGAGTATCGCTCGCGATGCTCTCTTTGACCTCTTCCGCGAGCGCCAGCGTGGCCTCACCGATTTCCGTGAACGGCGTGTCGCGCAGAAACAGTTGTGGCGGCAGGCCGTCACGCGACGCCAGAACGCCGGAGGTGTCGAAGGTATCCACGACCCCTTCTACAACTACTTTGATTTCATCGTGTTCGTTGTCGATGGTTGAGACATGCACGCTGTTCCCGAAACCGTCGATCCAAGGCGTCAACGTCCCCTGCGTCGAGACGGACCACGATAAGACCTGCTGGCACGCACTGGACCCGGGCGTCATTCGTAAATACTGGATCGAGTGTTTGGCCGGTTCCTCGAACTTATAGAACGTTTCATGAGCGATCGTGAGGCGCATGCGTTTATCCCTACCTGACCATCATGAAGTCGGCGCGAATCTGGTCACTGAGCGCGTGCACCTGGTTGCGGAAATCGTGCAGGAAGTTCTCAAGTCCCGAACGCAGCACCTGGTCGAGCCGCATAGAGCGGACTTCCGCTGCCAGACGTTCGGACATCTCGGCGCACTGCGCTTCACGCCGGAGTGTTTTCAGGATATCCGTGGTGTCCTCGATGCATGCCAGCAGAGAGCGTGGAATCGTGGTATTGAGGATCAGCATTTCGGCTACGGAAACCGGGTCGATATCACCATAGATCTGGCGGTAGGCGCTGTACGCGTTGGCAGAGCGCAGAAACGTGCCCCAGCGATAGAAATCGAACCCGTCGTCGCGACGGTGTGCGCGGTGGAATGAGTTGGAACGTGCGAGGATCAGCCGAGACGTGTTTTCGGCGCGTTCCAGCGCCGTTCCCATTTCCCAGAACAGAAAAGGCTCGCCCCGACGCATGGTGCCGTAGATCACGCCCTGGAACAGGTGCGCGCGTTCTTTGATCAGGTCGAGGAAATCCTGAATGCCGCGCTCGTGAATCTTGTCCATGTTGATGCCGCGAATATCCATCCAGGTCTGATTCATGCACTGCGAAATTTCGGTCGTCAGTTCCGCGCGAGCGGCACGGGTGTTGTCGCGCGCCGCATCCATGCAGGAGACGATACTGGACGGGTTTTCCGGATCGAGCACCATATGCTCGACAACTGAATCATCGTCAAAGCCCGGATGCTTATTCTGAAATAGTTCAAGCTCTTCGTTGCTTTGGAACAGACGGCGCCATAGTTCGCCATGTTCTTCGGGTGTAATTGGCAGCAGGCTCAGATGGTAAGTGCCGTCGATCAGACGTGCCGCATTTTCCGCGCGCTCGACGTACCGGCCGAGCCAGTAAAGATTGTCCGCGGTCCGGCTCAGCATCCCCGTCATCGTTCAAGCACCCATGTGTCCTTGGTGCCGCCACCTTGCGATGAATTGACGACCAACGATCCTTCTTTGAGGGCGACGCGCGTCAGCCCGCCCGGCATCACGGTCGTTCGACGCCCCGAAAGCACGAACGGGCGCAGGTCGACGTGGCGCGGCGCGACCCCTTCCTCTACCCACGTCGGGCAAGTCGAAAGCGAGAGCGTTGGTTGCGCGATGAACGCTTCTGGCTCCGCCTTGAGGCGTTGCGCATAGGCTTCGCGCTCGGCTTTCGTGCTCTTCGGCCCAACCAGCATGCCGTAGCCGCCGGAACCGTGCACTTCCTTGACCACGAGTTCTTCCAGATGTTCGATCACGTACTTATAATCGTCCGGGTTCCGCAGGCTGTATGTCGGTACGTTCTGAAGGATCGGTTCTTCACCTAGATAGAAGCGGATCATCTCAGGGACATAGACGTACATCGCCTTGTCGTCCGCAACGCCGGAACCGATCGCGTTGGCAAGCGTCACGCGCCCGCGCCGGACCACCGACAGCAATCCGGGCACACCCAACATCGAATGTGGCTGAAACGCCAGCGGATCGATGAAATCGTCGTCGATGCGGCGGTATATCACGTCGACACGTTTCGGCCCCTCGGTCGTTCGCATGTACACCAACCCATCATCGACGAACAAATCCTGTCCTTCGACGAGTCGAACACCCATTTCGGTGGCCAGAAAGGCGTGCTCGAAATAAGCACTGTTGAATCGGCCCGGCGTCAAAAGCACGATCGTCGGATCATCGACCCCGACCGGTGCGACCGACTTCAAGTTGTTGCGTAATTCCGTTGGATAGCGCCCCACCGGCGCGACATGGTTGGTCGCGAACAATTCCGGGAAAAGCCGCATCATGGTCTGACGGTTTTCCAGCATGTACGAAACGCCGGACGGCGTGCGTACGTTGTCTTCCAGCACATAGAAGTCGCGCGGCCCGGTTCGCACCAGATCGACCCCTGCGATGTGGCCGTATACCCGGCGCGGCAGATCGAGATCCAGCATCTCCGGGCGGAACGCATCGTTGTTCAAAACGAGCTCCGGCGGAATGCGGCCCGCTTTCAGGATCGCCTGGTCATGGTAGACGTCGTCAAGAAAGGCATTGATCGCATCGACGCGCTGTATCGCGCCGCGCGAGAGATAGTCCCACTCGTGCGGATCGAGAATACGCGGAATGATATCGAACGGAATCATGCGCTCGGTCGATTCAGCATCGCCGTAGACCGTGAACGTGATGCCCAGCCGGCGGAACATCATGTCCGCCTG
Source organism: Rhodospirillales bacterium (assembly GCA_023145215.1). Taxonomy (GTDB): domain Bacteria; phylum Pseudomonadota; class Alphaproteobacteria; order Rhodospirillales; family Casp-alpha2; genus UBA4479. The sequence continues at coordinate 34,389 of JAGLED010000010.1, read as the reverse complement.
TTCGTCCTTGCGTAAGAGAGTATCCTTGCTGGTGCCGTGCAGCCATTCGCCATACTGCGCATACGCCATGCGAACCGTACCGTCCGGTTCCAGCATCTCGTCGAAAGGTTTCGGGGGCTCGTTGTCGTCCGAGTTCTTCACCCGCCATCCATCCCTGCAGTTGCCCAGCGGCGCTTTTGCGCCCTTATGACAAACAGCTTAATGCGGCGAAGCGGCGTTGAAAAGAAATTGCCGCGAACTTATTCAAACGATTCGAATGCTTAAATTTCGTTCAATACCGCCTTGGTGATGTCGGCAGTCCCATGTGGGCCGCCGAACTCGGAAGGCTTTAGCGCCGCGTTGACGAACGCGTCGGCGACCGCCTTCTCGATCAGTGCGCCCGCCTCGAGACACTGGTCTTCCCCATGACCCGTGCCAAGCCATGTCAGCATCATCGATGCGGAAAGGAACATGGCGACCGGATTGGCGAGGCCCTTACCCGCAATGTCCGGCGCGCTGCCGTGCGATGGTTGGAACAGGCCGTGCGCATCGCCGATGTCGCCCGACGGCGCCATCCCCAGCCCGCCGACGATCCCGGCCGTGAGATCGGAGAGGATGTCGCCGAGGAGATTCTCCATCACCATGACGTCGTAGTCCCATGGACGCTTCACCAGATTGAGCGCCATCGCATCCACGTAACCGTAATCCGCGTCGACGTCGGGGTGACGTGCCTTAACGTCATCGAAGACCGAACGAAAGAAGGCCATCGAATGAAGGACGTTTGCTTTATCGACACAGGTCACGCGCCTGGCATCGGTACGTGTCCGTGGGCGCGAGGCCGCGAGCTTGAAAGCGTATTCGACGACCCGCTCCGTTCCCTTACGCGTGATCAGGCAGCGGTCTTCGGCCTGCTCGGTGCTTTCGGTGCGCGGTTTACGAATGTCCGCGAACAGCCCCTCGGTATTTTCACGGATCAGCACCAGATCGATTTCCTGGGCGCGCGGATCGCCCAGTGGCGTCGGTGCGCCTGGCAAAACGCGGACGGGACGAACGCCGGCATAAAGCTCCAGTCCGAAACGAAGATCGAGTTGCGGATTGATTTCCGTTCCATCGACCTTGCGGACGTCGGGCAGTCCCATCGCACCGAACAGGATCGCATCCGCGTTTCTTGCCGCTTCGAAACTCTCATCCGGAAGGTCCGTCCCGTGATCGCGATAGTACGCGGCGCCACCGTTCACATGCTGTAGATCAAGTCCGGGCCCGCCGACTTTTTTCGTCGCAGCGTTCAGCACTTCGATGCAGGCGTCCATCACCTCGATGCCGATGCCATCGCCGGGCATAACGGCGATCTTGAACGTGTTCGAACTCATATTGGTTTCCTCCGGGAACGATGCCCTGACCGGTGACGCATTATCTGCAGTCAAAGATAAAACAATAGGTCGGTAGCTGCATGCCGAAAACGAAGAAGCGCCGTCCAAGGGGACGGCGCTTTTCCGAAAAGCGGTTCGACGTCAGACTGGTATGAAATCAGCCGAGCGAATTACTTCTTCTTAGCCGGGGCCTTCTTTTTAGCCGGGGCTTTCTTCTTCGCAGCGGTCTTCTTGGCTGCGGCCTTCTTAGCCGGAGCCTTCTTCTTAGCCGGAGCTTTCTTCTTGGCCGGGGCCTTCTTTTTAGCCGGGGCCTTCTTCTTGGCAGCCGCCTTCTTAGCCGGCGCCTTCTTCGCTGCGGTTTTCTTTTTGGCCGGGGCTTTCTTTTTAGCCGGGGCCTTCTTCTTGGCTGTCACCTTTTTCGCCGCCGTCTTCTTCTTAGCGGCTACTTTTTTCTTCGCCGGAGCTTTCTTGGCTGCCGACTTCTTGGCGGTTGCCTTCTTCGCCGGAGCCTTCTTCTTTGCAGCCGGCTTCTTAGCCGCTGCCTTCTTCACTGCTTTCGCCATAAAAATAAAACCTCCCGTCAATAAAAAGTCCGAAATCTATAACAGCTTGTGGATAACATCGGAAGTGTGACGCATCACACCTAAAACTCTTTTAAAGTGCGATCGATGTGTTGATCGCCGCTAAAACTTTGTTTTCACCTCTCTACTACGCATTCGACGCGTCTTCGTATTGACTTCGACAAAACAACGAATGCATCGACTTTCAAACTAACACACTTTCATTCAACACGATTACATAAATCGATTCGTTTTTCGTGTTGGATAAATATCTATTTCGCTCCCGGCACCCAGGCCTTCACTTCGACCGGCCGGCCACTTTGCGTGCGGAAGATTTTCTTCTTCGCGACTTGCGATGGCGCCGGCGCTTCGCGGCTCTCAAGGAATGATACGCTCATTTCTTTCAGCGTCATCTCCGCGCGCGGTCCGCGCTTGATCGCATTCTTGTAAGCACTCGTTTCTTTGGTGATCGTGTCCAGTCGTTCCATCGACATGTGACCGAAGCGGCGCCAGATGCCGGAAAGAAAATCCTCGACCTCGAACGGCAGAAAAAGCTCAGCATCGATGTCCGGACGGCCGCGTGAAAATGCCATGTGCACGTTCGGTTCCATCGGTCCGATTTCATCGGCGACGAATACTGCCGGCATCAGCTTCCGGCCTTTGTGAATGATGCTGTAGTAGGCTTGCGACAGGAACAGCAGCCGCTGCAGTTTTTGCGGCTGAAGATACTCATTCTCGTTAAGGGCCGTATCGGCGAACCAGAATGCGACATCGAAAGCGTTGCTGACATCAGCGGGCATCGAAACGAAAACTCCGGGCAGTCGTAATCGGCTGTCAGACTATGCGTTAATGGTAAACCGAATCTTTACGCGATGGAATGATGGACTGAATTGATCAGGCGAACGTGTTCAGCGTTTCGCGGGAAAGTTCCGACGCTGTCGAGAGGACTTCCGCATTCGCACGATAAACGTTTTCCGCTTCGATCAGTCGGGCAAACTCCTGACCGAGGTCCGGGGCGAGACCGCTGCCGATCACCTGGGCGTCGACCGCGTTCGCACCCCCCGGGTTGGTACCGCTCGTCAGCGATCGTTGTGCGACGGTTGTGGCTTCATAGCCGGGCGTGTTGATGTTGACGATGTTCTCGGCGGCACTTGCGGCGCGTGTGGATGCCGCACGCAGTCCGGAAGTCGCTGAGGTAAGTACGGGGGTTAAAGCCATTTCGATCGTCTCCTAACCGGAGATTACCGAATCGAACGAGGTGCCGAAGTGACGACTGTCACGCCCAGCGTGAAGGCGCACTTACACGAAATCAGAGATTAAAGCTGAACGTTGTGCCGTTGATGGGCTGCTGCCCCGAGATGACCAACGCATTCGTCTCATACGTCTTTATCACGCTCGAAACGGGCTGTCTGAGTTGGCGCACCGCTGCTTTGTCACGACTTTCCGATGTGCCGGGCGGTGCCTGATCTTCGAAGATTTTGGCGAATACCTGAGTGTCCGCCGTGAACAAGCGGTCGAAACCAGGGTCGCTGTATTTCTGGCGGCTCCCGCCCCCCTCGCCGGTCAGGGTCGAGCGGCCTTGCTCGTTCTGGAATCCGGACGCCGCTGCGTCGAACGAGATGTTGGTACCGGCATTCAGGGCATCGACCTGCGATGTCGACACGGACGCCACACGTGTAGGCGCACTAACCGCTCGCGCCGCTTGCGCGGGCGCGGTCGGTGCGACTGCCGTCGGTTTGGGTACGGTGGCCATCTAGCCAAAACCCTCGTCGTCCAGTTCCAACCCAAGCATGCCCCACACGCGCACCTCGGGTACACTTAGCAGAACATACTACACAGGGTTAATATTCTATGGATTAACGCCCTGAGGGTCAATGTTTCCGGGGGGTTCGTGGTTAATACCGCCCCCCATGTCAAAAAAGTCGCATTCCAATAGAAATACTCTTTTTGGCGCAAAAAATGGAGTGTCAGTTCTTGAGCGTATCGCTCGGATAAAACCGACCGGCACCCCGAATGATATCCAGGGCGGATATGTCGTTAGGTGCCGATGCTTCCCCCTCCCGGTTATTCGAAAAACCGTCACGAACCGGCCGGTTTCGAGTGTCCAGAGAGCGGATTTTCCGTTCGGCGGCTTCCAGTCCAAGCGTAAGTTCGCGTATTTGCCGTTCGGCACGGCGGAGCGATTCCTGCATCGGGCCCATATGCGGCTTCACTGCCGACTGGTTCTTGAGATCGAGGCGGCGCGCGATTTCGCTGGTGAACCAGAGTGCGCCGAATGCCATGAAAAACGCGACTACGGCGATAAAAATGGACATACTGTTGCTCCGTATCCCTTCTGGATAACGAATAAATTTACGTCCTTATAAGTGAATGGAGTGTTAACGGTTCAGTTGGCAACGACCCGGTTGCGGCCCTCTTCCTTGGCGGTATAGAGCGCGGCGTCGGCGCGGTTGAGAAGATCGGTGAGGCCCTCGTCCGGGGCACTCAGGCAGCTTGCGCCGATGCTGACGGTAAACGATATGGTCTCCCCGTCTTCGAGTTCGACAGCCGTTGACGCGAGACGAGCCCGCAAGCGTTCTGCCGCTTCGAGTGCTGTTTCCAGCGGAGTTTCCGGCAGCGTCACCGTGAATTCCTCGCCGCCAAAACGCCCCAACACGTCCACGTCGCGCAGTTCACCGATGCAAGCATTGGCCAGGGCTTTCAAGACCCGGTCTCCGGCTTCGTGACCGTACGTATCATTCACATTCTTGAAGTGATCCGCGTCGAGCATCAGCACACAAATCGGATGCTGGTAGCGTTTGCAGCGGGTCAGTTCGCGTTCGGAAATCTCGGTATATCGGCGACGATTGTTCACGCCGGTCAACGGGTCCGTCGTTGCCAGGCGGCGCAAGTCCTCCTCCATTTTCTTACGGTCGGTAATGTCGGTGTAGGACGCGATGAACTCGCCGCCCGGCATCGGTGCGCCTCGGATCTCGATGACGATACCGTTCGGCCGGGGATGATCCATCCGGAATGTCTTCCCTGCACTAAACAGATCGAAGCGCGCGGCAATTTCCTCTTCCATGTTGTCGCGATTGAATTCGTCGTTTTTCGCCATGTGCTGCAACATATCCATCAGGCCCACGCCTTCGACCACGAGATCCCGAGGCAGATCGAACAATTCGATGAAACGGTCGTTATAGGAGACGAGCGTCATTTTCTGATCGAAGAGCGTGATGCCCGGGTCCATGTTGTCGAGCACGCCTTGAATGATTTCGGCCTGCTTGGCGATCCGTTCGTCCGCTTCACGCTTGGCTTCGACAAGGCGCATGTGCGCCAGCACCCGGTTCACGGTGCGAGGCAGGAGATCGAGATAACTTCCATCGGTCTCCTTGATGACGTAATCAGCAGCGCCCATTCGCATCGCCTCGACGACGACGCTCAGTTCAGAAGACCCGGACACCATCACCACCGGAGTCTCTCCGGGCGAAAGTTGCTTCAATATTTCGACCCCCGACATACCCGGCAGCATGTGATCGAGCAGGATGATGTCGAAGTCCCCTGACTTTCCGAGGTCCAACCCGGTGTTGCCGTCGTCGGCGATCGTGACCTCAAAGCCGTCGCTCTCAAGCCGGCGTTTGGCCATGCGGGCGACAAAGGCATCATCTTCGACATATAGAATCCGCGTATTCATCGGGACGTTAGCCTTTCAGGGACTCAATCTTGGCACGCACGGCATTGAATTCCGTCCTGACCGTGTCGGCGACCGCGGCCATCTTCGTGGCATCGTCCGCCGTCAAGGTTTTTTCCATTGCCTTGGCGGCTTCGGCAAGACGTTTCGCCCCAGCCGTGCCAGCCGAGCCCTTGAGCTTGTGAGCATGCGAGCGAATGGCGTCACCCTTGCGCGCCTCGACGGCGTTCAGCAGGTCGTCGATCACGCTTTGATTGATGTCCAGAAAATCGCCAAGCATCTCAAGCAGCATCGCCTCGTCTCCATGACAGATGCTCCGCAGGACGCCGAAGTCGAGAATGTCGTCTTTGACGTCAGTCGTGGATGCGCCCACTCGCGGCCGCGGCATTTCAGCCGGCACGTTGCCGCCCGGTAGCCATTTGGCAAGCTCGCCCGCTAGCGCATCCAGTTTCACGGGTTTAGAGAGATACCCGTCCATCCCGGCGCGCAGGCAGTTCTCAGCTTCACCCTGCAGGGCGTTTGCGGTCGCCGCGATGATCGGCGTATGCCTGCCGGTCGCTTCCTCGGCTGCGCGAATGGCAGCCGTTAGTTCGAAGCCGTCCATTTCCGGCATGTGACAATCGGTCAGGACCAACGCGTATCCGCCATCCTGCCATTTGGCGAGTGCCTTGGCACCGTCTTCAGCCATCTCGACGGCATATCCAAGCGAATGCAATTGCCGCATCAGCACCTGACGGTTCACCGGATGGTCCTCAACGGCGAGGATCAGGCGACCGGCCGCGCGCGCGTCGTCGATCGACGGCACCACTTCCGCCGGCATGCGATCGTCGGTATTTCTGGATATGCTGATTTCCGCGGGATCAATCCGGCCCGCTGCAACGCCGATCAGTTCGATCAACGTTCGTTCCCGATAGGGCCGCTGCAGTTCTACGCCGGGACGTTTCTTAGACTTAGAGGACGGCGGCTGATTTTTGAGGCGTACGATTCCCGGCGGATTTTGTGTCGACATTTCATCAACGATGGCGGACGCCAGTTCGTCGGCGGTGCCGCCGCTACCCGGCCAGTCATCGATCACCGCGACGTTGAACATCGCCGAACGTTCAAGCATGTCGCCGACCGTATCGACAGTGGTGTGACGCACATTGTTGTGATCGAGATATCGCTCGATGACCTCGCGTTCTTCGGGGTCGGGCACGCAGACAAGTACGCTGATGTCGTCGAGATTTGGAAGGCGTTCTTGGGCCGCTGCGTCTGCCGGCGCTTCGCAAGGATCAAGCGGCAGCTCGAACCAGAAGGTCGAGCCTTTTCCGAGCTCGCTCTCGACACCGATCCGCCCCCCCATCAGGTCGACAAGCCGCCGCGAAATCGAGAGACCGAGCCCCGTCCCCCCAAAGCGCCGCGTGATCGATCCTTCGGCCTGAGTAAAGGCTTCAAACAGTTTTTCCTGATTTTCTTTCGATATGCCAATGCCCGTGTCGCTGACTTTGAAAAGAACCCCCGAGGTGCCGTCGCGGGGTGCCGCTTTTCGAACGCTGATCATCACCTTGCCCGCTTCCGTGAACTTGGCAGCGTTGCCCGCCAGGTTCATCAGGACCTGACGAAGACGGACCGGATCGGTTTTGACCCATGACGGCACGTCGGGATCGCTGAACGTGACAAGACTGACGTCCCTGCCCTGTTTGCGAATATTGGGGGCCAGGGTCTCGGCGACGCCGTTGACGATTTCAGCCAGTGAGACCGGGACCTGTTCCAGATCCATCCGTCCGGCCTCGATCTTCGAGAAATCGAGAATATCGTCGATGATCCGAAGCAAAGATTCGGCGGACTCCCGGACAGTGCGCAGCATCTGCTTCTGGTCGCGCTCCAGGCGCGTTTGTTCAAGAAGTTCCACCATGCCCGTCACCCCGTTCATCGGCGTGCGGATTTCATGGCTCATGGCGGCGAGGAAGCTCGACTTCGCCTGGTTGGCGGATTCCGCAATCTCTTTGGCGTCCTGGAGTTCCATTTCCGCTTCCTTGAGTCGCGTGATATCGACCATGACGCCGGCGACGCCGTTGGATTTACCATCGGCGTTGATGAAGTGCGCTTTCTCGATCATCACGTGGTGCATCTTGCCGTCGGCGAAGGCTTTTTCGGTCTCGTATGAATAGCGCTTTTTGCCGAAACCGGTAGCACGGTCCTGCGGATCGTATCGCTCGGCAAGGTCCGGCCGGTCAATGTCGAACGGGGTTTTCCCGACGACCTCGTCGGGCGGCAAACCAACCACGGCTTCGAAAGCCGCATTGGCGCCGGTGAATTTGCCATTGTCGTCTTTGTAAAAGACCGGGTTGGGTATCGTATCCAACAGGGTCCGCTGAAAGAGCAGTTGCTCTTCCAACCTGAGTTCACGACGTCTCAGGGTCGTGACGAGATAGTCCAGTGCACGCCCCATACTTGCAATCTCGTCGTTGCCTTCGGTCGGGATTTCGTCATCCCTGCCCTCGACGAAGGCGGACATGCTCGATTGCAGACGCATCAACCGCATGATCACGTTCCGGTAGAGATAAGCCATCGCGCCCGTCGCCACGATCAGTCCGAAGATTGCGAACACCAATGCGTTGCGTTCCGAGATCTTGCCAACCAGCCCCAGCTGTTGCCGTTCGGCCATAATCGCCGCGGCCACTTTGTCGCTTAACGATTTTGCGGCGTCGGCGTACTCTTTCGCCATCGGCGAAAGGAATGACGTATCCTCAGAGCGTAGCGCCTTTGCGATCTGCGCCCTTGCATCGTTCAATGCCGGTGTGTCGGTGACGGGCACCTGCAATTTCAGCCGCTCGGACACGGTCTTGCTGCCGGCAATCGCGGCGTCGATCAGTTCAACGAGATTTTGCTGTGGCGGCCAGCGGTCATGACTGTCGATAATGCCGGCGATGTCCTGAATCGTGGCGGTATGCTCGGTAAGGCGTGCCATATCGACACGCGCGGCAAGACGCCGTTCAACGAGTTTCTCGACCCGGGCATCGATGCGCTGATCGTCCATGTAAATGTACCCGCCGATTCCGAAGGCGAGCACAATGAGCAGCGCGAAAACCGTATATATCCGTGCAGCGACCGAGAACTTCATACCGTGTCCAGTCCGTTACGCCGCTGCTTCCGTCCGCACGCGGAGTGTCCCCTGCCCCGGAGACGAATCAAGGACCCGAGACACCACTGTGCTGTCTCCGGTTTCCGGGTTGAGCGCGACGCACGTCAGCGTGATTTGAAATGGCGCCATCGCCGCCGCGGCAAAGAGCGCGATGCTCTCTCCGGTCGTGGCTTCGAGGGTCCAAACGCCGCCCCCATGGTTTGTGCCTTTGGAAAGGATCGTGCCCGGCGGCATCTCGCCGATCGTGAGCGAGAGCGAGCCATGACCATCCGGATCGAACGTTTCCGCATCGAGCACCAGCGACATAGATGGCATGTCGGTGCCGCTTTGTGCCGGGCGGCCGAGGGATTGCCCGACAATCAAAGATTTTCTGGGTGAAAAAGACGTATCCTTTGCACCATTTGACGACCACCCTACGTGAAGAGCTGTTGCGCCTGCCGGGCCGATGGGCGGCAACATAGACACCTTGTCGCAATCGTGCGCCGCGAGTTGCCAGACGCCGTCACCAAGGTTCCGGCCATGCGTCAGCAAAGCGCCGGGCAGCATGCCGGTCAACCGGACCTCGAGCCCGGTGAAGCTTGCGAGTTCGCCGAGCTCTACAGGGACAAGGTCGCGTGTGTTGTCGATACCGCCCTTAGGGGCGATCTGCGGCAAGCGCGGCTCCAGGTCGACCTCGGCGCCGCTCGGCCCCCTGACGCTCATGTCGTGCCACTTGGTGACATCGATCCCGAGCCGATCGTAGATCTCGCCGCTGTGATCGGCCGGGCGCGTCCGGATGAAATCGCGCAGATTGCGGAGCTCATTGATAAACGCCGGGCGTTGCAGGTCGCTGAACGTAGCGTCGACAATTAATACGTCGCCGTCCTCGTTTATATCGTCGTCCGACGTATCCGGCGGAGTCTCGACTGCCGCATCATCAATGTCGCTCTCGCTCTCGTCGGTGACATCGTCCAACGGTGATGCGTCGGTTTCCGGCGCAGGAGAGGTCTCCGGCGGCAGTATCCGTTCGGTTTGATCAGGCAAAGCGAAAGCATCTTCGTTCGCGTCGAGCGCCGCAGTCGGCTCCACCATTTCCGATGGCACATGGGCGCGTATGGCCGCTTCGTCGCCCCCCTCGGACCCGGAACCAAGATCGGGTGGCGGTGGCTTCATCGCGCCCCGCACATCGACGACCAGATCTCCGCTCCACAACAGACCTTCATCCGTCGCCGAGCCATTTGCTGAAATCGCCGGTGACATCGGCGAAACAACCGTGCCGTCGATCTCGATCTCCTGCAGCACTGGCGGGCTCACGTCCGGCGACAGCGCATCGTAACGCATGAGGATTTCGAACGGCAGGCCGCTCTCAGTATACGGCACCAGCAGCGACAACATGCCTCCCGGTGCCGCCGACCAGTTGACGACCCGGTCATACGCCGCCACGCCGTCGGTGTAGACGCTAACCCGCGTCCGTCCGGCGCCACCGCCCGCCAGATTGACCCGGAACGCAGAATCGGGGTCGACGGGCTGGGGTGTATTGTCGACCTGAATGGTCGCCGACTGCGGCGATGCACCGGCGATCTCCATTTCGACCTCGAGCTCGAAGTCCGGGGTCTGCTCTGGGATGACGACCGCGAGATCCGAAAGCGCCGACGCAGGCACCGACCAGACTGCACCGTCTACATCGCCGGCCGTCAGGATGGCGCCTGCAGGCAGGCCTGAGAAATGCAGTGTGATATCTTCCAATACATTCGGATCTTCGGTCCCTACCGAGACATCCAGGTCGATCACCACCATTGTCGGCGACAAGTCGGCTTCTGGTTCGGGGTCTGATATCGGTTCAGGTTCCGATACCAATTCCTCGTCCGGACCGGAGATCGGTTCCGGGTCTTGTGCGGCCACACGCTCTGGTTCGGATGAGATTTCTGGCTCGGGCTCGGATGTAGGTTGGGACTCGGGTTCGGGCTGGGGCTTAGGTTCAGAGGGCCGTTCCGTCGATACCCGGGTCTCCCCGTCATCAGTGAATTCGTAGCCCGTCAGCTCTGTCCAAGGCGTCTCCGGATCGTCGCCGATGAAGACACCCTTGAGCATCACAGAAAACGGCATATCGATTCCGTCGGGGACCAATGCGGCGATCCCATAAAGATCGGCTGGGTCCAACTGCCAGAAGCCGTCTTTCATCGCCGAGCCGGCAGTCAGGGACACACCGATCGGCAAACCGCGAATTTCGATTCTTTGCAGGGTGCCGCCCTCAGCGACCACAACCTCCTCCGGGAGGTGTATCTCGACGCGCCGGGCTTGACGTTCCGGTCCGTAACCGATGGGCAACGGCGGTGGCGTGTTCGCCTGCGATTGGCGCGGTGTGCCAATGACACCCGCAAGCCATGCCGTTACACCCGGGCCGGGAACGGGGTATCCTTCTGCGGTTATGTCGTCGTCGTCCGCCATGCGGATCCTCTTGCTGTACCACCCCGGGAGAGTTGCCAAATTCTCTCGCAATGAGTTGCGGTTAGCCAGTCATCTCGCGTAGTCTAACCGGGTCATGGCTGACGCGCGATAGTCCCTTTTTACCAAGCGATAGATTATAAGACGAACACCCTAGCATGGCCGAATCTGCGCACATCCTCGTTGTCGAAGACGATGCATTCGTCCAGAAGGCGCTCCGCCTTTATCTGGAGGGCGAAGGCTATCGGATCACGACGTGCGACAACGGCGCCGACATGCACGCGCTGATGGCCAAGGATCCGGCCGACCTGGCGATCATGGATCTGAAACTGCCGAATGACGATGGTTTCGATCTTACGAAACAACTTCGTGATAAGTATTCGGTCGGGATCATCATCCTGACCAGCAAGGACGACGCCATCGACCGGGTCGTTGGCCTGGAAATCGGGGCCGACGACTACGTCACCAAGCCGTGGGATGAGCGCGAGCTTCTGGCCCGTATTCGCAGCGTGATGCGCCGAGTCAACGAACGCAAAGGCGCCGCCAAGGCCAGCGACAGCGAACAGCGCGTCGTGACGTTCAGCGGTTGGCTGCTGAATCTCGACAGCCGGGAACTTAAGGACCCCGACGGCAAGAAAGTGGAATTGACGTCGGGCGAGTTCAGCCTGCTCAACGAATTCATCGAAAAGGCCGGCCGCGTGCTGTCCCGCGATCACCTCCTGAGCGCGATTTACAGCCGCGACTGGGAGCCTTTCGACCGCTCCATCGACGTGCTCGTCACGCGGCTCCGCCGCAAGGTCGAGGCCGATTCCCGTCATCCCGAAATCATAAAGACCGTGCGCGGCACCGGTTACATGTTCGCCGCCGCCATCAAAAGAGCGGACTGATCCCGCCACGGCAACGAGGCCAATCGACATGAGTGAAGAAGAAGACCGTCATACGCTGAGCATTCAGCTTGCCAACCAGATCATCAACACGGCGAACAACCGCCTGCAGGAGGGGATGGACCCGATCGACATCGCCGCCGGCATGCGCCATGCCGCCGCCAACTTCACCGCCTTCGCGGTCGCCAACTCGGAAACCCCCGATGAGGTCGATCCCACACACTTTGCGGAAGAGTTCCTGCAAATCTACGCCTATTACCTGGAGAAACACGCGACGCCGAAGCAGGTGGAATCGGGTCTGGATGCGCTGATCAAGCAGGTCCGCGACGAAAGCTGATCGCAGCCGACTGGCGGAATCGCGCCATCAGCGCCGTCCACGGATTTTTTTTTAAAATATATGGCATTCTCTGCGTTTCAGGCTTGATTTCCACCCTGTGAGTGAGTACGAACATCGCCGCCGCGTCCCCTTCGTCTAGCGGTCTAGGACGCCGCCCTTTCACGGCGGAAACACGGGTTCGAGTCCCGTAGGGGACGCCAACTATTCTCGAACAAAAAGCCCGCCTTTTGGCGGGCTTTTGTCTGGCTCAGTTCCAGCCTTCCACCCCGGCCATATTCGGCAACTCATGCGCTATACCCTTGTGGCAGTCGATACAGGTCTTCTGACCTGTAACAAGAAAGGTCTTGTGCGCTTCAGCGGCGCGTGGGCTTTGCAAGGAAAAGTCCATCGATTCCGAGCTATGGCAGTTCCGGCATTCAAGCGAGTCGTTGGACTTGAGCCGTGACCATTCGTGCTTGGCCAACTCAAGGCGCTTCTCCAGAAACTTGTCGCGGGTGTTGATGGTCCCAAAGATCGTGCCCCAGACCTCTTTGGACGCCTGCATCTTGCGGGCGATCTTGTCGGTCCAGTCATGCGGCACGTGGCAATCCGGACATGTCGCACGGACGCCGGACTGGTTGGTGAAGTGTACGGTGGTCCTGAGCTCCTGATAGACGTTGTCGCGCATTTCGTGGCAACTGATGCAGAATTTCTCTGTGTTGGTGAACTCAAGCGCCGTGTTGAACCCACCCCAGAAGATCACCCCGGCCACGAATCCGCCGATACTCAGAAAACCGAGACTGAGGTGAACGGCGGGCCGGGACAGTGTGCCCCAGTACCCCTTAATCAGGTTGAATAATTTCGACATCCCTGCCCCCTCAGTTGGCGCCGGGTTTGTGTTCGACGGCCAGTAGGCTGTCGATGTCGACAAAAGTGTTCGGCACTGCGTCCGGCGTTCGCGCCTGCACCACGTGACATTGATTGCAGAAGTAACGGCGTGGCGACACGGCGGCTAACGCCTGTCCGTCCCGATCCATGAAATGGGTCACGCTGATCATCGGCGCGCCGCTTTCTGCCACACGGGTTCGGGCATGGCAGGACAGGCACTGATTGCCGTTCTTGTCGAGCTGGTAACCGTCGATCTTGTGCGGAATGGTCGGCGGCTGCTCCGGATAGTTTCGGGCCCGGCGGCGGTCAGTTTCTTCGGTTTGTGGAATGCGGGGCGCGGAGTTTGTCCGGTCGAGGGGCGCCGCTCCCCTTAACGTCGCGATCGACGGGCCGACGTCCTGTGCGTTGGGCGCCGTCAACGGGCTTGTCAGTGCGCCGGCAACCAGCATGGCGGCGGCGAGAAGCGTGAAGACTTTTTGAGGTTTCATGGCTTTTTCTCCTGGCTGCCGGTTAAACGCGTTCGATCTTGACGGCGCATTTCTTGAAATCCGTCTGTTTCGAAATTGGATCGGTGGCGTCGAGCGTCACCTTGTTGATGAGTTGGCTGGCGTCGAACCAGGGCACGAAGACGAGCCCGCGGGGCGGTTTGTTGCGGCCGCGCGTTTCGACACGCGTCTGAATTTCACCGCGGCGGGATTTGATCCGTATCTCGTCACCGCGCCTGAGACCCAACTCATTGGCGTCGTCGGGATGCATGTAACAAAGCGCATCCGGCACCGCCTTGTAGAGTTCGGGGACGCGTTGCGTCATCGAACCTGAATGCCAGTGCTCCAGCACACGCCCCGTCGACAGCCAGAACGGATAATCCTCGTCCGGACTTTCGGCCGGCGGCTCGTACGGCAGCGCGAAGATCACGGCGCGGCCGTCCTTCTTGCCGTAGAACTGAACGCCCTTCCCTTTCTCGACATAGGGATCGTACCCCTCACGGAAGCGCCAACGCGTTTCCTTGCCGTCCACGACGGGCCAACGCAGACCGCGCTCACGGTGATAGACGTCGAAGTCGGCGAGGTCATGACCGTGTCCGCGGCCGAACGTCGCATATTCCTCGAACAGACCTTTCTGGACATAGAACCCGAAGTCCTCGGACTCGTGGTTTCCATATTCTTTGTCCATGTCGCTGAGCGGGAACTTGTCGACCTGGCCGTTTCGGAAAAGGACGTCATAGAGAGTCTTGCCGGCGTATTCAGGCTTCTTGGCGATCAGCTCCGCCGGCCACACCTCTTCGACCTTGAAGCGTTTCGAGAACTCCATCACCTGCCACAAGTCGGATTTGGATTCGCCGGGCGCCTCGATCAACTGGTGCCAGAACTGGGTGCGGCGTTCGGCATTGCCATAAGCGCCTTCCTTTTCAACCCACATGGCGGTCGGCAGGATCAGATCGGCAGCCTGCGCCGTCACCGTCGGATAGGCATCGGATACGACGATGAAGTTGTCCGGATTGCGGTAGCCCGGCAGCGTCTCCTCCATCATGTTGGGGGCCGCCTGCATGTTGTTGTTCACCTGCACCCAATATGCATTCAGCTTGCCGTCTTTCAGCATCCGGTTCTGGAGCACCGCGTGATAGCCGGGTTTTGGCGGGATCGTTCCGTCCGGGAGCTTCCATATTTTTTCGGCAAATGCGCGGTGTTCCGGGTTGGCCACCACGAGATCGGCCGGCAACCGGTGTGCGAAGGTGCCGACCTCGCGTGCCGTGCCGCAAGCCGACGGCTGCCCCGTCAGCGAGAACGGGCTGTTGCCCGGTTCCGAGATCTTCCCGGTCAGAAGGTGCACGTTATAGAGCAGATTATTCACCCAGACACCGCGGGTGTGCTGATTGACGCCCATGGTCCAGAGCGACATCACCTTGACGTTGGGATCGGCATAGAGTTCCGCCATCTCCAGGAGCTTGTCCTTCGGAACGCCCGACATCTCGTGGGTTTTTTCGAGGGTGTAATCGGCGACGAAGGTGGCGAATTCGTCGAATGTCATCGGTTTGGAACCGCCGACCTTGTCGTTGTTCTTGGCGGCTTGTTCAAGCGGGTGTTCGGGGCGCAGCCCGTAACCGATATCCGGATTGCCACGCCGGAAGTTCGTGTGCTTGTCGACAAAATCCCGATTCACCTTATCGTTCTGGATAATGTAATTGGCAATGAAGTTGAGGATCACCTGATCCGTGTGCGGCTCGAACACCATCGGGATGTCGGCCAACTCGAAGCAACGGTTCTCGAAGGTGGAGAGTACGCCGACCTTAACGTGCGGGTTCGACAGCCGGCGGTCGGTCAGACGCGTCCACAGGATCGGATGCATCTCGGCCATATTCGATCCCCACAGGAAGAACGCATCGGCATTTTCGAAGTCGTCGTAACACCCCATCGGCTCGTCGATGCCGAACGTACGAATGAAGCCACCGACGGCAGAGGCCATGCAGTGGCGCGCGTTCGGATCGATATTGTTGGAGCGGAATCCGGCCTTGTAGAGCTTTGAAGCCGCGTATCCTTCCCAAACGGTCCACTGACCGGACCCGAACATGCCGACGGCAGTCGGGCCCTTCTCACGAAGCGCCTTCTTGAACTTTTCGGCCATCACGTCGAATGCTTCGTCCCAGCTAACCGGCGTGAACTCGCCGTCCTTGGCGTACTTGCCGCCGCGCTTGCGAAGCAGCGGCTGCGTCAGCCGGTCGTTGCCGTACATGATCTTCGAGAGGAAATACCCCTTCACGCAGTTGAGGCCGCGATTGACCTCAGCCTTCACATCGCCGTGCGTGGCGACGACGCGCCCCGCTTTGGTCGCAACCATGACCGAGCAACCGGTCCCACAGAAGCGGCAGGCTGCCTTCGACCACTTTAGATCCGTCTTGGATTTATCGGTCACCAGGTTCTGCGCGCCCGCAGCCAGCGGAATTCCCGCTGCCGCAGCCGCAACGGCTGCCGCCTGCGCCTTGAGGACCTGCCGGCGATTCAGTTTGATCTCGTTCATGTGTTGCCTCCGAGGGATACTGGCGCCGCTTCATCGAACGGCGCCGTGTCATGTTCATCGTTGTGATGGAAAACCAGATTTGCACTGAGGACGCCGGGCATCACCGAGACCTCGTTGAGAAAATCCGTGATTTTTCTTTCGCTGTTGGTCTCGAGGACGACGACCAACTTGCCATCCGGGTCCGACGCGGGAATTTCGGCCCCGCGAGCGGCGATAGCCTCGCGAACCTCCGCCAACCGTTCCGGGCGCGCCTGGATTACGAGACTGGAGATGTGAAGGCTCCCATTCATGCGACGTCTCCCAAAGATTCTTCATTGTTCAGATTGATCGCGCCGCCGGGACAGGTGCCGACGCAGGCACCGCATCCAGTGCATTTTTCGGTTAGGATTTCCGGTTTTGGCGGGCCACCGATGCGCAGCAGCATATCGACCGCACCGTCGTCACAGGCGTCCTTGCAGGACGAACAATGGATACCCGCGTGGGCAAGACAGGTGCTGGTTTCGATTGTTATCTTGAGTGTCCATGGCGGGGTTCGCGTCAGATCGAATACGCTTTCATCGCACGCGCCGGCACACAGGCCGCAGAACGTACACACCCCGCTGCCGAGTGACGGGTCGAATGCCGGGAAGCCACCCTGCCCCTGCGTCAGGACGCCTTCAGGGCAAGCCTGTACGCACGCTTCGCAGCGCGTGCAGGATTCGGCGATCCGATATTCGTCCGTCCAAGGGGGGCGTATCGGTGCGGCATACGCCACGCCTTTACCTGAAAGAAACCCCCGCCTGCTTTTGTCGATCTGGTTCCTGGCGGTCGCGGTCATCGATTTCACCCGATCAGCCCGGAGGCCCCGGCGGTCCGAAAATCATCTGAAACGCCCAGACGACAAAGCCGTATCCGCCGACGAAGGCGACGGCCAATCCCGGGATAATGACAAATGTCGCAACCAAGAACGTTGCGAGTTCACGCGCTCGGGTTGGTTCAGAAACGGACCCGCCCGGGCCGCCATTCTGTGTGCTTGACTCCATTTTGTTCCCTTGCCGAAACGTCGAAATTTAAGCGTCACGAAACTCCTGCTTGAATCGGTATCAAAGTCGCGTTTGAGTGTCCTTGACCAAAGTCAAGCGGGCGACGTTTCCCGTAATGATGGTAAAGGCTGATAGAACGTGGTGCGGCTACAAAAACCAACCGAACATGATAAGGCGATGTTGGCGCGGATGCGCCTCTTCGGCGGCACTGACGATGCGGACCTCAAGGATGTCGCACGTCATGCTAAGGTACGTGTGGCCGAGAGAGGCGAAGTCCTTTTTGAGCGAGGGGACGAGGCTGAGGTCTTTTATGGGGTGATCTCTGGATGGGTGAAACTCTTCAATCCCCGCGCCGACGGAACAGAGGCTGTCATCGGTATTTTCGCCCAGGGTGAGACCTTCGCCGAGGCGACCCTGTTCATGGCTGGCGTATACCCGGCGACGGCCGAAATCATCGCACCGTGCCGGTTGTTCGAATTCGAACGAGACTATTTCGCCGATAAGTTCCTCAGTAATCCTGCTTGGTGCCGCGGCATGTTCGCATCGCTATCGATGCACTTGCACCGTTTGACCCGTGAGGTCGAGCAGTTGCAGAACCGCAGCAGCGAGCAGCGACTTGCGCGTTTTCTTCTGATGCTATGTCACGAGGCCGATAGCGGATGCACGTTGCAGCTCCCCTATGAGAAGTCGCTGATCGCAAATCGTCTCGGCATGAAACCCGAAACACTGTCCCGCAATTTTCAGAAACTTCGTTCGTTCGGCGTTCGCGTTGAGCGTGACAAGGTGATCGTAAGCGACGTCAAACGGCTCCGCGCGCACTGTGCCTGACGATCGTTTTCAATCTGACGCCGCTGCGTCCTTCAGGGCCCCCGGAAGTTCCTTCGCAAAGGCGTCGAGGTCTTCGTCCGTCCCGGCGGAAACACGGATGCAGCGGTCCATGGGCGCGACACCTGGCATGCGGACGAAGATTCCCCGCTCGACGAGCAAGCTCAGCACCTTCCGGGCGTAATCCCCGTCCCGGCCACAATCGACGGCGACGAAGTTCGTTTCCGATGGGATAACCTTTAAGCCGTTCTCGGCCGCGATCTCCTTGATCCGCTCCCGTGCCCTGCGCACGCTGGATTGCACCTCAGACAGAAACGCCTTGTCTTCAAGCGCCGCAAGCGCACCGGCCTGGGCGATCTTGTTGACCCCGAAATGATTCCGAACCTTGTCGAACGCCTTGATCATTTCCGGCGCACCGATGGCGTATCCAATGCGCGCGCCCGCCATACCGTAGGCCTTTGAAAATGTCCGATAGCGGATCACGTTCGAAACCGAGGTATCTAGCGGCGGCGAGACAGCCGGATCGGCGAATTCGAAGTATGCCTCGTCCAGGCACAGGACAGCATCGGCGGGTGTGCGCTCCATCATGTCCTGAATGACCGCGTCGGCGTGCGCCGTACCCATCGGGTTGTCGGGGTTGGAGATGTAAATCAGCTTGGCGCGGTGTTCATTTGCCGCCGCCAGCAGGGCTTCGGGATCTTCCCGGTCGTCCTTGTATGGCACCTTGTGCAGAACGCCCCCGTGCCCGTCGACGTGATAGTTGAACGTCGGATAGGCGCCGGCCGAGGTAATCACCGCATCGCCCGGATCGACGAACAGCCGAACCGTCAATCCCAGCAGGCCGTCGATCCCTTCGCCGATAATGATGTTCTCGGCAGTTACACCGTGATGTTTGGCGAGGGCCTGCTTGAGCTCGTAGTTCTCCGCATCGCAGTACTTCCAGGCATCTTGGGCAGCAGCGCACATCGCCTCGACCGTTTTAGGGGACGGCCCAAATACCGATTCATTGGCGCCGATGCGCGCCTTGAACGGGGCACCGCGCTGGCGTTCATGCGTTTCGGGGCCGACGAACGGGACGGATTCCGGCAAGGACCGGACAAGATCGGTGAAAGGTAACGTCATGGCGCGTTTCCGCTGTTTTTATGACTCGGGTGTTTCCTTGGTAACGAGGCTGTACTTTAAAGTCTTCCGGGGCCGCGATAAAGCGATGGCGTCGTTACCGTCGTCAGGCAATCCGTCGCGGGCTTCGCCGCCCAAACGCTTGCAAAAAATCTTCGACCGCTCGTTGCATCAGCCGGCGTTCTTGTCGTATTCCGCGTGGTAGTCGACCAGACGCTGCACTTCGTTCTTGGCGCCGATGATCACCGGCACACGCTGATGCAGGCCTGTCGGCTGCACATCGAGGATACGCTCTCGCCCTGTCGAGGCCATCCCGCCCGCCTGTTCGATGATAAAGGACATGGGGTTGGCTTCGTAAAGCAGGCGCAGACGACCGCCCTTATCACGAATCTTCTCGTCGATCGGATACATGAAAAGCCCGCCCCGGGTGATGATGCGATGCACATCGGCGACCATCGCCGCCACCCAACGCATGTTGAAATCCTTGCCGCGCGGCCCGGTCTTTCCCTCAAGGCATTCATCGATATAACGCTGTACGGGCGGTTCCCAATGGCGACGGTTGGACGCGTTGATCGCGAACTCCTGAGTGTCGTCGGGAATCTTGATATCGGGGTGGGTCAGCACGAATTCGCCGATATCCGGGTTGAGCGTGAAGCCGTTGACCCCGTTACCGGTCGTCAGCACCATCATCGTCGCCGGGCCGAACAGCACGTACCCGGCACAGAGTTGCTGAGTACCCGGTTGCAGGAAATTTTCTTCCAGGTTGCCGTTCCCGTCTTCCGGCATGGCGAGGATCGAGAAAATCGTCCCCATCGGGCCGTTGACTTCGATATTCGACGACCCGTCGAGAGGATCGAAAATCAGCAGGTATTTACCGCGTTTGAGGCCCTTGGGAACCGGATAGACATCGACCATTTCTTCGGATGCCATGGCGAAAAGCTGCCCGCCCTTTTCGCACCAGCTCAGCGCCAGCTCGTTGGCCATGACGTCGAGTTTTTTCTGGTTTTCGTCCTGTACGTTGACACCCACTGCAGCGCCTAGCTCCCCGGAAAGATCGCCACGGCGGACCAGATTGGCGACCCCTTTGCAGGCCGACGACACGTCGTCCAAGAGCAGCGTGAATTCACCGGTCGCGCCCGTGACCTGCGTCTGTTGACGCATGATGAAATGCTTCAGTGTCTCGCGGTAGGACACGGTTTCCTCCGAATTCAGTTATTTCCTGTTAGGTGCCGCCCGGACATGACCGGCAACCGTGTTTTGATTAGCACACGGCCGGTGTGAGTCCAATATTACTGGTACTCAGAGATCAAGCAGGTCGACGCTGACGCCGGCTTCCTCGAACATCTGCGTGGATATTTCGAACTGCGTTTTCCAAGGCTCTTTGGATGTGTCCGGCGTTGGGGAAACGACACGTTTGATGCCTGCCTGGATGATCAAAACCGCACACCGCGCGCATGGCGGCAGAGGTGTCACGTAAAGCGTGCAGCCGTTGGCCTGATTGCCTGCGAACATCAGGGCGTTGGTTTCGGCGTGCACGACCATCTCGTACTTGATCGCGCGATCATCGAGCCGTTCCGCCTTGTCTTCGACGCCGAACGGAAAGCCGTTGAACCCGGTGGCAACGACCCTTTTGTTGCGTGGATCGACGATCACCGCGCCAACCTTGGTCGACGGGTCCTTGGACCACTGCGAGATGAAGCCGGCAAGCTCCATGAAGCGGTTGTCCCATTTCGCGTTCTCGGCCATATCGCCCCCCTCGTAAGCGGTCATGCGGCGCCGTCACGCTCAAATGCGTATGCCGCGTCCTCCAGATGGAATTTAACACGGGTCCGGCCCTGCCAGCTATCGGCTTTAAGCTTGCCCGCAACATGGACGGGTACATCCGCCGAAGACAGAAGAAGCGCTCCCAGTGGCGTGCCGACAGATCGGAAGCAGATTCCCTCCAACGTGCCCCCACCGGTTCCCTGTTGCAGGGAGAACCGGATGTGATCGCTCCCGACGATATCGGCAAATGCAATCCGGACGTTCTTGATGGCGAGGCGCGGTTCGGGGTTCCCGGGGCCGAACGGAGCGAGTGAAGCGATTTCAGACGCCAAGTCGAGGGTTGCGCCACGGATCGCGATTGCGCCTTCGAGCCTGAGATCCGGCTTGATCATCGCGCCGCCCGTCTGCGCCGAGATGCGCTCGTTCAGAAACGACTGAAATTCGGGAAGCGCATCGCGTGAGACCGAGAATCCTGCCGCCATCGAATGGCCGCCCCCCTTGATCAGCAAGCCTTTTTGCCGGGCGGCGATGATCGCGGCGCCGAGATCGACCCCGATGACCGAGCGCCCCGATCCGGTGCCCGTCTCGCCGTTCATGGCGATGACACAAGCCGGCCGGTGATAGCGTTCGACCAACCGGCTGGCGACGATGCCGACCACGCCCGGATGCCAGCCGTCTCCGGCCGCGACGACGGCGGCGCCCGGTTCCGGTCCTTCCTCGACCTGATAGATAGCGTCTTCGAAACACGCAGTTTCAATATCGCGGCGTTCGCCGTTGAGGATATCGAGCCTCGTGGCGATGGCGGCAGCTTCGCTGGCGTCATCGGTGCGCAGGAGCTTCGAACCCAGACCGGAATCGCCGATGCGCCCGCCGGCGTTGATGCGCGGCCCAAGCACGAACCCCAGATGATAGCTCTCGGGCATCGAATTGAGCCCGGTAACGTCGGACAACGCGCGCAAGCCCGGATTGTCTCGTCGGGCCATGACCTTCAGGCCCTGCACCACGAACGCTCGGTTGATCCCTTCGAGCTTGACCACATCGCAGACGGTGCCCAGCGCGACCAGATCCAGCCAGCGGGTCAAGACAGGCTCTGGCCGATCACCGGTCCAGAACCCGCGCGCGCGAAGTTCCCGATTGATGGCAACGGCAAACAAGAACGCGAGGCCCGCCGTACACAGATGACCATAGACCCGATCCTCGTCCATCCTGTTGGGATTGACCAAGGCGTGTACGGCCGGAAGCTCCGGTTCGGCCTCGTGGTGATCGATCACGACGATGTCGAGCCCGGCGTCGGTACCGGCCCTGAGCGCATCGAACGCCGTCGTACCGCAATCCAGGGCGACCAACACCTTCGTACCCTTCCCGGCCAGCATCTCAAGTGCCCCCACGCTCGGTCCGTAACCCTCTTTCAAGCGGTCAGGAATGTAGACATCGGCATTCGACCCTGCGGCCCTTAGAAAACGCGCCAATACCGCCGACGACGTCGCGCCGTCGACATCGTAGTCGGCGAAAAGCGTGATCTTTTCGCCGTTCATGATGGCATCGGCCAGACGTTTGGCGGCCTTGTCCATATCCTTGAAGCGGCTCGGGTCCGGAAGCAGGTCTTTCAGTGTCGGCGCGAGGAATTTTTCCGCGTCCTCGATACCGATGCCCCGCGCCGTCAGCGCGCGTGCCGCGATATCGGATATCGACAAAGCCTGGGATAGCGCGAGGGCGGCACGTTCATCCACGTCACGCAGCACCCAGCGGCGGCCCGTGACCGATTGCTCGACCCCCGCGAAGGCATCGCTCAACGGAACATCGGGGATCGCGTCAACCGACCGGAGGCCGGCGGGTGAAGTCATGGTGTGCCTCGATAAAACGGTAAGTGCCGGTGAGCGAGCGCACCACCAGCGAGTGACTGACGGCGCCGCTGGGGCCGCTGCGAATGCCCGCCAATATGGCGCCGTAGGTGATACCCGTGGCAGCAAAGGTAATATTACCGCTGGCCATCTCACGCTCGTTATAGATCTTGTCGAAATCTTCGATCCCGACGTCCTTGGCGAGCAGTCGGTCGTCGTCCTTGCGGGCGAACAAACGGCCCTGCATCTGTCCGCCGAACCCGCGGAGCGCGGCCGCCGACAAGACGCCCTGAGGGGCAGCGCCGATGCCCATGTAGATGTCGACGCCCCCGTCGTCCAAAGCGGTCGCAATCGCCGCCGAGACGTCACCGCCCAGAATAAGCCGCACGCGCGCGCCGGCGGCGCGGACTTTCTCCAGAAGCGTACTATGACGCGGCCGGTCCAGCATGCACACCACCAGATCCGAGACCGGAACCGATTTCGCCGCTGCCAAAGCCTTGAGATTGTCTTCTGGCTCGCGGTCGAGGTCGATGACCCCTTCGGGAAGCCCCGGGCCGACGGCGATCTTGCTCATATAAATATCGGGCACCTTCAAAAACCCGCCACCTTCGGCCATGGCGACCGTCGAAATCGCATTCGGCCCGCCGCGCGCGACGATGCTTGCCCCCTCAAGGGCGACGACCGCGACATCGACCTCGGGCCCCTCGCCGGTCCCGACCTTTTCATCGAGATACAGTTTATCGACCTCACCCTCCCGGCCTTCGCCGACACGCACGGTGCCGTCGATGGCGAGACTGTTCAAAAGTGCCTGCCCGGCTGAGATGGCGGCCTGATCGGCTTCCATGTGATCGCCGGATCCCATGTGACGATATGCCGCAAGGGCGGCAGCTTCGGTCACACGGACCAATTCGAGGGATAAATTCCGGTCTTTCGCTGCGGGTTCTGACATAACTCTATTCTGTCCGTATCGACATGCGAACTAAAGGGAGAATACGTGATTGTTTGGCGAAACGCCCGTCTTGCGCGAAAATCGGTGGATTTCCGGGCTCGGGAACGAACCCGCGGCCCCGGTCCGACGGTCTAAAGCGCTTCGATTCGAATTACGACCGGGGGCTCGACGACGGCGCCGATATTCGTGATTTGCTCGACGGCGCGGCGCATTGCCGCCTCTTCCGTTTCGTGCAACGTCATGACGACCGGTACGATCTGACCCGGGTCGCGCGAGCGCTGCAGCACAGATTCCATCGAAACGTCGTTGTCCGTCAGCGCCGTCGCGATCTCGGCGAACACCCCCGATCTGTCGACCACGTTGAAACGCACATAATAGGCGCCCTGGTGACGTTCCATGGGACGTGTCGGCATATCCTTGAGCGCGCTCGCCGGCACGCCGAACAGCGGCACCCGATGACCGCGCGCGATGTCGAGGATATCCGCCACGACTGCAGATGCAGTCGGACCGCCACCTGCGCCACGGCCTTCGTGCAGGACCGTATCGACGAAATCGCCATCCGCCACCACCGCGTTGAACGAGCCTTCGACGTGATTGATCGGTGCGTCGATCGGCACCATGCAGGCATGCACGCGCTGCTCGATCACGTCGCCGTCGACGGAGGCGATTCCCAGGAGCTTGATCCCGAAGCCGAGTTCTTGGGCGAACTGGATATCGATGGGCGCAATATCGCGAATCCCCTCGACATGGATACCGTCGAAATCGATCTTGGTGCCGAACGACATCGCCGACAGGATCGCCAGCTTGTGCGCGGTGTCGATACCGTCAACGTCGAACGTCGGATCTGCCTCGGCATACCCCAGTTTCTGCGCCTCTTCGAGCACGTCGTCAAAGCTGCGACCGGTGTCCCGCATTTCAGTCAGGATGTAATTGCAGGTCCCGTTGAGGATACCGTAGACGCGCGTGATTCCGTTCGCGGCAAGACCTTCGCGGAGCCCCTTGAGGATCGGGATCCCGCCGGCGACCGCGGCTTCGCAATAGATCGCAGCGCCGGACTTCTCGGCAATGGCGGCGAGATCGGTACCGTGATGCGCGATCAATGCCTTGTTTGCCGTCACCACATGCTTGCCGTTGCCGAGCGCCTTCTCCGCCAACGCCTTGGCGACGCCGTCGGAGCCGCCGATCAACTCGACGATCAGATCGATGTCGTCGGCATCGGCCATTTCGGTCGGATCGTCGTACCAGCGGTAGGGTTCGATATCGATACCGCGATCGAGCCCTTTCGAACGTGCCGAGACGGCGACAATCTCAAGATCGCAGCCGGCGCGCGTCTGAAGGAGATTCTTGTGGGACTCGATGACCTGGACGGTGCCAGCCCCGACCGTGCCGAGACCAGCGATACCGATCCTGAGCAAACTCATGACGCCTCCTTGGTCCGCGCTTGACGCGGCTCCGCATTGACGCCGCGGCTTTTCAAGAAGTTCTTGATGTTGCGCACGGCCTGACGGGTCCGTTGAACATTCTCGACGAGTCCGATCCGAACGTGATCGTCGCCGTGTTCACCGAAACCGAGACCCGGCGCCACCGCGACTTCAGCCTCGCTCAGCAGCAGCTTCGAAAATTCGATGGAACCCAGATCCTTGAACGCCGGCGGGATCGGCGCCCACGCAAACATGGTCGCTGCCGGCGATGGAATGTCCCACCCCGCGCCGGCGAGACCATCGATGAGGATATCGCGCCGTTCTTTATAGACAGCGCGGAATTCATCCACGCAGTCCTGCGGGCCGTTTAACGCGGCGGCGGCGGCGACCTGGATCGGTGTGAACGCACCGTAATCCAGATAGGATTTCACCCGCGCCAATGCGGCGATCAGGCGTTCGTTGCCGACGGCAAACCCAATCCGCCACCCGGGCATGGAATAGGTCTTGCTCATCGATGTGAATTCGACCGCGATGTCCCACGCCTTCGGCAATTGCAGGATGGACGGCGGCGGATTGCCGTCGAAATAAATCTCGGCATAGGCGAGGTCCGACAGTATCCAGATCCCATGATGACGGCAGAAATCGACGACTTCCTCATAAAAATCGAGCGTCGCGAGCGCCGCCGTCGGATTGTTCGGATAGTTGAGCACCACTGCCGTCGGCTTGGGCACACTGTGCTGGACCGCACGGTCGAGCGCGGCCATGAACTCGGGTCCCGGCTCGACCGGAATCGAGCGGGCTGCGGCACCGGCGATGATGAAGCCGAACTGGTGGATCGGGTAACTCGGGTTCGGCACCAGAATGACATCGCCGGGGCTGGTAATCGCCTGCGACAGGTTGGCCAGGCCCTCTTTCGAGCCAAGCGTAACGATAGCTTGTTTTTCCGGATCGACGTCGACGCCGAAGCGGCGCCCGTAATAGCCCGAAATCGCCTTTCGAAGGCCCGGAATCCCGCGTGAATTGGAGTAGCGGTGTGTCTTCGGGTTATCGACGGTTTCCTTGAGTTTCTCGACGATATGCGCGGGTGTCGGCAGGTCCGGATTGCCCATGCCGAAATCGATGATGTCGGCCCCTTCGGCGCGCGCACGCGCCTTCATGTCGTTCACTTCCGAGAAGACATAAGGTGGCATCCGTCGGATTTTGTAAAAATCGCGTTCCATGGCGCCCTTTCATCACAGAAAGACCGTGGCGGCACAAGGCTGAATTCTTGCGAGGCCGGTCAGTTGGAGAGGTAGATCTCCGTGCGGCGGTTGCCCGCTTCGCCCGACGGCATCACTTCCAGATAGATCGGGTTGTTGTCGCCAACGGCGGCGGTCAGAATCCGATCCGGCGCAATGCCCAGGCGCTGCAGTTCGGTCGCGACCTGGTTGGCGCGCTGGACCGACACTTCATAATTGGCCTGTTTGTGGCGCGACGGCTCCATATTGCGGGTCCGCTGGCTGGCATGACCGATGACGCGCACGGTCGCGTTGTGCTGACGCTGCAGCCGCGCCACGTCCGCAAGGATTTTTCTGTCGTTGCTATCCAGTCCGGACGAGCCGTTCTTGAAGAGAATCGTCGCAACCCGGGTCGAGGATGCGGGTAACGGCAATGCACCGTTATTGGCTACCCTTCCTGCACCGAATTGCTGTTGGCCGGTGCCGACGTTACGGAACTGCAACCCGGACGACGCAGGCGCCATCGACATTTCAACACCGCCGGACGAAATGACAACGGTGCCCTGCCCGTCGCCGATGGCTTCCATATCGGAGGGCAAAAGCGACCCCTGGTCCGCCGCGCGGGCCTGAATTTCAGCCAGCGAGCGCTGCAGACGTTCTTTCATACCGGGGTCCACGCCATAGGTGGAATCGGGCCCGCCCGAAACCGAGGTAACCGGTTCCTGGGTGGTCTTCGTCGCACTCTGCGTTACCGTCTCAGGCTTCTTAGGCTCGGGCGTCGGCGGTGCTTCGGCAGTCGTCACCGGCTTGGCCGGTTGCGGTGTCGGTGTGGCACTTTGAGCTTCCACCTGCGGCGCCGGCGGCGGTGCCTTGTCCTCGGCATATAGCGAGTCCTTCGCCGCCTCGTCCTGGCGCTGCACGCTGTCTGCATACTTGCGGCCCTGAGTATCGGCGGCAAGGCCGCTGGTCATATTCTCGCGTTGCGCCATCTGCTGGTCGACACGCGCCAGATTCGGCGACGAACCATCGGCGCCGGGCGAGGCCTTGTCGCGGTCGGCCTGAAGTTGATTGTCCGGATCGTCGGCGGACTGCTTGCTGGCCGACGAGGACCCGGTCGCAGCATCGTACCAAGCCGAAGGGTTGATAGCGTCCGGCACATCTGAGCAGGCGGTGATCGCAAGCGAACTACCGATGACGACGGCCATGCCGCGGAGCATCCTTCCGTAGCCGGTCCACCGCGTTGCGGTCTCAAGCGTCGATTTCATTGCGCCCCTAGCTCCCTCGTCTTTCCCTGTTCGGCCTGCGGACTCATCCCGCGTGCCTTGCCCCGGCGTTCGGATGATGCGGTTACGCGGCCGCATGGAATCCATTATTATCCTTCACTATGCTATTGAAAGCATAACATATAGTTTGCGCAAGATTTTACATTGCTCACAAAGGGTTAAATCTTTACAAACGCCTGAAAATGTTGCATTGCACAATCAAGTTCTCCATATACGGAATTCAGCGGGACGGCAAGTAACCGAAACACGTGCCGCATGAACGGGCTGTGACCCGCTCGTTAGCATGATTTGCTGTTTTTTCAAAGACTTCTGAGAGGTGGTTACAAAATGACGAATCAATCGAAACAAAACATCGACGTCGATGAATCGCAAATCTCAGAGACCATGGCAGACATCGCGGAGCGTTCGCAGCGTCTTGTTCAGGAATTTCTGAACAAACAGGCCCAGCCGGGCAGCAAGTCCGTCGGCATGGAGGACCCGCTGAACATCGGCAGCGCGTTCCTTGAGATGACGACCAAGATGATGACCCAGCCTCACAAGATGGTCGAAGCCAACATGAACCTTTGGCAGGACTACATGAAGCTGTGGCAGAACACGGCGAGCCGCATGATGGGACAGGATACCACCCCCATCGTCGAACCGGCCCGCGACGACCGCCGCTTCAAGAACGAAGCCTGGGAAAACGACGTCTTCGATTTCATCAAGCAATCCTACCTTTTGACGTCGAACTGGATGGAAAACACCGTCAGCGATGTCGAAGGTCTCGACAAGAAAACCAAACAAAAAGTCGAATTCTTCACCAAGCAGTACGCCGATGCCTTGTCGCCGACCAACTTCGTGATGACCAACCCGGAAGTGCTGCAGACGACCATCGAAAGCCGGGGCGAAAACCTGGTGAACGGCCTTCGCAACCTCCTCGAAGACCTCGAACGCGGTGACGGTAAGCTGGCCATCAAGATGACCGACACGGATGCGTTCGAAGTCGGCAAGAACGTCGCCACGACGCCGGGCAAGGTTGTCTTCCGCAACGACCTGATGGAATTGATCCAGTATACGCCGACGACTGAAAAAGTGTCGAAGACGCCGCTGCTGATCTGCCCGCCGTGGATCAACAAATTCTATATTCTCGACCTCCGCGAGAAGAACTCCTTCATCAAGTGGGCCGTCGAACAGGGCAACACTGTGTTCGTGATCTCGTGGGTCAACCCGGACCGCAAACTGGCGATGAAAACGTTCGAGGATTACATGCTCGAAGGCCCCCTCGCCGCCATCGAAGCGATCAAGCAGGCGACCGGCGAAGCCGAAGTCAACGCCGTCGGCTACTGCATCGGCGGTACGCTGCTCGCGACCACACTGGCCTACATGGCCGCTAAAAAGATGAAGGGCGTCAAGTCCGCGACCTTCTTCACGACGATGGTCGACTTCGAGGAAGCCGGCGATCTAGGTGTCTTCATCGACGACACCTCGCTCCAGAATCTCGAAGACAAGATGAACGAGCGCGGTTTCCTTGAAGGCAGCGAGATGGCGAATACCTTCAACATGATGAAGGCCAACGACCTGGTGTGGTCGTTCGTCGTCAACAATTACCTTCTCGGCAAAGATCCGTTCCCGTTCGATCTTTTGTTCTGGAACTCGGACTCGACGCGCATGCCGGCGGCGATGCACAGCTTCTATCTGCGCAACATGTACCTGGACAACAAGCTGGTCGAGCCGGGCGGGATCGAGATCGACGGGGTCAAGCTCGACCTCAGAAAGATCAAGGTGCCGACCTACATCATCTCGACCCGCGAAGACCATATCGCGCCCTGGAAACCGACCTACAAGGCGACCCAGCTTTATTCCGGCGAAATCCGCTTCATTCTGTCGGCGTCCGGCCATATCGCCGGTGTCGTCAATCCGCCTGCTGCAGGTAAATACTGCTACTGGGTCAATGACGACATCCCCGCCGATCCGGACAAATGGTTGGCCGGCGCCGAACAGCACGATGGCTCGTGGTGGCCGGATTGGGACAAATGGGTCAAGCAGCACAGCCCGAAGGAACTCGTCGACGCGCGCAAGCCGGGCGATGGCAAGCTCAAGCCGTTGTGCGACGCGCCCGGCACCTACGTCACCATGAAGGCCGAGGGCTAAATCCCGCTACGCCTGTTTCCCGGGCGGACGGAGAGCGATATTTGCCGCTCTTCGTTATCCCAAACTTGATTTGGGATCCATGCGGCATGGCCTCGCTTCCGGGTTTTCGCTCATGGACCCTGAATCGAGTTCAGGGTGACGGGGGTTGCAGCCCCGCAATGACCCCCGCCAGCTTTTCGATGCCCTTGCGGATTTCGCGGGGTTCGAGCCCGGCGTAACCGAACACCAGTCCGTTGCGGTCCGGCGTGCCGTAATAGAACTCACTCAATGCATATAAACTGATCCCGGCCCGACCGGCCGCTTCGGCGACGTCGATATCGGCCAGACCGCAATTCGGCCTGAACATCGCCACCGTATGCATCCCCGCTTCGTCCGGTTCGATCTCCAGCACGTCCCCAAGATATTTCCGAACGGCCTCGACGAGGACGCCCTGGCGTTCCGCGTACAGCAGACGCATCCGGCGAATGTGCGCGGCGAAGTGCCCGGTTTCGATGAACTCCGTCAGGACCGGCTGCATGACGATGGCGGTTTGATCGTCCAGTGAGCGGCGGATGCGAATGATCGGGTCGGCCATCGCCGGCGGCACCACCAGATAACCGAGCCGGATCGCCGGAAACATTACCTTGGAAAACGTGCCTGCGTAGATCACCCGCCCGGCACTATCGAGCCCCTGCAGTGCTGACAGCGGCCTGCCGGAATAACGATATTCACTGTCATAGTCGTCTTCGAGGATCCACGCCCCGCTCTCGCGCGCCCAATCCAAAAGTTCGAGACGCCGCTTGAGGCTCATGACCGGTCCCAGTGGATACTGGTGCGACGGCGTTACCACCGCCATGCGCGCATCGGGCGCGCGTTTGATGCCCTCGGCAACGACCAGCCCTTCCTGATCGACGGGCAGCGGCACCAGTTCCGTTTGCGTCGCCGTCAGCACGCCCCGGATTCCTGCATAACCGGGATCCTCGATCCACGCTTTGTCGCCCGGATCCAGAAGTGCGCGCGCCGCAAGGTCGATGGCCTGTTGGGCACCTGCGGTAACAATCACCTGTTCGGGATCGCAGACGAGCCCCCTGACCGCACGCAGGTAATCCGCAATCGCGATGCGCAGCGGCATGTAGCCGGCGGGGTCCCCGTAAGATACGAGCTGACGAGGTGGACTGCGCCAGAACTTGGCGACCATGCGGCTCCATTGGGTCCATGGGAAGCGGTCAATCTCGGGCAGGCCGGGCCGGAACTCGCCCTTCGTGGCGGCCCGGTGCGCCCGTGGCCTGGCCGTCAGAAGAGCGCGGCCTTTCTCGGAAAGCGACGCGATCGGGTCGGTGTTCGTGTCTTGCCTTGCGTCCGCCGCCGTCCGAGCCGCCAAGACGTCTTCGGGCAAAACGCGCGAAACACGTGTCCCGGAGCCGACCTGCCCTTCGGTATATCCCTCCGCAAAAAGCTGATCGTAGGCGGCGAGCACGGTGTTCCGCGAAACGCCGAGCTCGTCGGCCAGCGCGCGGCTCGACGGTAGCCGCCGGCCCGGCGCAAGGCGCCCCCCCAGAATCGCGTCCCTGATCTGGTCATAGACCTGGCGATGCATGGGGACATCGTTGTCACGCTCGACGGCGACCATCAACAAGGGGGCATGGTCTGAGATTTGCGGCATCGTTCTCTCCAATTGGTACCGTTATTTTGCGTGTTAAGGTACTTTTGAAAAGGCCAATATCCGGCAATGGTCTTGTGAACCTATCGACCAGGAGCAGGCAAATGCCGATTACCATCCGCCCCCTTCATGAAGCCGACTACGACCGCTGGGAAATTCTCTGGCACGGGTACCTGACGTTTTATGGTCATCCCGTCACCGACGAACAGACCCGGGGGCTTTGGACCCGGCTGTTGAGCGAAGGCGACCCGCACTGCCTGGTCGCGTGTGACGGCACCGGGAATGTCATCGGCATCGTCCACTACCTGTTTCATAAGACGACGTGGAACGAACGCGACAAATGTTATCTACAGGACCTATTTGTCGACCCGGCGGCTAGAACCACAGGTGCGGGCCGCGCACTCATCGAGACCGTCTATGAAAAAGCCGCCGAAGCCGATGCGTCCGAGATTTACTGGATGACGCAGCAATTCAACAGCGTCGCCCGCGTGCTCTATGACCGGGTCGGCGAACTGACGCCCTTCATCAAGTACCGGAAGATGCTTTAATACCGCCAATAACACATGTTAACGCCCTGTGTTTCTCGGGCGGGGTGAAAGACCACCCGGGGACCGATGGTGTTCCTCGTTCAGTTGCATAAATGGGTCCCGGCTCAAGGCCGGGATACAGACTAGACAGTCTTCAAAAGTTCTTCCGCCGCCTGACGCGGCGACGTTTTGCCGTCGAGCGTGCTTTCGACGGCACTGGTGAGCGCGTCCCCCTCGCCGATGCGCTGACGCAACAAATCCTCGGCGGTCTTAAGGATGCGGGTCTCCAGAATGCGCCGCTTGCGGATCGCGCCCTCGCCGCTTTCGGTCAGGTGCGTGCGGTGTTTTTCCAGCGTGTCGACCAATTCGTCGATGCCGAGGTTGGTTTCGGCCGAGGTCCGCAACACCGGCACTTCCCAGCCGTAACGGTTACGGACGGTTGAGCCCAGGTGCAGCATTGCCTTCAGGTCGGCGACGGTGCGGCTGGATTCTTCCTTGTCGCATTTCGAAACAACATGCACGTCGGCGATTTCCAGCACTCCGGCCTTGATGGCCTGAATGCCGTCGCCAAGCCCGGGCGCCGAGACAACCAGCACCGTCTGGGCCGCTTCGGCGATATCGACCTCGTCCTGTCCGACGCCGACGGTTTCAATCAAGACGACATCGAATCCCGCCGCGTCCAGAACATCGACGGTGTCGAGCGCGGCGCGCGCCAGCCCGCCCAGTGCACCGCGTGTCGCCAGCGAGCGGATGAACACGCCCTCGTCGGTCGAAAGGTCGCTCATTCTGACCCTGTCGCCCAGGATCGCGCCGCCGGAATACGGGCTCGACGGGTCGACGGCGACGATGCCGACGGTCTTGCCGCGCGCGCGGATGGCTTTCGCCATGGCGTGCACCAATGTCGACTTGCCGGAACCGGGGACGCCGGTCAGTCCGATCACGTGCGCCCGGCCGGCGTTCTTATGGATTTCCGCCATGATCGGTGCAACGTCGGCGGGACGGCCCTCCACCCGGGACATCAGCCGGGCAATGGCCCGGGTTTCGCCGGCGAGGACGCGGCTCAGGATATCGTCGTTGCCGTCCAAGTCAGCCAAGCTCCAGCCACTCCCGCATGGCGGCCGTTATCTCGTCGGGTTTTTCCAGGGTCGGCAGGTGGCCGCTGCCGGGCACCTTGACCAACGTCGCCCCCTGAACCAGTTCGGCCATTTCATCGTGAAGGCTGGGCGGAGTCAGCGCGTCCTCGGCCCCGCAAAGCACCAGCGTCGGACAGGTCACCTTCGACAGGCTGTCGGTGCTGTCGACGCGGCCGATGATCGCGGTCTGCTCGCGGATATAGGCCTCGGGGCCCACATTTAACGCGGACGTGCGGATTTTACCCATAAGTTCGGTGTCCGAAAGGCGCGACGGATGGACGAAGCTTTGGAAATGCTCTTCGATCACGTTCTCGAAGGCACCGCCCTTCACGCGCTCGATCAGGTTCCTGCGGATTTCGATCCGCTCGGGTGTGTCGGCGTAAGGTGAGGTGTCGAACAAGCCCAGATGCGTGACCCGGTCGCCCGCCTGGCGCATCACTTCCATCGCCGTGTAGCCGCCCATCGATAATCCGCAAACGGCGAAGCTTTCCGGCATTTGTGAAATGGCCCGGGATGCCATGGCGGCGATGCTATCGTCCTGCGTCATGTCGGCAACGACGACATCGCAGTCCCCGGCAAGGGCAGCCGTCTGTGCCGCCCATAATTGGTCGTCGCACAGCAGTCCCGGCAAAAGCAGTAAAGGTGTTGTCATGAAAAGACGTTAGAACACGAGAAACCTTTGGGAAAGCCCGGAAGTTATTGACTTAACGCGCTGAAACCATACACTCCGGGCCAACAACAACGCTATTTGCGAGATGCATCGATATACAGACGCGCTGCGGGTTGCAGCAGCATCTCAGGAAAAAACGCTCCCATATGAAATTTACCGATCTCGGTCTTAGCGACGAAGTCCTCCGCGCCATTCACGAAGCGGGCTACGAGGAACCGACACCGATCCAGGAAAAAGCCATCCCCGTCGTTATGATGGGGCGTGACGTTTTGGGCTGCGCCCAGACCGGCACCGGCAAGACGGCGTCTTTCACGCTGCCCATGATCGAAATTCTGGCCGCCGGCCGCGCCAAAGCGCGCATGCCCCGCTCGCTCATTCTCGAGCCGACGCGCGAACTCGCGGCGCAGGTCGCCGACAACTTCGAGATCTATGGTAAATACCACAAACTCTCGAAGGCCCTGCTGATCGGCGGCTCGTCGATGGAAGAGCAGCTCAAGGTCTTGAACCGTGGCGTCGACGTGCTGATCGCAACGCCGGGCCGCCTGCTCGACGTGTTCGACCGCGGGCACCTTCTGATGAACGACGTCAAGATTCTGGTGATCGACGAAGCCGACCGCAT
>JAGLED010000001.1 GCA_023145215.1 Rhodospirillales bacterium | reverse complement strand
CCGGTGACACTGTGCAGAACATTCGCGCCGATATTGAAGACGCCCGCCTGCTTGCGCTCGATAGCCAGGCAGGCCGCTTTCGCGACATCGCCGGCGAACACCAGATCAACCCGGTCATCGACCGGCGGGCTGAGCGCGATGGTCTCGCCGCCAGCCGCCGCCTTGAGGAATTTCGGAATCATCTTGCCGTCCGGCAGGCCGGGCCCATAAACCGCCGACGCGCGGAGCGAGGTCACCGTCAAACCCTGACGGGCAAGATCGGCGAACACCATTTCGCCCATCAGCTTGCTGGCACCGTAAAGACCGGTGGCGTTGTTGTAGCCGGTCGGTGCGCTTTCGGTGATCGCCGGTGCATCCGGGTCGGCGTAGACCGCAGCGCCTGAAATATAGACCATATGCGCGCCGACATTCTGCGCCCATGAGCCGAGGGTGTGGCAGGCGCCAGCGTTGACGTCGATCATGGTGCGCGCGTCGGAGGCAAGGCCCGGGCGCGGCACGAACGCACCGCAATGGACGACGGCGTCCACATCGCCAAACGCGGCCTGGTAGTCACCGGTAGAGTTCCGGTCCGCGAGATCGAACGCGATCCAGTCCGCCCCATCGGGTAAATCCGAGGGTCGGCTTCGCGACGTGGCGACGACTCCGATCCCGCGCGCCGCCAGGGCTTCGCAGGTATGGGCGCCGACCATTCCCGACGCACCTGTGACGAGGACGCGGTTCAGAACCATGCGTGCACCACGCCCTTGCCGAAACCGTCGGCGGCGTTCGCGGCGTCGACGCCGTCGATGAATACTTCTTCCATATACCGGAGCGCCAGACCCTTGCCGATTACCGGCAGGTCCAGGTCCTCGCCCAAAAGGAAATGGCGGACGGCCATGTCGGGATCGTTGAAGCCGTAGTGCGCGCGCACCGCCGTGGTGCCGGAAAAGCGGGCGTTGATTTCGAACGGCACCGGCCCGCGATCGGTCAGGACCAGTTGCACGTTCAAGGTGCCCATCGCCGGCAGCGCATTGGCGACATCCAGCAACAACGGATGCACGGCTTCGAAGGGGGCCACCTCGAGGTTCCAGGAATCGCCACCCTTGAGGGTGCGCCGGGCGACGAACGGACCGAGTACGCCGCCCGACGCGGTCTTGAAGACGGTCGCGGTATATTCGTTCTTGAACGCCGCGCTCGGGGTATCCAGCAATTCCTGCACGATCGGCGCCGGGACGCCCGGATAAATCTGCTTCAACGATGCTTCATCGCGGATCACGTGGACATGACGGGACGACGTCCCGACGCGGGGCTTGAGCATAAGCGGGTAACCGAGTTCCGCCGCCGCCGCCAGCGCATCGTCGAGGCTTTCGGCCAGGAACGTTTTCGGATGTGCGAGACCGTTGTCGACCAGAAACCGCGACGTCAGCCATTTGTCGTTGGCCATGCGGATCGTCTCGGCAGGAGAAACGACGATGCGGGTGCCGGTCTCGCTTTCAATCCGGTCCCGGTGTTCGGCAAAAAACGCGAGATCGTATTCGGAGCCGATCAGTACGATATCGACGGCGCGTTCCTTGAGGCTCCGGGTGATGGTGTCGAGGGCTTCCGGCGCTTCTACTTTCGGCCAGATCACGGTCTCGTCGGCACGGAACAAGCCGACATTCAGCGGTGCGATATCGCTGCAGATAACGGTCAGCGGCAGGCCGCCAAGGCGCAACGCCTTGACGATACCGTTGCCGACGCCGCTGCCCGCACCGGTGACCAGAACGCGGTGCGTCACGCGCTGCGCTCCTCGCCCTGAAGTTTTCGGGTGATCAGGCCGACCTCGTTGACGTGGTGCGCATCGGACCCCAGTGTGACTTTCGTCCCGGCATCGCGGCACCATTCGATCAGCTGCCAGAGGTTCGGGTGGTAGCGCCCGCTGATGTCTATGGCGACATCGTGCTTGGCCGCCTTTTCGATCACCGCGCGCCAACGTTCTTCGCCCGGGTCGTTCCGGTAGCGCTGCAACGACATGCCGAACGGGTGGCCCAGGATGTCGACCTCGGGGTTCTCCAGCACCGCCAGCGACAGGCGGTATTCGATATCGAGCGCCTCGTCTGCCGGCACATCCCTGAATTCGCGCAACCCGCCTTGGCCGTCCGGGAACCGGTGGACGCTGCACATGATCAGGTCGCAATGGTCGGAAACCTCAGGTGCGGTATCGATCTCGCCGCCGAAACCGTCGGCCTTGCATTCGGTACCGACAAAGGCGCGGCACTCGTCCTGCGGCAGGGCGCGGATACGCGCCGCGAACTCGCCGAACCACTCGCCGCTGCTTTTGCGCGCGTGCTCGCTGAACAGGATCGCCTCAAGGCCGCAATCGACGGCGGCGGCGTGCATGTCCTCGGCGCTGTGGCGGCCGTCGGTGTAATCCGTGTGCATGTGATAGTCGACGCGCGGCACGTTGTCCGGCGTGATCGTGTTCGGGTCGAGGAAGTGCTGCTCTTTCATGGTCGAACCCCGTTACTCGCTGACCAGTACGCCGGCGTCGAAATCGCGCGGCGCCGGTTTGCCCAGCCAGTCCCAGTATTTCATCGGCGAAATGCCCGAGCCCGGACGCTTGATCCCGAGGTTGTCCGCCGTGAATGGCTCGCCGGCCTTGATGGGCTGGGTGGTGACAAGGCTTTTTCGGGCGATGTCGGTGTTCTCGATCTCTGCCGGGCAAGGCCGCTTCTCGCCGTTGCCGAGCGCCGCTTCGACCTGTCGGACCTGAGTGACCAGATCGGCCAATTCGTCCGGTTCGAGCGAAGCCTTGTGATCGGGGCCGGGCAGCGAACGGTCGAGCGTGAAGTGTTTTTCGATGATCTGCGCGCCCATAGCCACGGCGGCGGTCGAAACGACGATGCCCGGCGTGTGATCTGAATAACCGACCCGCAGCCCGAACGCATCCTTGATGGCATGCATCGCGCGCAGGTTCACATCCGCATAGGGGGTCGGATAGGCGGTGGTGCAATGCAGTAGCGATACTTTCCGGCGCAGGAGATCCTGACCCTCGGCGGAATCGAAAGCCGCCTTGAACGCGCCGGGTGCCGGTTCGTCGCCGCCGGTCATGGCGTAGGCGAGGACGCCCAGCGCGGTCTCAATCTCCGCCATATCCGCCATGCCGGTCGAAAGAATGATATCGCAGCCCGATGTGCCGGCCGCCATCAGCATCGGTCCGTTGACCAGCTCGCCGGACGGAATCTTCAGTATGTCGAGATGGAGCCGGTCCGTCAGGAAATGCAGGCTGTCGATATCGAACGGAGACGACATGAAGCGAATGCCCTTCTCGGCGCAATACGCCGTTAACTCGAAATGCGCCTCGCGGCTGAGCTGGAAGGTGCGGATCATGTCGAGTTGCGATTCGTCCGGTCGGGTCAGTTCCATCTGATAGTTCGCCTTTGGTGCGCTTTCGATCGTCACCTCTTCGGCGGTGAACGTCTGGAACTTGACCGCGTCTGCGTTGGCGGCGCAGGCGGCGTCGATCAGGCCGCGCGCCAGCGCCATATCGCCATTATGATTGACCCCTGCTTCGGCAATGATGAACACGGCCATGTCAGCTGATTTCCCTGATCCGAGAATCGTCGGCCTCCGCCGCAACGAGCGGCAGATCGACGAATTTTTTCATGATAATGCCGTGCAGCGGCGTCTCCGCCAGCACGCGCTTGATGCGCGCTGAAACGCCGGGCACGCCGAACGGGCTGACGGCTTGACGGGCGGCATTGCGGTGCGCTTCGCCGGTCGCATGACGGAGCGTAGACGCGATGGATGCGGCGTCCTC
Organism: Rhodospirillales bacterium; assembly: GCA_023145215.1. GTDB lineage: Bacteria > Pseudomonadota > Alphaproteobacteria > Rhodospirillales > Casp-alpha2 > UBA4479. The sequence continues at coordinate 277,997 of JAGLED010000001.1, read as the reverse complement.
GGCGCAATCGATTACGGACGCGGCGTGCAGGCGGCCTTTCTGCCGGTCGCCGATGTTGACGGTCGGCACGCCGAACGACGGCGCCTCGACGATGCCGCTCGACGAATTGCCGACGACGGCGTCGCAGTGTTTCATCGCGCTCAAATAACGGCGTTGCCCCATCGACGTGATCATCAGGACGCGTCCGGCGTTGCCCATGGCGAAGTTTTCGAAGACCCGGCGAATGGCGGCGTTACCGCTATCCGCGTTCACCCCCGTGACGATCACCTTCTTGTCCGGGAACGCATCGAGTGCCTGAACCAGCGCCTGCGCCCCGGCTTCTGGCACGCTGTCGTTCAGGGTGACGGGGTGGTACGTGACTAGAAAATAGCCGCCGCCGAGATCGAGGCCGATATCTTCCCCAAGCGCGTCACGGTCCAGCAGATCCAGCATATCGATGTTGTCCAGACCGATCGCGCCGACGTTAAAGGTATGGGCGGGAGACTCGCCCATCTGCAATATCCGGTCGCGGTAGGACGCCGCCGATGTGAAATGAAGATGCGACATCTTGGTGATGGCGTGACGGATCGGGTCGTCGATCACGCCTTCCGTAACCTCGCCGCCGTATAGATGTGCGATGACACGGCGCGTGATCATCGCTGCCTGGGCCGCGCCGAAAATCTCGAACCTGTCACCCAGCAAAACCACGATGTCCGGCGCCAGCGTTTCGAAGGCGTCCGCGATGCCGCTTGCCGCCAGCGCGGTCGACTTGACGATCCCGCGCGGCGTGTCGTCGGATAGATCGATCGGCACGCGGGCATCGATCCTGAAGCCGTCGCGCTCGATCACGTCTACGGTATTGCCGAAGCGGGGCTCGAGGTGCGCGCCCGTGACGATCAGTTGAAGTTCGAGCGCAGGGTCTTGCTCGATCTCGCGCATCAGCCAGTACATCAGACCGTACTCGGCGCGGGTCCCGGTGACGACGCAGATTTTGCGCGGCGCGGTCATTTCGCCGGGTAGTCGATCTCGTAGTTGCCGTAAAAATTGGTGCGCGCGTCGACGTCGGCGAACAGGTCCTGATCCAGCGCCCGGATCAATTCGCGGATGCCGTCCTCGACGGTGTAGCGGGGCGTGAAGCCGAGCCGTTCGCGGATCTTGGAAAAGTCGACGCGGTAGTTCCGCGGGTCCGATCCGTGCTCCTGATAATCCACCGGCGCGTCCGGAATATGCTTCTGGATCGCCTCGACGATCATCCTTTTCGTGAAGTTGTTGGCGTCGCCGCCGGCGTTGAAGACGTCGAAGGCGACTTTGTCCGCGGACGCTTCGAGGACCCGTTGGATGACCTCGGCAAAATCCTGCACGTGGCAATAAGGCCGCCAGGTGTCGGGATCGTAAACCAGGAGATCGTTTTTCAGGTACATCTCGCGGGTGAACTGGCTCACCGTCAGATCGAACCGCATGCGGGGCGCCAGGCCGAACGCGGTCGCGAAGCGGAGTGCCACGCCCTCGAAATCGACTTTGCCTTCGAGGCCCAGAAGCTTCTTCTCCATCCCGACCTTGGCTTTGGCGTAAAGCGACAGCGGATTGAGCTCGAAGCCCTCGTCGGCGAGCGTGCCCTCCGGGATCAGGCCGTAGTTGGAACACGTCGAAACGAAGATGGCGCGCTTCAGACCGCGCCCATCGAGCGCGTCGATGATGCCGGCGATGCCGTCTTCGTTCACCGCCTGATGGGCTTCGGGATACTTCTTCGTGATCGGATCGCCGACCAGGCCGGCCAGGATCACCACGTCGGTGGCGCCCTCAAGCGCGCGGTCCAGCACGTCGCTTTTCCCTTCGTCGCCGTTCAGCACCTCAAGACCCGGCTCGTCGAACAGACCAAGCAGCACGTTCTGGGTGCCGTAAAGGAACATATCGACAATGCGCACCCGGTAGCCCTGGCGCAGGAGGCGTTTGGCGACGATCGGGCCGATGTAGCCGGCACCGCCGAAAATGGTGACGAGGCGCCCGGCGCCCGGGGAGGAAGGTTCAGCGTTCACGGAAACTCCGGATTCTTTGACGTGTTTCAGACATGCTACCGCACTCCGGGTGAAAAGCCCCCGAGTGCGGAAACGGATAACGGCCGTGCGTGCGCGCGCTAGATCGCGGCGAACACGGCGTTTTTGCTGACCCGGGCGCGCACCTGGCGGCCGAGCATGTTCAACAGCACGGTGACCCGGTTGCGGTCGTCCGTGCTTTCGAAAAGAGCTTCGAATTCACCGAGCGCGCCCTGCAGCACGCGTACCGCGTCGCCCGGTTTGAAATTGGTCCCGTCGTGGGTCTTCACGAGGCCGTTCTCGTCCTGGCGCGCCCTGATTTCGTCGATCACCTCGTTCGGGATCGGCGCCGGTTTCTCGCCGAAGCGGATCACATCGAAAATGCCGACGGTCGAACGGATCGCGCGCCACGGCGAACGCTCGGGGTCGATCTCGACGAACAGGTAGCCTGGGAACAACGGCCTGGGCACCCACTCGACCTTGCGGGCGTGCGAGCGCCGTTTGAGGTGCTTCGGCAGCAAGACCTTGAAGCCCTGACGCATCAGATGGAAGACGGCCTTGTCCTCGGCGTTGACCTGCGTGTTGACGGCGCACCAATACGTCATTCGCCCGCTCCTGCCGCGATCTCATCGGGCCGGACCACCCCTAAAAAGCGCGGCGCCAGTACGCGATCGGGTGCGAACAGCGTCAGCGCCCGGTCGAAGGCGGCCTGTGGGTTGGAGATATCGCAGACGATCACGGCGTCAATGTCGGCCTGCTCGCAGGCGGCGGGCGGGATCACCGGCAGGCCGGCGAACTCGCTGGCATTCGGAAGATCGGCGATGACGCCCGCCAGTTCGATGTCGAAATCGCGCGCCGACAGGGTGAAGATTTCGGCAAGGTCGCCGGCGCCGAGCAATGCGATACGGGTCCAGCCGCGCGACTGGCACTTGCCGAACATGTCGGCACCCGCGGTCCGGGCGTGGCGGAACAGGTTGAACGACTGCGACAGGAACTCGGCCGTCAGCCTGGATTTCTCGGTGAAGCCCTGCGGTGTCAGATAGTACGCATAGCGGTTGGCGGGCGCGTGGCTGATCTTGATCAGGCCTTTTTTGACGCAGCGCTTGAGGTATGCGTTGGCGAGGCCGAGCGCGATGCCGAGGCCGTCGGCCATCGAACGCTGCGAGGCCTGAGCGTTGTCGTGGACCATGTTGAGGAGGCCGAGGGTGATCTTGGCCTCGTTGTCCATGTCCGACGTCTCGATCTTGATTTTAGACACTGCTTGAATCCCGCCGCCGGGCGGCGCTGCCGCCCGTTTTCGTCCCGTCGAAGATGTCTGCTTGAGGCCCCTGAAGAGTCTCTGAAACGCCCCGGTCAATATCCCTCGGAAAGCCCCGGAAAACAGCCACCGGGTCAGCCCGCGTTCACGAATCGAACAGTACTGCGTTCAATGCCTGAACGTCAAGTTCATTTCTTGAACGCAAGGCCGGATTTTTATTTTTTTACAGATGTTTGAGCGGTAAATCTTCAATCCCAGGCGGCGCCGCTCAGGCCCGTCCGTAGCGGTCTTCGTAGCGGACGATGTCGTCCTCGCCGAGGTAGCTGCCGGTCTGCACCTCGATGACCCGGAGCGGCACGTCCCCGGGGTTCTCAAGCGAATGTTTCGTGCCGGCCGGCAGATAGGTCGACTGGTTCGGCGACAGCGTCAGGATGTCGTCTCCCCGGGTCACTTTCGCGGTGCCGCTGACCACGACCCAATGCTCGGCGCGGTGCTGGTGCGACTGCAGCGAGAGCCCGGCGCCTGGCTTGACCATCAGATGCTTGACCTGGAACCGCTCGCCCATGTCGAGCGACTGGTACCAGCCCCACGGCCGGTAGACCCGATCGTGATGCAGATGCTCGGAGCGGCCGCTCTGTTTCAGCATCTGGACCACGTCCTTGACCGCCTCGACCTTGTCGCGGGCGACCGCCAGCACGGCGTCATCCGTGGCGATCAGCAGGATGTCCTCGACGCCGACGGCGGCCAGCAGCGGCCCCGTCGAATGCAGATACGCATTCGACGTCTCGTGCGCGACGACGTCGCCGGAAATAACATTGCCGCTCTCGTCGTGCTCGCCGATCTGCCACAGCGCGTCCCACGAACCCAAGTCGTTCCAGCCCATGTCGACCGGCACCATCGCGCCGCTGTCGGTGTGTTCCATCACCGCGTAGTCGATCGACTGCGAGGGGCATTCGGCGAACGCCTCGGGGTCGGGACGGAAGAAATCGATGTCGTCGCGCCCGCCCGAAACCGCGTTGCGGCAGGCATTCAGAATATCCGGGCGAAGCTTCTCGAGCGCGTCGAGATACGCCGCCGCCCGGAACAGGAAGATCCCGGCGTTCCAGCAGTATCCGCCATCGGCGAGGTACGTCTCCGCCGTCGCCCGGTCCGGTTTTTCGGCGAAGAGCCCGATATCGACACAGCCCGGCATGCCGTCGAGCGGCAGGCCCGCGCGGATATACCCATAGCCCGTCGCCGGGCGTGTCGGACGGATACCGAAGGTGACGAAGCGGCCCGCCTCGGCAGCCGGCAGGGCGGCCGTTACGGCGGCCCGGAAGGCCTCCGAATCCTCGATGACATGATCCGACGGCGCCAGAAGCATGAGCGAATCGGGGTTGTCCCGAACCAGGATCAGCGCCGCCAAGGCCGCCGCCGGCGCGGTGTTGCGGCCTTCGGGCTCGAGCACGATGGCGCGGGGCGCGTATTCGATGGCGCGCGCCTGTTCGGCGACCAGGAAACGGTGTTCGTCGTTGCAGATGAACATTGCCGCTTCGAAGTCCGCGCCGCTGACCCGCCGGATGGTGTCCTGCAGCATGCTCTCGTCGCCGGCGAGATTGAGGAACTGTTTGGGATACTGCTGGCGCGACAACGGCCAAAGCCTTTGCCCGGCGCCGCCCGACAGGATCACGGGCACGATTTTGCCGTTTTCGGTCATCGAATCCGCGCCTTTTGCCCGGTGGGTCGTCGGTATGTGCTGCGTGTCATGCGGATATTTCCCACGGCCCCGGCGCAAATCCAAGCGCGGAACGCCGGCCAGCCCGCGCAGTTTTGCTGTTAATGCCAGAAAAATCGTGCACAAACAAACCTCCGGTCTTAGGTTTGGGCGAACGTCGAATACGCAATCCACGCGCCGCCGGGGGAAACGGAACGTCATGGCCAAGGGCGCCAACGAGAAAATCGCTGTGATCGGGCTCGGTTATGTCGGGCTGCCGCTGGCGCTTGCGCTTGCCAGGAGTTATCCGGTGACCGGGTTCGACGTCTCAAAATCCCGAATCGCCGAGCTGCAACGGGCTGTCGACCGCTCCGGTGAGGTCGATACGGCGATGCTGCGGGCCAGCACCATGACCTTCACCGACGCCGCCGCGGATATCCGGGACGCGAGCGTCTACATCGTCACCGTGCCGACACCGGTCGACGAAGAGAACAAACCCGACCTGGGGGCGCTGACCGCGGCGTGCGCGACGCTAGGCAGGGTTCTCAAGAAAGGCGACGTGGTCGTCTTCGAAAGCACGGTCTACCCCGGCATCACCGAGGATTTTTGCGGCCCCGCCATGGAAGCCGCGTCGAACCTGATCTGCGGCGAGGATTTCTTTCTGGGGTATTCGCCCGAGCGTATCAATCCGGGCGACAGAGAATACACGGTCGAACGCATCACCAAGGTGGTGTCCGGCCAGACCCCCGACGTCGCCCAACGGCTGGCGACAATTTACGGTCACGTGACCAACGGCAATATCTTCGTCGCCAAGGACATCAAGACGGCCGAAGCGGCCAAGGTGATCGAAAACGCCCAGCGCGACATCAACATCGCCTTCGTCAACGAACTCGCCATGATCTGCAACAAGATCGGCCTGTCGACCCATGACGTTTTGGCGGCGGCGAAAACGAAATGGAACTTCCTGCCGTTCACGCCGGGACTTGTCGGCGGCCACTGCATCGGCGTCGATCCCTACTATCTCGCCCACCTGGCGCGCAGTCTCGGCCACGAGCCCGAAGTGATCCTGTCCGGGCGGCGCATCAACGAGGGGATGTCCGGTTTCATCGCTGAGCAGATCAACAAGCATCTGGGCCGCACGCCGTCGCGCATTCTGATGCTGGGTCTGACGTTCACGGAAAATGTTCCCGATCTCAGGAACTCGAAGACCGCCGACCTCGTCCGCCATCTCACCGCCATGGGCCACCATGTCGACGTGCACGATCCGTGCGCCGACCCGGACGAAGCGCAAAAGGAATACGGGCTGAACCTTCATCCCGTGCTGAACGAAATTGCGCCTGCGGACTGCATCGTCGGTGCGGTCCGGCACGAAGCTTATTGCGAGTTCACTGCCGAGGTGCTGGGGGCGCAGGTCACCGACAACGGGCTGATCGCCGATCTGAAGGGGATGTGGCGGCACATCGAAATGCCGCCCGGTGTCCGGCGCTGGAACCTTTGAACCGTTTCGATTTTCCCGATGCCGAGGCCTGCGCGGCCGCTCTTGCCGATGCCCTTGGCGCGGCGGTCGTCGAAACGCTCGATAAAAAAGCACGCGCGACCCTGGCGCTTTCCGGCGGGCGTTCTCCGGAAAAAGTACTGCCCTTGCTGGCGGCGAAGCCCATCGACTGGGCGCGGGTCGACGTGACGCTGGTCGACGACCGCCGGGTCGCCATCGATGATTCGGCCAGCAACGCCGGGCTGGTCAAACGCTGCTTTCTCGACCAGGGTGCAACCGGGGCAAGATTTGTTCCGCTGTGGCAGGGTGACGTCGATCTGGAACATGCACTTGCGGCGGCCGATCGTCGGCTGGCGAATTTTCTGCCGGCCGACGTCGCTTATCTGGGGATGGGACCGGATGGACATATCGCATCGTTGTTTCCGGCGGAGAACCCGGAAAGATTCGAGCGGGACGGCTTCGCCGTCATTTCAAGCGAGGCGCCTTCGGCGCCTCATGGGCGGATCAGTCTGACGTTTTTGGAACTTATAAAGATTTCGAAACTCTTTCTTCATGTGACGGGCGCCGCCAAGATCGAGGCGTTCGAGCGCGCACGGTCCAACCCGCCGACGCCGCGACTGCCGGTGTCGCTGCTGATCGACGCGCGGCCCGATCTCACCTTGTTCGTTTGTGAATAACCCCCTCACCTGTCCTCTCCCCCGCTGACGCGGAGGAGACGAACCCTGACGCAATTACAGACGTCCACCCGGATGCCACGAAAAGAGAAACAGGAGTCCGTGAGTCCCTCTCCCCCCATTCATGGGGGAGAGGACAGGTGAGGGGGCAACGTTACCTTGTGAGAGGCAACTCTAGTTATCGATTGCGAACCGCCATTTGACGACGGTCTTGTTGGGTTCGTGGTTTCCCAGAATGACGATCTGCTGTGTCCGGTGCTGGCGCCCGTCGAAGAAACTGACGCTGTCCTCAAGCCGGACCGGATAGCGCGTCGTAAAGCGCCAGCCGCGGCCGCGCGGCGGTTTGACAATGACCTCGCCGCCGCCCGCGACCATAGACGCACGGACATCGGGATAAAGATGAAAACGGACCGAGAACGGCTGCGAGCCGCCGCCCGTCAGGACATCCTCGCCGCGCACGTCGCTGCCGCTCGCATCGAGATAGACCGTGCGGGCGTGCCGAATCCCGGTCTCGGTCACATAGCCGTCGTGGCTCATCTCGATCAGGCGCGCGCCGTCGTGGTCGCGCCGGTCGACATGGGCGTCGGTGACCGCACCCGCATCCTTGTCATTGATCACCAGTGCCGTGTGCGCAGCGGTCGAGCCGAGCGCGTTGAGCCATTGGCCGCGTGCATTGTCGTCGGTCAGCCGGGTGCCGCAATTGCCGATCAGACGGACCTTGCCCGCACTGAGTTCGAAGCTGGCCGGTGCCCGGTAAATGCCGCCCGCGAGCGTGCGGCCGCAATCGGCGATGAGCGTCGTCTGTCCGGCGCGGAGCCGGTGAAAACCGGAATGCGGTGCGCTCGCCATGGCCCGGCCCTTGCTGCCGGATGCCTGAATGACGGCGTCGATCACGTCGGGCGTGTTGGCGGTCGCACCGCCGATCAGCGCGAACCCGCCGTCGCCGTGCAGCAGTGCCTTGATGAACGGGACCATCCTGTCCATCGCCGATATCAGTGCCGCCGGCGGTTCGATGTGATGACCCAGAAGGGCGTCGCGGACTTCCGTCAGCATGGCCAGTACGGCGAGTGCGCGCGCCGGCGCGCGTTCGATGTGTCCGCCGTCGCCGAGGATCTGTCGGTCGACATCCTGGCCGAAATCGCTAAGCCGGCGTTGCAGGCCGGATTCCAGTTCCGGCAATGCAATGGCCGCGTTGATACGCGCCTGATGCACGACGATCCGCCGCCACGGTGCGATCCCGTCGAGCGGCGCCCGGTTCAGGTGGCGGGCCTCGCGCAGGATCTCGGCCGCCCACAACTCTCGGTCCGCCGGGTCGATCCCCGGACCGATGATATCGAACACGGAAAGCCAGCGGGTAATACGTTCGGCAAGGATGTCGGCGCGCCAGGTTTCAGGCGCCCATCGGCGGTGCGCCCGGATCCAGTCGCGGATTCCGGGCCACGTATCGTCGGCGGCGGTGGTGGCCGGGTCGAGTTGCCGGAAGTCGTCGCGGATATGACGGGGTGTGCCTGGGCCGGGCAGGGCGAGACGGTCGGCGCCCCAGGCCGCCGCGGCGCCGAGACCTCTGATCCCCTGGGGCGCACGAACGCTGGCGGGCGGGCGCGACGGCAGCAGCCAGTCGTATACGGCGGAGCGGAAAATCAGCTCGCGCATGCCGGCCGGCAACACGTCATACATCGATGCGGTCTCTCCCCACGTTGCGACTCCGGCCCAAACTGCGGCCGCTTTTTGTCAAATCGAAGGCAACCTTCATGCCGCCCGGACGAGACGGGCGGCGAAGAAACCGTCCATCCCACCGATATCGGACATATAACATGGCAACGTCCTGAAATCGCCGGTGGGCGTCACCGCCGCCGTCAATCCCGAAACGTCCTGAGCCGTCACCGGGTTGCGCCGGAACGCGGGCGTGCGCGACAGAAACCCCTCGACCGCATCCTCGCCCTCTTCCGGCTGTAACGAGCAGGTGACATAGAGGAGCGTGCCGCCGGGTGCCGTCATCGCGGCGGCGGCATCCAGCAACGCGGCCTGCACGCCGGCGAGTTTATCGATATCTTCCGGCGACTTCAGATGCGCGACATCCGGGTGACGCCGAAGCGTCCCGGTTGACGAACATGGCGCGTCGAGCACCACGATCTCGGCCGGGGCGTCCGGCACGAACGTTCTGACATCGGCGGCGACGGTCCGGGCGCTGAGGCCGGTGCGCTTGAGATTCTCGCTGACCCGCTGAAGACGTTTTTCCGAAATATCGACGGCCGTCACGTCGGCGCCGGCGGCGCACAGATCGAGGGTCTTGCCGCCGGGCGCGGCGCAGAGATCGAGAGCGCGCTTGCCGCTGACGTCGCCGAGAACGCCGATGGCCAGCCGCGCCGCCGCGTCCTGCACCCACCAGGCGCCGTCTTCGAATCCGTCGAGCCGCGTGACGTCGGCGGCTTCGGCGAGCCGGACCGTGGCCTCGAATATCGCTTCGCCGCCAAGCTTTTCGGCCCACATCGGCGCGTCCGACTTGACGCTCAGGTCCAGGGGCGGTGTCTCAAGATGTTGACGGGCGATGGCGGCCGCGGTGTCGGCCCCGTAGGCGGTCTTCCAGCTCTCCATGAGCCAGGCGGGGGTGTTGATCGCCGATTCGTCCTGCGCCTTGAGGAGCGCGTCGCCCTCACGCTGCAGCCGGCGCATCACGGCGTTGACCAGTTTGGCGAACGGCACCTGATTGACCGTGCGGCACAGATCGACGGTGGTGTCGACGGCCGCATGGTCGGCGGTCGCCGAAAACATCAGCTGCGCGACCCCGACCCGCAAGACGTCGTAAACGGGCTTCGCCTTGCGGGGCAACGGCTCACGCACGCAATGCTGGATCAGGGCATCGATCTGTCCCAGACGGCGGAGCGCGGTGCGCACCAGATACGCCGCGAAGCCCTTGCCCGCCGGATCCAAGGCGCCGTAGGCCCGGCTTGCCGCAAGCGCGTCGTCGAGAGGGCGTCCGCGGCGCAGCACGTCCGATATCACCTCGAACGCCGCGAGGCGGGACATCAATGCATCGTCGTGGCGTGAGAACTTCTGGTCGGAGGGCATCGCCGGGCTCATTCCTTTGGCTATCGAGGGCTTATTCGGCGGTCATCGGCCGCGGGTGAGGTGCGTAGGTACCCCGGCATACCCGGGGCAGCAAAACAATTAAAAATACATTAAATATTTGGTATTTTATATTATATAACATTTGTTTAACGTATAAATAATACAATAACATATTTTATATGTGTTAATGCTCTTAACGTTTGAAAACAAAGGCATACGACATGAACGCTCATACCGCCGATACACTTAACGAAAAATACCACGACGCATCGGCCTTGGACATCGTTCAGGTGGCGATCCGCGATCTGTTTCCTTCTAGGATTGCGGCGGTGTCATCCTTTGGCGCCGAATCGGCGGTTCTATTGCATCTGATCGCGCAAACGGACCGGCAGACGCCGGTGCTTTTTCTGGATACGCTGAAACACTTCGACGAGACGCTGGAGCATCGTGACCGTCTGATCAAACGTTTGCGGCTCGAAGACGTCCGCACCATTCAGCCGATCGCCAGTGAACTGATCGCCCGCGATCCGGATGGGATGATGTGGTCCCGGGATGCGGACGGATGCTGCGATCTGCGCAAGACCCGCCCCCTCGCACAAGCGGTCATGCGCTTCAACGCACTTTTCACCGGCCGCAAACGGCATCACGGTCATGGGCGGGCAACGCTTGGGTACTTCGAACAGGACGGCGCCCGCATCAAGGTCAATCCGCTGGTGCAATGGCGCGCGGACGAGATTTATGAGTACCTGGACCGTCACGGATTGCCGCGCCACCCGCTCACCGAGAAGGGATATCCGAGCATCGGCTGCGCGGTCTGCACGTCGGCCGTCCGTCCGGGAGAGGACGTTCGCGCCGGCCGCTGGCGCGGCACGTCGAAGACCGAATGCGGTATCCACGAATCCTCTGAGGCCGGCTGACGTATCGCCGCCCTGCTTTCACCCACTGTCGCGGCACGCCGGTGTTTCCGGCGGGCCGAACTTCGCCTATGTTTCCCGGGAATGAAATCGTCGTTAAATGAAATATCTCCGCATGAACAGTCTCACCAATCTGCAGCGCCTCGAATCGGAATCGATCCATATCCTGCGTGAAGTCGCCGCGTCTTTCGAACGGCCGGTATTGATGTATTCCATCGGCAAGGACTCGTCGGTGCTGCTGCATCTGGCGATGAAGGCCTTCCACCCGGCGAAGCCGCCGTTCCCGCTTCTGCATGTCGACACCACGTGGAAGTTCAAGGAGATGATCGCCTTTCGCGACGCGCGGGTCCGCGACCTCGGTCTCGACCTGATCGTGCATGTCAACGAGGACGGTCTGAAGCGCGGCGTCTCCCCGATAAAAAGCGGTGCGACCGTGCATACCGACGTGATGAAGACCGAAGCGTTGAAGCAGGCGCTGACGTTGCACAAGATCGACTGCGCGATCGGTGGCGCCCGGCGGGACGAGGAAAAGTCGCGCGCCAAGGAACGGGTGATGTCGTTCCGCGACGTCAATCACGGATGGAACCCGCGCCGTCAGCGCCCGGAACTGTGGAACCTCTATAATTGCCGCGTCAAACCGGGGGAAAGCGTGCGTGCGTTCCCGCTGTCGAACTGGACCGAAATCGACGTCTGGAATTATATACGGGCCGAAAGCATTCCCGTGGTGCCGCTGTACTTCGCCGCCGAGCGGCCGGTGGTCGAACGCGACGGGCAGCTCATCATGGCCGACGACGACCGCCTCGATATCCGGCCCGGCGAGACGGTTCGCACCGAGATGGTCCGCTTTCGCACCCTCGGGTGCTATCCTTTGACGGCGGCGGTCAGGTCAGACGCCGCCGACATTGACGCGGTGATCGCCGAGACGCGCGCCGCCACGAACTCGGAACGCCAGGGGCGGATCATCGATTTCGACCAGGCCGCGTCCATGGAAAAGAAAAAACGCGAGGGGTATTTCTGATGGCGGACATGCCGGACATGGCGGACAAGGGGCTCTTGCGTTTTCTGACATGCGGCAGCGTCGACGACGGCAAGTCGACGTTGATCGGCAGGCTGCTCAGCGACACGCACCTGATCCATGACGATCAGATGCTGGCGCTCGAAGACGACAGTAAACGCTTCGGCACGGTGAAGGGCGGTATCGATTTCGCGCTGCTCGTCGACGGTCTCGAGGCGGAACGTGAACAGGGCATCACCATCGATGTCGCCTACCGCTACTTCCAGACCGAAAAGCGCGGCTTCATCGTCGCCGACACGCCGGGCCACGAACAGTATACCCGCAACATGGTGACCGGCGCCTCGACCGCATCGCTGGCGGTGATCCTCGTCGATGCCAGAAAGGGAATCCTGACCCAGACCCGCCGGCACACCTTCATTGCGCATCTGCTCGGTATCCGTCACGTCCTTCTGTGCGTGAACAAAATGGATCTCGTCGGCTATGCCGAAAACACCTTCCGCGACATCGAGACGGGCTATCTCCAGTTCACCGACAACCTCGATTTCGAAAGCGTGACCGCCGTGCCGGTCTCGGCGCTCAACGGGGACAACGTGACGGGCAAATCGGCGCAAATGCCGTGGTTCAATGGTAAATGCGTGCTCGATTTTCTGGAAACCGTGCAGGTCGATGCAGGAAAAAACAGGACCGGCGCAAGATTGCCGGTGCAGTGGGTGTGCCGCCCGGATGGCGACTTCCGGGGCTTTGCCGGCACCGTTGCGGGGGCCGCCCTCAAGCCGGGCGATGCCGTCCGGATCGAGCCCGATGGGGCGGCGACGCGGATCGAAAGCATTGAAACCGAAGGCGAAAAGCTCACCCAGGCGGTGCCGGGGCAGGCCGTGATGGTGACCCTCACGGATAATGTCGACGTCGCGCGCGGCGATGTGATCCGTCATGCGGATAGCGCCATGCAGACCGCCGACCAGGTGCAGGCACACGTCGTCTGGATGTCCGAGAATCCAATGATTCCGGGCCGTCAGTACCACCTCAAACTGGCGACGGCGGCGGCCCGCGCATCGATCACCGACCTGAAACACACCATAAACATCAATACGTTGGAGCATGTCGCGGCGAAGACGCTCGAGCTCAACGACGTCGCGGTCTGTAACCTCAGCTTCGACCGCCGCGTCGCGTTCGACGCTTACCAGGACTGCCCCGAGACCGGCGCTTTCATCCTCATCGACCGCGAGACAAACGAAACCGTCGGCGCCGGCATGATCGACTTCGCGCTTCGCCGGGCACTCAATTTGACCAAGCAAAAGCTCAGCCTCGATAAAAACGTGCGCGCCGACGCGCTTGGTCAGAAGCCCGCGGTGCTATGGTTTACGGGCCTTTCCGGCGCCGGCAAGTCGACCGTCGCCAACATCGTCGATCAGAAGCTGCATCTTGCCGGGCGGCACACCTATATGCTCGACGGAGACAATGTTCGGCACGGCCTCAACCGGGATCTTGGCTTCACGGATGCCGACCGGGTCGAGAACATTCGCCGGATTGCCGAAGTCGGGAAGCTGTTCGTCGATGCGGGCATGATCGTCCTCGTTTCGGCGATCTCACCGTTCAGAAGCGACCGTGACATGGCCCGCGACCTGCTGCAGCCCGGTGAATTTTTCGAGATTCACGTCGATGCGTCGCTTGCGACGTGCGAGGCGCGCGACCCAAAGGGGTTGTACGCCCGCGCCCGCAAGGGAGAGATCGCGAACTTTACCGGTATATCGTCGCCGTACGAGCCGCCGGCAGCGCCGGAACTCAGAATCGATGCGGATACCACCGATCCCGAGGCGGCGGCCGATCTCGTCCTGGCTCTTCTGGCTCGGGATTAAGCGGCACGGGAGCAGGTAAAAAAAACTATTTCCTGCTCCCCTGCATGCAGGTGAACAGGCGCGGCGTTATCCCCAGGGGCGTTGAGGCTCGCCGGCCATTTCGCGCAGTTTCCGGACCCGGTTGGCCGTGTTCGGGTGCGTCGAGAAGAGATTGTCCATCGAACGCGCATGCAGCGGATTGACGATAAACATATGCGCGGTCGCCGGGTTGTCTTCGGCCACCGTATTGTCGACGGACTGTGCGCCCTGCTCTAGTTTCTGAAGGGCGCTGGCCAGCCACATCGGGTTTCCGCAGATTTCCGCGCCGCCCGCGTCCGCCCCATATTCACGTGTGCGCGAGATTGCCATCTGCACCAGCATGGCGGCGACGGGCGCCAGGATCATCAACGCGATGGTGCCGACGATACCGAGCGGATTGTTCCGGTTGCCGCCGAAGAACAAGGCGAAATTGGCGAGCATAGAGAGCGCTCCGGCGATCGTCGCGGTAATGGTCATGATCAGCGTGTCGCGGTTTTTGACGTGCGCCAGTTCATGCGCCATGACGCCGGCGATCTCTTCGTGTGACAGAATCTTCAAAAGGCCGGTCGTCGCCGCGACCGCCGCGTTCTCGGGATTTCGGCCTGTTGCGAAGGCGTTGGGTTGGTCGTTCTCGATAATATAGACTTTCGGCATCGGCAGTTCGGCACGGTTGGCGAGTTGTTTGACGATGCCGTAAAAGCCGGGGGCGGTGCGCTCGGTGACCTCGCGTGCATTGTACATACGGAGCACGAGCTTGTCCGCGTTCCAATAGGCGAACACGTTCATCCCGACGGCAACAGCGAGCGCGATGATCATCCCGCCTTCACCGGCCAGCATGTAACCGGCACCCATGAACAGCGCCGTCAGGCCTGCCAGCAGGATCGAGGTTTTAAGCCAGTTCAATTGCGTTTCTCCGCATCCAGATATGTTGCGCGCCTTGCTGAAAGCGCCTGTTTGAATTATTTCACATTCAACGCAATGCAATAGCGCCCGAAATGATGACGGAAATTTAATGATGGCCGAAGAAGAAAAACAAATACCTGAAAAACAGGATAACCCGCAGAAAACCGGGAATAACGACCTAAAAAACGCGGCCGCCGAAGTAACGCCGGAGAGCGGCGAGATCGGCGGTCCTGAAGGGCCGGAGCCGACCCGTTACGGGGACTGGGAAAAGAAAGGCCGCTGCATCGATTTCTGATGCGCCGAACGGCGGCCGTTGTCAGATTGCGGTCATATAGACACCGCACTATCATCGTTTCAAAATAGACGTCTGCTCCGGCACGAAAGTACCGGCAGTTAATATAACAGCGTTTGCGGGCGTCAACGGCCCGCGGTCCCGGGTGGCGAAAATGGGGTTGTTTTCAAGTATCCTGAGGAGCTTTGTGCCAGGCGGCGGCCGGCGCAAAAAGAAAAAGCGGCGCGGGCGCTCGCAGTCCACGGGTGGATTTCGGCCATCCGGTGACAGCGGTGCGGGCAAGGTGCTGCTTATCAATTTGTTCGGCTCCGGCGGCAAGGAAGTCTCCGAGCGCCTTGCCGGCATGCTGTCTCAGGAAAGCGCCATCGAGACCGTGACCGCGGATGTCACGTTGCGTCAGAATTTGCGGCTGGGCCAGATCGAACGTTTGCTGATGGCGCATGAAGAAGGACGCACACTTCTAAACGACGAAGACGCCGACCTGCTGATCTGGGGCGAGATGGAAGACATGGGCACCGTTGCCAAGTTGCATTTCCTTACCCAGACCGGTGTCCAGGACGGCCAGCCCGGTACATTCGGTATGATCGATACGCTCGACCTGCCGGTGCCGCTGCCGGATCAGGCGGGTGCGACAGTCCGCGCCGTCACGCTTGCGGCGCTGCTGCCGGTGGCCCGGGGTTCGCGAAAGACCCTCGCTGAGCAGCTGGTCGTGCAATTAAAGGACGCCACACAGATTCTGGATGCGTTGCCGCCCGACGCCCCCGAAGACTGCCGCATCATGATCGAGAACGCGCTTGGGAATGCCTTCGCGACCAATTACCGCTTCGGTGCCAAGAAAGTGTTCGCCGATGCGATGCAGCATTATGAAGCCGCAGAGAAACTGATCGACATGCAAACGGCGCCGATGACGTGGGCGGTGGTGAACACGCACATGGGTTTGATTCAGGAGGCGGATGCCAAGAATAACCGAACGCCGGAGCCCCTGCTCGCAGCGATCAAACGTTATGAGGGCATCGCCAACACATTGAGCCGCGATGCGCATGCGAACGACTGGGCACTCGCGCATATGCGCCGTGCCATGGCGTACTATAAATTAGCGTCCGTTCAGGCGGCCCAGGCGCAGGCCCACCTCAAATCATCCGCCAGCGCGTTCGAAGAGGCGTTGACGGTCTATGACCGCGGCACCATGCCCGAGCGCTGGGCAGAGGTGATGAACCATTACGGTGTTGCGCAGATGGCGCTCGGCGGTCATGGCCGTGCCAATGAAATTCTGCAGCAGTCGATCACGACGTTCAGGAAAGTTCTCGAAGTTCGAAAACGCGAAACCCAGCCGCTGCTATGGGCGCAGACCGCCAACAACCTGGGGGCGGCATGCTTCGCCCTCGCCAAGCAAACGGAAGAGGAATACCTGCTGGAAGAGGCAGCGTACTATTTCCAGGGCGCGGTGCAGATTTACCGGAAAACGAGCGGTCAGAAGAAGCGGGCCGAGGTGATCGCCAAGAACCTGATGCGGGTGCAGCAAATGATGAGTTCAGACGCGGCTTAAAAAAATGGGGGGGCCAAAGGCCCCCCTTGATATTTTCCGTTCGAGCAGTCGCTCAATCCTGTCTGTTTTGTCTGTTGTCGATCAGGTCATCGACGACCGCCGGGTCGGCGAGTGTCGACGTATCCCCCAGATTGGAGAACTCGTCTTCCGCAATCTTTCTAAGGATACGGCGCATGATCTTGCCGGACCGGGTCTTCGGCAGGCCAGGCGCCCACTGCAGCCAGTCGGGAGAGGCGATCGGACCGATCTCTTTTCTGACCCATTGGACGAGTTCCTTCTTCAACTCGTCGGATGGCTCTTCCCCGGCATTGAGGGTGACGTAGGCGTAAATCCCCTGCCCCTTGATATCGTGCGGCGCCCCGACGACGGCCGCCTCGGCAACCTTGGAATGGGCAACGAGTGCGCTTTCAACTTCCGCCGTGCCCATGCGGTGCCCGGAAACGTTGATAACGTCGTCGACGCGGCCGGTGATCCAATAGTACCCGTCTTCGTCGCGGCGGCAGCCGTCACCGGTGAAGTACTTACCTTTGTACGTTGAGAAGTATGTTTGCTCGAAGCGCTCGTGATCGCCATACACGGTCCGCATCTGGCCGGGCCAACTGTCGATCAGACAGAGGTTGCCCTCCGTCGCGCCTTCGAGGACGCCACCTTCGTTGTCGACGATCTGCGGCTTCACCCCGAAGAAGGGTTTGGTTGCGGAACCGGGTTTAAGGTCGATGGCCCCCGGAAGCGGCGTGATCAGAATGCCACCGGTTTCCGTCTGCCACCATGTATCGACGATCGGGCAACGCGAGTCGCCCACAACGCGATAATACCATTCCCAGGCTTCCGGGTTGATCGGTTCCCCAACCGAACCCAGCAAGCGGAGCGACTTCCGGGATGTCTTCGTGACCGGGTCGTCGCCTTCGCGCATCAGGGCGCGGATCGCTGTTGGCGCCGTGTAGAAGATATTGACGTTGTGCTTGTCGCAGACATCCCAGAAGCGCGACATCGACGGATAGTTCGGCACGCCCTCGAACATCAACGTCGTCGCCCCGTTGGCGAGCGGGCCGTAAACGATATAGCTGTGGCCGGTGACCCAGCCGACGTCCGCCGTGCACCAGTAAATCTCGCCGTCGTGATAGTCGAAGACATATTGATGCGTCATCGACGCATAGACCATGTAACCGCCGGTCGTGTGAAGCACGCCCTTGGGCGCCCCCGTGGAACCCGACGTGTACAGAATGAACAT
The DNA here is from genome assembly GCA_023145215.1 of Rhodospirillales bacterium. Lineage (GTDB taxonomy): Bacteria > Pseudomonadota > Alphaproteobacteria > Rhodospirillales > Casp-alpha2 > UBA4479. Next base: position 260,021 of record JAGLED010000001.1, on the reverse strand, counting down.
CGGGTCTTCGGCGTTCATTTCTTCCGGTTCGCACACGGGGTCGGCGGCGGCACAGGCTTCCTCGTACCAGACGTCCCGGCCATCCTCCATGTGGATGTCACCACCGGTGCGCTTGACGACGAAGACCGTCTCGACGGACGGGCATTCCTTGACGGCCGCATCAGTGTTTGCCTTCAGCGGAATCTTGCGGCCGCCGCGGACACCTTCGTCCGCCGTGATCACACAGTTGGAGTCGCACCCCTGAATGCGGGCCGCGAGGCTGTCCGGCGAGAACCCGCCGAAAACGATGGAGTGAATGGCGCCGATGCGTGTGCAGGCCAGCATCGCGACTGCGGCTTCGACGACCATCGGCATGTAAATGGTGACGCGGTCGCCCTTCTTGATGCCGCGCGCCTTCATGGCGTTGGCCAAGCGGCAGACGCGTTCGTAGAGATCTTTGTACGTGACGTGCTCGTCATCCGTCGGCTCGTCGCCTTCCCAGATGATGGCCGTCTGGTCGCCGCGTTTTTCCAGATGCCGGTCGAGACAGTTCACAGAGGCATTCAACGTGCCGTCATAGAACCATTTGATCGAAACGCCCGGCGCGTTGAAATTGACGTCTTTGACTTTGGTGTATGGTTTGATCCAGTCGATACGCTTGCCATGTTCCGCCCAGAAACCTTCATTGTCCTCGACCGAGGCCTTGTACATCTCTTCGTACTTAGCCTTGTCGATGTGCGCGGATTTGGCGAACTCGGCGGGAACCGGATGAATATGTACATCGCTCATTTGGATACTTCTCCCTGATCCTGTGCGTTCGTTTTGTCGCAAACGGGGTTTTCCCCGCGTTGGGGCCGATTATCGGCAATGTTCGGTTCAATGCCAAGTGCCCAAAGGGACGAAACCCGCCGTCTGTCAAGCTTTGACAGACGACCGGCTAGGCCAAGTAAACGCTGCCGTCGCGGACTTCGGCATTGATCTGAATCAGGTGGTCGCCAAAGCAGGGGCCGTCAATGCATTCGCCGGTTTCGATCACGAAAAGCGCGCCGTGCGTCGAACACATGATGTATTCGTTGTCCGCATCCAGGAACTCACCGGGGCGGAAGTCGAGTGGCACGCCGATATGCGGGCATTCGTTCTCATAGATATAAACCTCGCCCTCTTTGCGGATCGCCATGATGTGGACGTTCTTTCCATTCATCTCGACGAGGAAACCGGCTGAGCCGTTCTCGGGAATGTCGTCGATAGCACAAAGTTTCGTCCCGCTCATGCTTTCACACCCCCCATGCCGCAGATGATTTGCCACGACTTGGCATCGATCGGCAGCACCGAAAGTCGTGACTGTTTCAAGAGAGCCAATTCGGAGAGGCGCGGATCGCTTTTGATATCGGCCAGCGATACCGGCTTCGGCACCGTTTCAACGGCCTTGACCGACACCATGCCGAACCGGCCGGATTTATCAGTCGGGTCGGGATGATACTCGTCGACGATCTCGACGATGCCGACGATGCTCTTTTCTTTCACCGAGTGATAGAAGAACGCCCGGTCGCCTTTCTTCATGGCTTTCATGTTGTTGGCGGCCTGGTAGTTGCGCACGCCGTCCCAGCCTTCTTTCTCGACCTTGAGTTGGTCTTCCCAGGACCACGAGCCAGGTTCCGTCTTCATCAACCAGTATTTCATGCTGTCTCCGATATTTCAGTCCGCCGGAAAGACTTTTTTCCACGGGCGGATGTCGACGCTTTCGAACAGGCCGGCTTTTGCATAAGGGTCGTTCGCCGCCCACGCCTCGGCCTCGGATCGGTCGGCGAACTTCATCACCAGGGTCGAGCCGATCATGCCCTCGCCGTCATCCGTCAGAAGTGGTCCGGCGCAGACGATCTTGTCGGCGCTCGCTTTCAGGTATTCGACATGTTGCGGACGGTTCTCGGTCCGCACATCGGCGTGGCCGTCCTTGTCCAGGCAATAGATAACGAAATGCATGGGGGGTTTCCTTCCTGCTTATTCGAACGTCAGCGGCCGCGCCATCAACATCGTCATCGCCGTATCGATGTCGCGGCCTTGGTGAACGATGGCATGAACGGCATCGCAGATGGGCATCTCGACGCTGATCGATTTGGCGAGTTCGGTCACCGAGACGGCGCTGGTAACGCCCTCTGTGACGGCGACCCGGTCCGCGAGGATGTCTTCAGGTGTCTTGCCCTGACCGAGCGCGTAGCCGAACGAGAAATTACGCGACTGCATGGCATTGCAGGTCAGCACGAGATCGCCCAGGCCGGCCAACCCCATCATGGTCTGGCGGGTCGCACCCTTGGCAAGACCGAGACGGACCATTTCCGCCAACCCCCGCGTGATCAGCGCGGCGCGTGCGTTATCGCCGAGCCCACGACCTTCGACGATACCGCACGCGATGGCCAGCACGTTCTTGACCGCGCCGCCGATCTCGGCACCGATCAGATCGCTCGACTGATAAAGGCGGAACGTCGGTCCCGCCAGGGTATCGATAAGTTGTTTCCCGAGGGCTTCATCGGTACTCGCAAGGGTCAGCGCGGCGGGCAGGGCGCGCGCAACCTCGGCGGCGAAGGACGGGCCCGACAGCACGGCGATCGGGTAGTCGGGCAGCGTTTCTTCGGCGACCTCGCTCATCAGCTTTTGCGTGCCCTGCTCGATCCCCTTGGCGGCGAGCACGACCGGCGCACCTTTTGGCAATACCCTGATGAGCGCCTCTGCCGTAGGGCGAAGGAACTGTGCCGGAACGACAAGGATCACCGCTTCGGCATCCTTGACGGCATCGCCAAGGTCCGCGCTGGCGACAATCCCGTCGGGCAGCGGGACGTCCTTCAGATAGACGGTGTTGCCCTTCCCCGCGTTAATCGCGTCGGCGACCTCGGTTTCTCGGGCGTACAGACGGGTGGTGCGCCCGGCGCGGCGGGCCGTCGCGGCCAGCGCCGTCCCCCAGGCTCCGGCGCCGACGACCGTAACGTTCTGAAAGGCACTCATGACCGCATTTGTAGGCGAAGCGACGGGGGCTGTCACCCGCAGAGACGGCTCAAGCCTTCACGCCCGCGAACGCCGCCGCCGGGGCGTCCGGGTCGAGCGGCCAGCGCGGCCTGGCCTTGAAATCGAGGGGGTCGGTCTGACCGAGGCGAAACCGTTCAAGCCCTGCCCAGGCGATCATCGCGCCGTTGTCAGTGCATAGCGCCGGTGCCGGTTTGACCAGGCGCATGCCGGTTTGTGCCGCAAGATCGCTCAGCGCCACGCCAATGGCCTTGTTGGCGGCGACACCGCCGGCAACGACGAGGGTTTCGATGTCGGGATGTGAGGCCCGCGCCATATCGACGGCGTTGCGGGTGCGTGCGACGAGCGTCTCTGCGACCGCGGTCTGGAACGAGGCGGCAAGGTCGGAGACCGTTTCTTCGAGCGTCCCTTCCAGTGTCTCCGTCGCGCGGCGGACGCTGGTTTTCAGACCCGAAAACGAGAAATCGCAGCCGGGACGCCCCTTCATCGGACGGGGGAAATTGAATTTTTTCGGATCGCCGCCTTCGGCGGCTTTCTCGATCAGCGGACCGCCTGGATATCCAAGCCCCAGCATCTTGGCTGTCTTGTCGAAAGCTTCGCCCGCCGCATCGTCGATGGTCGTCCCAAGCCGCTTGTACCGGCCGACGCCTTCGACGATGAGCAACTGGCAGTGACCACCCGACACCAAAAGCAGCAAGTACGGAAAGGCAACGTCGTCGGTAAGCCGCACGGTCAGGGCATGCCCTTCAAGGTGATTGACGGCGACGAACGGTTTGCCGGTTGCGAGCGCGATCGCTTTCGCCGACATCGCGCCGACCAGCACACCGCCGATCAGGCCCGGTCCCGCCGTTGCCGCGATACAATCGAGATCGGCGAACGCGACACCCGCTTTCTCCAGCGCTTCGGCGATGACGTGGTCGGTATGTTCCATGTGTGCGCGGGCCGCGACCTCGGGGACCACGCCGCCGAACGGGCGGTGATCGTCTATCTGCGATAGAACCACATTCGAAAGAATGCGGCGGTCGCTGTCGACGACGGCGGCCGCAGTTTCATCGCAACTGGTTTCGATCCCCAAAACAATCACGTCTTAGCCCTTTCGCTCGGCGGGGCGGGACTTTACTCTCGGGCGCGTCAAAGGCCAAGCCGCTGCTTGCCGAAGGCAAATGATTATAAACGACGATCGAAGCATGACCGAAACACCAAGAAGATTGATCATCGGCACCCGTTCGAGCCCGCTTGCCATGGTGCAGACCGAGCAGGCGGCGGAGATGCTGCGGGGCATTTATCCGGATCTGGCCGAAGACGGCCGTCTCGTGATCGATGCGGTCAAAACCACAGGTGACGTGGTGCTCGATCGGCCGCTTTCTGAAATCGGCGGGAAGGGTTTGTTCACCAAAGAACTGGATCGTGCGTTGATGGACCGGCGCATCGATATGGCCGTGCATTCCATGAAGGATCTTGAAACCTGGCTGCCAGACGGCATGGCCATCGGCTGTGTGCTGCCGCGCGCCGATGTGCGTGACGCCTTTATCAGTTACACCGTGCCGGCACTCCAGAGCCTGCCGAAGGGCGCGCGGGTCGGCACCGCGTCGATCCGCCGCAAGGCGCAGCTTCTCAGCATGCGCCCGGACCTCGATATCGGCGTGATTCGGGGAAACGTCCAGACACGGCTCGGCAAGCTGAAAGCGGGTGAGTTCGATGCGACGTTTCTCGCCCTCGCCGGGCTCGACCGGCTCGGCTGCCGCGATGTCGCCACCGAAATCATCGAGCCGGATGTCTTTCTCCCAGCGTGTGCGCAGGGCGCCATTGGTATCACCTGCCGTGCCGATGACGCGGAAACGCTTGGATATCTGGCGGCGCTCAACGACCCGATGTCGCACACGACGGTCATGTGCGAGCGTGCGCTGCTGGATGCACTGGACGGTTCGTGCCGGACGCCGATCGCCGGCCTGGCGCGTCTGACCGGTGACCGGCTCGTCCTGAAGGGCATGATATTCCGCCCCGACGGCTCGGAGGTCCTGAGCGCCGAGCGCGAGGGCGCCGCCGCGGATGCCGAGGCGATGGGACGCGATGCGGGCGAGGAACTGCGCGCCCGGGCCGCGCCCGGATTCTTCGACGAGCCTGATTGATGCCGACCCTGTTGATCACCCGACCCGAAGCCGATGCGGCACCGTTAATCCGCCGCCTCGATGCGCTCGGTATCGACAGCGTTGCCGCGCCGCTCCTGGACATCGAATACCTGGAGGGCCCGGAGCTCGATGTCGAAACCGTACAGGCGATGCTGCTGACCAGCGCCAATGGCGCCCGGGCATTGGCCAAACGTACCGAGCGCCGGGACATCCCTTGCCTCGCCGTCGGCGATGCGACGGCGCAAACGGCGACGGAGCTCGGGTTCCTTTCGGTGTCGAGCGCCGGTGGCGATGTCGATGATCTGGCGAAGCTGGCGGCGCAGAAATGTAATCCGAAAGGCGGTGTGCTGCTGCATGCCGCCGGCTCGGTAAGCGCCGGCGATCTGGCGGCGATGCTGGAGCCTCAGGGCTACAAGGTGTGGCGGGAAATGCTATATGAAGCGCGAACGGCGACCGAACTGCCGCCGGAAGCGGTCGAGGCAATCAGGGACGGCGTTGTCGATGGCGCGGTCCTGTATTCACCGAGGACGGCCGCCCATTTCCGGCACCTTCTTTCAGCTGCGGAATTGGACGACCATATGGGCGCGCTGACGCTTTTTGCCCTGTCGAAGAACGTCCTCGAGGCAGCCGGCGAGGGTTGGGAAGACGTGATTGTCGCAGAGCAACCGGATCAGGAGTCCTTGCTGGAAGCGGTCCGGTCTTGTTACGGTTAACCGGCGCTACTTTGGCGAACAATAGAGGGATACCCCATGGCTGAGCCATCGGACCCGGCGAAACAGTCGGATAAGAAGCCCGCAAAAGCGGCAAGCGACACAAAAAAGCCCGAGACGAACAACGAAACACCAGCGAAATCTTCGTCCGGCGCGGTGGATACGAAATCCGCTTCCAAGAAAGACGAAGCCAAGCCCGCGTCCGGCACGAAATCGAGCTCGGTGCCCGGTGCCGGTGGATCGAAGCCGCAGGATCAGAAATCCGATGACGAATCCTCGGGCGGCGGCCGCGCATTTCTGTTTCTTTTGGTGCTGGTCATCCTTCTGGGTGGCGGTGGGTACGTGACCCGCGACCTATGGCTGCCCGAGGTCGAGCCGTATCTGGCGAAATTGCCGGGTTATGGGGGCTCGGACGAGAAAGCAGACGACAATCAGCCCACACCGGTCGAGTTGCTCAGCGAACGCGTCGCGTCACTGGAGAAGTCTCTGGCCGACGCGGGTGGCACGGACAGCGTGATGGCGGCCCTCAAGGACCAAAAGGCGCGGGTTCAGGCGGAACTCGACAAGGCTTTGGCGCGTATCGACGACCTTGAAAGCCGTCTTGCGGAAGTGCGCACGCTGGCCAGTGCTGTCACTAACAATTCCGGCGCTACCGTCGATCTCGAGCCAATCCTGTCACGTATCGACGGGCTCGAGAAAAAGGATCGCGAGACCACGGGGGAAGTCGCGGCTTTGTCCGAGAAGGTGGAGAATATTGCCAACAAGGGGCCCGGGACCGCGGGATCTGGCGTTGTCCTGGCAATCGCGCAGCTTCGCGACGCGGTGCTTTCCGGAAGACCTTATGCCGGACAATTGGATGCATTGCGTTCTGTCGCAGAGGGCAATACCGAAGTCACCGCGGCGGCAAGCCGCCTTGAAAATGCGTCCGTAACGGGCCTGCCGACCGTTGAGGAGTTGCAATCGAAATTTTCCGCCATCGCCGGCGACATCGTCGCGCAGGCGCGGGTCGGTAACGGCGATTGGTTGGAGCAGGCGACCGGACGGCTCTCGGCCCTGGTTTCGCTCCGGCGCACAGACGGTGCGTCGGGCAATCCGGTCGAAGACGCGGTCGCCGGGATCGAGCAGGATCTGGCGAACAGAGACGTGAGCGCGGCTGCGAAAACGGGTGCCGCGCTGGCCGATACGATCGACGGTGAAGCGAAGGCGATGCTGGAGCCTTGGCTTCTGGACGCAAAAGCTCGGGCGTCGGCGGAGCGCGCACTCGATGCCATGCACGCCGCCGCGCTGGCCGGGCTCGAAAAGTAACGGGGAAGGACAAAAAGCCATGTGGCGTTGGATATTCTTCCTGGCGTTTCTTTGTTTCGTCGTGCTCGGCGTGGTCTGGTTCGTGCAGAATCCGGGCGATGTAACGCTCGAATGGCAGGGCTGGCGGCTCGACACTTCGGTCGGCGTGATGATGGCGGCGGTCCTGTTGTTCGCCGCGCTGACTGCCGGACTGTACCGCTTCTGGCGGTTTCTGCGTGCCGTCCCGGGTGAAATCACCACGGCAATGAAGGAACGGCGCCAGCGCAAAGGCTATACGGCGCTTTCCAGTGGCATGGTCGCGGTCGCCGCCGGGGACGCACCTGAAGCGCGGCGTCAGGCCCGCCGGGCGGAAGCGCTCTTGTCGGACTCGGCGCCGCTGACGCGGCTTCTGTCGGCGCAATCGGCGCAGTTGGACGGGGATGAGAAGGCCGCCGAAAAGTTCTTCACCGATATGCTGGACGACCCGGAGACCAAGTTTCTGGGCTTGCGCGGGTTGCTGACGCAGGCGGTCAAGGCGGGCAACAAGTCGCGCGCGCTCGAACTTGCCGAGGCAGCGCATCGGATGCAGCCCGGCAGTGAATGGGTCGCGGCGACGCTGTTTGAACTGCAATCCGGCAGCGGCGCCTGGCTCAGCGCTGCCGATACGAACGACGACATGGCTAAAAAGCGGCTTCTGGAAAAACCCGAAGCCGAGCGGCGCCGTGCCGTGATCGCTTTTGAACTCTCAAAGGAGTCCGAGGATGCGGGTGACAGCGCGAAGGCGCTGAAACAGCTCAAATCGGCGGCGGATATGGCACCTGATTTGATCCCGGCGGTGGTCGCCCTGGTCCGCCGATATACTGCGGACGGCCAGCATCGCAAGGCGACCAGCGTGGCCGAGAAGACTTGGGCGAAAACACCGCACCCCGACCTGCTTGAACCTTACTGGGACGCGCGCAAGGCGCCGGACGGTATTGCGCGGGTCAAGGCCAGCGAGAAACTGGCCGCCGTGAACAGTGATCACCCGGAAAGCCATGTCGCGCTCGCGCGCGCTGCGCTGGGTGCCGAGTTGTGGGGCGAAGCGCGCAAGCATCTCCAAGAAGCCGGTGCCGGTGACGGGTTGGAGCCGCAGGCGCGGATTTGCCGGATGATGGCGGAACTCGAAGAACGCGAAAACGGCGATCTCACGAAGGCGCGCGAATGGCTGGTCCGTGCCGGCAGTGCGCCTGGGGATGAGAAATGGGTCTGTGGCGAATGCGGCAACGCCGTTGCGGTCTGGACGTCACATTGCGGGAACTGCAATGCGTTCGACAGTTATACTTGGCGGACGCCGCCACATATCTCGGGCCTGCCGAAGCCGTCATTCGCGGAATCGGGGTCCGCGCTGGAAGGCGATGACCGCGCCGCGACCACCGGTCCAAAGGACCCGGATGCCAGTGACGTTGCCGCGGTGGCGGCCGACGTGACGCCGGCGTCCGTGCATGCACGCGCCGCGACGACAAAGACGTGACCACGCATCAGCCGATCCGTACCTACCGCGCCTTCATGGCCGGGGAGAGTGCGGCGCAACGACTGCGAAACGCGGGCCGCGCGGCGGCGATCGCCGGCCTCTCCATGACCCGGTCGCCCACACGGAGATCCGATTGGGTGCGGTTCCCCTATTACCATCATGTCTTTGACGATGAACGCGCCGGTTTCGAACGGCAGATACGTTATTTCAAAACCATCGGCGAGATTATCGGCATAGACGATGCGATCGAGATGATTTCGTCCAGGGCGCCGATCGACGGCCGCTATATCTGCATCACGTTCGATGACGGCTTCAAGAACTGGATCGAGAACGCGGTGCCGATCCTGGCGGCCGAGAATGCCGTCGCGGCTTTTTTTGTCGCAACCGGTTACATCGGCACAGATATCGATACGGATCGCGACCGCCTGCTGGCTTTTTACGATGACGGTGAAAGGTTGATGGAGTTCCTGACCTGGGATGATTGCCGCGTCATGACGGAAGCGGGTATGACCATCGGCTCGCACAGCGTCGGGCATGTCCACCTGAAGGATCTGTCGGATCAGGATGCGATGGGGGAACTGGTGAGGTCGCGGGAAGCGATCGAGCGCGGGACCGGCGTACCTTGCCGGCATTTTTGCTGCCCGTTCGGCCGTGCCGGGATCGACTATGACCCGGACCGGCACCCCGCGATGGCGGCGGATGCGGGCTATGCGTCTTTCCTGACGGGTCATCGTGGTGCTAACCGGACCGGTGCGTCTGCGTTCGATATCCGGCGCGATCATCTGCTCGCCAATTGGGGTAATTATCAACTCCGTTATTTTCTGGGTGACTGACCATGTCGAGCGAACAGAAGGGGGCGCTGCGCGCCGCAACCGTCGATGACGCCCCCGCGATTACCGATTTTCTAGCAGCGCTCGGGCTCGTGATGCCCGACGGGCCGGAAGCCGTTATCAGGCACTGGCGCGGACTGTGGGTCGACAATCCTGCACTCGCCCATCATGCAAAAGATGTGGCGCTCGGTTGGGTCCTCGAAGACGCCGGGTCGATCAAAGGTTTTTTCGGCAACATTCCCCAGGTGTCCTGGCTCGACGGCAAACCTGTGCTGATCTCAAGCGCGCGGGCGTGGGCGCTGGATGCGGATTACCGGACCGAGACACCGCGCCTTTGCGAGGCATTCTTTGGTCAGGACAATGTCGACGTGGTTCTGATTTCGTCGGCGAACCCGCCGGCGGGTAAGCGCTGCCTTGCGTTCGGCGGCTCGAAGATGCCGCAGCCCGGTTACGGCGACATACTATACTGGGTCGTAGACGCGCCCGGGTTCCTGAAGGCGGCGTTCCGCAAGAAGGGCAAAGGGCCTTTCGTCGCCGGTATGCTGGGCCTGTTGGGTTCGGTGCCGCTCGACTTTTCGATGCGGCTTGCCGGGCGGCGGCCATACGGCGCGCTGGATAAGATTACGCCGGTTGGGCTCGGCGCCGTCGACGCGGCCTTCGACGATCTTTGGGCGCGGCGCAAGAAACAACTGCCGGGCGTCATGCTGGCGAGCCGGGATGCGGCGACGCTCAAATGGTATTTTTCCCTGGGCGCGGCGAAAGACGACGTGCGGTTCCTGCGGTTTGACGAGGGGGGGGACCTCAAGGGGTATGCGGTTCTGGTGCGCGAAGACGCGCCGGCGATTGGACTCAAGCGGATGAAAATCGCCGATCTGTTCATCGATGGGGATGACCCGGCGGTATTGAAATCCTTGCTGGCCGGCGCTTACGAATACGCCATGGCGAAAAAATGCCATGTCTTGGAAGTGATCGGCCTGCCTCAGGGGGTGCGCGCCGAAGTGATGAAAACCAAGCCGATGTCGCGACCGATGGCGACGTTCCCGTTCTTTTTTAAGGCGCTCTCCCCGGGACTGGCAGACACCCTCGCGGCGCCGGAATCGTGGTATGTTACCGCTTATGATGGTGATACGTCGCTGATCTGAGCCTTAACGAAATCTCAGTTCTTGACAGTTAAGACGTTCGGTGTAGTTTTCGCGCGCACGAACGCGCCCGTGGGCCGCTTTAGCTCAGTTGGTAGAGCACATCATTCGTAATGATGGGGTCGTCAGTTCAAGTCTGACAAGCGGCACCACTCCTCCACCTTGCAATTTCCCTACCCAAAGGCGCTGATAGCATGAAGGCCTTGCCGTTCGTCGCCACCGCCTTTCGTATTCAGACGCCTGGCATCAGCTCACGCCCGAACCATTGACGGTGCGACACCGAACAAACGTTTGAATGCCGTCGAGAAATTGGCCGGATTGGCGTACCTGGCTCTGTAAGCGGCCTCGCTGACACTGATGCCTTCCGAGATCAGCGCCTGACGGGCCTGATGCAACCGGTACTCACGAACGAACTCGCCAATGGTGCTGTTGTAAGCGGTCTTGAAGGCGCGTTGCATGGACTCGACGCTGAACCCGACTTCCCTGGCGATGTCCTTGAGAGAGAGATCTTCGTCGATGTGGTCGACGAGATAACGCCGGATCGTCTGGGCGCGCCCGATCGCGCGCACGGATCCGGTGGACAGCTCGGCTTCCGAAACACCGGCAATGGTCGCGAGGCCTTCCGAAAAAATTTCGAGGGCTTTGCTCTCGATGCGCATGCGTTGGATTGCAAGAGGGGCGCGCGGCGGATTGAGAATCTGCTCGCAGAGGGCCAGGACTCTTTTTGACGGCGTCCAACGGGTCTCTTCCCCGTGTGAGCACAACCATCGTGCGATCTGGTTGTCGCCCGGTGATCCGTTTAGATATTGCTCGATCCACCGCCTGGGTGCCGATACAAGCACCATGCGGACGCGTGCCCCTTCTTGGGAGACAGAACGGCTCGAACATTGCGCCGACACCACCCACACGTGACCGCTTGGACCGTCGCTGTTTCCAAGCGCGATGCGTTTCCCGTCCAACTCCATGGTCACCACGCCTTCCAGGAATACCGCAATCGTGAGCGCCGCCTGGACTTTGGTCTCCATGTTGAGATCATGTGTTTCCATTTTGTCGGCCGCGTGCACGCGAAGACCGCCGTGACAACGGGAGTTGTTGAAACCCGGATGAATGACCACGCTGGTTTCACCGATATGCGACGTCACGGTCTCGTGTTCGCGTCCGATATCGCGCGCGACCTGCGTATGCATGCCGTCCGCCACGGCGTCTTCATGAACCGGTGGCTGGTCGTCGCGGCACCGTGACAGGTTCGATTTCACATTCCGATGGCTCAATTCGCCCGTTCCGCTCGTATTGTCCCAAAAGTATTTTGTGATTTCTCAGACGGTAGTTCCTGCAGGGCCGCCGCATTATGATAGTAATAATCATTCGCAATTAAGCAAGGCCTGATGCCGATGCCCGCCGGCTGAGGGCGGTGACGATTTCACAAAAGTGATTGATGAACGCGCAAACGTCACGAGAGTGGAACGGCTACACGGAGGAGTGATATTAATAATCATTCGCAGAAAATGGGCAAAAGCCCTTTTTTTGTGATGGATGACGATTGCAAATCCTGATGACGACGATCTTGTCGCGGAGGGTGTGGGCGAGGCGAGCAGCCGCCACGCGCCCGATGAAGATCCGTCAGGTTTGGTCGTTCGAAGAACGAGGGACGGGAACGAATAATTGGCCGTTATGCCGAACACGGTTCCTGCAGACGCGACGGCAGAAAACGAACGGGGCGCGATCACTGTGTTGAAACCGATAGCTGGGATATTCGTTGCATATGCAATGATCATGTCGGCGACAGGTGTCGCCTATGCGGATGGTGAACTCACTCTGGAACTGAATAAAGTCGAACCGGCCGGCACGGGCTGCCGCGTCTTTATGGTGTTCGGAAACAAGACCTCGGTCGCGATCGGCAGTTTTAAACCGGACCTGGTTTTCTTCGACAAAACCGGTGTCATCGCCAATAGGGTTGTCGTCGAAGGCGGTCCCCTGCCGGCCGGTAAGACGCGGGTCAAGCTGTTCGACGTCACGGGCCTCGGTTGCGACACCATCCAACATATCCTCCTAAACGATATCAGGGCGTGCAGCGGCCAGGCCCCGGCCACCTGCCTGGCGATGTCAAAGACATCGTCGTTGGGGCGGATCGAGTTCATCAAATAAGTTGCTGGAGAACATCATGCAGGAACCGCCGACCCCTACCGTTGACGCCGTGGCGCTGCCGTCAATGGCCGCCGATCCGGGCGCCGGCATCCTGGCCCGGGCCTGGGAAATGCTCGTTCTGGGCGGACCGGTAGTGGCCGTGTTGATCGGGATGTCCGTTATGGCGATGGCGATCGCGGTGCTGAAACTCTGGCAATTCCGGTCCGTACGGGCGACGCGTCTGATCAATGTCGAACGCGCCGTAAAACTCACACGGCTCGGCAAACCGCTGGAAGCTCTGGCGTGCGTGCAGGGCGACAAGAACCCGGTTGCGCAGACGCTCGCTGTCGCTTTGCGTGGGCATATCCGGGGCGATCTCACGGGCGAAAGTATTCGCGCCGAAGCCGAGCGATTTGGGAAACGCCGCGTCGAGGCGATGAGGACGTATCTCCGACCGTTGGAGGTGATCGCCAGCCTGGCGCCGCTGCTTGGCCTGTTCGGCACGGTGCTTGGCATGATCACGGCGTTCCAGCAAATGGAGGCCGCGGGCAGTCAGGTCGATCCGTCCGTATTGTCGGGCGGTATCTGGGAAGCCTTGTTGACGACCGCCGTGGGATTGGCGGTCGCGATCCCGACCGTGGCTGTCTTCAATTGGTTGGAGCGGATAACGGAGCGTACCGAACTCGCCATGGCCGACGCGATCCAGTACGTGTTTACAAAGGATCTGTCGCGGCTTCCGGCAATTGATTATGGCGACGCCGGGCGCAGTACCCGGCGCATTGGCGCGGACTGAAACCATGCGCCGTTCGGCGATCATTTCCATGACACCGCTCATCGATGTGGTGTTCATCCTGTTGGTGTTTTTCATGTTGGCGTCTTCGTTTATGACCTGGCGGACCCTTGAACTGAACGTCGCCAAGGCCGGCGGCGCGGGCGGAATGACGGGTGCGATGCTGGTCGAACTCCAGGCCGACGATCTCAGGCTTTCCGGCCGGGTGATGAGCGACGACGACGTGCTGAAGACATTGCGCCAACGTTTCCGAGCCGATCCGGCGCAGACGGTATTGATAAAGCCGGCACCGGGCGTGCCGCTTCAACGGGCGGTCGCGTTGATCGACCGGATCGCGGCGGTAGGGGGGCGAGATGTCTCCTTCATCGTGCCGGCGGTCGCGCGCTAATGGTTTTCGGTCAACCGAAACGCCGACGACCGGACGAGGATCAGCGCGTGATGCCGCTGATCAACGTGGTGTTTCTGTTGCTGATCTTTTTCATGGTGGCCGGTCAGCTTTCGAAGACCGATCCGATCAAGATCGAGCCGCCTGTGTCCGACAGTGAAAAGGACGCGGGCGGGCAACGGGTGGAGATTTTAATCGCGAAAGACGGGCGCTTGCTTCTGGGGGGTGAAGCGGTTGTCCTCGCTGACCTAGAGGCGCGGATCAGCGACGCGGTTCGAAGTGCTGAGGACAAGCTCGTGCATGTAAAGGCCGATGGCGCCGCGCCGGCGATGGACGTGATCCGGGTGATGGAAGCGCTTAAGGCGGCGGGCGCGGAAAAGGTCAAACTTCTGACATCTGCGAAGTCGGCACCATGAGCATCCGTCGCAGACACTGGCTGGCGGCGGTCTTCGTTGCGGCTGTGGTGCATGGATCGTTGATTCTGCTGCTCTGGGAACCGACGCGAAGCGGCGCCGCAAATCCGGGCGTCGGCGGGATGGATGTATCGTTCGGCATGGCAGGCGGTGCGCCCGGTGCAACGGCGGTTACGCCGCCGACGGCCAAGGCCGTTGACGCACCCGAAAAAGCCGTCGTCGAACCGGTGGCGCCGCCGACCGCAGAAACCGCCGAGGTGAAGGCGCCATTGGAAGCGGTCGAACCACATGATCCTCAGGAAGTCGAAGCCGTGGCACCGCCGAGTGCGGAAGCCGTACCCGTTTCCGAAGTGACGCCGAAAATGGAACTGGCACAGGTGCCGACAAAACCGACGCCGCCCCGTGAAGCGAAGTCGGAAATCGCAAAACCGGTCCCTGCCGCAACACAGTTAACAGCGTCGGAGGCTGCGGCACCTGAGGACGTCGCCTCTACGGAACCGCCTCAGACACAGCCGTCGACGGACACAGCCACAGTCGCCGGGTCGGCGGGCAAATCCGGTACGAAAAACGCCGCACACGTCGGGCATGGAGCAAATACGACCTCCGGGGGGCGTCCCGGTTCTGCGGACAATTATTTCGCCCGGTTACAGGCGTGGTTGGAACAGCATAAAGAGTATCCGTCGGCGGCGCGTCGGCGTCGCCAGGAAGGGACGGCGGTGCTGACTTTCACGATGAACCGTGGCGGCGATGTCATGGCGGCCCGCATCCAGCGGGGCACCGGCTTTCGGGCGCTCGACGAGGAGGTGATCAGGATGATCACACGCGCTGCGCCCTTGCCGCCGCTTCCCAATGACTTTGCCCAGGACAAGCTGACCCTCTCGGTGCCCGTGCAGTTTCAACTGTATTGAGCCTGGTGTGGTTGCGCCAGCGTCTGCCGGTTTGGGTTGCAGGCCTAACTTAACGGGTGTCGACGACCAGAGATCGAGTGGTTACGATGCTTGACAGAACCGGAGCTGCCCGAAGATCCAGTAATGATGCCGTTCGTTTATCATTTTATGCCGTCCGGGACTTTCAGGATTATGACGGCGTTCGTCGTTGCACTGACCGCCTTAAGCCTCGCGCCAACCCGTGCGTGTGCCGAGGAGGTCATTATCGGCTCGACCCCCACCGGTCATTTGATGTGGATTGCCGACAAGAAGGGGTTTTTCGAAGCACGCGGCGTTGACGTCAGGTTGCTTGAGTTCTCGTCGGGCGTGAGCGCTTCCCGAGCACTAGTCGCCGGCAAAATTCACCTTGGCAACAGCTCCGAGTTCGCTTTCGTTTCGAACCTGATGATGCATCACGGTCTTAAGCTGATCGCCTCAATTTCGCGGACCAATTCGGCGAACCTGTTCGCACGCAAGGATCGGGGCATCGCACATATCGAGGACCTCACCGGAAAGCGGATAGGCGTGACGCGGCGTGGTATCGGCGAGTTCTTCCTGGGCGAGATTCTCGCGATCAACGGCCTTGCCGAGACCGATCTGACAATCGTCAATCTGCGTGCGCCGGACATTGTCGACGAGATTGCAAAAGGCGCGATCGACGCCGCGATGGTTTGGGAGCCTTTTGTCTATAAATCCAAGCAACTCCTGGGCGACAATTTTATCATGCTGCCGGAGCAAGACAGTTATTATTATCACTTCGTCCTGGTCGGCATGGGAAACTGGATCGAAACCCATCAGAGCGAAGCTCGCGCCGTGCTTGAAGCTTTGCTGGACGCGGAGCGTTTTGCCTCGGAGAATCCGGAAGAGGCACAAGATATTATCGCAGCGCGTTTCCGGCTTGATCCGGCGTTCGTCCGGGAAACATGGAGCAAATACGTTCTGGAGGTCACAATCTTGCAGAACCTTGTCAGCTTGATGGAGCAGGAAGCCCAATGGCTGATCGAAAAAGGGCACGCCAGCGGTACCAGTGTTCCCGATTTCCTGGATGCGATCGATGCAGGGCCGTTATCGTCGGTTGCGCCCGCTGCCGTTAAATTGATCAAATAATGCCGCCATGATGCGTCGTCAGGTCAGGAAAGTCGCGGCCAGCGGAATCGCCACCGTGCTGGTGATTGCGTCTGTCGGTTTTGCGGTCCTGCAGATGTATTTTAATCTGGATCGCGAAAGCCGGGTCGCCGAGGAACTGAGCAACGGCCTTAATGACCTTCAATATCTGACAACAGAGTACCTTGCGACCGGCACGCCAAGAGCCCTGAAGCAATGGCAGGACCGGCACGAGAGTCTGGGTGTGTTTTTGGAGCGCGTGCCGGTCAAGGACCCGGAAGCCGCACGTCTGTTGCCGGAGCTTCAAACGCGGCTCACGACCCTGGGTTCGGTATTCGGCAAGCTGACACGGATCGAAAGTACGATACCCGAACCGGCGCGGGCTGCGGCAGCGAAACGCGCGGCGCTGTCGAGGTTGTTAAATCAGATACTGGCCTTGTCTGCGCTTAAAGACAGGATTTCGTCGATTTACCGGGATCGTCAGGAATCGTTCGCATTGTGGGGGGCGATCGTGGTGTCGGGCGTCTTGCTGTCCGGTATTCTTTTCATGGTCGTTCTTTATCTTCGTGTGCTTCGCGTCATCACGGCAAATGTCGAACGGTTGTCGACGGAAATTATCCGCATTGGCGAGGGAGAGCTCAACGAACCGGTGCAAATCGATGCGGACGGGGATATCGGGCGGGTGTTCCGGGCTGTCGAACAAGCACGTATCCGGTTGGCGGATGCGATTGCACGGATGGAACAGGAGCGCGCCGACCTGGACAGTTTCGTCTATGTCGCATCGCATGACTTCAAGGCGCCGCTGCGCGGGATCGACAATCTTGCCACGTGGCTGGAGGAAGATGCAGGCGCCGCCCTAACTGAAGATTCTCGTGAGCACATCCGCATGATGCGGCGCCGGATCACAAGGTTGGAGTCGCTTCTCGATGATCTCCTCGCCTATTCCCGCGCAGGGCGCGCCGAAGTCCCGTTTGAAACCGTCGACGTCGGCGAACTGTTGCGGGACTTGAAAGAGGATCTGCATCTTCCCGCCGGGTTCGACGTCGTCGTGGCTGAGGATATGCCGATCGTCTATTCACCGAAAACGCCGCTGGCGCATGTTTTCTTCAATCTGGTCAACAATGCCGTGAAGCACCACGACGGTGAACGCGGACGTATCGAAATCACGTGTGAGAAACTGTTTAAGGGCCATGCTTTCACCGTGTGTGACGACGGTCCGGGCATTCCGCTCAAATACCGCGAACGGGTATTCGATATGTTTCAGACGCTCAAGCCGCGCGACGTCATTGAAGGGAGTGGTATGGGCCTGGCCATTACCAAGCGCCTGGTACAAAGCAATAACGGGACGATTTCCATCACCGGCGATGAAGGCAGGGGAACCTGCATCCGGTTCACTTGGCATCCGACCGGCGGCACTGATTCCGCGAGCCTTAGATAACGGGGGAAAGCCCGACCTTTGCAATCGGTTGAAGACGAATAAATCGATGCATCGGGGCCAAAAGAAAACCCCCGGCGCATTGCGCCGGGGGTCTTGTATTTCGTGATCCTGGTCCTTGTTATTCGCGATTGCCGAACAGGTGCAGCAACATCAGAAACAGGTTGATGAAGTCCAGATAAAGGGTCAGCGCGCCCATGACGCTTTTCTTGGTCATGACTTCGGAACTGTCGCCTTCGTAATACAGCGATTTGATCCGCTGCGTGTCGTAGGCAGTCAGGCCGGCGAAGACCAGCACACCGATGACGGAAATCGCGAACATCAGCGCCGAGCTGGCGAGGAAGATGTTGACGATGCTGGCAATGATAATGCCGATCAAGCCCATCACCAGGAACGAGCCCCAGCCCGTCAGGTCGCGCTTCGTGGTGTAGCCGTAAAGACTGAGACCAGCGAACGCACCGGCGCTGATAAAGAACACACGGGCAATCGACGCGTCCGTATAAGCGACGAAGATCGTCGACAACGACACGCCCATCACGGCGGCGAACGCCCAGAACAGTAACTGTGTCGCCGACGCGCTTAGCTTATGGATGCCGAAGTTCAGCACGAGAATGAAGGCAAGCGGGGCCAGCATGGCGACCCACGCGAGGCCGGTGCCGAAGATCGCCTGCATCACGGCCGGCTGCGTCGAGACGACATAGGCCATCAGTCCTGTGATGGCCACGCCGAGCGTCATGTAGTTGTAGACACCCAGCATGTATTTGCGCAGACCCATGTCGATCGATGCGTCATAAGCCTGCGAATGGGTCATCCGCCCGGCGCGGGCACCGAAACGGTTGTTAGGTCCGAGAGCCATTTGAATCTCCTATGATTCAAGATGTTGATACTGCAGTAAAATAGGGTACTCGGGGCTCTGTTTGCAACTGGTACCCCGTAACCTTACGAAAAATTCATGTATGGAATGCCTTCGGAAATCTTTTAATTTCAGTCATTTCTGAGGTAAGGGGCGGTCTTCAGCCCCAGGATCCGCCACGAACCGGAAAGTCCGAGTAAAATAGTCGCCAAAAGCGCCAGTGCCAGGGTTGCTACGGCCTCGCCGGGCAGCCAGGTCCATTTCAGATGCATCAGGAACTCGGCGACCGCCCATGCCGCCAGCGTCCCGACGCCGAGCGCGCAAATCGCGGTTACCAGACCGAGAGCGCCGTATTCGAGAACAAACGTCAACGCGATCCGCATGCGGGTCGCGCCCAAGACCTTGAAAACGACGGCATCGAAGCGGCGTCGCTGTTGCCCCGCCGCGAGAGCGCCCGCCAGCACGATCGCGCCGGCGACGACCGTCAGACCCGCGACTGCGCGGATGGCGATGCCGATCCCCTCCATCAGATCGCGCGCGGCGGCGAGCGCCTCGCGCACGTGGATCGCAGAGACATTGTCGAAGGCGTCAGTGACGGCTTTTTCCAATGGGGCTTCCGCCGCCGGGGTCGCGTGGACCGCGGCGATGTGCGTGTGCGGAGCGCCTTCCAACACGCCGGGTGACAACACCACGGCGAAGTCGAACCGGAGAGATTGCCAATCGATCTCGCGTAACGAGGCGATGGTTGCCGTGATGCGCCGTCCCAGAATATTGATCGTCAGCGTGTCTCCGACGCCGACGCCAAAGCCTTTGGCGAGGCCGTCGTCAAGCGAGATCAGGGGCGGGCCGCTGTAATTTGCGGGCCACCACTCACCGGCGACGATCTCGGTGTCTGGTTTCATCTCGGCCGTGGACGTCAGCGCCCGGTCGCCCCGCACGGCCCACTGGCTTTCCGAAGCGACATTGACCTCGCTCACCGGCTTACCCCCGATCTCGACAATCCGGCCGCGCACCACCGGTTCGCGTCTCAGGTCGCTGGTCCCGTCGATGCCGTTGACGAGGCGGTCGAAGGCTTCAACCTGCCCCGGCTGAATGTCGATAAAGAAATAGGCGGGGGCTTCCTCGGGAAGACGCTCTTCGATCTGGCGGGTGATGTTGCCTTCGATCTGAACGACCGCGACGAGCACCGCGAGGCCGAGACCAAGCGACAGCACCACCCCCTGCGTCGCCGATCCCGGTCTGTGCATGTTGGCGATCACCAGACGCAGGATCGCGTTCGTCGGGTGCAGGCGTTTGCTGAACCGGATCAGAAGGGACCCGGCGATGCGAAGCAACCCGACCGTGATCATGGCGCCGACGACGAACCAGAGCGCGAACCATTTTTCCGTCGCCGTCAGGAAGACGAGACCGACGAGCAAGGAAAGGCCGATGCCGATCCAAAGCAGATACACCCGTCGGGGCGAAACGGAAAGCGGCGCGGCCTGGGCCCGGAACAGATCGCGCGCGGGGACTTCGCGGGCGCGGCCAAGCGGCCACAGGGCGGCCGTGATTGATGTCAGAACGCCGAACGCCGCCGCCGTTATAAGGGCATGTGGATGAAGGGCGATGACTGGCTGCACGGGGAGCAAGTCGGTAACAGTAAAAAGCGCCGACATCGGTAAGGCGATGCCGGCAATCAGCCCCAGGAGGACCGCGACACCGGTCAGTATCAGGACCTGCATCAAGTACACTCTGACGATCAGGCCGGCCTCGGCACCCATGCATTTGAGCGTCGCAATCGTACGGCTCTTGCTTTCCAGATAGGCGTTGACCGCGCGCGTGATGCCGACGCCGCCGACCAGCAGCACCGTGTAGCCGACAAAGCTCATGAACAGTGTCAGGCGTTCGATGAACCGTCTGACGCCGGGCGCGGCTTCGTTTGCCGCGCGCACCCGCCACCCGGCATCAGGGAACGTCTGGTTGAGCGAGTCCCGCCATTGCACCGGCGTTGTGCCCGGCTGGAAGAGAACCCGGTAGTAGTATCGGATCAGGCTACCCGGCTGAACCAGTCCCGTCGCCGCCAGATCGGTTTCGGATATCATGACCCTGGGACCGTAATTGATGACGCTGGTGACCCGGTCGGGTTCGCTCTCGATCACGGCATTGACCGTGAATTCAGCCTTGCCGATCTTGAGCTTGTCGCTGACACCGATTCCCAGCTTGTCTAAAAGGTTGGCGTCGACGACGGCACCGGGGCTCGTGCCGCTTGCCTGGAACATGTCGTTTCGGGAAAGCTTTGGCGTTAGGGCCATGGCGCCGACGAGAGGATAAGCGTCGTCGACGGATTTGAGCTCTATAAGCGTGCGTGCCGCATTATCGCGTGCCGACGCCATGGCGCGCAGGCGCACGGTGTGGGAGAGCTGACGGCTGTTCGCCTCGAGATATGCGAGCTGCTCATCCGATGCTTCGCGATGCACCAGGCGAAGTTCCATGTCCCCGCCCAGCAGCTTTCTCGCGTCCGCCGCGAGGCCGCCGACGATCGCCGACGACGTCCAGCCGACGGCGGTAATCGCCGCAACGCCAAGCGCAAGGCACAACATGAAAACGCGAAACCCGGAAAGCCCGCCACGTAACTCACGCCGGGCGATCCGCCATGCCAGGCGGTATGGCGCCAAATCCATGCGTCAGTCCGCCGCTTGGGATTGTTGAACGTCGTTGACAATTCCGCCGTCCGCCATGGCGACACGGCGGGCACACCTTGCTGCGAGTCTGTCCTCATGGGTGACGAGGATCAGTGTCGTGCCATGCCGTGCGTGGACGGAAAACATCAAGTCCATGATCTTCTCGCCGGTGTCCCCGTCGAGGTTCCCGGTCGGTTCGTCGGCAAGGATCAGGGTCGGTTTCGGACCGAGCGCGCGGGCGAGGGCGACGCGCTGCTGTTCGCCTCCCGACAACTGACCCGGATAGTGGGTGTGCCGGTGCGAAAGCCCCACTTCGTCCAGGGCCTCTCCCGCACGCTTGAACGGGTCGGGCACATCCGCGAGTTCGAGTGGCAATGCGACGTTCTCCAGCGCGGTCATGTTCGGGATCAGGTGAAAATCCTGAAACACGATCCCGATATTTTCGCCGCGCATTTTGGCCAGTGCGTCTTCGCTTAGATTGCCGTACCCGACGCCATTCATCGTGACCTCGCCTGCCGTGGCGCGCTCAAGCCCCGCAATGATCATCAGCAGTGATGTCTTCCCGGATCCTGACGGCCCGACAATGCCCACCGTCTCGCCGATGTTCACGTCGAGATCGATGCCACGCAGGATTTCAACCGGACCTGCGTCACTCGGCAGTGTCAGTTCGGCGCGATTTAGAGAAATAAGCGGATCTGGCATGTCGCATTCGTTCAATTGTCGGTGATCGTGCCTATATGTTACGGATGGCCATCAATCCGAAACGCAGGCACCCCATGGATATGTGGCTCAGACGAACAATTGCAACAGTGCTGCTGTGCGCTGGTCTCACAAGTGCACCCGGCGTGGCGCCCCGGGCTGCGGAAGATCTCACTCTCGTCGTCGTCGGCGATAGTCTTTCGGCGGGTTACGGGCTGGCCGCGACAGACGCTTTTCCTGCAAAACTGGAAGCGGCGCTGCGTAAGCACGGGTACGACATCCGGGTCGAAAACGCCGGTGTTTCCGGCGACACCACGGCAGGCGGGCGTGCCCGGCTCGGGTGGGCGATCGGAGACAATCCCGACGGCGTAATCTTGGAACTCGGCGCCAACGATGCCCTTCGCGGCCTCGACCCTGAAAACGCATATGCGAATCTGGCGGCCATGCTGACGTTACTCGCCGACAAAAAAATTCCGACACTTCTTGCCGGCATGAAAGCCCCGCCGAATATGGGAGAGGATTACGCACGCGAGTTCGATGCCATGTACCGGCGGCTCGCCAATGAATTTGACGTTGAATTCTATCCTTTCTTTCTTGACGGTGTCGCCGGGACGCCGTCGCTCAATCAGGATGACGGCATACACCCGACGCCCGCAGGCGTAGATGTCATTGTCGAAAGGGTCATGCCCAAGGTCGAGGCATTGATCGACCGTATACGGCAAGCGAAAGGACAGGGCTGAATGACCGCATTCCCGGTCGCTTATTCGGAAGCACTGGATCCGGCGGAGTTGGTTCGTGAGCTTGCGGCGGGCCTGTGCCCGGCGTCGGAGCCCGGCGGCGGGCTCGGGGTGCTCTATCTGACGGACGCATTCGCGGACGACTTCCCGGTGATCGCCGACGGCCTCAAGGCAGCAACGGGGATCGAAACCTGGGTCGGGACACTCGGTCTTGGGGTTGTCGCCAATGAGAAATCCGCATTCGATCGTCCGGCAGCGACCGCGATGGTGATCGATGTCGGCTCGGATGCCTACCGGCTTATTGCCAGAACCCCGATCCCCGACCGCTGGCCGGACGAGTTGATGCGTTGGGCGGAAACGGTCAATCCGGTGTGTGGCCTAGTTCACGCCGACGGCACGACCCCTGCTCTTGCCGAGCTGATAGAAACGTTGGCCAAGCGTTCCGGCGCATATCTCGTCGGCGGACTGACCTGCTCGCGTTCGACGCAGCACCAACTGGCCGCGGACATGGGCGGTGGCGGGGTTTCGGGCGTGCTGTTCTCGCCGGACGTGCCGGTCACGGTCGGGCTGACCCAAGGCTGCAGCCCACTCGGACCGAGCCACGAGATCACCGCAGGCGAGGGAAATATCATCGCCGAAATAGATGGCCGGCCGGCGCTCGACGTGTTCAAGGAAGATATCGGCGAAATGCTGGCACATGACCTCCAGCGTGTCGCCGGGTACGTCCACGTGGCTTTTCCCGTATCCGGTGCCAACGACGGTGCCGACTACATGGTGCGCAACCTTATGGCCATCGATCCGCAGAACGGATTGCTGGGGGTCGCCACCGAAATCGCCCCGGGCGATCGCATCATGTTCGTGCGTCGCGATCCCATGAGCGCGCAGAAGGATCTGAAACGTATGCTGGACGACGTCAAGAAGCGCATGCCCGGCGATGCGCGGGGCGCCGTCTATATCTCGTGCGTCGCACGCGGCCCCGGTATGTTCGGCAGCGAATCGGCCGAAGCCGAGATGATTTCCGAAGGTCTTGAAGGGCTGCCGGTGATTGGATTTTACGCCGGTGGAGAAATCTCGAACGACCGGCTTTATGGTTATACGGGCGTGCTGCTGACGTTCGGTTGAGGTTCGCCGGGATTTCTTGACAGGTCTTTGTCAGGGTCTCCAAATTGAAGGGGCCGTTTCTTCTCGCATCTCCCCGAAAGGTTAGCTCATGCAATTCAACGAACTCGGCAGAACCGGCATTCGCGTCAGCCGAATCTGCATGGGGACCATGACGTTTGGCTGTCAGAATTCAGAAGCGGACGCGTTCCGTTTGCTGGATATGTCCGCGGATCACGGGGTCAATTTTTTCGACAGCGCCGAAATGTACGCGTTTCCGGCGGACCCAAAGACCCAAGGGTTGAGTGAGCGCTATCTAGGAAATTGGGTTAAGGCGCGCGGGAACCGCGAGAATGTCGTGATCGCCACCAAGATTACCGGCCCCGGTGGGCGGTTCGAGCATATCAGGGGCGGGGGTCTGAAGTACACCAAGGACCAGGTGGCGGCCGCTGTCGACAACAGCCTCAAACGACTCGGTACCGACTACATCGACCTATATCAAACCCACTGGCCCGAACGGTCGGCCAACTATTTCGGCAAGCTCGGGTATACGGGCGACGCATCGGACGCCGACTGGACGCCGATCTCGGAGGTTGTCGACGCCATGCAGGCGCAGATCGATGCCGGGAAAATCCGCTCTTTCGGTGTCTCGAACGAAACGCCGTGGGGTGTGCTCAAACACCTGGAAACAGCGGGAAATACGCCGGCGCGAATCTGTGCCATTCAGAATCCCTATAGCCTGCTGAACCGCACCTTCGAGGTCGGACTCTCGGAAATTGCGTTGCGTGAGGATGTTGGATTGTTCGCCTACTCCCCTCTCGGATTCGGGGCATTGACCGGCAAATATCTGGATGGTGCCTTGCCCGAAGGCAGCCGGCTGAAATTGTTTCCGGGCTTCACGCGAAACTTCAAACCGCGTGGGATCGAGGCGACGGAGAGATACGTGCGGCTCGCCCGCGACCACGGTCTGGAACCGGCGGCGATGGCGATTGCGTTCGTCAACACGCGGCCATTCCTGACATCGAATATTATCGGTGCCACGACCGAAGACCAGCTTGCCGTCAATCTGAGCGCCGAGGATCTGACGCTGAGCGCTGAGGTGCTTGCGGGCATCGACGAGATTCACAACGATATCCCAAACCCGGCGCCGTGATCAGATATGAGACTTTTTGTCGCCATTCCCGTGCCCGATTTTATCCGCGATGCGCTTGTCCGGGTGTCGTCCGGCGTGCGCGGTGCACGCTGGGTCAGGCCCGAGGGCATGCATATCACCTTGTTTTTCTGCGGCGAGACCGACCGGGCGCAGGCGCAGGACCTTGATCAGGAACTATCGGAAATCAACATCCCGCCGTTCGACCTGAAGTGCGACGGTTTCGGGTACTTCGAACGCGGCTCGCAGATCAAATCGATCTGGGCGGGGATCGAGGGCAATACGACGCTGGGATATCTTCACGGCCGGGTGGAGAGCGCCGCGGTCAAGGCCGGCTTTGAAAGAGAGACGCGGAAGTACAAGCCGCATATTACCCTGGCGCGACTGAAGCAGGCGCGCGCGACGGACGTCGGTCAGTGGATCGAAAGCCACGACACGCTTTCGATCCCGGCGTTCACCGTCGACAAGTTCACGCTTTTTCGTTCGCACCTCGCCCGTGAAGGAGCGATGTACGAACCGTTGGTCGATTACGAACTGGCGGAAATCTAGCCAAGCAGCCGGGGTAACTGCGCCATATCGGCAAAGACCAAGTCGGCGCCGGCATCGCGCAGTATTTTCTCGTCGGCCGGGACGCGGTGCGACCCACCGATGTAGCCGAGCGCCCGCATGCCGGCACGTTTGGCGCCCTCGATCCCGAGCGGGGTATCTTCGATGACCGTGCACCGGTCCGCTCCTTCGCCCATGCGTGACGCCGCCATCAGGAAAAGGTCCGGCGCAGGCTTCGGATTCTTGACGTCCCGGGCGGAGAACAGATGCGGGTCCAGAAAACGGAGCAGCCCGGTGGTCTCCAGGTTGCGCCGGATCTTCTCAGGGCTGCCAGAGGAGGCCACACACTTCGGAAGATGCGTGAGCTGTTCCAATGCGTCACGCATGCCCGGCGTCGGCTTGAGTTCGGTCGCGAAGGCTTCCACGTCTTTATCGCGAAGCAACGTTTCGAAATCGTCGGGAAGTACGACACCTTCGTCCGCGACCATCTTGATGACGCCGGGAATGGTGCGGCCCAGGAACTTGGCGCGGCATTCGCCTGCCGTGATGGGATACCCGTGCCGGCTGAGCAGCGCCGCGAGCACCCGGTTGGCGATGATCTCGCTGTCGACCAGCACGCCGTCGCAGTCAAAGATGATCAGCATCCGAACCTCGAGAGCGTGCCCGCAACCGTGTTGGCATAGCTACCGCCGAACAGGCGGACGTGCACCAGCAACGGGTAGAGGTTATAGAGTTCGCAACGTTCCTTGAAGAAGCCGGGGGCGAGCGGTCTGTATTCCTCGTATCGCGAAAAGAACCGTTCACCGAACGTGTTGAACAGCGTCGAAAATGCCAGCTCGATCTCTGCGTCTGCATAGTAAATGGCCGGATCGACGAGCGCGACGATGCGGCCCGGAAGTGCCAGGACGTTCCCGCCCCAGAGATCGCCGTGAACTAGGGACGGCTTGATATCGCCGTCGATCCAGTTATCCAGCCGGCCGGCCAGGGTCTCGATCCGGTCATACGTCTCCCCGGAAAGGCGGCCGGCCAACAATGCTTCGTTCGCCATGTATAGCAGGCGGTGGTCGCGGAAAAAATCCAGCCAGCTCGTCGTTTCGGGATTTGGTTGGTGCAAGCCCCCGATCACGGTGTCTTCTTCGTAACCGAAACGCGCCGCAGTCTGGTTATGCAGATGCGCGATCAAATCCGCAGCGTTTTCTTCCGCATCCCGATCGATCGGGCCGCCGTGTTCGATCCAGGACATCACCAGCATATCGTCCTCGGCGTGATAGACCTCCGGCACCGGCATCCCGGCCTTGCGAAGCCGTTCCAGCATGCGGCTTTCCAGGGCCAGCGAACGCCCACCCCATTTGACGACGATATTTCGTCCATCACCCAGTTGGCCGCGCCGGACATCGGCAACGCATCCGCCGCCCATCGGATGAAGGGAGTTGACCGGGCTGCCGAGTGCGGCAGCGATGCGTGCTTCAAGGTCAGCCGAGGGCATCTGGATGCCTTGTTCGGATGTCGGCAAGAAGGCCCCGCGACGCCTTGTCGATCATGTCGAAAACATCTCGAAAGCCGTCCGGGCCGCCGTAGTACGGATCCGGCACGTCATGACGCCCGACGTCGGACGCGTAACTCAAAAACAATTTGATTCTGTCTTTGTAGGAGGCCGGGCACATCGCTTCGAGGTTGGCGATGTTGCGGTCGTCCATGCCGAGAACATAGTCGAACGCCTCGAAGTCGCTCTCTTTTATCTGGCGTGCGCGAAGGTCGCTAAGATCGATGCCGCGGCGTTCGGCTTCGGCGCAGGCGCGGCTATCCGGCGGGTTGCCGATGTGCCAGCCGCCCGTACCGCATGAGTCTGTCTCAATGCGTTCGCTTAGCCCCTCACGGCGCACCAGATCGCGGAACACACCCTCGGCCGTCGGGGACCGGCATATGTTGCCGAGGCAGACGAACAGCACACGCACCATCGAAATCGAACTCCGGCTACTTGGAAACGGCATCGACACGATTATCATGACCGTTCTTCGGGGAAGTATTAACTGAGAGGTGTCCACAATGCCAGTGATCGATCCGTCCAACCCCATTGTCGTTTTGACCGGCGCCGGCATATCCAAAGAATCCGGTCTAGAGACATTTCGAGATGCCGATGGGATCTGGTCGAAGGTGCGGATCGAGGATGTCGCGACACCGGAGGCGTTCGTACGCGACCCGGCGCGCGTGCACGCATTCTACAATGCGAGAAGACAGGGATTGCTGAACGCAAATGTGCAGCCGAATCCGGCACACGTTGCGCTTGCGCGGCTGGAACGGGACTGGCCCGGCGGGGTGCTGATCGTCACCCAGAACATCGACGATCTCCATGAGCGTGCCGGTTCAGCCAATCTCATTCACATGCATGGAGAGTTGTTGAAGTCACGCTGTGAGGAATGCGGCGACATTACTGAATGCCGACACGATCTCTCCATCGCGCTGAAGTGCCTGTCGTGCGGGCGGGACGGGGGATTGCGCCCGCACGTGGTGTGGTTCGGTGAAATGCCGCTGTCGATGGACGAGATCGAGCAGGCCTTGGCGCGGGCGGGATTGTTCATGTCCATCGGCACATCGGGAAACGTTTACCCGGCGGCGGGGTTCGTCGAGGTCGTTCGGCATTACGGCCGCGGCCATTCGGTCGAGTTGAACCTGGAGCCGTCCGTCGGCGCGACATCGTTTGCCGAGACGCGTTATGGTCCGGCGGGGGACGTGGTGCCGGCGTATGTCGATGAGTTGTTGAGCGCCGTTTAATTGTCGGCGACGCGGACGCCGTCGAAGCGATCGAGATTGTTGCGGTCCATCATGCCCCGAAGCCTGGCGCCGTATTTCTCGGGGATTTCCGAATAGGCCGTCAGATAGTTCGTCAGGCCGCGGCCCTTCGGCGTGCCGCCGGATGCGCGTTGCTCCACGCGGTGTTGGCGGAAATTCTTGTAGGCGTTATGGGTGTTGAGGTTCTTCATGTAGGCCCGGACGCTGGCACCGATATTCTTGAACTTGATGACCTTGAAGCCTTCGGCCTCTTTTGGGTCAAGGCCCTTGACGTCTTCGTTATAGGTCCGCATCCCAAAAAAATTGTTCCCCTTGCGGGCGAACCGCGACGTGCCCCATCCGCTCTCCAGCGCCGCCTGTGCGAGGACGAGCGAGGCCGGAATCACATCGACGCGTCGCAGCAGTTCCTTCACGTCGCCGGGCTCCACGTTGTACTTTTCGTACAACGACGCTGGGACGTCGTCTGGATTGTCCTGTATTTTCGCGCGCTCGGCGCGGATGCGGTCATTCTCACGTGCGATATGAGGTAACATAATGCGGAAGAAGGTGGTCTTCTTGTCTTCGACGTTGCGAATCCGGTTGAGATTCAAGTCCAATGAGTCGATGAACAAGGCGGGGACGGCTTTGTTCGTCGCCACGCTGTCTAACGGATATCCGAGGTCGCGGTGAATCTCTTCCACCACCAGCGGCGGCAGCGCCGCCACTTCTTCGGGGCTTTCGACCGCAGCGGTCTGATCGCTCGTGCACGCGTACAGCAGCGCAACGACGGCCAAAAGTGCCAACATCGCGGCGACCGCAATGACGCGTTTAATCGGATTTTGGTCCGCAGACGTGCTCATTTTCCCTCAAATAGCGGGCGTGCTCACCATTACATATGTGGTATGTGACCATCATGACACAAGTACAGGAAAGTTTGGAGGCGTTACTTGCCCGGGTCCGCGCTTGCGACATCTGCAGCGAACACCTTCCGCTCGGCCCGCGGCCAGTGGTGCGAATCAGCACAACGGCCCGTGTTTTGATCATCGGACAAGCGCCCGGGACCAAGGTTCACGAAACCGGCATCCCCTGGAACGATCCCTCAGGCGACCGATTGAGGGACTGGCTGGCGCTGGATAAGGACGTCTTTTACGACACATCGAAGATCGCGATCATGCCGACCGGGTTCTGTTATCCAGGGCGCGACCCCAAAGGGGGCGATTTGCCGCCGCGTCCGGAATGTGCGCCGACGTGGCACGGCCTGTTACGTGCCCATCTTAAGGGCGTCGAGTTGACCTTGTTGGTTGGGATGCACGCGCAGACATTCTGTTTGGGGGATGCGCGGAAGCGAACAATGACCGAAACCGTGCGGGCATGGCGCGAATACGGGCCGGCTGTCATCCCGACACCCCATCCGAGCTGGAGAACGACAGGCTGGGCACGAAAAAACCCTTGGTTCGAGTCGGATTTGGTGCCGGAACTGCAACGCAGGGTTCATGCGCTGATTGCATGAAAACCCTTGCGTAATAAGCACTTGACAGCATCGCCAAATAAGGTCAATTCTTCGATCTAATATAATAAGATCACGTGATTGACCATCATTGCGTGAGACGGGTCCCGGACCAACGCGGGCTCAGAGTGTAGCCGTCGGCAGGTATGAGAACGGGGACCCATGCATACCATCACCGACAACGACCTTTTTCATCGACTCGCCTTCGACAATCCATGGTGGGAATTCAAGGACTCGACCCGGGTCGCCTTCAAGAATCCGCCGAAACGCGCTTTCTTTCCGGCGTTCTATGACCGGGTGATGACGTCCGGGACAAGCCGGGTGAACGTCCTGGCCGGGCCGCTCCGTGCCGGCAAGACGGTAATGATGCGCCAAATGGTGGCGCAGCTTGTCGAGCAGGGCGTCAAGTCGACCAGCATCCTTTACTGCTCACTGACGACGCCGAGCTATACGGCGGCCGATCTTGCAATCCTGTTTGAGATGTTTTGCCGCCGCTACCGCCACGGCCCCGACGCAGAGATCTATATTTTCTTCGACGAGGTGCAGTACGCCCGGGATTGGGAAAAGCAGTTGTTGCGCCTGTCGGAAATGCGCCCACGGGCCAAGATCGTCGGCGCGGTCTCATCGGCATCGCCCTCCATCGTCAGCGGCACCAGTGTCATGGATGGCAGGATGGAGGTGTTCGTTCTGCCGCCATTGACGTTCCTCGAGTTTCTCCGGTTTCGCGGGACCGAAGAGAAACTGTTCGGCGGTGACGGTAAAGACGGTGATGGCGGCGCGATGACACTGGCGCCGAACGGGTTACCGGCGCTCAATCAGGAATTCCACCGTTACGTTAATTTCGGCGGGTTTTTGGAGGGGATACTCAGCGGCAAGGACGGAGTGCCGGCCCCCGCATTTGTCCGCGACGGGGTCGCCGACCGGGTGTTGCACAAGGACCTCGCGTCGCTGGCCGGCGTTAACGATCCGCAGGAACTGAACCGGTTGTTCGGCCTGCTTGCCTTCAACACGGCGCGGGAAGTGTCGATGGACGATCTGGCGAAAGCGACCGGTATCGCCAAGAACACGTTGCGCAAATATCTCGACTATCTGGAACAGGCATTCCTGATCCGGCGGATCAATCGGGTCGACCGGGACGCCAAAACGTTCCAGCGCCAGGTGTTCTTCAAGGTCTACCTGACCAGCCCGTCCCTGTATGCCGCCTTGTTCGCGCCGGTGCCGCCGTCGGACCAGTTCTTTCAACGTCTCGCGGAGACGGCGCTGGTTTCGCAATGGCTTGGGTCTAAGGCGATCGAGAATCTTTACTACGCGAGCTGGCGCGGTGGGGCTGTCGATTTGCTGACCCTTCACCCCGAAACGGGGAAGCCGGATCATGTCTATGACCTGGATTGGGCCAACGCATACGTGCGGACCGATACGCGGCCGGAGCAGATGGTCAATTTCGTGCGCGAGAACAATCAGGCGGCGACCACCTATGTGCTGACCGGCAGTGTGGCGCGCAACGCGGCGATGAAGGGCGTCGATCTGACGCTCGCGCCGGTGGCGCTCTATACCTACTGGATTGAGCGGGATCCGACGCTACGGTCGTTCCACGGCTGAGCCGGCGTCAGCTGCGGGCGCGTTCGTCCCTGAAAGCACGTACAATCGGTTCGAAGAAGATCGACAGAAGAAGGCCGGCGAGGCCGATGCAGCCGAGCATGGCCCCGCTGCCCAGTGCCTGTATCGAGCCGTTATGGAAGAAAATTCCGACGCAAATCGCCCCGGCGATGACGCAGAACCCGGACAGAAAATAAAGTATAACTTTCAAAGCAGCCATTTCCGCGCCCCCTTTTTATATGGTTAACATAACCATGCAAAAAATAGGTTTAACGGTCAACTTATATCGCTGAAGTGGCGCATTCCGGGCTGTTTGGCCGGCTAATCCAGCTGAAACGCTCCGAAGCAGGGTTACTTTCTGCCGAGTAGCCGCAGCCGCAGGGCATTCAGGCGGATGAAGCCTGCCGCGTCTCGCTGGTCGTAAACATCGTCTTCTTCAAACGTCACCATCGCTTCGTCATAAAGCGAATTCGGCGACTTGCGGCCGGTGACGATCACGTTGCCTTTGTAGAGTTTGAGGCGAACGGTCCCGTTGACGCGTTCGGACGCCTTGTCGATGGCGGCCTGCAGCATCTCCCGCTCGGGGGCGAACCAGAACCCGTTGTAGAGCAATTCCGCATAGCGCGGCATCAACTCGTCCTTGGTGTGCATGGCACCCTTTTCGAGGGTGATGCTCTCCATGGCGCGATGCGCGTGGAACAGGACCGTTCCGCCTGGTGTTTCATAAACGCCCCGGGATTTCATGCCGATGAAACGGTTCTCGACGATGTCAATGCAACCGACGCCGTTACGTCCGCCCATCTCGTTGAGCTTCGCCAGCAACGTCGCCGGGGTCATCTTCTCACCGTTGACCGCAACCGGATCGCCCTTTTCGAAGTCGATGGTGATCTCTTCCGGGGTATCGGGTGCCGCCATCGGAGTGACCATGCGCGACAGGATCAGGTCGTAGTCCGGCTCCACCCAGGGATCTTCGAGGATTTTCCCCTCGGATGAGATATGCAGAAGGTTGGCATCCTGGCTGAACGGCGCTTCGCCCCGCTTGTCTTTCGGGACCGGGATTTGGTTCTTTTCCGCGTATTCGATGAGCTTGGTTCGGCTGGTCAAATCCCATTCGCGCCAGGGGGCGATGATCTTGATATTGGGCTCAAGGGCGTAATAGCCGAGTTCGAAGCGGACCTGGTCGTTGCCCTTGCCGGTCGCACCGTGGGAAACGGCGTCGGCGCCGGTTTCACGTGCAATCTCGATCTGGCGTTTGGCGATCAGCGGGCGCGCGATGGAGGTGCCAAGAAGGTACGTACCTTCGTAGATCGCACCCGACCGGAACATCGGAAAGACATAGTCCCGGACGAACTCTTCGCGCAGATCCTCGATATAAATTTCCTTGATGCCAAGCATCTCGGCCTTCTTGCGCGCCGGCTCGACTTCCTCGCCCTGACCAAGGTCGGCAGTGAAGGTCACGACCTCGCAGTTGTAGGTATCCTTGAGCCATTTCAGGATGACGGAGGTATCGAGGCCGCCGGAATAGGCAAGGACGACTTTCTTGACTTCATTAGACATGCGCGTGCGCTCTCGGGTCCGATGTTGGAAAAGCGGGCGCAGTATATTGATCCGCGGCGCTTCGTAAAGCGGGATCGGGGGTGTCGCTTGTTCAGGCCAGCGATTGAACGGCAAGAACCCGGTCGACGACCTCGTCAACCATGGCGCGTTGTTCGTCGCCCATGAAATCGAGATCCCGGTCCGTCAAACCGAACGACAGCAGTACCTGCGCACGCTCCGGCGGGATCGGTTGCATCGTATCGTCGTCAGGCAACTGTGGCATGCCGGCCGTTGCGGCCTTCACCGCATTCGCATCGCCGCTCAGCCGTTCGGCCAACTTCTCAAACGTCGCAGGGTCCAGGAGCATCGGTGTCGGTTCCCCCTCACATGAACGATGAGGCCATTGAACACGCGCCGATCTTTAGAAAAGCTTAAAGGGAAAGACGTCAGGAAATGCTGATATCGGGGTCGTCATAAAACGCGATATATCCGCCGATTTCGGCAACGCCCAACTTCGCGGCCGGATAGGACCACGCGGCGTTGGTCCGGTGGATGCCCTTGGCCTCGATATCGAAGTATGACGCCGTCCCCTTATGCGGGCAGACTGTCGATTTCTCGGACGGTTTGAGGAACCCCATCTTCACATCGATGCGCGGAAAATAGTGGCGATCCGGATGTCCCGGTTCGTGGAGAATGATCGCCGCATCGGTTTCCACCAATACGGTTTCGCCAAGACGCACCGTGACCGGCTCGCGGCTGAAAGACACGCTGATCGCGTCGGAAGGGGAAGGTTGAAAGTTCACGTCCCGCCTACGTCGTTCTGATACAACACCACCAAAAGTAATACGCCGGATTCCCGCGTTTCGCAAAGAATCCGTAATATTTATGCCGGGCAGTAGGCAGAAATTACCCGGCCCCGTCTTCTTTTTCCGTCGTCCGCGCCGGTTGAGGATCGACTTGCTGCATCAGCAGTACACCGGCGCCAAGGCCGTTCGGCGCTGAACGAATCTGTTCGGCAAGACCGTCCCCTGACGCGTCCACGCCCTTTTTGCCGTTCTCGAGCGCGTCCTCCGCGGCGAGGCGTTTTTGAATCTCGAGCGCAATCATCTTCTCGATCTTCCCGCGTTGCTCAGAGCTCATGTTTTCAAGGTCGTCCTCGCTAAGTCCCATTGCGGCAAGAATTTTTTCGCGAAGCTCTTCAAGCTTCTTCTCGTTGATTTCTTCCGCGTATGCGCTGAAGCCCTTGTCCCGTATTTCTTCCAGAGTCTGCCTGAATGCGCTTTTCCAGGCGGGTTCCTTGTCTAGTTCCGGTTTTTTGAATTTGCCGGACATGGCATCCGGAAGGTTGGCGGCGGACGCCGCGGCGGGCTGGGTTTTATCGAACATGACGGCGGCTCCTCTTCTGGTCGTCAGAGGAAGAGAAGCAAATTCAATACCAAACAGCGTGGTTCAGGCGGTTTGCGCGCGCTCGGAGAATTTTCGCGCCCGCTCGGATGCGGATTTGAGTTGCCCGCAGGCGGCCATGATGTCGCGGCCGCGCGGGGTGCGCACCGGCGACGAATAACCGGCTTCGTTGACGATCTCGGCAAACCGGTGAATGCGGTTGTTGGACGAACACTCGAACACCGCGCCGGGCCATGGATTGAACGGGATCAGGTTGATCTTGGCCGGAATGCCCTTCAGCATCCGGACGAGTTCGTGGGCATCGGCGTCGGAATCGTTGACGCCCTTCAGCATGACATACTCGAACGTGATGCGCCGGGCGTTGGACGACGTCGGGTATCGCCGGCATGCATCCAGCAATTCGGCGATCGGCCATTTCTTGTTGATGGGAACCAGTTCGTCGCGCAGGTCGTCCCGGACAGCGTGGAGGCTAATGGCGAGATTGACGCCCAATTCGGCGCCGCACCGTTCGATCTCCGGCACGATCCCGGATGTCGAGAGTGTAATCCGGCGTTTGGAGAGTGCGATGCCGTCACCGTCCATCACGATGGTCAACGCCTTGGCGACGTTCTCGTAATTAAAGAGCGGCTCGCCCATCCCCATCATCACGATGTTCGAAAGGTTTCGATTTCCATCGCTGGGCGACGGCCACTCGCCGTAACTGTCACGCGCCGCCATGAACTGCCCGACGATCTCTCCCGCCGTCAGGTTGCGCACCATCGGCTGGGTGCCGGTGTGACAGAACTTACACGCGAGGGTGCAGCCGACCTGGCTGGAAACACAAACCGCCCCCCGGTCTTCTTCGGGAATATGCACGGTTTCAACTTCCTTGCCGTCGGCAAGGCGGAACAGCCATTTGCGGGTGCCGTCGATGGACGTCTGCTCGGTGGCGACGCCCGGGCGGGACACCTTGTGAGTCGCCGCGAGCTTGACGCGAAAATCCTTCGACAGCGTCGTCATCTCGGCGAAATCTGTTTCGCCCTGATGATAGATCCAGTGCCAGAGTTGTTTGGCGCGGAACGGTTTTTCGCCCAGGCGCGCAAGTTCATCCACGAGTTCCTCGCGGCTCAGCCCCACCAGATCGATACGTTCGTCGGTTTCCATGCTCGTCATGGCGCGGGGTTTACACCCTATTGCGGCTGACGCCAAGGGGGTCGCAAGGGACATGAGCTTGGCGCATCCCCGTAATTGCTCTAAAGCCATTCAATGGCTGATGATGAATTCGACCACGCCGAAAAGCGACGTTCGTTGATGCTGCTGGCATTGGCGGAAGTCTCGGCCTTGTCGCTTTGGTTTTCCGCGAGTGCGATCGTCCCCCAGCTGAAGGTCGAAGCCGGCATTTCGGACGTGCAGGCCTCTCTTTATACAAGCGCGGTCTCGATCGGTTTTGTCGCAGGGACTCTCGTGAGCGCCTTGCTGACGCTACCCGACCGAATGCCACCGACACGTCTTTTCGCGATTTCCGCCATCGTCGCGGCGGCGGCCAACGCCGCGGTTCTCGGTATCGACCCGAACTCGTTTCTCGTCATTGTGCTTCGGTTCATCACCGGCGTGTGCATGGCGGGTATCTATCCCGTCGGTATGAAACTGGCGTCGTCTTGGTCGCGCGGCGATACCGGATTTCTGGTCGGACTTTTGGTCGGTGCGTTGACGCTGGGATCCGCGCTGCCCCATCTTTTTAATGTTGCGGGCGGGGTGGATTGGCGGTTCACGATGATCGCGGCGTCCATGGCGGCAGGTTTGTCGGCGTTATTGATCCTGCAATGCCGGCCCGGGCCGGGCCTGGGGGCTGCGGCGCCGTTCAACCCGCATGCGATGCTGGAGGCATGGCGCAATCGCCCGCTTAGACTGGCGAATCTGGGATATCTCGGTCACATGTGGGAGCTGTATGCCATGTGGGGCTGGATCGGGTTCTATCTGGCGGCCAGCTTCACCGAGAGCGGCATGCGCAACCCGATCTTCTGGGCTGGGGCGGCAACGTTCCTGATCATCGCGTCAGGGGGCGTCGGATCCATGTTGGGGGGCGCCTTCGCCGACCGTATGGGGCGCACGACACTCACCATCGGCGCGATGGCGATCAGCGGAACATGCGCGGCGACGGTCGGCTTCTTTTACGGCGGTGTGCCGGCGGTCATGGTGCTGATCTGCCTGATCTGGGGGGCGACGGTGGTCACCGATTCGGCGCAGTTCTCATCGTGCGTGATCGAACTCGCCGATCCGCGCTATGTCGGCACCATGTTGACGATACAGACATCGGTTGGCTTTTCGCTCACGTTGATCACCATACACGCGTTGCCGGTGTTTGCCGACGCGGTCGGATGGCAATGGGCGATGGCGCCGCTTGCCATCGGCCCGGCACTTGGTGTCGTCGCGATGGCTTTGCTGCGCGCCGACCCGGCAAGCACGAAGCTTGCCGGCGGACGAAGATGATTACGCCGTCGCCAACAGCGTGACGCCGACCATGATGACAAGCGCCCAACCGAGGCGGCGTTTGAGATCGCCTTCGCGCAGCAGGATGCTCCCCATCAGAACGGTCAACAAGACACTGCTTTCGCGCAGCGGCGCGACATAAACGACCGGCGTGAACGTCATGGCGTAAAGAACAAGCAGGTACGCAAGGGGACTAACGGTAGCGATCACCAAGATGCCCAGCTTTTGTTCTTTCCAGAACGTCTTGACGAGCTCAAGTCGTCTGATCCCGACAGGCGTCAACATCACGGCGCGGCAGACCATGCCGGTGATTTCCAGGATCAGCGGCGAGATCATCACGGTCGATACCGCGTACGCATCCCAAACCGTGTAGCAGCCGATGAACGTGCCGGAACCGATTCCGAACATCAACGACGTGCGGAAGTTGTCGGGACGTTTTGAAAATCCCCCGGTCAGGCTGACAACGCCAAAGATGATAATGGCCGCACCCAGTGCGAGCTGCAGCGAGACGTTCTCGCCAAGTAATACGACGGCCAGGGTCACCGAGAGCAAAGGGCCCGTCGCACGGGCGGTGGGGTAGACAAGCGACAGATCGCCGTTTCGGTAACCTGCCTGCAGCAAAAGGAAGTAGCCCAGGTGAATCGCCGCGCTGCCGACGATGAACCCGACCTCGAGCCATCCGAACGTCGGCCTGTCGACGACGATCACGTACAGCGTGACCGGCATGTATAGGACGCTCGCGACAATCGACAGCAGCCATGCCAGTTCGGCGCCGCCGTTCAGGCGCTTGACGAAGAAGTTCCATGTCGCATGACAGAATGCGGCGGCGAGGACGAGGAAGAATGCGGTTAAGGTCATGACGATCCCTGAGGTCTGTTGTTCGAAGGCGTGCACCAGCACGCCCCTCCAACCCCTCTAGGCTTTTAGTCCTCGGGTGTCCGCCGTAATCGGCTCATAACGGCGCTCGGTCCAGGCCCGGCGAAAACCGGCGGAACCCAAGCCGCACTTGGATAGGCCAGAAAATTATAGACCTTTGCCGGCGCGCGTAAAGACGCCGGTATGGTTCAGATATCGGGGGCGTCGATGCCGTTCTGAAGGCATGCGGCGACGACGGTATTCCTGAGCAGGCAGGCAATGGTCATCGGCCCCACACCACCCGGGACCGGGGTAATCGCCGACGCAATCTTCGACGCCGCGGCGAAATCCACGTCGCCGACAAGCTTGGTTTTCCCCTCGCCTTTTTCGGGCGCGGGTACGCGATTGATCCCGACATCGATCACCACGGCACCGGGCTTGACCCAGTCGCCCTGGACCATCTCGGGCCGGCCGACGGCGGCAACGAGGATGTCCGCTTCTCGGCAGCGTTCGGCGAGATCCTGGGTGCGCGAGTGCGCGATGGATACCGTGCAGCTCTCGCCCAGTAACAATGCCGCCATTGGTTTGCCGACGATATTGGAGCGGCCGAGCACCAGGGCGCGCTTGCCGGAGAGATTGCCGCCGAAGTGATCCTTCAGCATCAACAGGCAGCCGTATGGCGTGCAGGGGACAAGGGCCTCCTGACCCGTCCAGAGCCGCCCGACGTTGATGACGTGGAATCCGTCCACGTCCTTGTCGGGGTCGATGGCCGCGAGCACCTTGCTTTCGTCGATGTGACCCGGCAGCGGCAACTGCACCAGAATGCCGTTGCACCCAGGGTCTTTGTTGAGACTTTCGATCAGCGCCAAGAGCTCGTCTTCAGGCGTCGATGCGTCAAGCCGATGCGTCACGGACGTCATGCCAGCTTCTTCGGTTTGCGTGCCTTTGTTGCGGACGTAGACCTGGCTCGCCGGGTCCTCGCCGACCAGGATCACCGTCAGGCATGGTTTGATGCCGTGAGCCTTGGAGAGACGGGCGACCTCGGCCGCCACTTGCTCCCGCAATCCTGCGGCAAACGCCTTGCCGTCGATAATCTTGGCATCGCTCATTTCCTGTTCCCTTCCCAGCCTGGATGTTCGTTACACGAACGCCCGAAGCTTCGCCAGAATTTCCCGGCCATCGCCGGTGATACGCAGTACCTTGTTGCGGTCCGTCGCGCCCTGCACGATCTCCATGTCGCTCTTGCGTAAGCGCCATGCTTTTGCCAGTAGTTTGATGACCGCAGCGTTGGCGTTACCTTTCTCGGGAACGGCGGTGACGGCAATCTTGATCACGCCATTTCCTTGCCCGTCGGCGACGAGATCGCCGATTGCGTCCCGCGACGCCTTCGGTGTAACCCTGAGCCGGACATCGAGACCGCCATCGATCAACTGAAATGGGTCCGGGACGTCAACCAATGCGCATCGCGAGCCGTGCGATGACATCCTTGGCAAACCAAAGAAGCAGAATCAGCAATACAGGTGAAATATCGACGCCGCCCAAGTCGGGCATGAACCGTCTGATCGGTGCCAGCAGCGGTTCGGTCAGGCGGGTCACCACGTCGTAGATCATGCGCACGAACTGGTTCGAGAGATTGATGACGTTGAAAGCGATCAGCCAGCTCATGATGACCGAAATGATCACGACCCAGGTGTAGAGCCCGATCAGGTGGTAGATGAGACCCAATGCCGGGCCGGCGATAACATCCATGTGCGTGCTCTCCGTTGGCGTGTCCGCGTACATGCCCCCGGCTTGGGGCGGTGGTATTTCGCGCAAGGTAAAGTAATTCCCGGGATGCGTTGGTGCAAGCGTCGGCAGTTTTGGAAAACCTGTATGAGGCGGGGCCGAATGCCGATATCGACTTGACAGAAAAGGGTCGGGGGCCGATATTCCGCGCCCGTTGGTCGGGTGTTTCAGCCGGTCGACGAATCTGGTGCGGGGCCGTAGCTCAGTTGGGAGAGCGTCGCGTTCGCAAT
This sequence comes from Rhodospirillales bacterium, assembly GCA_023145215.1. Classification (GTDB taxonomy): domain Bacteria; phylum Pseudomonadota; class Alphaproteobacteria; order Rhodospirillales; family Casp-alpha2; genus UBA4479. The sequence continues at coordinate 220,354 of JAGLED010000001.1, read as the reverse complement.
GCGAAGGTCAGGGGTTCGATTCCCCTCGGCTCCACCAATCATCTTCTCCGGTTCATTTTTATTCTGGGCGCTGTGCGTGCAGGGTGATACCGCGTTAAAATGAAAACTCGGCCATGCGCGCCTCTTAGGCCACCTGCATAGAGTGAACGGGCGGCGCGCTTTTGTTTTCTTTCGAAGCCCCGGCACCTTCTTCATTCGAAAAAAATGGGGTGGCGCACGCGCCACCCCGAGATATCCCAGGACAGGGGATGGAGAAACCGAATTACTTGTTATGGCCTTTGGCTTTGCCGTTGCCGTTGCCGTTCCCGCCAGCAGCGGTAACGCCGGCCTGCGATGCCTGTGCACCTGCGTTGCCGCCCGCGGCGGATACAATGCCGGCGCTTGCGGAATTCCCTGCGGTGGAGCCGGCGTTCGCATGACCATAAGCATTGCCGTTCCCGTGGCTGTTCCCGCTACCGCCATTGCCGGTGACGAAAGAAGCTTTCCCGCCGCCACGGTTACCCGACGCTGTCACGCCGGCATTGCTGGATTTGTTTCCGCGCGCCGTCGTGCCATTGACCTTCGTCGACGTACGGCCATACGCGTTGCCGTTGCTGCCGCCGATGGTCATGGTGCCACCATTGCCAAGTGAGATGACAACCGGCCGACGGACCCGGGGCTGGGAGCTCACGGCGGAAGACGTGGACGTGGCGGTGGTGGGTTCCGTCGCGGTCGAGCCGCTCACGTCCGTCTCCGTCGTACCGGTGTCCGTCGCCGCGACTTGCCGGCGATTGCTCTTGGAGATGACCTGGCCGAGGTTTTTCTCGGTGGTTAGGCCATCTGCCTGCATATCCTTGAAGATTTGCCCCCAACCTTGGCCGTCTTGTTTGGCGGCAGCGATATCATCGAGGGTGAGAGGCTCGGCGGTTGCTGTTGCCGCGCCGCCCGTTGCGGCCCCGTCCGCCGCAGTGCCATCCGTGGCGGTGCCGTCCGTGGCCGCCGCCGTGCTGGTGTCGTCAGCGGTATCGGTTTCGCTGCTATCGACGGGTTCCGGCTGCTGCTCGGCCAATGCTTTGGCGATCTTTTGGCCACCCGGGGAAAGGGCATCATACGCACCCTCGTTCAAAGCGCTGTCCGTGCCGCCCGTGGCGTCGCCATCGCCACTTGCAGTATCCGGGTTGTCACCGCCGGAACTGTCATCCGTAACGCCAGCATTGGTGCCGCCGGTGCCGTCCGTAATCACGGGATCGTCGCCGTCGTTGCCGGCCGTCTGCGATTGAGCGAGCGTGGGCGTCATAAGAAGCGCCAGCACGGCTGCGGTCGATATGGTGTAAATGCGTTTCATGGGTTACCTCCTTTAGCGTTGGCTTCAGGGTTCAGAAAATTCGACGATCATTTGCGTCGTTCAGCGACCTGAGCGTCGACGCTTTGTGCAGTCTGGATGATGATTTCCGTAGACGTTGCGCTGTCGCGGAAGAAACCGTCGGACTCGATGACGGTGACGCGCATGCGGGTCGTTGCCCGCGTCAAAGCCTCAAGTTCGATCTCTGCCGTGCGTTCACGCGCCTTGGCTTCAATCTTGTAACCGGTTTCGGTTTTTTCATCGGTCTTGAGTTCCATGGCCATGTCCGAAAGTGCGGTCTTGGTGGCACTTCGCACGTCTTCGAGTTCGGCGGTGAATGTCTTATAAGCGATGCCGCTCAGCGTATGGTTGACACCGGCGCTGGTCGCGGTGCCGGCGCCGACGCCAAGCATGGTCAAGCCGACGCCTGTGCAGCCTTGTAGGCTGAGTGCTGTAACGGCGATAAGTATCATCGGGTATTTTCTCACTGTAACTCCCTCCAACGGTAGTCTTGGTCTTTTATGAATTAAGAGTCGTTGCCCGTCGGTGGCGCGGTTCCAACCTGCCATGCCCCGTCTTTACGTTTGCAGGCGATACGGAATGTTTCGCTGACGGACGTTTCGTCGGCGGCGCGGATGGTCAGTGTCCGGCAATCGCGCTCACCGACCTGGAACGTGCTTTTGGGTTGCACCCGATACGTCACGACGTCGGTATTGGGCTGCGGCGACGGAATGGTGATCTTCTTCACATCACCATCGGATAGGCTTTCGAGTACTTCAGCCAATTCGGGACTGGCGAGGACGTTGGCGCGGCCTTTCGTGCCGTGGGTGAAAAGACCACTGTACACGCCGACCATCCCATTCGAGTCTGGGTACGCCGGCCGGAAGGCCAGCAAGGTTGCGACTGCAACTCCAACTGCGAGGATGCAGATATGCTTCCATTTAGCATCGGTGGGGCTCCATTCCTGCGGTTTCAGTTCTTTCATGACTGTCTCCGATTGATCCGGTCCCGCTCGGTCAGGCCGCTCATGTCCGGGACATGCAAAGACGGTAGAGCAACCCCTGGCGCCCGTGTTGCGACAAAGAAGGGACATCGCCGTTGTCGGCGTCACAGCAATGTCACAGAAAAAAATTACTTATTATCAGATGGTTAGGATGATGCAGGGAGTTCGATGATGACGTCGAGGCCACCCTCGGTGCGATTCTGAATTGTGATCGTTCCGCCCATCAACTCAACGTTGCGCCGGACAACGAACAGACCAATGCCAAAATGCGACGAACTGTCTCTCCCGCTGGCACCATCCCGTTCACGGAAAGAGACGTAACGTTCGAAGACCATATCCAGCTTGTCGTGCGGGATGCCGGGTCCGTCGTCAGAGACAACGATTTGCGCCCGGCCGTCTGCCTGGCCGGAGGTGACGGTTACGGTGCTGTCGACAGGTGCAAAACTGATCGCATTCTCGATGACGTTCTCCAGCGCCGTCTCAAGTAACTCAATATCGGCGAGGGCATGGACAGTGCTCGTGTTCACAATTTCGATCCGTGCCTGTTTTGCATCTGCAGCGGCTTCGTATTCCTTGGCGAGGCCATCGAGCAAAGGGCCTAGTGGGACCGGCGATGCGGCGCTCTCCAGACTGTCAGCTGTCGCGATATCGATTGCGCGTGCGGCGCTGACCAATGAATCCAGTTTATCCAGGGAGGCGTCGATAATCTCGACGGGTCGTTGTTGCGTTGCAGGTAAATCGCTAACGGTGCGTTTCAGTGGATCGAGAGACTGGCGCATCACGGCAATGGGCGCTTTGAAAGCGTGTGCATTTTCCTCCGCAGAGCGCCGTATGGTTTCCGCAGACCGTTCCAACGCCGCAACCATATTATCGAACGTGGATGCGATCCGGTCCAACTCTCTGAATCGGTTGCGCCGCTGAAATATCCTCGTGCCGCCGCGGCCGCGCATATGATCGGCAGCCGAACGTTCGAACAGTTTGAGATTGAGCCAGACATCGATAAACAGCCACACGGTGACGGCTGCCAATAACAGATAAACTACGGCGGCAATAAGTACTTCGGGGCTCGACCAGTAGCGCCGCGCGAGTGTGGAGTCGAACAATCCCCCTTCGCTGTAAGACGTGATGACGATCCAGCAACCGTCCTTGGTCCTCACGGCATCAAGCGAAGCGATCAACTCCTGTTGGCCTTGTGCGTTCGTGTAACGGGCGGTTTCCCGGTTGTCCGGCGCACAACTTCGTTTCACGTCCTGCAGGATGCCCGTATCGACAAGGGCGCGCCGCTCACGATCGAGTAGCGATGCGTCGACCGGGGGCCACGCGGCGACGAAAAAGAACCCGCCCGTATTGTCGTCTTCCGGCTTCAATAAGAGCTTCACATTCGCCTGGGCCACCTCGCCCAGTTCTTTCAGGCGCTTGGTTACGGCGAGAATATCGGCCTGCCCCTGCGCCTTGACGGATGGCGCGAGCGCCGCGGCAATCAACGCGCCTTGCTTTTTGATCACTTCGACCAGGAGGTCGTTTTTCTCGGCGTCAGCTGCTTGGAACCGCGTGAACAACGCCAGCGGCACGATCAAAAAAATCACGAGCAGGATGACAAACCGCGAGAGAAGTGAGCCGCGGGGCAAGTGTTTCTTCGGCGTCGTGGCCTCAGTCTTGGCCACGTTCACCGCCCCAGCGGTATCCAAAACCGGGATAGTTTTCGATGGCGTCGAAAGCCGCGTCGACATCGCGGAACTTTCGCCGGACGCGTTTGATGAACGTCCGGACGTTCTGGCGGTAACCGTCTTCGCCGTGTCCGGCAACGAATCCCTGGCCGCGCACGATGTCATAGATATCGCGGTAGGACAGGTTGTCTCCGGCACGGCGGGCGAGCGCTTCGACGATATCGAACTCGCCTATGGTGAGGTCGACCTCCTGTCCCTGCCAGCGTGCGTGCTTGCCATCCGCATTCAGGTCGAGATCGCCAATACGGATCTGCGCATCGGCATGTCTGGGTTGGGTTTTTGCGTCGGCGCTACCGCTAAGCGCCAGTTCGATCCGCTTGAGAAGAATGGCGAAGCTGCGCGATTTTTCGACGAAATCTATAGCGCCACCCAGCAGAGCCGCTTCCTCGTAGATCTGATCCGATAACACAGTCAGGAAGATCACCGGCACGGCATGATCGTCGGCGCGCAGTTGCCGCAGCACCTCGATGCCGTTCATCTCGGGCATTTTCCAGTCCAGCAAGACAAGATCGACGGCCGTACCTTCGTTGAACGCCGACAGCGCGTCTGCACCATTGTCAAAATGCAGGACCGAGAACCCCTCGTTCTCAAGGTTGCCGCCGAGCGATTCCCGAAACAGATCGTCGTCGTCGACGATGGCGACGGTGTGGTCGGATGCATCGACGCTCATGGCTTGGCCTTTGCATTCTGGATCGCGCCGAGGCAGTCCTCGGGACTTTCGGTTTCGCCGCCGGTTGCTCGGACGTCGTAGGAGAGCGCACGGAACTGGTTGCGTTCGATGTCCATGAAAAAGACGATGCTGAGTGTGCATCTGCCACTACCATATAGATAAACCAAAGCCGGTTTCTCATCGCGGATGCTCAGGGGCTGACCGAAGGTTTGTTCGATCTCGGCGACACTCTGCCCGATCAGATTGGACGGTTGAGATGGTTTGGCCGCTTTCTCGGGCGCGCCGGGTTTCCGGGGTGGAACGACGACGATCTCGCCGGTCGCCGGTTTTGCTTTCCCGTAACGAACGGGCACGTCGCGCGGTGTTGACGCCTCGTCGCCCGAAATCATCGTGCAGCCGGAAATAAAGCCGGCGCAGATCAATCCTGAGAGTGCGAAATGTAGCCGGTGAGACTTGGGCATGGCTGTAGTCGGCGGACAATCTGGTTGGGCCCTCAGAGGCATACGTTAGCATAAGGCCAATCAACGTAAGCGTCGAGTGATCGCCGTCACGCTGTGGCAATACTCGTCAAAAGAAGTCACGGGTTGCTCACACCCGCTCTCCGATTGATTTGTTAGCTTTCGCGTCGCGTCCGGCGGTCCCGAAGGCAGTGCAACTTGTCGTCGGAGCTGTTCTGGATGAACTGATAAAAGGAGTAAGCAAGGATGTTTCTGAACAAGATCAGGCTTAAATCGATTGCCGTCGCGGTCATTGCCGCGTTCACCATTTCACTGACACCCGTGGTGCCGGTAAGCGCGGCGCTGGTTGGCAACGAACAGATGGCCAGCGAACAGCAGGTCATGAGTGATCGGGCGTTCGTCCAGACGTTCATGGAACGCGACGACGTCCAAAAGCAGTTCGAAGAGCTGGGCGTCAACCCGGATGAAGCCAAGCAGCGTGTCGACGCGCTTAGCGATGCCGAGGTTGCCCAGCTTGCCGAAGAGATTAAAAGCTCGCCTGCTGGTCAGGGAGCGATCGGCGCGATTGTCGGCGCGGCACTGATCATCTTCCTGGTGTTGCTGATCACCGATATGCTCGGCTTTACGAGCGTTTTCAGCTTTACCAACAAAGGGTCGGCCAACCCCTCGTAACGGGGAGTAGAACGATGAAACGGTCTTTTATCAAAAACCGTATCCTCGTCGCGATGGTAGCGCTGTTGGGGCTTGGCGGTTGCGCGGCGACGCCCGTAACCGACAGCCTCACGGCGTCGCCGCCCCGCGACATGCCGGGCGCGGTCGAATTGACCGAGGTGCCGTTCCACGCTCAGACCAGGTATCACTGCGGTCCCGCGGCGCTGGCGACAGTTCTGAACCACAGTGGCCGTGACGTGACGCCAACTGAATTGGCTGAGCACGTCTATACGCCGGGCCGGAAGGGGACGCTTCAAACGGAAATCAAGACCGGCACCCGCCGGGAGGGCCGCTTGGCGCTGCCGGTTCGGGATATGACGGTCGCGCTCTCGCTGGTGTCGAAAGGGCATCCGGTTCTTGTGCTTCAGAACCTGGGCCTCGAGATGGCGCCGCAATGGCACTACGCGGTCGTTGTCGGTTACGACATCGGTGAACGCACTGTCACGCTGCGTTCCGGCATGACGAAACGGCAGGTCATGCCGATGGAGACGTTTGAGCACACTTGGCGGCGCGCCAAGTTCTGGGGCGTCACCATCGCCCCGCCGAAGGGGCCTGTCCCCGAAGGAACGGTGCTTGCGGACTGGCTGGGCGAGGCTTTCGGGATCGAACGCGCGGGTGGTTTGGACGAAGCGCTCGCAGCGTATGACACGGCGGCACGCGAATGGCCGACCAGCGCATCGCCGTTAATCTTCAAGGCGAACCTTCTCGCCGAGCGCAAGCGGCTCGTGGATGCCGAACGCGCCCTTCGAGAAGCGTTGCGCCGCGAACCCGGCAATGGCACAGCAATGAACAATCTGGCGCATGTGCTGATGATGCGTAACGAATTCGGTCTTGCCGAAGAGATGGCGGAGCGCGCCGTCCGGACCGACGGCAGGATGGCGAGCGTTGCCGAGGAGACGCTGCGCGAGATACGCGCCCGGCGCCGGGAATAATCCGCCGCCTTGACGTCGCCGCTGATGCTCACCACCCTCATGGGGAGAGGCACAGGAGGTAGAAATGGCCGAGAAACTCGAAGGTGAGGCCCGCGCGGCGGCGCTTGCCGATCTGCACGGATGGGCCGACGTCGACGGCCGTGACGCGATTACCCGCACGTTCAAATTCAAGAACTTCAACGAGGCTTTCGGTTTCATGAGCCGGGTCGCGATGCAGGCCGAGAAGCTGGATCACCATCCGGAATGGTTTAACGTTTACTCGTCGGTCGAGGTGACGCTGGCAACGCACGATGCGGGTGGCCTAACCGATCTCGATGTGAAGCTTGCCCGGTTCATGAACAAGGCGTTCGGCACCGATTAATTTGTGCCGAGCTTTTTGGAGAGCTCATCCAGCGCTTTCATGAATGACACCGTCGGCACGGCAAAGCCTTTTCCGCCGACGCGGTTCTTCGTGTGCGCGGCATGGACGGCGGCAAGCCGGTACTCCTTGCCGTCGGAAAAGATGATCGGCGAGCCGCTGTCGCCGGGTACGGCCTGACAGCCGTGTTCGGCCACCAGCAGGCCTTTAGTGAATCCCCACATCTTGCAATCAGGATCAGCCGTCAGGACCTGGCCGCGATCGCCCGAATATCCGGCCTGGGTAAAGACCGTCTTTTTATTGCGCAGGTCCCAAAAGATTTTTTCCGTGTAAGGCGCGGGTCTTACAATTCCCGTGACCGGGCTCGGGTCTTTTTCGAGGACGATCAACGCCCAGTCGTATACCACCGCCGACACGGTCGCTTTCCGGTTCGGATCATAGCCGGGGGCGGTGTGGATCTCGGACGCCACGGAATGGAAGATGTACTCCCCCCGATCCCAGCCGGCAACGAAATGCAGGTCTTCGGGCGGCATCAGCCCACCGGTATACCGGTTGGCGACGCAGTGTGCGGACGTGACGATGATTCGCGGTGCGACGACGGTCGCCGTGCAGTGCCCGCGGCCGGCCTTGTTGAAACGGCCGACCGCCGTCCATGGGTAGACCCGGGAATCCGCTTTGACCCGGACATCGCCGGCGCCGAAGACGCTGTTGGGTTTGTATTTGTACTTGTCGTCCGCCGATTGCGCATGCACACCCGTGGCCAGCATCAACAGCGCGGCGACAAACGCGAGGACGCGGATGGGCAGGGTCATTGCGGCGCCATTCTAAGCGCTCCGTCGAGACGTACAACTTCGCCATTCAACATGACGTTGTCGATCATGTGCAGCGCCAGAGCGGCGTATTCTGCGGGATCGCCAAGGCGCGACGGAAACGGCACGCTCTCACCCAATGCTTTTTGGACTTCCTCGGACAGGCCGAACAGCATCGGGGTACCGAAAATCCCGGGGGCAATCGCGAGGACTCGGACGCCGCTTCTCGCCAACTCGCGCGCGGCGGGGAGTGTCATGGAGGCGATCCCTCCTTTCGATGCGGCATAGGCCGCCTGGCCGATCTGGCCGTCCATGGCAGCAATCGAGGCGGTGTTGATGATGACCCCGCGTTCGCCCGTCTCTAGAGGGTCGAGCGCCGTCATATCCGCCGCCACCAGACGCATGACGTTGAAGGTGCCGATCAGGTTGACGTTGATGATGGCGGCGAAGGCCTCCAGCGGCTGTGCACCGTCGCGGCCGACGATGCGTTTCGGCGGTGCGATGCCGGCGCAGCTAACGAGTATGCGGGCCGGTCCATGTTTTTCATGTGCTGCTTGAACGGCCTCTTCCGCGCTCTCCGCCGATGTTACATCGCAGCCGATAGCGATGCCGCCGATCTCGTCGGCTATTTTGCCGGCGTCTTCCGCATTGAGATCGAGAAGGGCGACTTTCGCGCCTTTTTCCGCCAGCGCGCGCGCCGTTGCGGCACCGAGGCCGGACGCCGCTCCTGTAACGATCGCTGCGTGACCTTTGACGTCCATGACTTTATCCTCCCGATGCCGAGCCGTTATCTGTTTATCAAGAGAATGAGCGGGCGACAACGTGAGCCGAACCCCTGAAGAAAATGAAAAAATCGTCGCGGACGGCTTTGCCGACAAGGCAAAGAAGACGCTTGGGCGAATACCTTTCTCGGATGAGGCTGCTGCCGCATATTATTGCGCTACCGACCCGGCGACGCCGAACCGGGTGCGCGTGACGTTGATGGCGGCGCTTGCCTATTTCGTGATCCCGACGGATATGGTACCCGATTTTATCGCCGGTCTGGGCTTTACCGACGATGCTGCCGTATTCTGGGCGGCCTGGCGATCGGTCGCGGGCCATGTCACCGAACGGCACCGCGCCCGTGCCCGTTCGTTTCTCGGGCGGGTGGACGAACAAGCGCCGGATTGAAAACACGGTGCGCGATTGGGAGGAAGAGTTTGAACACACCACTTTGGCAACCGAGCCAGGCACAGGTCGACGGCGCGGAAATGACGCGGTTCCGCAAGCGGGTCGAGGCGGATTGGGGCGTCGAACTTTCGGACAGCCGTGCACTTTGGGAATTCTCCGTCACCGAGCTTGAGAAATTCTGGACCTCGGTCTGGGACGATGCCGGCATTATCGCCGAAACGCGGGGCGAGCGTGTGCTGGTTGACGGCGACAAGATGCCGGGCGCGAAATGGTTTCCGGACGCGCGATTGAACTTCGCCGAAAACCTGCTCCGCAATCGGGGCGATGGCGAGGCCATGGTCTTCAATGGCGAGGGCAAGGTTTCGCGTCGGCTTAGTTTCGATGAGGTGTACGATCAGGTTTCGCTCCTGGTGCAGATTCTTGAGAAACTCGGTGTGGGTGAGGGCGACCGGGTCTGCGGATACCTGCCGAATATGCCTGAAACGGTGATCGCGATGGCGGCGGCCAACGCACTTGGCGCCGTGTGGTCCTCTTGTTCACCGGATTTCGGCGAACAAGGCGTGCTTGACCGGTTTGGCCAAATCGAGCCCAAGGTGATGTTCTGCACTGATGGCTACTGGTACAACGGCAAGCGCCACGACGTGAGGGGCAAGACGGCAGCGATCGCGAAGCAGTTGCCGAGCCTCGAAAAAGTCATTTTGATTCCCTACGGTGACGAAGACGCCGACGTCGGCGACATCGGAAAAGCGGTGACGTATGCGGATGCGGCCGAAGGGTTGGTTCCCGGTCAGATCGCGTTCCGGCAACTGCCGTTCGACCATCCCCTCTACATCATGTTCTCCAGCGGCACCACCGGTGCGCCAAAATGCATCGTACACAGCCAGGGCGGTACACTGCTCAAACACGCCTCGGAGCAGCCGATCCACTGTGATGTCAGAAAGGGAGACCGGGTCTTTTTCTTCACCACATGCGGATGGATGATGTGGAACTGGTTGGCGACGAACATTGCGTGGGGCGCAGTGCTGCTGCTCTATGACGGCTCGCCGTTTTATCCGTCCGGAAATGCGCTGTTCGACTTTGCCGATGCGGAGAAAATGACGCTTTTCGGGACATCCGCGAAATTCATCGATGCGCTCAACAAGGCAAACCTGCGCCCTTGCGACACGCACGATCTCTCGTCGGTGCGCATGTTGTGCTCCACCGGCTCGCCGCTGGCACCGGAAGGTTTCGACTATGTCTATGATGCCGTGAAACCGGATGTGCATCTCGTCTCTTTCTCGGGCGGTACGGACATCATGGGATGTTTCTGCGGTGGCGATGCGACGTCACCCGTCTGGCGGGGCGAAATCCAGATGCGCTTCCTCGGGATGGCGGTCGATGTGTTCGACGATGAAGGGCGGCCGATCAGGGGCGAAAAGGGCGAACTGGTGTGCACGAAACCGTTTCCGACGGTGCCGCTCGGTTTCCTGAATGACCCGGGCGACGAACGTTTCAAGGCGGCTTATTTTGAGGTGTTCCCGAATACGTGGACGCATGGCGATTACGTGATGCTGACCGAGCACGACGGGATCGTAATTTACGGGCGTTCCGACGCGACGCTTAATCCGGGCGGCGTGCGGATCGGCACGGCGGAAATTTATCGCCAGGTCGAGAAACTCGAAGAGATCCAGGAAAGCATCGTCATCGGACAGGAATGGGACAACGATGTTCGTGTCGTTCTGTTCGTCGTTTTGAAGGACGGCAACCTGGACGACGATCTTATTCAGAAGATCCGCACTCAGGTCAGGAACAACTGCACGCCGCGCCACGTGCCGGCCAAGGTGGTACAGGTCGCGGATATCCCACGCACCAAGTCCGGCAAGATCACCGAACTGGCGGTGCGCGACATCGTTCACGGCCGCGGCGTCAAAAACAAAGAGGCGCTGGCCAATCCGGAAGCGCTTGAACTGTTCCGGGACCTGGAAGAACTGAAGAGCTAGATTTCGACGTTGGCGAGTACCCGGTAGAGCGCCTGCAACGCCCCCGGTGCCGCGCCGTCCCCGGCTTTTGCGCGTGCTTCCAGTTGTGCGACACAGGCTTCGGTGATCGCCTTGATCTCGCCGGTTTCCAGTTCTCCCAAGAACTGTTGCGGGTTCTGGCGGATCGCCATGATGAACGGGTTGCTCATGTTTTCCTCTCTCAGGCGCGCCGCCCGTCGGCCAGCCTCACAGCGGTGTCGCGCGCCTCTTTGAACAGCCAATCCCTGAATACCCGGACCTTGGGCCGGTCGTAATTGGTTTCCGTCGACGCGACGTAGTAACGGTAATTGGCGGTCAGCGCCAGATCAAAGGGTGCCACCAGTTTCCCGGCGGCGATGGAATCGGCGACCAGAAGTCCGCGCCCGAGCGCTACGCCTTCACCGGCGATGGCGGCCTGAATCACAAGGTTCGAATGCGTGTACCCGGGGCCGCGAGCAGGGTCGATGTCCGTCAATCCTGCGGCCTTCAGCCACATCGCCCAGTCTTCTTCCATGTCGTCGTGGATCAACGGGTAATGACGGAGGTCCGCCGGCACCTTCAGTCCCGGCCCGCTCTCGATCAATGAAGGCGCACAGACGGGAAAAATGTCTTCCCGCATCAGTTCTTCGGCGATCAGTCCCGGCCAGTTGCCGCGCCCATATCGGATGCCGATGTCAATGCCGTTACGGTCGTAGTCGACAGATATGTCGGATGTCGCGAGGCGGATGTCGATGTCGGGATGATCGCTCCTGAATCGGACCAGCCTCGGCATCAGCCATGCCGCAGCAAGACTGTCCATTGTCGCGACGATCAGAATGCCTGCCTGATCGCGCCGTTTGACGCGCGCCAAGGCACTGTCCATGGCGTCGAACGCATCGATCAGGTCGGGTAGCAATATCTGCCCGGCATCGGTCAGGATGAGCTGACGGTTGCGACGCTGAAACAGCATGATGCCGATTTGGTCTTCCAGTGCCTTCACTTGGTGTGAGATCGCGGCCTGGGTGACGTTCAATTCGTCAGCGGCTCGGGTGAAGCTCAGATGGCGCGCCGCCGATTCGAAAGCGCGCAAGGCGTTGAGGGACGGAAGGCGGCGTTTCATGTATTCGAAAGTTTCATGACGAAAAGTTTTCGTATCTGACATGCGGCATGCGCATGCATATCGTTATCTATTTGAAAGTAAGTGATTTTACGATTGTATTGGTAACATTCAAATAAAAAAAACTAATGCGAAAATGAATTAATGTCGTTTGTCCGTGTCGTTGGGCGGCGGTATGAATTCCACGTCGCGGACGAACGGAATAGGCCGACGCCGCATTGAACGGAGATGACCCATGAACAGCATCCTGAAAACTTTTCCCTTCGCTCTGGGCATTGGCCGCAATGTCCTCAAGTCGTTGGCGATTGCCGTTTTCGTCATGCCGGAGAAAGCGCTGGATGTCCTGAATGTATGGGAAGCCCGCTTGCGTCAGCGCCAGCATCTGGCCCGTCTCGACGCACGAATTCTGGACGATATGGGCATGACACCTGAAGACGCCGCCCGCGAGAGCGCGAAGCCGTTCTGGCAGGCGTGAGCCTTTTCATCGTCTGAGAGAGCAGGGCGGTCCCGTTGAACGGGATCGCCCTTTTCTTTTTCGGTCCGTCGCATCAGCATAGGCGGACAAAAGCAGCAATCACCGGGGGCGAACATGCTTGAGCATCTGAGGCTGATGGCGAGGTACAATAAATGGGCCAATGACCGCGTGAGCACGGCCATATCGGCCATTGACGAAGCCGATTACATGAAACCGCGCGACGCGTTTTTCGGATCCATTCACGGCGCCGTCAATCATTTGCTTCTGGTGGACCGGCTGTGGCGCGGGCGGATGATCGGTAACCCTTATCCGGCAGCGGCATTGAACGAGATCGTTTGTGAAGATCGTAAGACGTTCATGCATGAACGCGACCTGGAAAACGATATCATCATCGACTTTGTCGACGGATTATCCTCAGCGGATATTGAGGGTGAGTTCTCCTACACGACATATTCGGGTGTCGACGGGACCGACAAGCGGCGAATCGTGCTGGCACACATGTTCAATCACGCGACCCACCACCGTGGGCAGGTGCATGCGCTACTGACGCAGGTGCCAAGCGATCCACCGCCGCTCGACCTTATTTATTTCATGCGTGACCGGGAAGCCGGTAAAACCGCGTAACTCTGATTAAAGCACGCAGTGTTTGGCGAAATCGGCGGCTTCGTTCGCCGACCAGTCGCCTTTCGGCTTTTCCTTGAGTTCCTCGCACCATTCCTTTGAGCCGACTTCAGGCGAGCAAGCGCTCAGTGCGCCGAAAGCGAAAATGGCCAAGGCGAGAATGCCTGCGCGGCGGAGAGATGTGAGCATGTGGGGCCTCCCGATGATTGATTTCTTTTGATAGCCCAGAAGTGCGGTATTTGGAAGCGTCCTGAGGCACTCGGATTGATTAGCGGGCCATGCAAGGCTTAATGTATCGATCGGGGCAAAGCTGTCAGCTGAGCTGCAGCCGGCTGCTCCGGGAGGCAAATATGTTCGGGCAGCGCACCGACATTTTCGATCGGGCGATCGGCAGCGACGAGATTACGCTCGACGATATTGCCGACATGCCGATCATGGCGGCCTACCACTATTGGAACGACCGGCGCGGTGAAGACTTCGCACCGCCCCGCAAATCATTCCATCTGGAAGAGTTGCCGCCGCGACTGATCCCTTACATGGCGATGGTGGATTTTCTAGGGCCGCCGTTGGACTTTTATTACCGGTTTTTCGGTAGCGCGATGGCGGAGGTGTCCGGTCGGGAACTGACCGGAAAGACCTATTATGCCGACAGGGTCGAAGGGTACGGATTTGTGAATGCGCGTCTGTTTCCGGTCTTGATCGAGCGCAAAACCCCGATGGTGCACAGGACGACATGGGAATCGGTGAGAGGGATCCGGTTGGTGACGGCGACGCTCCGATTGCCGTTGTCGACCGACGGAATCAATGTCGACGGTGCGGTGACCGCCAACAGTTACGAGTTCGATAGAACGTCCTTCAGACCGGCCTGATCGCGACGACGGATATATCGTCGATCGCTGGTGTTCCGTCTCGAAACGTCTCCAGATCCTTGAATATCGCTTCGATAAGCGCATCACACCCGTCTGGATGTCCGCGCTTGATAACGGCCTGAAGGCGGTCCAACCCGTACTCAACGCCGTCGCCGTTCCGCGCTTCGCGCAGACCGTCGGTATAAACGACCATGACGCCGCCTTCCGGCAGTGTTTCTGTGCGCGAGGTGAAGGTCCAGTCGGCATCGACGCCAAGCGGGATGTCCTCCCCCTCTAGCAGCGTGAACGCGTCCCTCTTCGGGTCGAAAACCAGCGCCGCTTCATGACCGGCGGAGATCCAGTCGATGTCACGGCTGGACGCCTTCAGTTGTAGGTAAAAAAGCGTCAGCGAGCGGCCGCCGGAACTGTCTTCGCTCAATTGCCTGTTGATCGACGCGAGCAATTTATCGGGACTTTTGTGGTGAGCGAGATTAGCCCGCATCAACGCGCGCGCCGAAACCATCAGCAACGCGGCGCCGACGCCATGTCCCGTCACGTCGCCGACCACCACTGCATAATTGTCGCCATCGAGCGGCATGTAATCCTGATAGTCGCCGCCGGTCTCGTCGCAATAAATTGTGCGTCCCGCTATGTCGTGCCCCTTGATTTCGGGGGGGGTGGCAGGGATAAGGTGTTGCTGAATTTCCTGTGCGACATAAAGATCGCGTTTCACGCGCAACTGTTCTTCAAGTGCCGGGACCATACGGTTGAAGCCCCGCGCGAGATCGCCGATCTCGTCCCGGCCGGCTTGTTGGATGCGGACGGAAAAATCGCCTCGGGCGAGTTTCGATGCGGCTTCGTGCAATCGGCGGATCGGACTGGTCAGGGTCTTGGCGCCGAAGATCGCGAGCGCGGCGGCAATGAGGCCCGCGACCAGTGTAAAGACGATCGCGGCGCGCAATTGCTCCCGGTAAGACGTAAGCACGACTTCTTCGACACGATCGCTAACCACCGTGATGATGTCGGCGGGAACGCTGACAGCGATATGATAAGCGGAATCTTCTGTGCGCCCGGCAGGTCCGAACGACCAAATCTCTTTGTTGCCGTCGCGTTCGACATACTCGAGCCCAGGCACGCCGGAGCGCATGTCGCTGACGACCTTCAGCCAACTGTCGTCGCCGTTGAGCAGTAAGGGTTGCGGCCGCTCGACAATATTCCATTGCCCGTTCTCGGCTGAAAACCGGCCGATCTCGTGGGGGGCCAGTTCCGGATCGTCGTCGGGTACGGATATCAGGTAGGCATCGGCACCCGGCGGGAGCCGGGTGCCGTCCACGGAGCGGGTCAAAAGTGCGTCGAGGCGGATTGAAATGCGTGTCGCCCCGACCAAACGACCATCGGCAAGCTGCACGGGGGCGCTTACCGATATCCGGCCGGGCTCACTGTTGGTGCCGTCAAACCACGCAGTTTCAAGGGCTTCGAGCGTTGTCAGGTACCAGTCCTGTTCGCGGGGGTCGCTGGCGAACCGCAACGCGCGGCCGGGATAGGAAACGGTCAGGCCGCTTTCGAACGAGATCGTCAGGGTATCGATTGCGCCACGGTTGCGAAGATAGATCGTTCGCGCGACGTCGTTGAAGCCACGCAGGCGCTTGAGCGTCCCGGCAATTCGATCGCGGCTGGCATCCGGCGCTACGTGAACGCTCAGGTGTTGCATGTCGATCTGCCAAGCGCCCTCCGGTTTCGCTTCGGGTGCGGTTTCGCTGTCGATTAAGAACCCGCTCTGGCTATCGCTTTCGGGGGCGTTATCTTCCGACACGCTTAGCCGTGCCGCGATATCGCCCACAAGGAAGCGAACTTCCCGCGCGACGGTCTCCCGCGTTTCCTCGATGGTAACGGCGCCAAGTTCCGTCGCCCGGCGAAGATCACGATGAACCCGCTCTTCCAGCAACTCCTTGCCGCGCTCGGCCATGTCATCGCCAAACTGCTGGGTCGCGCGCAGATAGACGAAGGACGCTGCGCCCAGCGGCAAGACGGCAAGGGCGACGAAACATATTGCGAGCTTGGTTCCGATCTTCATGCGTGACCTGTCAGTATCGGTGGGGGCACAACGCTATCGGTCGCCGCCTTATTTCGTTTCCGATGTCAAAATCACGACCTTGCCGGTGGACTTGCGTCCGGTGAGGGTGTCGTGCGCCTGCTTTACATCTTCCATCGGGAATACGTGCGATACGTGCGGTTTCAATTTCCCGTCCGCATACCATTGCAGGAGTTCCTTGAACGAGCCGTGAACCAGATCCGGATCGAGAATGCGGTGCGCGCCCCAGTAATAGCCGATCACGGTGATGTTCTTGACCAGCAGAATGTTCGCAGGGATCTGCGGCACCGTGCCGCTGGCGAAACCGACGACAAGTATCCGGCCGCCCTGAACGATCGCCCGCAGGCTCGCATCGAAGGCGGCCCCGCCGACCGGATCGTAGACGGCATCCGCGCCGCGCCCGTCCGTCAACGCCTTGACCCGCTCACGGATGTCCTCGGTCCGGTAGTCGATCAAGTCGTCGGCGCCGTATTTCTTGGCGATCTCAAGCTTCTCTTGGCCGCCGGCCGTCGCGATCACCCGGGCCCCCAGCGCCTTGCCGATTTCGACCGCCGTCAGGCCGACACCGCCGGCTGCGCCGTGCACCAGGAGCGTTTCGCCCGGCTGCACCTTCAGCTTGTTTACCAGGCCGATGTGCGACGTACCGTAAACGATCGGGAATCCGGCGGCTTCGACGAACGTCATCTTGTCGGGGATAACGTAGACGTTGGATGCTTTTGCGACGGCTTCTTCGGCATAGGCGCCATGTTCGACACTCGCCATGACCCGATCGCCAACGTTGATCCCCTCGACATCGCTCGATACCTCGGTCACGAAGCCTGCCGCTTCCAGGCCCGGCGCAAACGGCAGTTGCGGTTTGACCTGATACTTCCCCTTGACCATCAGGGTGTCGGCAAAATTGACGCCCGCGGCGCGAACCGCGATCCGCACGTATCCCTGCGGCAGGTCGGGCGAGGGCAATTCGCCAACACCCAGTTGCTCTTCGTCATCGAAACTGGCGCAAACGACAGCGCGCATGGACGGCTCCTTCTTGAAATGACCGGACCGGTCTGGAATGTTTAGGTTCACATCTCAGGGGCACAATAAAAGCAAAAGGCCGCCAACCCAAGACGCGGAAACAGGAGTTGCTCATGCGCGGTTATTTCGGCATCGGCGTTGAGGGAATTTCCAAGGAAATGAACGTGGGGAATCTGTTCCGTTCCGCCCATGCGTTCGACGCCAGTTTCGTGTTCACCGTCAAGGCGGTATATTCGAGGCGCCGCGGCGGCAAGTCGGATACGTCCGATTCGCTGGCTCATCTGCCGTTCTACGCGTTCCCCGACATGGATTCGATGATGCTGCCGAAATCCTGCAAGCTGGTCGGGGTCGAACTGATCGACGACTCCATCGAATTGCCGAGTTTTCATCATCCCCCGCAAGCGGCCTATGTCCTTGGCCCCGAGCGCGGCGAATTGTCTTCGGAAATGCTGGCGCGTTGCGATCATGTGATCCAGATCCCGACCAAGTTCTGCGTCAATGTCGGGATCGCCGGGGCACTTGTCATGTATGACAGGGTGCTCTCGATGGGGCGTTTCGCACCCAGGCCCGTTCGGCCGGGCGGACCAACCGAGGATCTGAAGCCGCAACGGCACGGTGGACCGAAGTTCCGAAAAGAGGTCGAAAATTACAGAGCGCCGACGCCGCGTGCCTACAACGACTGACAGGCTGGCGGATTACTCTTTGATCCGGATATAGCCGACCTTGTCGCCTGCGGCGTTCGTGATGTCAGGGCGGATGTGGGCTTGCAGCCGCTTTGCGTCATCGCCGGAGATCATCCCGGCGTCGATCAACAGTTTGCACATCGCAACATCGCCGGCGCGACGCTCGCCGTCCTCTGTCTTGAGGGCAATGCCGAGGCCCTTCTCCGGAATGATGGCGATGTGCACGCCTTCCGCGCCGCCCTTGGTCGCCACGCGGCCTGCCAGTGCGGTCATGATGTCAGTGTCGAAGCGGCCCGGACCCGCGATCATGAACGGTTCGGCCATTGCGGCTTCAAGAATCCGCTGAACCGCCTTGCCGCGGGCGTCGCCGAGGCCATTCGGCGCCGCAAACTTCTGCGCGGCCGTCGCCAGCGCCGTCAACGTCATGCCGTAAATCGGGATCCCGCAACCGTCGACGCCGCGCCCGGTGTCGGCGAGGTCCTGCCCGCCGAGCAACGTCAAGATATCGTACAATCTTTTCTGAACCGGATGCGTCGGATCCAGATAGCCGTCGACGGGCTCGTTCAGATGAAGCGCCGTGGTCAGGAAACCGGTGTGCTTGCCGGAACAGTTGTTGTTTAAGCGGGTTGGCGCTTTGTCGGCACGGATCAGTTCATGTGCCGAAGCCTCGTGGTAAGGCAGATGCGGGCCGCACCCGAGGTGATCCGCGCTCAGACCGATGCGTGCCAGCCAGGCCGCAACCGCATCGACGTGCGTCCGGGTGCCGGAATGGGACGCCGATGCCAGCGCCAGTTCTTTTGTCGAAATGCCGTGTGCGACCGCCGCGCCGCTCTCGATCAGCGGCAGGCTCTGCATGAACTTGATTGCCGAACGCGGGTAGAACATCAAATCCGGATCGCCCCAAGTTTGAACGGGTCCGGACGCGTCGCACACCATGGCATGTACGCGATGGCGGCTTTCGACCATCGTGCCACGGATAACTTCGCAAATCAGGGGATCGGACATGTAATCGACCTATCGGAATCGGGCTGGGAGATACGGCCTTGCGGACATATGAGCGTCCGGTATATCACGGTGGGTATGAATGTAATGCAGATTTTCCGATCAACTTTGGCCATTTCGATACTTGTAGCCGCACTATTTGCGGCTCCTGTAGCGGTGAAGGCCGATTTCCTCGGTAAGTTCGACGACTGGGAAGCGCACGCGCGTACGGACGGCGGGTCCAAGGTTTGTTATGCCGCGACGGTGCCGACCAAGTCGGAAGGCAATTATACGCGTCGTGGCGACGTATTCCTGCTCGTTTCCCATCGCCCGGCCGACAAGATGACGGGGTTCGTCAGTCTGGAAGCCGGATACAGCTATTCGAAAACCAGCAAGATCACGGCGCGCATCGGTGGCGCGTCGTTCCCGATGTTCGCCGATGGCGAACTGGCTTTTGCGTACGAGGACCGGCCACTCGTCGAGGCTATGATCCGTGGTGTCGATATGGTCGTGAAGGGTACATCGAGCCGAGGGACGCTGACGACGGACACATTTTCGCTGAGCGGCTTCACGGCCGCATATAACGCGGCCTCCAAGGCTTGCGGGGTCAGTAATTGACGCGATGGCCACCGGATCCGAAGACTCACTGACCCGAACTGACATCCTGCCGGTAAAATGCCCCCAATGCGGCGAGGCGCAGAATACGCTTGATGGGGCTCAGGACCCCTTGTCGCCGGGCGCCAGTGTCGGCTGTATGGTCTGCAATTACGTCTTCGGCGCCGAGGAGTACCGCCGCCTGCTCGCAGAGCGCCAGCGGGAGTTCGAGGGGTTGCAGATCGGCGAACTTTAAGCCATCGCCCGAGCGCCGATTGGGATGGTAAATCCTCTATCTTGGTGATACATAGCCGCGCCATGACCGACACCTCACGCATCCGCAACTTCGCGATCATCGCGCACATCGACCACGGGAAGTCGACGCTGGCCGACCGTCTGATTCAGGTCTGCGGTGGTTTGACCGACCGTGAGATGAAGGAACAGGTCCTGGATAACATGGATCTGGAGCGCGAGCGCGGCATCACCATCAAGGCGCAGACTGTCCGGCTGAAGTATAAAGCCAAGGATGGCGAGGATTATATCCTCAACCTCATCGATACGCCGGGCCACGTCGACTTTTCCTATGAGGTCAGCCGTTCACTGGCAGCATGCGAAGGTGCGCTTCTGGTCGTCGATTCGACCCAGGGCGTGGAGGCGCAGACGCTGGCGAACGTCTATCTTGCGATCGAAAACGATCTCGAGATCATTCCCGTGCTCAACAAGGCCGACCTGCCGGCTGCCGAACCCGAGCGGGTCAAGGAGCAGATCGAGGACGTGATCGGTCTCGACGCATCCGAAGCGCTACTGATTTCAGCCAAGACCGGCATGGGCGTGCCGGACGTCCTTGAAGCCATTGTCACCAGAATGCCGCCGCCCAAGGGTGATGCATCTGCACCGTTGAAGGCGCTGCTCGTCGATAGTTGGTACGACGCCTACCTTGGCGTGATGACGCTAGTGAGGGTTTATGAGGGGACCCTCAAAAAAGGCATGCGGATCCGCCTGATGCAGGAAGAAGAAATCCATCAGGCCGACCAAGTTGGGGTCTTCACCCCGAAACCGACCAAGGTCGAGGCCTTGGGGCCCGGTGACGTCGGCTATATGACGGCGGCGATCAAGACCGTGGCCGAAACGTCCGTCGGCGATACCATCACCGAGGAAAAGCGCCCGACGGCGGAACCGTTGCCTGGCTTCAAACCGTCGATCCCGGTCGTGTTCTGCGGCCTGTTCCCGACCGACGCGTCGGAATACGAAGACCTGCGCGACGCCCTTGCCAAGTTGCACCTGAACGATGCCAGCTTCCACTACGAGGCGGAAAGCTCGGCGGCTCTCGGGTTCGGTTTCCGTTGCGGCTTCCTCGGTCTGCTGCATCTCGAGATCGTTCAGGAACGTCTTGAGCGCGAGTTCGACCTCGACCTGATCACGACGAGCCCGAGTGTTGTCTACAAGGTTTACCGCACCGACGGCACCATGAAGGAACTGCACAATCCGGTCGATATGCCGGATCCCGTGCAAATCGACTATGTCGAAGAACCGCTGATCAAAGCGTCGATCATGGTGCCGGACGAATTTCTGGGTTCGGTGTTGTCGCTTTGCGAGGAACGGCGCGGCATTCAGATGGAACTGACCTACGTCGGCAATCGCGCGATGGTGGTCTACAAGTTGCCGCTTAACGAAGTCGTGTTCGATTTCTACGATCGGCTCAAATCGGTCTCGCGCGGTTACGCCAGCTTCGACTACGAACTGATCGGCTATGAAGAAAGCGACCTCGTCAAGGTTTCGATCCTGGTCAATGCGGAACCGGTCGACGCGCTGGCGTTCATCGCGCACCGATCCCACGCCGAATCGCGCGGACGCCAGGTGTGTGAGAAGCTCAAGGATTTGATCCCGCGTCAGCTCTTCAAGATCGCGGTCCAGGCGGCCATCGGCGGCAAGGTGATCGCGCGTGAAACCGTCAGCGCCATGCGCAAGGACGTGACGGCGAAGTGCTATGGCGGCGATATCACGCGAAAGAAGAAACTGCTGGAAAAGCAGAAGAAGGGCAAAAAGCGGATGCGGCAGATCGGCAATGTCGAGATTCCGCAGTCGGCGTTCCTGGCCGCCCTCAAGACCGGCAGCGACTGACTTTCCGGCTTTCCATTCTTACCGGTCCTGGGGCTTGACGAATTCCGGTAAAGGATCGGTTTCTGGATCGAATTCGTCGTCGTCTTCCGCACGCTCGAAAAGATCGATCAGGTCGTGGGTCGGCAAGCGGTCATCGTCGTTCGACGTATCGCCTTCATCGCGCGCCCACTTACGGGCCTCGCGGGCAAGGTCGTCATAAAGAAACAGAGACGCTTCGTGCTCGCGGAGTTCTTCTTCCGCGGCGGGGCTCATGTCGCGGCTCGGCCGGCAGGTCCACGCAAGGATCACGCCCGGCACCGCCATCAAAAACCACGCCGGCGGCGTCAAAAGCCAAAGCATGACGGGATCCCACAACCAGGGAAGTGTGGCGTTGAGCCGGACTTCGGCGAGCAGATAAGACCCTGGCCACAACGCCTGCCACAACTCGTGCGCCGACAGCATCCATCCGGTGCCCCCGGGGAGCGCGCGCGCAATGGTCTCCGCGGCCGCCACCGCGAAGGCGCCGATTAACAGAATCCAGCCGATGATAAATGACGCTCGCATCGCCGTATCGTCGCCTAAAATGGTTAACAAGTCTTAACGTAGCGCAGCTATGCCCGATCTGTCAGGCAATGATCAATCCCCCTTGCCGACGCCGGTCTGCTCGGCTAGTTTCCCGCCCGTCTGAAAAGCTCCTGCGGAGGGGTGGCCGAGTGGCTGAAGGCGCACGCTTGGAAAGCGTGTATGCGGGAAACCGTATCGAGGGTTCGAATCCCTCTCCCTCCGCCAATCCCTGCAATATACCTCAAATATGCTTTTTTGATTTTTGCACCTGGTTTTGATCAGGCACACCAGGAACCGGTTCTAATCCGCTGCGGGGCTCCATTGGACAAGCGCTTTTTCACGCAAGGTGAAATACTCTTTGCCGAGGGCGACACAGGTGGCGTTGCCTATGTCATCAAGAAGGGATGCGTGTCCCTGACCAAACGCACATCCAACGGGATGAGCAAGCAGGTCGCGGCGATCGAACCGGGCAGCATCGTGGGCGAGATGTCGCTGATCGAAAGCCTGCCGCACTCCGTCACGGCGACCGCGACGGAGGATGGTGAAGCGCTGATTTTGACCCGCGATGAGTATAAAGCGCGCCTGGAAAAATCCGATAAGGTCTTGGCGATGATTTTGCGCTCCCTCACCTACCGGTTGCGCAGCACATACTGACCTTTCTTTATATATTCGCATAAGATAAACTATATATAACGAATATGTTTTGCGCTCTTTTGGGGCGCACGCTCACTGATCCCGAAGGTCCGTGCAGATGGAAACATGGCTTGCGACCGATCTGATCTCCGATCCGGCGAAAGCAACCATTGGCGGGTTTGTCGTCGGCCTGTTGTTCGGCGTCTTCGCGCAATCCAGCCGGTTTTGCCTTAGAAGCGCATGCATCGAATTCTGGAATGGCCGCCTGGAGCAGCATGTCGGGGTCTGGCTGTTCGTATTCGGAACCGCACTGCTTTTTGTTCAAATCCTGATGACGGACGGCGCTTTTACCGCGGCCGAAGTCCGGCAGTTGGCGTCTCCGGGGACGCTCTCGGGTGCGGCCATCGGGGGGATCATCTTTGGCGTCGGCATGATCCTGGCCCGGGGCTGCGCCAGCCGCCTTCTGGTGCTTTCGGCGACCGGAAATTTGCGGGCGCTTACCGCAGGGCTCGTGGTCACGGTCGTCGCGCAGGCGTCGCTGAGTGGCGTCCTGTCGCCGCTCCGCTTGTCGCTATCTGAATTCTGGGTCGTCGACGCCAATGTGCGGAACCTGATGACATATCTGCCGGCGGGGTCGGGCATTGTTTTCGGGATGCTGATTCTGGCGCTTGCCGCCGCGATCGCTTTTCGAAGTGGTCTTAGTTGGCGACGAGCGGCACTTGGTGCTGGAGTGGGGCTGACGGTTGCGGCTGGATGGTGGTTCACGTCGGCCCTGTCACACGTCTCGTTTGCGCCGATCGTGGCGGGGAGCGTGACATTTACGGGGCCGTCGGCGGACACGTTGATGGCACTGATCACGTCACCCACCGTGCCCCTGGATTTCAGTATCGGCCTGGTGCCGGGCGTGTTCGCGGGGTCGTTCGTTTCGTCGATTTTCCGGCGCGAGTTCGAGGTTCAGGTCTTCGACGCCGATACCGGCACGTTGCGATATCTGGTCGGTGCGGCGCTAATGGGATTCGGTGGAATGCTGGCTGGCGGTTGCGCCGTCGGCGCCGGTGTGACCGGTGGCGCGGTGCTCTCACTGACGGCATGGACGGCGCTGTTCTTCATGTGGGTCGGCGCCGGACTGGCCGATCGGGCGCTGAACCACGCAGGTTTCAAAGTCCGAACCGGTGCGCCCATAGGAAAAACATTTTAATCCGGGACGCCGCATATGGCGTAACAGTCATATGCGGAACAAAAGTGATCTGCCCAGAAAAACCTGCCTTTCCTGCGGGCGGCCGTTCTCGTGGCGACGGAAGTGGCGCGATGTCTGGCATGAGGTAAAAACCTGCTCGCAGCGTTGTAAGGGGACTTTGCGGCGCGCAAAACGGGCGCGCGTGTATTGAGTACGCTTAGAATCATCCTGGGCGACCAACTGACCCGCTCGATCTCGTCGCTTCGCGACTTGGACCGAGCGCACGATCAGGTTTTAATGGTCGAAGTACGTCGCGAGACGACATACGTCGCGCATCACAAGAAAAAGCTTGTGCTCGTCCTCTCGGCAATGCGCCATTTCGCGGAAGAACTGAGGTCCGAGGGAATCAGCGTCCGCTATGTCCGCCTGGACGATCCGGAGAATACCGGCAGTTTCACCGGCGAGTTGAAACGTGCTGTTGACGACCTCCCGCCGGACCGGATCGTGGTCACGGAGCCCGGTGAGTGGCGTGTTCTCGAAGAGATTCGGTGCTGGTCGGATAAACTCGGCATCCCCGTCGGCGTGCGCCAGGATGATCGGTTTTTTGCGACCCGCGAACGTTTTTCAAAGTGGGCAGCCGACAGGCGCACATTGAGGATGGAATACTTTTACAGAGATCTTCGCCGGGAAACCGGCTTGCTAATGAAGGACGGAGAACCGGCGGGGGGACAATGGAATTTCGATCCGGACAACCGCAAGCGGCTCCCGAAAGATGTGACGCCGCCGGGCCGTTGCGTGTTTCCTCCCGACGACACAACGCGCGAGGTAATGGCGTTGGTAGAACTAGAGCACCCCGACAACTTCGGCGACCTGGATCATTTCGGCTGGCCGGTCACGCGGGACCAGGCACTCCATCTGCTTGACGAATTCATCGATAACGTGCTGCCGGACTTCGGCGATTATCAGGATGCAATGAAGGAGGGAGACGCCTTTCTATTCCATTCACTCTTATCGCCGGCCATCAATCTCGGTTTGATCACGGCCAGAGAGGTCTGCGACCGGGCTGAGGCGGCATATTTGGATGGGCACGTGCCGATCAACGGTGCGGAAGGCTTCATTCGCCAGATCCTGGGGTGGCGTGAATATGTTCGAGGGATCTACTGGACCTATATGCCTGAATACGCGCGCTCGAACGTCTTCAATGCAGACAAACCGCTGCCTTGGTTCTATTGGTCCGGCGAAACCGATATGAACTGCATGAAGTGTGCGATCACCGATACCCGGAAGTTTGCCTATTCCCACCACATCCAGCGGCTGATGGTGACTGGGAATTTTGCGCTCCTGGCTGGCGTGCGCCCCAGCGAGATCGAAGAATGGTATCTGGCCGTTTATGCCGATGCGTTTGAATGGGTGGAACTGCCGAATACGCACGGCATGGCGATTTATGCCGATGGGGGCATGCTCGCATCCAAGCCGTACGCAGCGTCCGGCGCCTACATCAACCGGATGTCGGATTATTGCCGGAACTGCCGATACGATGTCCGGCAGAAAGAGGGCACGGATGCCTGTCCTTTCAACTATCTCTATTGGGATTTCCTGATGCGTAACGAAGACGCGCTTTCGGATAATCCCCGACTGGCGTTTCCTTACAAAACCCTTGCCGGCTGGAGTGATGAGCGCAGAAAAACCGTAAGGCGTGATGCCGCACGGTTTCTGGATAGCCTGAGTTAAGACACGAAATCAGATCGCCGCGGCGGCTTCGGCGATCGCATCGACGGTTTGCGACAGATCGTCGTCCGTCAAAGCCAGCGAAATATAGGTTTTGCCTGCCGATTTCAGGATCTTACGCGCGCGTAGCACTTTATTTAACCGCGCGACCTTGTCGTGGTCGCTGTTGAGTACGTCGCGGTAGTTGACGATCGGTTTGTCCGTGAAGACCACATCGAACATCGGCGGCGTTCCGGATACCGCATGCGCATGACCGGCGGCGGACAGGTGCTCGTTGAGGGCCTTCATGATGGTCTCGCCATTGCTGAACAGCTTCTCATACTGACCGGGGCGGCGCAGGATTTCCATCGTCTTCAATCCGGCTGCCGCGGCAATCGGATTGCCGCTGAGGGTACCGATCTGCATGAGAAACCCGCCGGTGCCAGCTTTCCCTTTGTCGAAATGCTTCATGACATCGGCCTTGCCGGCAATCGCGGCGAGCGGGAAGCCGCCGCCGATGATCTTGCCGAGCGTGCAAATGTCCGGCACGACGCCGTAGTATTCCTGTGCGCCGCCATAGGCGAGACGGAACCCGGTCACG
Source organism: Rhodospirillales bacterium (assembly GCA_023145215.1). GTDB lineage: Bacteria > Pseudomonadota > Alphaproteobacteria > Rhodospirillales > Casp-alpha2 > UBA4479. The sequence goes on along the minus strand of JAGLED010000001.1, from coordinate 194,009 downwards.
ACCTCGTCGAAGATCAACAGAAGGCCTTTTTCGGTGCAGAGGTCACGAAGTGCCTGAAGGAAACCCGGTGCCGGCGGAATGATCCGCTGCAGGGGCTCGACGATGATCGCTGCGACCTCGCCCGCGTGTTCGTCGGCCAGCGACCTAGCGAAATCGACATCGTTGTAGGGCGCGATCAGCATCTGCTCCGCAACCGCAGCGGGGATACCGGCGGAATCGGGAACGGCCTGCGGGAAATTGCCCGGCCGTTCCGGGGCCAAGCTCATCTGCGCTTCCGAAGACATGCCATGATAGCCGCCCTCGAACTTGATGATCTTGTCGCGCCCTGTGACCGCGCGGGCAAGACGCATCGCGTACATGTCGGCTTCGGAACCCGTCGAGACGAACCGCACCTGCTCGGCGCATGCGACGGCATTGCAGATTTCCTCCGCAAGCTCAATGCCGAGCGGATTGTTGGCGAAGAATGTCATTCCTTTGCCCAGTTGGCTCTTCACCGCATCCAGAACTTCCGGGTGTCCATGTCCCAGAACCATCGGGCCAGAGCCGATCAGATAGTCGATGTACTCGTTGCCGTCCGCATCCCAGACATGCGCGCCCTCGCCACGCTCGATGAATATTTCGGCGTCGAAGTTGCCGAACCCGCCACCAGGCATGACCTGCGCTGCCCGTTCGATAATATTTTGTTGCGCTGACATTGCCTGATCCTTCCCCTCAAATTGAATTGTGATGCATCAAAGCGTTATTCGTCGCGATCAGCAAGTCGGCCTACGTCAGCGGAAGCGCGTACGTAGCTTCACCCGTCGCATTGGCGAGCACTATTTGGGCGACGGCGGCGTCAGCGTGTGCCGGGAAATAGAGGATCGAGTCACGGGGCGCACCCCACTTGCCGACCTCCGTCGATGTACTTGCCAGTTCGGCGGCGTATGCATCCGAGATCGTGGCCATAAGGCGGCCCCTTTACCTGTCGGACAGTTCGGGCATGGCAATCGTCCATTGCCGGTAACTCATGTCACGCCCGGATGTTGTTGCCGTTGTAACCGATAGCTTAATCGCCACCCGTCAACGAGAGCAATTCCTGATAGAAGATCGCCGCTAGGTCGGAACCCTGGTTGTTGTTCCGTTCGATCAGGACAACTTTGCGGCGGACGGGGGGCGTCCCGAACGGGATGGTTCTGAGTTTATCCAGGTTTTCTCCGCGCAACCGCCTGCTTGGGACGACACCGACGCCGAGACCCGCCATCACCAGACCGACAATGGACTCGGAGCTGTCCAATTCCATGGCTTCAGTGACATTCACGCCGGATTGTCGAATGGTGACGTCGATCAACGCCCCGACACCTGATTTTCGATTGAGCCGCAAAAACGGACGCGCTGTTAGCACGTTCTTCCAGCCGCGCTCTCGAACGGACTTGGGCGCCACGACCACCAGCGGCTCGGTGGTGATCGGGAGCACCTGCAGATCCGGCTCTGGGATCAACGGCTCTGTGATCAATGCGCCATCGAGTTCACGCCGACGGACCCGGTTGATCAGGTCGTTTGTCAATCCTTCCTCGATCCGGATCTGCAGCCGGGGGTGACGTTCACGTAAAGCCCCCAACGCGCGAGGCACAAGCGAACTGGTGATCCCCGTCGCCGACCCAATAATCAGGGTGCCCGCGATCTCGCCCGGCGAGCGGGCCAAGTCTGCAAGAGCGTTGAAGCGCTCCAAAACGTCGCGGGCCTGCTCGACGATATGAGCCCCATGCGCATTCAGCCGGGGCGGGCGGGTCGCGCGGTCGAACAGCGGCACCTGAAGGTCTTCCTCAAGATTGCGCATCTGCTGGGAGACTGCCGCCGGGGTCAGAAAGAGCGCTTCGGCGGCGTCGGCGAAGCTCCGGTGATCGTGGATGGCGATCAATGTTCTCAGCTGCTGAATATTCATGCCTTAAATTAAGATAAACTTAATATAATATAAAATAAAGATTGTTTGATTGAATTTGTGAGTGTGCCTAGATTCCTCCTGACCGCAACGAAGGCGGTCGCAATAGAAGGAGCAAAACAAATGGAACGCGCAATCGATGGTATCCTGATCGGCGCAATGGTGGGAATTGCTTTCCTCGCCAATTATTCCTATCTGATGTCCTAATCATGGACCCCAACGTAGCCAACGCCTCCGGCGCATGAAGCGCCGGGGGCGTTTTCGTGTCCGGCTCTGGGTTTTCGATTCCCCAGGGCGGGTGGGTTGGCGTATCATGCCGGCATATGCTCGGCTTATCCTTTCATCAGCTGATTCTCGCAATCGTCGTCCTGCTCGTGAGCGTCGTATTCCCGGTGCGGGGGATGCTGCACGCTCAAGAGATCACCGTCGCCACCTGGGGTGGCGTGTACGGCGAAGCGATGCAGGAGGCGGTCTTCAAGCCTTTCAGCCGCGCCACGGGGATCGGTATTCGTATCCATCACCATGGCAGCAACTATCTGCCGCTGACGGACGGGAATGCGCGCTGGAACGTCGTCGATATAGAACGCGCGCCGCTGACCGAGGGGTGCGCGGAAGGGATATTCGAAAAGCTCGACCCGGAACTGTTGCTGGGGAAAACCGCTTCCACTGACTTTCTCAAGGGGACGCTCCACCCCTGCGGGATCGGTTCGATGGTCTGGACTCAGGCGGTTGCTTACGACGCGACCCTTTTCAAGGACCGGCCGCCTGATACCTTGGCCGATTTCTTCAATCTCAACGACTTTCCCGGGAAGCGCGGTCTTTTCGCTGAGGCGGAGGGCAACCTGGAAATGGCGTTGATGGCCGACGGGATCCCGCCCGAGGACGTCTACGATATCCTGCGTAAGCCGGGTGGCGTGGCGCAGGCGCTGGCGGTCCTTGACCGGGTGCGTTCCGAAGCGGTGTTCTGGCGTGGCGGCGATGAGCCCGAGCAGCTTCTTAATGATGGTCGGGTGGTGATGACATCAGCGTACACGGCACGGTTCCTGCGCCCCCGGCAGGGCGCGCGCCGCCCGGTGAAGTTGATGCAATCAAACCAGTTATGGCGGGCGACCTATTGGGCGATACCGAGCGGGCAGGGCAGAACGGTCGATGCACAGCGGTTCGTCAGTTTTGCGACCGACCCTGAACGGCTGGTGCAGTTGTCGGCGCGACTGTGGTTCGGCCCGGCCAGAAAAAGCGGTTTTGACGCCATGCCGGCGAACATGCGTGACGATCTGCCGACGGCGCGCCGCCATTTCCATGACTCGCTACATATCGATAGTGGGTTCTGGGCAGAATTTGGCCCGAAGATCGCGCCCAGATTCCGCACCTGGCGGGACGGCTGACAATCCCGCCGCCACGATTGTCCCCGAAATTGAAGGTATTTTCCGAATTTCCGGCAGCGAATTGATTCAAAACGTTAAAAAGTTTTTCGCAATGCAGCGAATTAACCTTTCTTTTGCCCTTTTTTGGCCTTAATGGCAGCGCTTAATCGTTTCTGAAGCCGATTTCGTGACGGAGTAGAAAATGACCGATATCGCAGAAAGCCAGCGCGCCTACGCCGAGTCAGGCCCTTGGGACAGACTTGGAGCCATGCTGAGGGTCGGCGTCGCCGTTCTTTTTCTTCTGATCACCGTCGTCTTTTTCGCGACAGCTCAGGATGGCCTGATTAGTGCGACCGACACGTCCGCGGCACCGCTCACGGTTCAGCAGTAGGTTCGCCGCTACCGCCGTCTTCTTCGATGGCGTGCGCCCACTTTTCGATAAAACCATCGATGGCGTTCTTGGCCGGTAAGGCCAGGTCGCCCAGCATCTCCGACTTAATGTAGATAATCGCGAGCGTGATACCCGACCATGCGATGTTGTCGCGTCGGCTTCGCGCGGCACGGTTGAGATCGGTGAGGGCCTCGACGCCACGCTGATAGAACTGCGGATCATTCAGGCCACGCCGATGCACGTCGTCGATTTGCAGCTTTGCGTGATTGGCAATCTTGCCGAGCGAATCGGCACCATGCTGGCCGTGGATCATGTCGATCATGGCGCGCGCATCGCGCGCCAGAATGCGGGCGTCGTGCTCCGGCCCGCCAAGACCGATCAACTCCAGTATTCTTGAAAACATATGGCCCTCCCGGTTCGCGCACATTCTTTACGAGCGGGGCCGCTTCCGCAAGCGAAGCGCAAGCCGAGCTTGAGCATGTCCACAGGCTGACCTAACCTCCATCGCAAACAAACTGGGGAAGAGGAGACAACCATGGCCCTGCAAAAATATAACGTCGATTTCGAACAGCTTTCCGAAGATATGCTAGCCAAGTGGCGGGAGATTCCCGCGGCCGTGGTTTCCGACATGATGAATCGCTCGCAGGTCATGGGCGCACGGATCAAACCGGCTGCACCGGGAATGAAGATCTGTGGTCAGGCCCGAACCGTGACCTGCATGTCGGGCGATAACTCCGCGCCGCACCGTTTGATCGGGATGTGCCGCAAAGGCGAGATCATGGTGATTGATGCGCGTGGCGCCGAAAACGTCGCCATCTGGGGCGGGATCATGACCGAGGCGGCGATCACCCGCGGCATCGGCGGCATCGTCGTCGAAGGTGCCATCCGCGATGTCGCTGAAATCCGCGCGCGCGGCTTCGCCGCGTTCTCATCTGCAATTGTTCCGGCCGGACCGCATAAGAACTTCGGGGGTACGATCGACGGTCAGGTGTCGGTTGGCGATTGCCCGGTGAACCCCGGCGATCTGATTATCGGTGACGACGATGGCGTTGCCGTTGTGCCGCTGGCCTGGGCCGAGCGGATGCTTTCGGCTTCGCAACAAAAGATCAAGGATGAGGCCGACGTGATCAAGAAGATCCACGAAGGCGCCAACCAGGCCGACTTGATGGGATTGCCCGAACCCGAGGTAATCTCCTGACCGGTCAGACCGTTTCGATCACGTAAGGTTCCGACTTGGCGGCGATGACCCACGCCGCCATATCGGGCTGTGCCCAGACGGCATCCATATATGTGTTGGTATCGTCATCGGCAGGTACGCCGTACGTGTGGAAGCGGCCGACAACCGGGGCATACATAATGTCTGCCGCCGACCATTTGCCGAACAGAAAGGGACCGCCCGCGCCGAACCGGGCGCGGCACTCCGCCCATCGTGCGATGATTCTCTCCGCGTCGGCGATTGCGCCCTCGGTATGCTGTTCACCCAGCCGGGTGGCGCGCAGATCCATCGGCATGTCGCGGCGCAGTCGGTAGAAGCCGGAATGCATTTCGGCGCAGACCGATCTTGCGACGGCACGCGCGTCGCGGTCGGACGGCCAAATGCCGGCGTCCGGGGCCAATTCCGCCAGCGTTTCGATGATGGCGAGACTATCCCAGACGGTGGTGCTATCCATGTTCAGGACAGGGACCAGGAGACTGGGAGAGTGCACTTTCAGCGCCGCCGCCGTCTCGGGGCGGTTGAGTGGAATGAAGATTTCCTCGTACGGTAAGCCCGATTGCTCTATCGCGAGCCAAGCGCGCAACGACCACGACGAATAATTTCGATTTCCGATGACGATTTGTAACGTTGAAGGCATGCCCCCTCCCTTTCCAGACCGGCGAGTTTAGGGTTTTCGTTTCGGATGCGCCAAGTAAGATCATTGCACCATCGCAATGAGGAGTTGGAAGTGAGCGAAAGTTCCCAGGGCGCAACGCCCGTCCATTTGGTCCCCGAACGAGATTACGAAAACTGGATTGCGGATGCGCCAGCGCATGTTCGCGCCTGGGCCGCCGCGAATGGCTTCAAGGGTGGGGCGGGCAAATATCTTGCCGTTCCCGACGAAGACGGCGGTCTCGGCAGTGTGCTGGTTGGGATCTCTAGTCCCGTATCTTTATGGGATACGGGGGCATTGGCCAAGTCGCTGCCGGCCGGCGACTACGTGCTGGTGGGCGATCTTGATCGCGAAATTGCCGAAGCGGCCGTTCTGGGTTGGCGGCTCGGCATGTACGAATTCGATCGTTACAAGTCGCCAGCGGGCGATGCCGGCCGATTGGCGGTTCCGGACGGGGTCGATGCAGTTCGCATCGCGGCACTGGCCGACGCAACGATGCTGGTGCGGGATCTGATCAACACCCCCGCCAATGATCTCGGCCCGGCTGCCCTCGCCGATGCGGCGCGGCAACTCGCCGAAAAATTCGGTGCCGGATACGACGTGACGGTTGGTGATGACCTTCTGAAGAATAATTATCCGGCGATCCACGCAGTCGGTCGCGCAGCCCAGGACGCGCCGCGGCTGATCGAAATGACGTGGGGCGATCCGTCTCACCCCACGGTGGCGCTCGTAGGGAAAGGCGTGTGCTTCGATTCCGGCGGCCTCGACATCAAGCCGGCATCGGGGATGAAGTTGATGAAAAAGGACATGGGCGGCTCTGCGCATGTTCTGGGCATTGCGCATTATGTGATGGCGATGGGGCTGAAGGTGCACCTGAAAGTGCTCATTCCGGCTGTCGAGAATGCGATCTCGGGCAACGCCATGCGGCCGCTGGACGTCGTTCGGACACGTGCCGGGATTACCATCGAAATCGGCAATACGGATGCGGAAGGACGGGTTATCCTCGCTGACGCGTTGACGCGTGCCCGCGAAGCCAATCCTGAACTCGTCATCGATTTTGCGACCCTCACGGGGGCGGCGCGCGTCGCACTCGGCACCGAATTGCCGGCGCTGTTCTGCAACGACGACACGTTCGCCACCGACATTCTGGATGCGGGCACCAAGGTTTCCGATCCGCTCTGGCGGATGCCACTCTGGCCCGGCTACCGGAAAATGATCGAAGGCAAGGTCGCCGATATCACGAACGCCCCCGAAGGCGGCTATGCCGGCGCCATTACGGCAGCCCTGTTCCTGGAGCGGTTTGCGCCCGAGAACGCGGGATGGGCGCATATCGACGTCATGGCGTGGAACGTTTCCTCGAAGCCGGGACGCCCGGAGGGCGGAGAGGCTATGGGGATGCGTGCGTTCGCCGAAATGCTGACGCGAAAATACGGGCGCGGTTGAGGACGATGAGGCATGAGTCTCTCGTTGAGTGATCTACAGGCGTTGGACATCTGGCGGCGCGCGATCGTCACCAGCGTCCGCCGCGATGCGCCCGATCTGTCCGCCCGGCAGATGTCGGTGCTTCTGACGGTCTACCTGATGCCGCCGCCGCACACCGTCAGGGGGTTGGCGCAACAACTCAACGTGACCAAGCCGGTGATCACACGCGCCGTGGATCGGCTGGGAGAACTCGATCTGGTCCGGCGCAAGACGGACCCCGAAGACCGGCGCAGCGTCTTGCTGCAGAGAACCGTGAAAGGGTCGGTATTTCTGAGGGAATTCGGCGAGTTGATTGTCGCGGCCGCGAAAGATGCCGTTGACGGCGATGCCAGCGGCCTGCCGCCAAAATACTGATCTTTGATCAGTTGAATCAGCCGGTCGTACGCGCCTGTGCCAGCGGCGTGCGGTAGCGGCGGAGATATGACGGCAATACCGCTTCAGCCGGTGTCGGTGCGATGCCGAGATCTGCAAGGCTGGGCTTTTCTCCGCTGAGAACGTTATCCGTCTGCATCAGCTTAACTTGATCTCTGGTCAGCAACGGCTTGGGCAGCTTCTCGAGGAAAAACGCCTTGAGTTCGAGCAGCCAGAAAGGCGCCGGCACCAACAGCCGTTTACGGCTCGTGGATTTAAGAACAAGGCGCATCAGATCGGCGAACGAATAGACGGCGGGGCCCGCAAGTTCGAAGACCTTGCCCGCCGTACTATCGTCATTCAGACATTTGACGATAGCGTCGGCGACGTCGCCGACATAGACCGGCTGGAATTTCGGCCCGCCGTCGCCCAGGAAATTGATCCCGAATGCCTTGCCGCCGCCCGCATTGACGTCGGGAAAGGTCGGCGCGCCGAAAACCGGCAGAAAGGGGGAAATTCGGCAAATTCCCGCGAACGTGTTGAAGAAATTGTCTTCAGGGCCGAATACGACGCTCGGTCGGACGATCCGCGCGGACGGCAAGGCGGCCAGAACGGCGTCCTCTCCCATTGCCTTGGTGCGGGCATACTCGGCCGCGGCATTCTTATCCGCACCCAGTGCCGACATTTGCACGAACCGCTTGATCCCCAAGTTGGCAGCCGTCTCGGCAATCAGTTTTGCAGCATCGGCATGGATCGCCTTGAACGTGGTACTTCCGCTTTCATAAAGAATGCCGACCAGATTTACGACGGCGTCCGCGTCCTCAAGGGCGACGCGCACGCTTTTCGCATCCTTGACGTCGGCGCCCCATGGGATCACTTGGCCGACATCGCCCATGGTGCGCAGATAGTGTCCCTTTTCCGGATCCCGGCAGGCGGCGCGAACGATCCAGCCATCCTTGGCGAGGCGGCGGACCAGGTGACGGCCAATGAAGCCTGAGGCACCGAACACGGTAATAATGCGCCGTTGCGTGCGAATGGCCATGTTTGCACCTCTGTTGCACAATCGGAAAAACTACGGGTTAATATGGCTTATACCGTGCTTTGAGCGTGGTCAACCGGGCCTTTCGGCAATTCGTCAGGAATGGGAGCGACTTGATATTGACAAGGTGCCTTCTGAGGACTAATCCCTCCACTCCGACGCGCGTTCAAGCGCGCGCAGGAGCCCAGGTGGCGGAATTGGTAGACGCGCTGGCTTCAGGTGCCAGTGACCGCAAGGTCGTGGAAGTTCGAGTCTTCTCCTGGGCACCATCACCCTCCCGCCTCGCGGCAAAAGGACGGAAGGTAGTCGCTTGAGCCGTCAGATTTTCTCATCTCCGACAGAAGTGCGTGTGCACCGCGGTGACATCCCTGCAGGCATCGATTTTGGTGATTCCGTTGCCGTCGATACCGAAACGCAGGGCCTCAATCTCCAGCGTGATCGACTTTGCGTCGTGCAGCTTTCGGCGGGCGATGGGGTTTGCCACCTGGTGCAGATGCCGGCGGACGATTATTCGGCGCCAAATTTGAAAGCGTTGATGACCGATCCCGCCGTCACCAAGATTTTCCATTTCGCACGCTTCGATGTCGCCATCATGAAGCGTTGGCTGGGCATTACGATTTCGCCGGTCTACTGCACCAAGATCGCCTCCAAGCTGGTGCGCACCTATACCGATCGCCACGGCCTCAAGGATGTGACCCGCGAGCTGGTCGGGATCGAACTTTCGAAGGCGCAGCAGTCTTCGGATTGGGCGTCGGAGGAACTGACCGAAGCGCAACAGCTCTATGCGGCGTCGGATGTTCTTAATCTGCATGCCATTCGCGACCAATTGCAGGCCATGCTTGCGCGCGAAGGACGCACTGAACTGGCGCAGGCGTGCTTCGATTTTCTCCCGACGCGTGCCGATCTCGACCTTGCCGGCTGGCCGGAATCCGATATTTTTGCCCATAGCTGACGACGGCCTTCTGTTGAACCGCCCGGCGGCGAAGCGCATACTTGTAGACGCAGGCGTCGTTGGTTGGACGCGTTCTTTGGAGCATTCATGAACCGAATCCCCGCAGAGACGATGCAAAACGGTGCAGCCCAGCGCGATATCGACGCTGCGCGTCAGGTCATCGAGACGGAAATCCAGGGACTGCGAACGCTCGCGGACTCGATCGGCGACGACGTCGCTCAAGCGATCGGAATCCTGGCCTCGGTGACCGGGCGTGTGGTCGTCTCCGGCATGGGTAAAAGCGGTCATGTCGCGCGCAAGATCGCGTCCACGCTTGCCTCCACCGGTACACCGGCGCTGTTTGTTCATCCGGCGGAAGCGTCACACGGCGATCTCGGCATGATTACCCAGGCGGACGCGGTGTTTGCGCTATCGAATTCCGGTGAGACGACGGAACTTGCGGATCTCGTCGATTACTGCAAACGCTTTGAAATTCCCCTGATATCCATGACCGGGCGGGAAGGCAGTACCCTGGCAAGTGCCGCCGATGCCTCTTTGGTCATTCCGCCAGCCGATGAAGCCTGCCCGATGGGCCTTGCGCCCACGACATCGACGACCGTGATGCTGGCGCTGGGCGATGCGATCGCGGTCGCGCTGCTGGCCAGGAAAGGGTTCTCGAGCGACGATTTCCACACGTTGCATCCGGGCGGCAAGCTGGGCCGGCGGCTTCTCAAGGTGCGCGACATCATGCACGGCGGCGCGGAGTTGCCGCTTATTTCCCGTGATACCGTCATGTCAGAGGCTCTGATCGAAATGACGGCCAAAGGGTTCGGTTGCGTCGGTGTGACCGATGCCGGCGGAAATCTCGCAGGAATCCTGACGGATGGCGATTTGCGGCGCCATATGAGCGACGACCTCACCATGAAGGCGGTCGCCGATGTGATGACGACGGGTGCCAAGACGATTCACCCGGAGATTCTCGCCAGCGAAGCACTCCACTTCATGAACGAAAACAAGATCACCAATGTTTTCGTGGTGGCGGACAAAAAGCCGGTCGGGGTTCTCCATATTCATGATTGCCTGAGAGCCGGGGTTGCTTGACCGGATTTATTGAGCGGGCAGAGGCATAATGGCTCCTGCGGCAGACGACGGCCTAGAACTGGAAGGGCGCAAGCGCGGCGGTAATCTCGGTTTTGAAGACCGGGGACCGCGCCGGTATACGGCGTCCTATTCCCGGTTCGTCCGGGCGATGAAGTTCCTGCTGCCGGCGACGGCTTTGCTTCTGATCGGGTTGATCGTGGCATGGCCGCATATCGAGGTTTCGGACGCCAAATTTCGGATCGGTTTTGCGGATTTGATCGTCAAGGAGGCCGACGATCCAAGCATGCTGAACCCGCGCTACATCGGCACTGATGACGAAAATCAACCCTATTCGGTCACAGCCGAAATTGCGCGGCGGCTGGCGGAAGCCGGGAACGTCATCGAATTGGACAGTCCGAAAGCGGATATTTTGTTGGAAGACGGCACGTGGCTGGTGCTGACCGCGCGGCGCGGCATTTACGGGCGAGAAGCGGAAACCCTGGATCTGGTGGGGTCGGTCGTGCTCTATCACGACACCGGTTACGAATTCTTAACCGAGAAAGCGAAGATTGATCTTGAGACAAGCTCTGCCGAGGGTGACGAGCCGGTACGCGGGCAAGGGCCGTTCGGCAATCTGCAGGCGGAAGGCTTCCGCCTTGTTGACAAGGGCAAGACAATATACTTCACCGGCAAGAGCAAGCTCGTGATTTATCCGGGTGCGGGACAAAAGAATCCATGACCCATTGGGTTAAAGGTTTGGCGATAAAGCGCCTTCGGGAAACGGCAACGGCCGTTGCTCTTGGCGCTGTGATGTTGACGCCGGTAGGAACGTCCGCGCAAAGCCTGAGCCTCGGCGGGGTGAAGGGCGATCAGCCGATCGAGGTCTACGCGCAGGACGGGATCGAGTGGCAGCAGGACGGCAGTCTTTTCGTCGCCCGCGGAGACGCCCGCGCGGTGCGCGGCGAGGTCGAGGTTCTGAGCGACGAATTGCGCGCGCATTACCGCGAAAATGCGGCGGGCCAGTCCGAAGTCTGGCGCCTGGATGCCATCGGCAACGTCCGCATCGTCTCCGATAGTGAAACCGCTTACGGCGACCGGGCGATCTATAATGCTGATCAGAAGGTGCTGGTCGTGGACGGTGAAAAGCCGCGATTGGTATCGGGGCAGGATACCCTGACGGCGACGCAGCAGCTCGAATACTGGGAACTGAAGAAGTTCGCCGTCGCGCGTGGCAACGCCGTCGCGACGCGCGAAAACAAGCGTGTTTTCGCTGATGTGCTGGTGGCGCACTTGCGGCCCGATCAGCAAGGCAAGACGAAGGTGTATCGGGTAGACGCTTACGACAACGTGCGTATTCGGACCGAACGAGAGACGGCCACGGGCGATCGCGGTGTCTATAATGTGGAAAGTGGTATCGCTACCCTGACCGGTCAGGTTAGACTGGTCCGTGACGACAACGAACTGCGGGGCTGTCGCGCCGAGGTCAATCTGAACACCGGTATCAGCAAGCTGTTTCCGTGCCAGGACGGCCAGGGCTCGGGGCGGGTCAAAGGAAGCTTCGTCCCCAACAACCGCAGCAACAACTGACAACGGTGCGGGCACAGCGCCGGCGGCCAAGAGGAATGGAATGAGCGACGACTTCGAACAGATGGGACGGCAACTTGCAGCTGGCGGCGGCGAGCCGCGGAAACGCAAGAAGCCGCGTCTCGTGGCGCAGTCCGAACGGGGGCTCTACGCCCTCAATATCGGCAAGCGCTTCAAGAAGCGCCCCGTCGTCAGAAGTGTCAGCCTTGAGGTCCACCGGGGTGAAGTGGTCGGTTTGCTCGGCCCCAACGGCGCCGGCAAGACGACCTGCTTTTACATGATCACCGGCCTTATCCAACCGGACATGGGCAACATCGTTCTGGACGGCAACGACATCACCGATCTGCCGATGTACCGGCGCGCCCGGATGGGCATCGGTTATCTGCCGCAGGAAGCATCTATTTTCCGTGGTCTGAGCGTCGAGAACAATATTCGAGCGGTGCTCGAGGTCGTCGAGAAAAGCCGTGAGCGCCGGGAAGCGATCCTTGATGCCCTGCTGGCGGAGTTTTCAATTACACATCTTCGGCGTGCTCCTGCGTTGGCGCTTTCCGGGGGTGAGCGGCGCCGTGTCGAGATCGCGCGTGCGCTCGCATCGAACCCGCATTTCGTGCTTCTCGACGAACCGTTCGCCGGTATCGATCCGATCGCCGTCGGCGACATTCGGGAATTGGTGGCGCATCTCAAGGACCGTGGAATAGGCGTGCTGATCACCGATCACAACGTGCGTGAAACGCTCGATGTGATCGACCGCGCTTATATCATTCACGACGGGATGATGCTGATGGAGGGGGCGCCGTCGGATATTGTCGGCAATGCGGACGTGAGGCGCGTCTATCTGGGTGATCGTTTCTCTCTCTGACGTCATGAGCCGGAGGCAGCGATGGTAATGTCGCCTCGTCTCGAACAGCGACTCGGTCAGTCGCTGGTCATGACGCCGCAACTGCAGCAGGCGATCAAGCTGCTGCAGCTTTCAAATCTCGAACTCAGTGAATTCGTCGAAGGCGAACTTGAGACCAATCCGCTTTTGGAGCGCGACGAGCAGGGACCCGCCGACACACCCGAACGCGACAACGATTACGAAGACGGGTTCGAGGAACCGTCCGGGTTGGACGACCTCAGCCTCGGGGAGCCCGCCCAGTCGGAGATGACCACGGTCGGCGATCTCGATGCCGATTTGGGTGGCGCCTACGAGGACGGTTCCGTCACGGTCGGGCAGTTCGCCGCCATGCCCGAGGGTGGAGGCTACGACCCGGATATGCCCGGGCTCGAAGAGACGCTGGCGGAGAGCACAACACTCAGGGCATATCTCGATCAACAACTCGGCATGGCGCACCTTCCAGCCGAAGACGCATTGATCGCGGCGTATCTGATCGACCAGGTGGAGGACAGCGGTTACCTCGGATCGCCGATCGAGGAGGCCGCAGAGATTCTCGGCGCAGAGATCGAAGACATCGAACGTGTGTTGGCGATCCTGCAGGGGTTCGAGCCCACGGGTGTGTTTGCGCGCGATCTCGCCGAATGCATGGCGCTTCAACTGAAAGAACGCGACCGCTTCGACCCGGCAATGCAGACATTTGTCGAGAACCTGGATCTCGTCGCTGGGCGTGAATTTTCGAAACTGGCAAATCTATGTGGCGTCGATCAGGAAGATATCGTCGATATGCTTGCGGAAATTCGAGAGTTGGATCCCAAGCCGGGACTTTCCTTTGCGCCTGACACGGCGGAGCCAATTATCCCCGACGTTCTCATGGTGCGTCACCCCAAGGGGGGCTGGCTGGTTGAACTCAATGCCGAGACGCTGCCGCGCGTGCTGGTTAACAACAGCTATCACGCGCAAGTGCAGAAGCTGCCGATGAGCAAGGAAGACCGCAAATACCTGGCCGAGCAGTTCCAGTCGGCCAACTGGTTGGTGCGCGCACTTCACCAGCGCGCGACGACGATCCTCAAGGTGTCGTCGGAAATTGTCCGGCGTCAGGACGCATTCTTTAAAAAAGGGGTGCAGCATCTGAAGCCGATGGTGCTGCGCGACGTGGCCGATGAGATCGAGATGCATGAAAGCACCGTCAGCCGGGTAACGTCGAACAAATATATGGTGACGCCACGCGGCATTTTCGAACTGAAGTACTTTTTCTCGTCTTCTATCGGTGCAACGGACGGTGGTGAAGCCCATTCGGCGGAAGCAGTGCGCCATCGCATCAAGGAACTGATCGACGCGGAAGATCCAAAAAAGATCCTTTCGGATGACAAGTTGGTGAAACTGCTTGTCGACGATGGTTATGACATCGCCCGTCGTACGGTCGCCAAATACCGCGAAGCCATGCGAATTGGCTCTTCCGTGGAGCGGCGCCGTCAAAAAGCACCGCCGAAATAACCCCTTAATAGGTCCGTTTTGGGACCGTGCCGGAGATTCCTTTTGATGACATTTGGCGTCATCCGAAGTATGATCAAACCATGTTGCAGCTTCGCGTATTGACTTCGCGGAACCTTCTCACTAGGGTCCGCCCACCGTCAGCAAAGGGGGAATGGGGCAAACGGCTCCATGCCGAAGACGGGCTAAGAGAAGCATTAAAAATCAATCACTTAAAGGCCTAGACCCGACATGGAAATTTCCGTTTCCGGTAAGCACGTTGACGTTGGCGACGCGTTTCGTACGTATGCTGAAGAACAACTCACCGACTCGGTAACCAAATATTTCGATCAGGCGATCGACGCCCACGTTACGGTGTCGCGCGAAGGACCCATGATGCACGTGGTGATTTCCGTACATCCGGGACCGCGTGGGCTTGTGGTTCAGGGCCGTGGCGAGGCGGCTGAAGCGTATCCGGCTTTCGATGCCGCCCTTGAGCGGATTGCCAAGCAACTGCGCCGCTACAAACGCCGGTTGGTTGACGATCAGCGCCGCCGCGCAGCGAACGACGACGTCGTCAGCGCGCAGCAGTATGTTATTCAGGGCGGCGATAGTGACGATGAGGTCGAAGTCGACGCCCAGCCGGTCATTGTCGCCGAAATGCAGACCGACATCGCGACCCTGACCGTGAGTGAAGCGGTGATGCACATGGATCTGGCGGATTTGCCGGTTCTCATGTTCCGCAACTCGAAGACCAATGCCTTGAGCGTCGTCTACCACAGAAAGGACGGCAACATAGGCTGGATCGACCCGTCGCCGAGTGGCGCGACCGACTAGAAGCAATCAACGGCCTGAAACGGGTCGGACGAATTAAAAGCCAGTGTTGGACAGGACGAGACGATGGAACTCAGTGATCTCCTAGACAGCGGCAGCATTGTTGCCAATCTCCGCGCGACCAGCAAGAAGCAGGCGCTGCAGGAGCTGGCCCGCAAGGCCGCCGACGTGACCGGCTTGGACGAACGAAAAATCTTCGGCGTACTGATGGACCGCGAACGGCTTGGTACGACCGGCGTCGGTTCCGGGATCGCTATTCCGCACGGCAAGCTCGCCGAGTTGGACCGTCTCTACGGGGTATTCGCGCGGCTGGAAAAGCCGGTCGACTTCCAGTCGATCGACGACCGGCCGGTAGATCTTATTTTCGTGCTTCTGGCGCCGGAAGAAGCAGGCGCCGATCATCTCAAGGCACTCGCCCGCGTTTCGCGGCTTTTGCGCGATCATGATGTCTGCGACAAGCTTCGCGGCACGAACGAGACCGATGCACTTTATGCAATCATGACCGAGGCGCAGGAAACCCGCGCCGCCTGATCAATCATCAGGCTCCATATCGATGGTCTGCGCCGGCGCGTTGGCACTCTGAATTTTGATATTCTTGATTTCCGGTTCCGGTACTTCCCGGTGCAGGTCGACATGCAATAACCCGTTGTCGAGCGTCGCCGCGACAACATCAATGCCTTCCGCCAGAACAAACGAGCGCTGAAACTGTCTCGCCGCGATGCCGCGGTGGATGAAAACGCGCTCGGCCCCATCGTCCACCTGTTTGCCGCGGATTACCAACTGGTTGTCCTCAATCGCGACCGACAGGTCATCCATGGTGAACCCGGCAACCGCGAGGGTGATCCGGATGTCGTTTTCGCCCGTCTGTTCGATATTGTAGGGGGGGTAGCCCTCGCCGGACGCCTTGGCGGCCCGGTCGAGAATCTGTTCGATACGGTCGAACCCCAAAAGTTGCGGGTTGTTGAAAATCGCCATTTTTGCCTCCCGGCCTCCCCGATGGGCGAGGCTCTCGTTGGGCCCATGGAACTGCGGCATGCAAAACCTTGGCGCCCCATTGCCGACGTGCCCCCATTGGCCATTCGGCTTTCCATAGAGTTGGAAGGAAGGCGCGCCAAGTCAAGACCGTGTGCGGGCGTGACAATCGCATGCGGCGCCAAGTAAGCTCGGGCGTCTTTTGAAACTCAGGGAACACCTATGACGCAACCACCCCCGGCCGAGATCGGCGACGACCTGCAGGACGTCGATACCCCTGCTTTGATGATCGATCTCGATGCATTCGAGGCCAATGTCGCCAAGCTCGGCAAAACGGTCGCCGATTTCGGTGTCCGGTTACGGGCGCACTCGAAAACCCATAAGTGCCCTGAAATCGCCTTGCGTCAGATTGCGGCGGGGGCCGTCGGCATCTGCTGCCAGAAAGTGGGCGAAGCGGAAGCCATGGTCGCGGGCGGGGTGCCGGACGTGCTGATCACCAATCAGATATGGGGTGAGAAAAAGCTCAAGCGCCTGGCAGCTCTGGCACACGAAGCCCGGGTCGGCGTGCTTGTCGATGATGCGCAGAACGTGGCCGACCTAGGGCATGCCGCCCGCGATGCCGGGGTGTCGCTCGACGTCTATGTCGAAATCGATGTCGGTGCCGGGCGTTGCGGCATTGAGCCCGGCGCCCCGGCGGTGACCCTCGCCAATGCTGTCACCGAACAAGATGGCCTGCGCTTCGCGGGTCTTCAGGCCTATCATGGATCCGCCCAGCATATTCGGACTGCGAACGAACGCGGCGCCGCAATCGGTGCGGCCTGCGACAGGGTGCGTGAAACACTCTCAGCGATGGAAGATGCCGGAATTAACGTTCCCATCGTCACCGGCGCCGGGACGGGTAGTTTTCATTTCGAGGCGGCGAGCGGGCTTTACCAGGAAATGCAGTGCGGCTCATACATCTTCATGGATGCCGACTATGCCCAGAACATGGATCAACGTGGCGATCCGTTTACCGAGTTCCGTCATAGCCTTTATGTCCTGGTGACCGTGATGAGCGCGACCAAGCCGGGGCGGGCCGTCGTCGATGCAGGTCATAAGGCGCTGGGCAACGATCAGGGCATGCCGTGGGTTGCGGATATTCCGGGTGCCCGATATCAGGGGCCGTCTGATGATCATGGCACACTTATCCTCGACGATGCCGCGCGCGGTGTGCTGCTGGGGGAAAAAATCCGCCTGATCCCGGGCCATTGCGATCCGACGGTTAATCTTTATGACTGGTTTGTCGTGGTGCAAGGCGGGCGTGTTGTCGATCTCTGGGAAATTTCAGCGCGCGGCGCAATCAGATAGCGCGGGGATGAGATGAGCAAGGAACTCGACTTACGCATCACCGAACTGGAAATGACGGTCACCCATCAGGAACGAACCATCAGCGAGCTTAGTGACGTCGTTGCGGAGCAATGGTCGATTATCGAGGTGCTGAAACGGGAATTGACGCGGTTGGACGAAACGAAGGCCGACGCGGAGCCCGAGGACGAAGCGAACCGGCCCCCTCCACATTACTGAAAAACTCCTTTAACATAGATAGTTAAGGCAGAACGCCGGGGGATAACCTCGGAGGAATGCAGGTTGGCGCTCGATTTTCCATCGAGTCAGTCGGTGTCGATCGCCGTGGACGGCACGCGCACGGCGCAGCGGCTGTTGCGCGCGGCGTCCGTATCATTGGATGCGGTGAACGCCCGTGAATTGGCGGGCGGCACGACCGTCGGCAGGTTCGTCGAACGGACCGTCACCGTCGATACGGCGGCCGCGGATCAAGCGCTTCGGCAATCCAGCTACGCGGGATCGAATATTCGCGAAGCCCTGCGGAACCTCGCGGGGCTCGCCAGACTGGCAGCAAACGAGGGGCTGGTCTCTGAAAGTGTGAATCTGTTGTCGTCGGACGGCACGCGCGTATCCCGGAATAATATCCAGGCGCAACTCGACCGTGCGGTGGCTCTCATCGATTCTCTCGTCGCCGCCAGCGCGAGCGGAAACGCGAACTTTATCGACGGCGGCGGACCTGCGATCCGTATTCAGACCAGCCGATATGGTGGCGCGATATCCGTTGCGCCGCAGGGCTTGGACAGCGCATCGCTAGGGCTCAGGAATCTGGACGTTTCCTCGGCGGCGGACGCGCGCCTGACGGAAGCGCGAATTGAGAATGCGATCAACATCGCCGGCAATCGTCTCGACCGACTGTCGCAACTGCGCTCTGCATTAGGGCAGGGCAGCAGCTTCGATCAATCGTTGATCGCGGCGACGACGAATATTTCCGGCACCTTGCCGGTCGGCGCATTCGTCAATCTGCAGGCTTAGCGATCAATCCATGATCCCGAACGACTTCAAAACGAACGCGTAGTTGAAGGCGAGTTCTTCGAGCCTGTCGAAGCGTCCGGCGGCACCGGCATGACCGGCGCTCATGTTGGTTTTCAAGAGCAAGGGGTTTTCGTCGGTTTTCAGATCCCGCAACTTGGCGACCCACTTCGCGGGCTCCCAGTAGGTCACGCGTGGGTCGGTCAGCCCCGCCGTCGCCAACAGCGCCGGGTAGTCCTTCGCCTCGACGTTGTCATAGGGGGAGTAACTCAGGATGTAGTCGTAAGCGTCCTTGTCCTCAATCGGGTTGCCCCACTCAGGCCATTCGATCGGGGTCAGCGGCAGGGACGTGTCGCACATGGTATTCAGCACGTCGACGAATGGCACGTCCGCGACGACGGCCCGCCAGAGATCGGGGCGCATGTTCACGCATGCCCCCATCAGCATGCCGCCTGCCGATCCGCCGTGGATGGCGATGCCGCCGGGGCTGGCAAGGTTTTCGCGGACTAGCCCTTCGGCGGCGGCAATGAAATCGGTGAAGGTGTTCCGTTTGCGCTCGCGCTTGCCGTCCGTATACCAGCGATAACCCTTTTCCATGCCGCCCCGGATATGCGCAATGGCGAACACGAACCCGCGATCGACGAGGCTGAGGCGTGGCGTCACGAACGACGCCGGCATGGTCATGCCGTAACTGCCGTACCCATACAACAATACCGGCGCGCTACCGTTCAGAACCGTATCTGCGCGGTAAAGGACGGTCACCGGCACCAGTTCGCCGTCCGCCGCCACGGCCTGGATGCGGCGCGTGATGTAGTCGGCCGGGTTGTGTCCCGACGGCACTTCGTCTTGTTTCAATAATTTCCGGTCGCCGGTCGTCATGTTGAAATCGATGATTTGCCGCGGCGTCGTCGGCGACGAATACGAAAACCGAAGGTTTGGTGTCGCGTACTCGTAGCCACCCTCCAATCCGAGGGCATAAGCCTCTTCGTCGAAGCGCACGGTGAATTCCTGCATGCTTTCCCAATTGCGTATGACGATACGCGGCAACGCAGCCACCCGTTCGAGGCGTACCAGGTATTCGTCGTAGACTTCGCAGCCAACGATCAGCGTGCCCGGCATGTGCGGGATCAGATCGACCCAGTTCGCGCGTCCGGGATTGTCGATCGGCGCGGTGACGATCTTGAAGTCCTCGGCGCCGTCGGCGTTGGTCAGGATAATGAGTCGTCCTGCATGCTCGGAGACACTGTACTCGACGCCGCTCGCGCGCGGCGCCACCAGTCTCGGTTCGCACGTCGGGTCGTCGGCCGGGATAATGTAGACTTCCGAGGTTTCATGATCGTGCGCGTCGATCAGGATGAAGCGGCGGCTTTCGGTATCCGAAATGCCGACGAAAAAGCCCGGGTCTTTTTCTTCGTAGACCAGGACATCGTCGGTGGTCGGCGTGCCGAGGGTGTGGCGCATCACTTTCGAAGGCCGGTGATTGTCGTCCAGAACCGTATAGAAGACGGTCCTGTTATCGGCGGCCCAGAGCGCATTGCCACTCGTACCCTCGATGATGTCGGACAAATTCTCTCCGGTATCGAGATCGCGGAATCGGATTGTGAAAATTTCCGAGCCGTTGGTGTCTTCGCCATAAAGCAGATGACGGTGATCGTATGCGTGTGCGGCGGCGCCGATCTTGTAGTAGTCGTGCCCCTTGGCTTCCGCATCACCGTCGAGAAGGATCGTTTCGGTATCGTCACCCTTTGCCGGCTTTCGGCAATACTTCGGGTGTTGCCCGCCTTCAACGAAGCGGACGTAGTAGGCGAACGCGCCATCAGGGTCGGGGACGGTCGAGTCGTCTTCCTTGATGCGGCCGCGCATTTCCATGAACAGCTTTTTCTGAAGTTCCGATGTATCGGCCATCCAGGATTGCGTGTAGGCGTTTTCGGCATCTAGGTAAGCGCGGATGTCCGTATTGAGGACGTTCGGGTCCTGCATTACCTGCTGCCAGTTCTCGTCCTTCAGCCAGGCATAGTCGTCGGTGCGCGTGTGGCCGTGATAGGTGATTTCGACGGGGCGTTTGTCGGCAATCGGCGGGTGGACGTCGTCCTTGGTCATGATCTTGCCTTCTGCTGCTGCGAGGGTAATGCTCTCGATGCGTTGCCCCTATGTAGTCAGGAAATCCCGCGATGTCGAACAAGGTGATCCTCGTCGTTGTCGATGGCTTGAAATATGCGACCGCGCTCGGCCACTGCGGCTTTCTCGAGGGACAGGTCGAGAGTGGGAAGGCGCGCCGATGGCGCATGCGGGCATCGCTGCCCAGCATGTCGGCACCCTGTTATGAGAGCATCCATACAGGCCTCGATCCGGCGGATCACGGCATTACGGCGAATAGCCTTTTGAGGCCGTCCACTGTCGATAACGTTTTTGGGTTGGCAAGCGCCGCGGGAAAGACGACCGCCGCAGTCGCTTACAGTTGGTTCTCGGTTTTGTATAACGCCGCGCCCTACGAGCCGGTCAGGGATCAGGAAACCGAGGACACATCCAAGCCGATCCAGTACGGACGGTTCTTCGACGATGCCGGCCGGACGGACTTCCATCTCGGCCTTCCGTCGGATGCCGATCTTTGCGCGCAGGTGGACCGCCTGCTGGGACGTCACCGGCCGGATTATTTGCTTCTCCACACACTAAGTTGCGACAGCGTCGGTCATGTTTATGGGGGCTCGTCATGGCAGTACGACCGCTCGGCAACAGTCGTCGACAGCACGCTTGGGAAGCACGTGCCGGCCTGGCGCGAGGCGGGGTATCGGGTTCTTGTCACGGCCGATCACGGCTTCACCGATTGCGGCTACCACGGCGGCACCAACGATGATGTCCGCGACGTCGCCTTTTATGACATCGGCCATCCATCGCCGGGGATCAGTGATGGGGCTGTTTCGCAACGCGCCGTCGCGCCGACGGTGCTTGGTCTCATGGGGATTGATATTCCCGCGCAGATGAAAGAAGCGCCCCTCGATTAATCGGCGACGAGCCGGATCAACTCACGAATCTCTTCTCGGATTGGCCCGTGGTGTATCGGGTCGGCCAACGTAGTAACCCAGCGGTTGGGTGGGTTGGTGGCGCGCCGATGACGCCATGTCACCCCTCTCAAAAGATATTCCGCTTCGTTCGGCAATTGGTCCGGGATATCGAACCCGGCAAGTGCCGCCCATACCCCGGCCCAGCCGCGCGCGACACTAAACGGGTTATATCCCCCGCCACCTGAGGCAATGACACGCGGTGCCAGGCCGCGGACCGCGGCGACGGTCCGCCAGAGTGCGGTGTTGGATATCATGAGCTTGCTCTGCGGGTCGTCGGCGAGGGCATCGACCCCGCACTGAACGAAGATCGCGTCCGGGTCGAAGTTCTGAATGTGGGGAAGGACGACTCCTTCGACGATAGCTTCCAACTCGTCGTCATTCAGACCCTCGGGAACAGGGATATTGCGTGCCATTCCGCCGGCACGATCAAGTATGCCACCCGGCTGCGCCGGGTCCAAATTGCGCCGCTCCATCGGCCATCGACCGGATTCGTGGATCGAAAGGGTGAAGACCCGTTCGTCGTCATGAAAGGCATCCTGTACCCCGTCACCATGATGAGCATCCAGGTCGAGATAGAAGACCCTCTCCAAACCCTGATCCAACAGCGTCCCGATGGTCAGTGCGGGTTCGTTGAAATAGCAGAAGCCGCTGGCACGGTCCGGCCGGCCGTGATGCTGGCCGCCGCCGAGATTGAAAACCCGCCCGCCGTCGGCCACCAGCTTGGCGGCCCTGGCACCACCGCCGACGGCGGTTGCCGGACGGCGGAACATCTCCGGAAAGATCGGGTTGCCGTTGATCCCGATATTGTGCCGTGCACGTAAGGCCGGGGGCGCATCCTGCTCTTTTTCGGTGCGGATCACTGCGGCGACGTATTCGGGTGTATGAAAACGCTCCAGATAATCTGGATCGGCACGTGGACTATCGATATAGCTGCCCTCGGGGAACCACCCGAGTGCGCGCATCAGATCGATCGCCAGCGATACCCTTGGGATTGCCAGCGGATGGTTCCGCCCGTATGTGCTGTCCCGATAAATCTCGCTGCCGATGAAGTGGGCGTCCGTCACGTCGCCGGCCCGGCTTCCAGAAGCCATTCGCGGAATGCGGCGACACGCGGCAGTGCGGCGGCGGCGCGCGGCGCGACGAGGTAGAAGCTCTCGGGCTCAATGATCCGGGTATTGAAGGGAGCAACGAGCCGTCGGGTGCGGAGATCGCCTTCGACAAATGGTGTATGGGCAATCGCGATGCCGAGACCCGCAGCCGCGGCTTCAAGCGCCTGCGCTGAGGACGCGAACTCAAGGCGGCCTTGCGGTTTCAGTCCGGCAACGCTGGCATGTGCCAGCCATCGGGCCCAGTCGTCATGGCGCGGCGGCGACGAGACCGTGATCAGAACATGGCGCGAGAGATCGTCCGGGCTCCTTAACGGCGATCGCGCCAACAGTGCCGGGCTGGCAACGGGGAACAGCGCGTTCTCGAACAGGAAGTCACTCCTGCACCCCGGCCATTTGCCATCGCCGACCCGGATCGCGAGGTCGACGTCCTCACGCTGCAGATCGACAAGACGTGATGTGGTCAGCAAACGGACCTCGATATCCGGGTACAAGGATTGGAATGACGGTAGTCGCGGAATGAGCCAGCGCTGCGCCAATGTGGCCAGTAATGCCAGTGTCAGAGGCGGCGCATTGCCGGCGAGGCCGGCGGCGTCGTTGAGCGCCTCGCGGAGGTCGTCGAACGTGCGTACGACCCGGTTGGCCAGCGCCGCGCCGGCTGCCGTCAGATCGATCCCGCGCCGATCGGCACGGACGAGACGCGTACCAAGGTGGCGCTCCAGTAAACGTAATTGCTGCGTGACGGCGGGTTGGGTCACGCCAAGCTCCTCCGCGGCAAGGGTGACATTGCGGTGCCGCGCCACGGCCTCGAAGGCCCGAATGCATCTGAGAGAAGGGGGTAAGTCCATATAATCATAAGAACATCTTATGGCTAAATCGGGAAGAACTGATTTCTTAGCCAGTAATACCTAGTGATAATGTACCCGTCCTATTAGATGGACTTTTCAAATGGAAATCTGGATTCCGATCACGATCGTCGCCGCATTCTGCCAGAACCTGCGGTCGGCGTTACAAAAACACCTGAAAGGGCGGTTGTCGACCGGCGGCGCGACGTATGTCCGCTTCTTCTACGCGTGGCCGTTCGCGGTGATTTACGTTTGGGCCCTCAATGAATGGGGCGGCATGGCGTACCCGGATTTCAACGGGAAGTTCCTGCTTTATTGTGTGTTGGGCGGTGCGTCACAGATCATCTTTACCGGGCTCCTGGTGTGGTTGTTTTCGTTCCGGAATTTTGCGGTCGGGACGACGTTCTCCAAGACGGAGACCGTTCAGGTCGCGCTGCTCGGTTTTCTGTTGCTGGGCGACACCCTGTCGACCGGCGCCATTCTCGCGATCTTCATCAGCGTGCTGGGGGTGATGGCGATGTCGGCGGCGCAGACCAACATCACGTTCAAGACATTGCTGGCGAGCCTCATTGAAAAATCGACGTTGATCGGTCTCGCGTCGGGTCTGTTTCTGGGCGGTTCCGTCGTGTTCTTCCGGGGTGCTGCGCTTTCATTGGACTACGACGGTTACATCATGCCCGCTGCTTATACCCTGGCTGTCTCCGTCGTCATTCAGACGGTGATCATGGGTGTTTATCTGCTGTGGCGTGAGCCCGGTCAGATGCGGGCCGTTCTGGTCAACTGGAAGTGGGCGGGCGCTGTCGGCGTTGCCGGTGTGTTGGGGTCGATCGCCTGGTTCACCGCTTTCACTCTCGAAAATGCGGCTCTTGTCCGCGCCGTCGGCCAGATCGAACTGGTGTTCACGTTTATCGCATCAGCGGTATTTTTCCGCGAGAAGAGCACGCCGCTCGAAATCTCGGGCATCTTGCTGGTGATTGCGGGGATTCTGTTGATTCTTTACGTGCGTTGAGCGCATGGCCCTATGTGCAGATGGGGCTGGTCAGGGCGGTGACCCTTTATATACTCTCCAGCCATGACACTCAGTGAACTCGATCAGTGGCGCCTCAAGCATGTGCTGACGGACGCCGAATTCAAGGAACTGCCTGGCCATCAAACAGGCAAAGTTCGTGAAAGTTACGACCTGCCGGACGGTCGGCGTGTGATGATCGCAACCGACCGACAGTCCGCCTTCGACCATGTGCTGGCCGCGGTTCCGGACAAAGGGCATGTGCTGACGGCGACGGCGCAGTTCTGGTTCGAAAAAACCGGAGACGTTTGCCCCAACCATGTCATCGACCACCCGGATCCGAACGTTATCATCGCCAAGAAGCTCACCATGCTGCCGGTCGAAATGGTGGTCCGCGCCTATATCACCGGGACCACCGACACCAGCATCTGGACGATGTACGCGAACGGCGAACGAGCCGTCTACGGGCATACCTTGCCGGATGGATTGAAGAAGAACGACAAGCTTCCGGAAGTTCTGATCACCCCAACGACAAAGGGCGCGGTCGGCGGTCACGATCACCCGATCACGGCTGACGAAATCGTGGCGCAGGGCCTGTTGACGCAGGCGCAGTGGGACGATACGGCGGCGAAGAGCCTGGCGCTGTTCGCGCGTGGCCGTGAAATCGCCGATGAGAATGGCCTGATCCTGGTCGACACCAAATACGAGTTCGGCCTCGACGAGAACGGTGTCGTGACCATTGCCGACGAAATCCATACGCCGGATTCCAGCCGATACTGGGATGCGGAGAGCTATCCGGCGCGTCATGCCGCCGGCGAGGAGCCGATAAACCTCGACAAGGAGTTCCTGAGGCTTTGGATTAGGGCGCGATGCAACCCCTACACAGACCCGCTTCCGGAGATCCCGGCCGAGACGCTGATTGAGTTTTCCAACAAATACGTCTCGCTGTACGAACGGGTCACCGGACGGACATTCGAGCGGACGGATCCCAAGACACCGGTCCGCGATCGCATTCATGCAGCGTTGGCAAACGCGCTGCCGGAATATTTTTAGGACCGGGAGATAACGATGACGAAAACGCTTTTGGAAGTGGCCGGCGCGGATATGACGCCGAACGCGGTTTCGGAATCCGTCCTGATCCTGATCGACTGCCAGAACGAATATGTGACGGGCGCGCTTCCGTTGGCCGGGGTCGACGTGGCGATGGAAAACGCGAAAACCCTTCTGCAACGGTTCCGCGACGCCGGTCAGCCAGTCGTTCATATTCAGCATCAGGGTAAGGCCGGCGGTGCCTTCGATCTTGACGATACACGCGGTGCCTTCGACACGCGGGTCGCGCCCGTGGCGGGGGAGCCTGTGATCCGCAAGAGCCTCCCCAACAGTTTCGCGGGCACCGACTTACAAAAAACCTTGGAAGGGATCGGCCGCCAGAAGCTGGTGATCGCCGGCTTCCAAACGCACATGTGCGTCAGTGCGACGACCCG
This sequence comes from Rhodospirillales bacterium, assembly GCA_023145215.1. Classification (GTDB taxonomy): domain Bacteria; phylum Pseudomonadota; class Alphaproteobacteria; order Rhodospirillales; family Casp-alpha2; genus UBA4479. Next base: position 167,993 of record JAGLED010000001.1, on the reverse strand, counting down.
TGCAGCGCTTGATCTCGGCTACCGGAACACGCTGGTCTCCGATGCGATTACGACGCGCGACTTGCCGGGACCGGGAGGTGACGGGGTCGTTCCTGCGGAGACCATCCACATCGCGACGCTGGCGGCGCTGGCGGATCGGTTCGCGATTATTGCGGCAACCGCGTCCGCGTTGCCGGACTAGTCTTCGTCACTCGACGAGCCCCAGGAATACCGGGGCGTCCGGGTCTTCGGCGGCCAGCCATTCACATACTTTTTTCGGTGTGATGCCGCTTTCGGGAATTTTCGCGACCGGCATCCACAGGACATCGATTTGTTGGCGGTCCGGTTTGGGCCCGTTCTGCGCCTGATAGTCGTCGGGCACACTGCAGCGAAAAATGAACTCCACCTGCAGGCGCGTCCCACCGGGTTCGGTGGTGAGAGGCTTGAAGTAATCCGCGACGTGCATCAACTCGATGATCTCAACGTCGGTCCCGATCTCTTCTTGGCATTCCCGGATCATCCCCTGAGCCAGCGTTTCACCCGGATCGACCGCGCCACCCGGTAACGTGAAGCGGGACCGCCCGTCTTCGTATTTCTTGTGTTGTACCAATATTTCGTCACCGCGCCTGATATATGCACGGACGGCGTTACGCGGCGCAGTCGCGGATTGCGGCATGAAATTCCTTTCCCCAAGCCGACGCGGCTCAGGTGATTTTCAGATCAGGTGGTTTCCAGATACGTGATCAAATTGCTCCAGTCCGACTGGGCGTCCTTCGCGGCTTTGGTCTGCTTATCGAAGACGCTGACGCCGTTGTCGGCGGCGTCCGTATACATCACGGTCTCGCGCAACGTCATCACCGGTCGATGATTGAAACTTTGCAGAAACTCCATCAGCGCGCGTGCCGAGCGCGATCGAGCGCGCACCCTGTTGGCGACGACGGCGACCTGCTTCTTGTTCTTGCGGATCGGTTTCAGGGTCTCGACCTTGCTTAGGAAATTCATCGCTGCGACCTGATCGAATGCCGACGGTAAGATCGGCATGACGATTCCATCGGCCATCTTAAGGAGTGCCTGAAATTCTTTCGGCGTTAATGCGGCCGGGGCATCGATGACGAGCCTGTCGATGGATTTCTTGACCTTGCCGACGCCGTCCGACCAGTCGAGACCGATAATCGACGGTACATTCTCCGGGCGGCGGTCGATCCATTGCAGGCTGCTGCCTTGAGGGTCGACGTCTGCGATCGCGGTCTTCAGGCCGCATTGGCTGAAAGCCGCCGCGAGATTGGTCGAGATCGTCGTTTTTCCGCAGCCGCCCTTGGCGTTGGCGATGAGGATGGATCTCATGATCCCCCCTTCGTGCCGCCGGAGGCCGGCCGTGCCAACCAGAAAGGCTGTAACTTCTTAAATTTCTTCCAATCCTTCAGCAGTTCAGGCGCCGTCTGCTTCAGGGCCCGGGCATACCATCCCTGCACAAGCCCGCCGGCGAGCGCCAGGTCACGGGTATTTGCTTCATTCCCGTTGTCCGTCAACTCGCCAGTCATGCGCATTGCCTGTGCGACGTCGTTCAAGTGACCGAACTGGTCCTGCAGGGACTGTAGTGACTTAACATAAGCGGTCGTCGCCTTGCCGGCGTAGACGCCGCGGAGAAAATCAACCGCATAGCGGAGCTTCTTCAGTCGGATACGGACCTCGTGGCGCGCTTCCATATCCTGATCCTCGAGGTTCTTCGCTTGTTTCAGCAGTTTCCGATGCGGCTTCGACAGAATTTCAGCCGCACATCTGTCGAGCGGTTGAAGCAACGGGTCGGCGGGGTTGATCGGCATCGATAGCCAGCCCTCGACGGCGACGAACGCCGTCAGATGGAACATCATCTTGGCGTATCGCCGAGACGTCAGCGTTTTACGGACGTGTTCGTACGCCTCGGCGCGACGCTTCTCTGCGGCGTTTCGGAGAATAGCGAGCGCGTCCTCATCGATGCCGTAACCGGAAACATTCCCCAGCATTTCGGCGATATAGACGTCCCAGTCCCGCGCGGGCCCGAGCGCGTTGCCGAGCCACTTCAGATCATCCTCCATCCAGGCTGTCCTCGCCGGATCGAGATAATCGCCAAAAACCTTGAGCGACGTTCTGAGGCGCCTAACGGAGACCCGCATCTGGTGGACGCCTTCGGGGTCGGTGCCGTCCAGACAGGCTTCTTCGTTCTCTACGATGTTGGCGATGCAAACAGGATAGATCTCGGCGAGCGCGGTGTGAATCGTCTGCTCGCCCGACAGCTGGAATTTCGGCACGCGGTATGTTTTGGGGCCTTCACCTGTCAACAGCCGGTAGCCGCGCCCGGCCTTGGTCAGTGCCGACATCGGCAAGGGGCACGCGTTATGAATCTCCGACGCCACGGTGAAGAATGCGTTCGGGTCGCCCTCGATCAACTCCAGTTCGCATTCGGCGAACGTGTCCTGGTTGTCGCCGGCGACGATGCGGCCTTCGTCCAAAACGGCTTCGATGACCGCATCCGGGCCGAGCGGGTTGGCGCGGCGGATGATCATCGATTGCCGCTCAATGTGAACCTCCATCACCACGCCAAGCTCGTCGTCGCGGATCGCGCCGATGGCGCGCCGGGCGCCGATCGGCAGGTCGGAAAGGACCAACTCGTCTCCGGCCACGTCGCGTTCCCATTCGTGTCGATCCATCAGTCCGCCGCCGCTGTTGCCGGCGCGGGCCTTGATGGTTTGAACGACTTTTCCACCGTTGCTGCGCAGGCGCATTGAAACACCGAGCGCGCGCAGGCGCAGGTCTTCGGTGTCGAAGTACCGGCTCACCAGAGTCTTCTTCGGCCACTGACGCCGGTTCTTGCCGGCGGCGTTGACGGCCTTTTTGAAGCGCTGCAAATCCTTCGGCTCGGCGCTGAACTTCAGCTCGAACTCGCGGCTTGCCTGTTCGGCGGTCATGTTCGCCCGGATCCCCCTCGCAACCCTGACTCCTGGTCTGATTCAGACCGATTCTGCAGGTACGTTTGGTTTCTTCTTGTATTGCGCACTAAGTGCGCATAAAATATGCACATAGTGCGGGTTTTGCAAGTGCCACCCGGCACCGATTCATATCCGCGTAAGGAGGTGAGCCGATGCTCAGCCATCTGTTACTCGCGCGCCATTACGTACTGCGCCCGATTCTTACCAAGAAAACCGAGACGCCGCGACCACGTTAAGCGAACCGCCGCCACGACGTCCGTTACATTTTTATGACGGTGCGTCGGCGGCGGTTTTCTACAGCTTTCCTCTGATGCATGATCTGCCGATATAGGTCTGTTGGCTGGACGATACTTGGCAGCCGGGAGGAAACGAATGGACCGGGAAATTCTGTTTCTGCGTCACGGCAAGGCGGGCCGGCCCGACGGTGTCGACGATATCGACCGGCCCCTGAAGGACAGAGGGCATGTCCAGGCGCGGAAAATTGGCGCGTGGCTGAAGAAGCATGACGCCTTGCCCGACGCGGTGCTCTCGTCGCCGGCGCGGCGCGCCTTGGAAACTGCGGAAGACGTGCTGGAGGCCGCGGGCTGCGACCGCCGTTTGATCGGGACGGAGCTGCGGCTGTATTTCGAAGCGCGTTCGAAATTGATGCAGGCCCTTGCCGAGGGAGGCGGGACCGTCGAGCGGTTGCTGGTCGTCGGCCATAACCCATGGATGGAAGAACTCGTCAAAGATTTGGCGTCAGAACCTGTGCCCCATCCGGGGGGCAACTGGATCATGAAAACCGGTGCGCTGATGCGGTTCGCCGTCGACGATTTCAAGGACGGATTGAGCAAGGGGCGTGGTCGATTGCTCGATCACGTGTTGCCGGACGATTTGCCTGATCCGGAAGCCGGGACTGGTCGGAAATAAACAGTAAGGAAATGGTGGAGCCGAGGGGAATCGAACCCCTGACCTCTACAATGCCATTGTAGCGCTCTCCCAACTGAGCTACGGCCCCACGGGTGTTCGCCGGTGAAACCTATCCGGATTGGGGTCCGGCGTTTTGGCGAACGGGCCGGAACATACGAACGGGGTTCCGGCCTAGCAAGCGAAAAATGACGAAACCGCGGCCGCCCGCAGCGCGCGTCGCGGTTGTTGCGGGCAGACCGCTCAGCGGTCTTCGTCGTCCTCGACTTCGATGTGTTCCTTGACCTCGGAGACGTCGTCCTCGTCTTCATCGAGGTCGGACGTGTCTTCGATCAGGTCCTCGTCTTCGTCGTCGAGATCGAGATCGTCATCTTCTTCGTCATCGAGCAGCGAGTCGTCTTCCTCGTCATCGTCCTTGACGGGTTCGACCACTTTCTTCGGTTTCGGCGCTTCCGCCGGCTGACGACGCGGCTTCAGGATCGGCTGGGCTTCGACTTTGGTTTCGCATTTCGGGCAGATCGCGGGATCCTTGTTCAGATCATAAAACTTGGCGCCGCAACTCGGGCACGTCAGTTTCTTTCCCCACTCTGGTTTCACCACGGCTTAACTCCTGAGGATCTGTTCGGTCTCGTAAGCGGGGCATTTGCCATGATCCTTGTCCCCTGTCAAAGTCTAAAATCATCCGTTTTTCAGGGTTTGTCATCTCTTGCCCATTCGGCGCTTGGTCTCGGGTGCCGGTGCGGTGTATGACACCACCCTGAAACCGAAACCGAGATCGAGGTTCACCCCCGTGCCTGCCCTTCGTGCCAATCCCGTCAGCGGCCTAAAAGGCCACGTTCGCGTGCCTGGCGACAAGTCGGTTTCGCACCGTTCATTGATGCTTTCCGCGCTCGCGATCGGCGAGACCAGGATCACCGGTCTGCTCGAGGGTGAAGACGTGCTCGCGACGGCAGCGGCGATGCGGGCCATGGGGGCGGATGTGGTCAAGGGCGAGGACGGGATATGGACGGTCGCCGGGGTGGGGGTTGGCGGGCTTGCCGAGCCGACATCCGCCATCGACATGGGGAACGCCGGTACCGGTGTTCGTTTGCTGATGGGGCTGGTGGCGACGCACCCGATCACCTGTACATTCACGGGCGATGCATCGCTTTCCCGCCGTCCGATGGAACGTGTCATGGGGCCGCTGCGCCGTTTCGGCACGGCATTCACATCGAGAGAGGGCGGCTTGCTGCCGATTACGGTAAACGGGGCCGCGGATCCGGTGCCGGTTCGTGCCGAAATGTCCGTGCCGTCGGCGCAGGTCAAATCGGCGGTCCTGCTTGCCGGTCTCAACACACCAGGCCAAACCGTGGTGATTGAGAAGGAAGCGACGCGCGATCATACGGAAAACATGCTGCGCCATTTCGGCGCCGATGTGGTGACGGCGCCATGGCCGGCCGGCGGCGTCGAGATCACTTTGACCGGGCAGCCGGTTCTGACGGCGAACGACATTCAGGTGCCGGCCGATATCTCGTCGGCCGCGTTTCCGATCGTAGCCGCGCTGATCACGCCGGGCAGCGACGTCACCATCGAGGCCGTCGGGTTGAACCCGCTTCGCGCCGGTCTGATCGAGACGCTCAAGGAGATGGGCGCCGACCTGACAATCGAGAACGCGCGTATCGAGGGCGGCGAGCCCGTCGGCGATATCCGGGTGAAGGCGGGACCATTGAAAGGGATCGACGTGCCGCCGGAAAGGGCGCCCAGTATGATCGACGAGTATCCGGTGCTGTCCGTCTGCGCGTCATTCGCCGAGGGAACCACGCGTATGACAGGTCTTGCCGAACTCCGGGTCAAGGAATCGGACCGTTTGGCGGCAATGGTGGACGGGCTGACGGCGTGCGGCGTCACGGTACGCGCCGGCGAGGACTGGATGGAAGTCGACGGCACTGGTCAAAAGCCCAAGGGTGGGGCCATGATCGAAGTCGATCTTGATCACCGGATCGCCATGAGTTTCCTGGTGATGGGGTGTGCGACGCAAAATGCGGTTGCCATTGACGATGCCCAGGCGATTGCGACAAGCTTTCCCGGTTTTGCGGGGTTGATGAACGGCCTTGGCGCCGGGATCGAGGAAGTGGACGCATGATTATCGCCATCGACGGGCCGGCGGCTGCCGGAAAAGGGACGCTTGCGCGACGGGTTGCCGAGGCTCTCGGGTATGCTTACCTCGACACCGGGTCTCTTTATCGTGCGACGGCGAAGAAGGTTCTCGATCAGCAGATCGATCCCGACGATGAGCAGGGATGCACCGTGGTCGCGCTCAATTTGACGCCCACGGACTTGAAGGTGGCGGGGCTCCGGTCCGAGGAGGTCGGCCAGGCAGCGTCCAAGGTCTCGGCGATCCCGGGTGTCCGCAGCGCCCTTTTGCGATTTCAGCGCGATTTCGCGGCCAACCCGCCGGACGGCAAAACGGGCGCGGTATTGGACGGCCGCGACATCGGCACAGTCGTCTGCCCCGACGCGGATATAAAGTTCTTCGTCACCGCGTCGACCGAGGTCCGCGCCGAGCGGCGCTTTAAAGAGTTGCGCGAAGCGGGTGAGGACGTTATATACGCCCGCGTTTTGGAGGAAATGAGGGAACGTGACGAGCGCGATACAAACCGTGCCGTAGCGCCTCTCAAACCGGCCGAGGATGCGACGGTCATCGATACCTCCGGGCTGGACGCCGACCAGGTGTTCGAACAGGCCCGAGAAATCGTTGCCGCCAAACAGGCCTGAACTTCCCAATTTACCAGAACCGTCCGCAAAGGACGGCGCAGAACCGCCCCGGACCGCAACAGGCCCGTGGGCATATGATGTGTGAAGACCGCCGGAACCAACCGGCAGGCCGGAAACGAAACTGAAGGATATACTTATTATGGCCAATACCGACGCCTCCACCGAGGCACCGAAAATTACCGAAGATTTCGCAGCTCTCCTGGACGAGCAACTGGGCGTAGAAGACGACGGCTTTGAAGGCCGCGTTCTCAAGGGCACCGTCATTTCCGTCGATAACGACGCCGTTGTCGTCGATGTCGGCCTCAAATCCGAAGGCCGCGTGCCGATCAAGGAATTCGGCGCACCGGGCCAGGATCTGGACATCAACCCGGGCGACGAAGTCGACGTATTCGTCGAACGTTACGAAGATCGCGATGGTGTCATCCGCCTCAGCCGCGAAAAAGCGCGCCGCGAAGAAGCCTGGGCCGAGCTCGAAAAGGCTTTCGCCAAGGGCGAGCGCGTCAACGGTGTCATTTTCGGCCGCGTCAAAGGCGGCTTTATCGTCGATCTTTCCGGCGCCGTGGCGTTCTTGCCGGGCAGCCAGGTCGATATCCGTCCGGTTCGCGACATTTCGCCGCTGATGGGTACGCCGCAGCCGTTCCAGATCCTGAAAATGGATCAGGCGCGCAACAACATCGTCGTGTCGCGCCGTGCTGTTCTGGAAGAAACCCGTTCCGAAGCCCGCTCCGAATTGATGCAGAACCTGGTCGAAGGTCAGGTTCTCGACGGTGTGGTCAAGAACATCACCGATTACGGCGCGTTTGTGGACCTCGGCGGTGTCGACGGCCTGCTGCACGTGACCGACATCGCGTGGAAGCGTATCAACCACCCGTCGGAAGCGCTTCAAGTCGGCGAAACCGTGAAGGTTCAGGTGATCCGCTTCAATTCTGAAACCCAGCGCATCTCGCTCGGCATGAAGCAGCTCGAAGCGGATCCGTGGGAAGGCATCGAAAGCAAGTACCCGGTCGGCGCCAAGCTTAAAGGCCGCGTGACCAACATCACCGACTACGGCGCATTCGTCGAACTGGAAGCCGGCGTCGAGGGGCTGGTCCACGTTTCCGAAATGAGCTGGACCAAGAAGAACGTGCATCCGGGCAAGATCGTTTCCACTTCCCAGGAAGTGGAAGTCATGGTGCTCGACACCGATCCGGAAAAACGCCGTATTTCGCTCGGCCTGAAGCAGTGCATGGAAAATCCGTGGGCCGACTTCCTGACCAAGTTCCCGGTGGGTTCCGAAGTCGAGGGCGAAGTCCGCAACATCACCGAATTCGGCCTGTTCATCGGCCTCGACGGCGATATCGACGGGATGGCGCACCTTTCCGACCTCAGCTGGGACAAGCCGGGTGAAGAAGCGCTTACCGACTACAACAAGGGCGACATGGTCAAAGCCAAGATCCTGGATGTGGATGTCGATAAAGAGCGTATTTCGCTTGGCATCAAGCAGCTCACCGACGACCCGGTCGGCGGTGCGCTGGAAGGCATCAAGAAGGGTGCGGTCGTGACCTGCACGGTGACCGAAATCACCGACGGTGGGATCGAAGTCATGGTCAACGACGCCGTGCCGGGCTTCATCCGCAAGTCGGACCTGTCTCGTGACCGTTCCGAACAGCGCCCTGACCGTTTCGCCGCCGGCGAAAAAGTCGACGCCAAGATCACGCAGGTCGATAAATCCGGCCGCCGCGTGACGCTCTCGATCAAGGCCCGCGAGGTCGAAGACGAGAAGAAGGCGATGGCCGAGTATGGTTCCACCGATTCCGGCGCGACGCTGGGCGATATCCTGGGGGCGGCGCTGGCCGGCAGCCAGGAAGCAGAAGCGGAGCCGAAAAAGGCGGCGGCAAAGAAAAAGGCCGCCAAGGACGACGGCGACGACGACACGTCGGAAGAGTAAACGACTTAAACGACGGGCGGCAGAGATGCCGCCCGTTTCGTTTGAGCGTTTCCGCAATTCCATACTAATCTTTGAGCATGAGCACAGGTCTCGATAGCGATGCGCTGATTGCGCTCCGCCGGTTAAGACGGCACCTGACGGTATGGCGGCTTCTGGCCGTTGCCGGGTTCGCGCTCGCGATCTTTTTAGCTGTTCGTGAAGGCGGTGTCCTGCCGTCCGAAGAACATGTGGCCCGTGTGCCGATCGAAGGCATCATTGTCGACGACGCGGATTTTATCGGCATGCTCGATCAGATTGCCGCCGATGGCTCGGTCCAGGCGGTCATCGCCGATATTTCCAGCCCGGGGGGCACGTTTACCGGCGGCGAAGCCGTCTTCGCCGCATTGCGTCGCATCGCCGAGAACAAACCGGTGGTTACGGTCATGGGCGGGCTCGCGACGAGCGGCGCCTACATGGCGGCACTTGGCACGGACCGGATATACGCCGGATACGGCACCATAACCGGGTCTGTCGGCGTCATCATGCAGTCTGCCGACGTCACCGGCCTGATGGACATGATCGGCGTCAAACCGGAGGTTCTGAAGAGCGGCGAGCTGAAAGCGACGCCGAACCCGATGGAGGCGTTGTCTCCGCCTGCCCGGGCGCAACTGCAGGCCGTCATCGACGAATTGCATCTCAGGTTCATGGAGATGGTCGCTGAGCGGCGTGGCATGACTGTTGACGAAGTCCGCCTGCGGACCGGCGACGGGCGGATCATGACCGGTAGCCGAGCTGTCGAGGCGGGCCTCGTCGATGCCCTCGGTGATATCAACACCGCGCGCGGCTGGCTGGCGGCAGAGCGCAATGTTTCCGAAAATCTCCCCATGCTCGATTGGACGATCGACGACCCACTCGCATGGTGGCAACAAGGCGCGTCGTCACTGGCGTCCGCTATTTTTGGAAAATCACTTTTGTCTGAAAGACTTAGACTTGACGGCATTCAAGCCCTTTGGCACCCTTCTATGAGCGGTGAGCGATAATGGTGGTTTGCCGCGCATCTTTGGAGGACTGCCGGGTATGACGAAATCTGAGCTCATCGCGAAGCTGGCGGCGGACAACCCGCGTCTCTATCACCGCGAAGTTGAACGGATCGTCTCAACGATCTTCGAAGAAATCACCGCTGCATTGTCACGCGGGGATCGGGTTGAGCTTCGCGGCTTCGGCGCATTTTCCGTCAAGGCGCGGCCGTCGCGTGTCGGGCGCAATCCACGCACCGGCGAGTCGGTGAGCGTTGACGAGAAATTCATTCCGTACTTCAAGACCGGCAAGCAGCTCCGCGAACGACTTAACGGCGCGCAGTAACCGCCATCGCCGTGGGCGGTCTTAACCGGACCCGAAAATCGCTGGAGGAGTAGGCGTGAAGCGCATTCTGTCCTGGGTCATCATGGTCCCGTTCGCCGTCGTGGTGATCGTGTTTTCGGCCGTCAATCAGGAGCTTGTCACGCTCGATCTCTGGCCGTTTCCCGTGGAAATCACGGTTCCCGTGTTCACGCTTGTTTTATCGATTTTCATATTCGGGTTCCTTTGGGGCGCTGGCGTAGCCTGGACCTCTGCTGCCGGAAACCGCCGTCGTGCGCGTAATGCACAGTGGCGCGCGGAAACGGCGGAGCGGGAGCTGCGTTCGCTCAACAACAAGCTGCAGGAACGCGAGCGTGAACTCGATGACACCCGCGCGTCAGCAAATAACGAGACCAAGAAGCTGCCGGCCTCCTCGTCGGGCGTCTGACCGGATTTCATGAAGCTCGTTGATGCCGCCAATCTCGCAGAAGCCTTGCCGTATGGCGCATTGGTCGATGCGATCGGCGCCGCGTTTGCGGGGGGCGTGACGGTCCCCGTCAGGGCGCACCACGATGTGCCTGTCCAAGAAGGGCAGAACTCAACCATTCTGCTCATGCCGGCCTGGTCGGACGACGGCTTCATCGGCGTGAAAACGGTCGTCGTCGCACCCGAAAACGCATCCAAGGGGCTGCCCGCCGTGCAGGCGACCTATCAGCTCTTCGACCGGGAGACCGGGCGGCCGCTCGCATTGATGGACGGGCCGGAACTGACGGCCAGACGCACGGCATGTGCCTCGGCTTTGGCGGCGCGTTATTTGGCCGCCGAGAACGCGTCGAAACTGCTGATGATCGGGACGGGCGTATTGGGATATCACCTGCCGCAGGCGCATGCGGCCGTGAGGCCGATCACGGACGTTCGTGTCTGGGGACGAAATGCGGCGAACGCTGAAAAATCCGCGGCGGCGCTTCGCGCCGCCGGTATGAATGCCGAGATGACGGAGGATCTCTCATCTTCTGTCGAGTGGGCGGATATCGTATCTGCTGCAACGCTGGCAAAAGAACCGATCATCAAAGGGAACTGGCTTCGACCTGGACAACACGTCGACCTTGTCGGGGCGTTCCGCCCCGATATGCGCGAAGCCGACGATACCGTTCTGAAACGGTCACGTATTTTCTGCGACACCAAATCAGGCGCGATCAAGGAAGCTGGGGATTTGTGCGATCCGATAGCGCGCGGTGTTATCAGCGAAAAAGACGTCCTTGCCGATCTGTTCGAGCTTTCATCGGGGGACTACGTTTTCGAGCGAGGTGCCGACGATATCACGATGTTCAAATCGGCAGGCACGGCAATAGAGGATCTGGCGGCCGCGATGCTTGCCTACAAACGCGATCACGGCTAATAGAGCCTCATCATGAGCCTGTCGCCCACCGATCGTATCTTCGTCGCCCTGGATACACCTGACGTCAACCTGGCTGTTTCCCTTGCGGAAAAGCTGCAAGGCCACGTCGGCGGTGTGAAGCTCGGCATGGAATTTTACTATGCCAACGGTCCCCAGGGCGCACGCGCCGTCACGGCGGTCGGCATGCCGCTGTTCCTGGATCTTAAGTTTCACGATATCCCAAATACGGTCGCAGGCGCCGTTCGGTCGACGCTCGAACTGAATCCGGCGATACTGAATGTGCATGCGCAGGGTGGCCCGGCGATGATGCAGGCGGCGGGGGCCGCACTCGATGGCGCCGATGGTGAGAAACCGCTGTTAATTGCGGTGACGGTGCTGACATCGTTGGGCGACGACGATCTGGAAGCCATCGGGGTCAATGACGGCGCCGAGAATCAAGTTGTCCGTCTCGCCAAACTGACGCAAACCTGCGGACTTGGCGGGGTCGTGTGCAGCCCGCGCGAGATCAAGGCGATCCGCGCGGCATGCGGGCCGGATTTCAAACTGGTGGTGCCCGGCATTCGCCCGGAATGGGCCGCGGCCGGCGATCAGAAGCGTATTACCACCCCGGCGCAAGCGATCCGGGACGGCGCCGATTACATCGTTATCGGACGCCCGATCACGGGCGCCGACAACCCGGTCGATGCCGCGAAACGGATCGCCGACGAACTCGCCGGCCTCTGAGGGCCGGGCGGAGATAACGATGAGTGTGATCGTCAAGATTTGTGGGCTCAGGGAAGCCGAGCACGTCGATGCCGCCGTAGAGGCAGGCGCCGGCCTGACGGGATTTGTCTTTTTCGAACCGTCTCCGCGCAACATCTCTATTGCCGAGGCGGCGGCCTTGACGGCACGTCTGCCCGCCGGCGTGCGCAAGGTCGCGCTCAGTGTCGATGCCGGCGATGACTTTCTGAGCGCGATTATCGATGGTGCAGGGGTCGATACCCTGCAATTGCACGGCGCGGAAACGCTGGAACGGGTGCGGCACGTTCGCGAGAAATTCGGCTTGCCGGTGATTAAGGCACTGCCGGTTTCGACCGTCGACGATGTCGAGGCGGCCCAACCCTATGAAGCCTATGCCGATATGCTGTTATTCGATGCCAAACCGCCCAAGGACGCGACCCGGCCGGGCGGCAACGCCGAGAGTTTTGACTGGACGCTGTTACAGCAGGCCGGTTTTCGAGTGCCGTGGCTGCTGGCGGGTGGTCTTACGCCCGAGAACGTCGCCGAAGCGGTGCGCATATCCGGTGCGCCGATGGTTGATGTCTCGAGTGGGGTGGAGGACGCGCCCGGCCGAAAAAACACCCGGAAAATCCGCGATTTTATAGCCGCCGCGCATAGTGGCTGAAGAGCGCCCAGCGCCTGAAAAATCGCGAGAATTCCCTGTTAAACGGGGCTTTCAGGCGTTAAGTTGCGCCCCTTAGAAAGGGACGCGTTATGACAAAGTTGAACACTTTCCGATCCGGCGTCGACGAGACCGGCCATTTCGGCATTTACGGTGGCCGTTTCGTTGCCGAAACCCTGATGCCGTTGATTCTGGACGTGGAGAAGGCCTGGGAAGAGGCGCGCCACGACGACGACTTCTGGGCCGAGTTCGACTATCTGATGAAGCATTATGTCGGCCGTCCGTCGCCGCTGTACTTTGCTGAGCGTCTGACCGAACATTTCGGTGGCGCCAAGGTTTACTTCAAGCGCGACGAGCTGAACCATACCGGCGCTCATAAGATCAATAACACCATCGGCCAGATCCTTCTCGCACGCCGCATGGGCAAAAAACGTATCATCGCCGAAACCGGCGCCGGCCAGCATGGCGTTGCGACGGCAACGGTGTGCGCGCTGTTCGGCATACCGTGTGTTGTCTATATGGGCGAAACCGACGTCGAGCGTCAGAAGCCGAACGTGTTTCGGATGCGGCTGTTGGGTGCCGAGATCGTTCCCGTGACTGCCGGAACCGGTACGCTGAAAGACGCGATGAACGAAGCCCTTCGGGACTGGGTCGCCAATGTCGAGGACACCTTTTACATCATCGGCACCGCCGCCGGACCGCATCCGTATCCGGCCATGGTGCGTGACTTCCAGTGTGTCATCGGGAACGAGACCCGCGAACAAATGCAGGAGATGGAAGGCCGGCTGCCGGACACGCTGGTTGCCGCCATTGGTGGGGGCTCCAACGCCATTGGCCTGTTTCACCCGTTTCTCGACGATGACAGCGTCAACATCATCGGCGTCGAGGCGGCCGGGCACGGGATCGAGAGTGGCGAGCACTGCGCCTCGCTCAACGGTGGGCGACCCGGCGTGCTGCACGGCAACCGAACCTATCTGCTGCAGGACGAGGACGGCCAGATCAAAGACGGCTATTCGATTTCCGCCGGCCTCGACTACCCGGGCATCGGGCCGGAGCACGCGTGGCTCCGCGATATCGGGCGTGTCGAATATGTTTCCGCGACGGATGTCGAGGCGCTTGAGGCGTTCAAGCTCTGCACGGCGAAAGAGGGGATTATTCCCGCGCTTGAGCCATGCCATGCGCTGGCTTACGTCGGCAAGATCGCACCGAAACTACCGAAGGATCATCTGATCGTGATGAACATGTGCGGACGTGGCGATAAGGATATTTTCGCCGTCGCCGAGCGTTTCGGTTTTGAGATGTGAGCCCGGGATGAGCAAGCAACCAGAAACCCGCATCACGAGACGGTTCCGGAAACTTCAAGAAGAAGGCCGCCCCGGTTTCATCACCTTTACCACGGCAGGCGACCCCGATCTCGAAACGTCGGTGAAGATTCTCGACGGTCTCGCCGAAGCGGGTGCTGACCTGATCGAGATCGGTGTCCCGTTCTCGGATCCGATGGCGGACGGTCCGGCCATTCAGGCGAGCTCGCTCCGCGCGATCAAGGGCGGAATGTCGCTCCGGAAAACCCTCGCGATCGTGGCCGACTACCGCAAGAAAGACGATGAAACGCCGATCGTACTGATGGGGTACTACAACCCGATCTATATCTACGGCGTCGACGCCTTTCTGGCGGATGCCAAGAAGGCCGGTGTCGACGGTCTGATCGTTGTCGATCTGCCGCCGGAAGAAGAGGGTGAGCTTTGTCTACCGGCGCTTGATGCGGGGATCAACTTCATCTATCTGACCGCGCCGACCACGACCGACGCCCGGCTTCCACGTGTCCTGGAGCACGCGTCAGGCTTCGTTTATTTCGTTTCCATCACCGGCATCACGGGGACGCGCTCGGCGGTCACCGCCGACGTCGCAGGCCATGTCGGGCGCATTCGTGCGAAGACCGACCTGCCGGTGGCGGTTGGATTTGGTATCCGCACCCCGGAACAGGCCGCGGAAATCGCGAGTGTCGCCGATGCCGCGGTCGTCGGCTCGGCGCTGGTTGACCAGATCACGGCAAACCTTGATGATAACGGAAAACCCGGTCCTGGCACCGTCGATGCGGTGCTTGGGCTCGTCAGATCCCTTGCCGAGGGCGTCCATGGCGCCCGGAAAACGGAGAAAGCCTCTTGAGCTGGATTGCCAATTTCGTTCGTCCGAAACTCCGCGAGTTGGTGGGCGGTCGTAAGGAAGTCCCGGACAATCTTTGGCATAAATGTCCGAACTGCGGGCAGATGATCTTTCACCGCGACCTGACCAAGAACCTCAGGGTCTGCCAGCATTGCGATCATCATATGCGCCTGGGTGCGAAAGAGCGCCTTGATATGCTTTTCGACGATGGCGCATACGAAAAGGTCGAGCTTCAGGCGCCCGTGACCGACCCGCTCAAGTTCCGCGATCTCAAGCGTTATACCGACCGCCTCAAAGAGGCGCAGTCGAAGACCAAATCCAAGGACGCGATCCTTGTCGCGCATGGCAGGGTCGGCGGCATTCAGACCGTCATGGCGGCATTCGATTTCTCATTCATGGGCGGCTCGATGGGGCTTGCCGTGGGCGAAGGCGTCCTGACCGCGGCCCGGTTGGCGGTGATGCAGCAAGCGCCGCTCGTCGTGCTGACATCTTCCGGCGGTGCCCGCATGCAGGAAGGCATTCATTCGTTGATGCAACTTGCGCGGACGACCATTGCCGTCGAGGAAGTGCGGGAGGCGGGGCTGCCGTACATCGTCGTGCTGTGCGACCCGACAACGGGTGGCGTGTCGGCATCGTTCGCCATGCTCGGCGATATCCACATCGCCGAACCCGGCGCGGTGATCGGTTTTGCGGGCCAGCGCGTGATTGAGCAGACCATTCGCGAGACCCTGCCCGAGGGCTTCCAGCGTGCCGAGTATCTTTACGAGCACGGCATGGTGGACATGGTGGTTTCGCGCCGGGAACTTCGTGACCGGCTTGCGCAGGTGATCAACCTGTTGATGGCGCCCGGGAAGGCCGGGGACCTCGTTACCATAGACGCTGAGGGCCTGCCGCTCGAAGCCGAGATATTGCCCCCGGCCAGAGGCGGCATGGCCGCCAATCGGAAAGAGGACGGCACAGAAAGCCGTGGCGACACCAAAAAGTGATGCGACGCTGAAGCGTCTGCTGTCGCTGCATCCGAAACTCGTCGATTTGTCGCTGGGCCGGATGGAGCGCATCCTGGCTGTGCTCGGCCATCCGGAAAAACAGCTGGCACCTGTGGTGCACGTGACCGGTACGAACGGCAAGGGCTCCGTGCTCGCGTTCCTGCGCGCTATTCTGGAAGCAGCCGGACTTAAAGTGCATGTCTATACCTCGCCGCATCTGGTGCGGTTCCATGAGCGCATTCGCCTCGCAGGCAAATTGATCGAGGAAGGCCACCTGAATGCCGTGCTCGACGAGTGTGAAGCCGCCAACAAAGGTGAAGAGATTACATACTTCGAGATTACCACCGCAGCGGCCATTCTCGCGTTCGCCCGGACGCCCGCCGATGTGGTGCTGCTGGAGAATGGCCTTGGCGGCAGGCTCGATGCGACGAACGTGGTGGCGCGGCCGGCGGCGACGGCGATCACATCGGTTTCGATGGACCATCAGCAGTTTCTTGGCGATTCCCTGGCCGAGATCGCGACCGAGAAGGCGGGTATTATCAAAACCGGTGTCCCGTGTATCGTCGGGCCGCAACATCCGGACGCGATGGATGTCATCATCGGTCATACGGAGGCGCGCGGCGCGCCGCTTCTGGAGTGGGGTGTCAACTGGCGCGCGCACGAGGACGGCGTCGGCGGGATGGTGTTCGAGCATCAGGGAACAAGCCTTTCCTTGCCGGTTCCGGCTTTGCCGGGGGCGCACCAAATCGTCAACGCAGGGCATGCCGCCGCAATCGCCCGAACGCTCGACGTCGCTCAGGTGCGCGACGAACACATCGCAGAGGGGGTGCGCTCGGTCGACTGGCCGGCACGGTTGCAAAAATTGAAAAGCGGACCGGTCGTCGACGCCCTGCCGGGCGATTGGGAGGTTTGGCTCGACGGTGGCCACAATCCGGACGCGGGTGCGACGATCGCGCGTTTTGCAATAGAGAACTGGAAAGACCAGCCGCTTTATCTGATTTCGGGGATGATCAATTCGAAGCAGCCTGCCGGGTTCTTCAAGCCGCTCGCCGAGGTGGCAGAGGGTGTTCATTGCGTGACCATCCCGGGCGAACAGGCGGCCATTCATGCCGATGAGCTTGCGGGAATTGCCTCCGAAGCCGGACTGCCTGCCGTGACCGCCGAAACTGCGCTGGCGGCGGCGCAAGCAATTGCGTCCAGAGCGGCAACGCCGGGACGGGTACTAATTTGCGGATCGTTATATTTTGCCGGCAGCATCCTTGCCGAGCACGTGTAGATAATATGAGAATGATTATCATTTGCACATAGATGAAAATATGTTATTCCTCCAATCAAGAATGCGCTGGGAGGGATACGATGACGATGCTGCGATCTGCCGATAAAAAGATCATATGCAACGATGAGACGCGATTCTGCCGCCCGGAAGTGATGCTTCTGGACAGTTTTCGGCTGTGGTCGCAAGACCCCGAAAATATGACCTATATCCGCCGCCGCCTGTGTCATGAACTCGGACATCCCGCCGGAGAGCGCGCCGCCAAGGCCATCAAACTACTGGGACATATCCTGGGTCTTCAGACCCGGCGAACGTTCTATCTGATGCGCCCGGGAAGTGTCGGCGTGACGCCGGACGAACGCGCGTTGCTCGCAATGATCGGTGCCGTGCTGCATGACCGTCGGCCACACGCCGGCGCGATCGCGACATTGCTGCTGCCGGTGACATGCCATGGCACGGTCCTTGCGGTTGCCGGGGAACTGGGCCGTGCCTTCATGATGGGGGGATTGATTGTGGCGCCGCCCCGAGATGTATCGCCGCCGCCCGTGTACAATCGGGAAATTCGCGCCGTCGCCTAACCGAATTTCGAAAGCCTTTTCGGCGTTCCTTCCTCCGGACTATCGGGTCCGGTGATGAGGACGATCTTGCCGCATTCGGCGCAGATCTCCGTCGACTGATTGAGTTTGCGGTAACCTGCCTTGAGGATCGACGCAGCTTCGTGCTGGGTCAGGCCGAGTTCTTCCTGGAGTTGCCTGAGTTCACGGTGTTCGTCGGGATCGATGACGCCGTCCTCGAGCACGTCATCGACGAGTCGCTCATATTTTCGACGACGCTGATGCAGTGCTTCGTTGAAGCCGGACGCCAGAATGCCTGCGGGAAGTGCGACCATGCCGACGCTGATAATCCCGATGACGGAGGCGCAGATGCGCCCAATCAACGTCATCGGCACCACGTCACCGTAGCCGATTGTGGTCATGGTCACGACGGCCCACCAGAGGGCATGGGGAATGGACGCAAATGCCTCCGGTTGCGTTTTATGCTCGGCGAGATAGGTAATGCTCGCCGCAACCGTGATCATCATCAGCAGGACGAAAAGCGCCGCCGAAATAACCGGGCCTTCGTCGCGAAGCACCTGTAGCAGCAGGTTCATCGAGTTGGCGTAGCGGGTCAGCCGGAAGGCGCGCAATAGCCGGAGCGCACGCAGCATCCTAAGATCGACGCCGATCAGAGAACTCAGATAAAACGGCAACAGAACGATCAGATCGATCAGGGCCAGCGGCGACAACATGAAGCGGATGCGCCCTTTGACGGACGATTTGAAGCGCGGGTTCCGGCTTTCGACCGCGGACCAGACGCGCAGAACGTATTCGACGGTGAAGACGCCGACCGAGAAAATCTCGAATGCATCGAACCACGGGCCGTACTGGGCATAAACCTCAGGCATGGATTCGAAGATGACCGCGATGACGTTGAGCGAAATAAGGGATATCAGGAAGATGTCGACAAACCGCGCCATCGGTTCTTCCGAATGACCGGCATCCAGCAGCAGAAATACCCGTTCGCGCATGTGTCCCCAACGCCCCCTGATTGATTAAGTCATGAACCTACCCGGTGCATTCCGGCGCGTGAAGTATTTGATTGTGACAGAAAGTTTCCATCGGTCCCGTTAGCTGCGGCGGACTGCGGCGACCGCCAGCAATGACCAGCCCGCCATCATGATCATGCCCCCCGCTGGCGCGAGCCCCTGCACGGGGACGTCGCCCATCAGAACAAAGGCATACAACGAAGAAGAAAACGACAGCGCACCCACGATCAGAAGCCAACCTGAGATGCGGGCAAGGCTCGCCGCCCGGCCCGATTTCCGGCTCGCGAGCCAGACACAGGCGAACGCACCCAGCGCATGCCACATTTGAAAGGCGACAGCCGTACGCCAGACATCCAAAAGAAAATCGTCGACGGCAAGTCCATGGGCGCCATAGGCGCCGAGGCCGACAGCCGCGGCGGCGGCAATCGCGGCTAGCGCACAAAGCGGTTCGCGTTCAGCAGCCTGTGCCGTCATAAGAGCGGCTCCATCCTGCGGATTTCTGCGACGATCGCCTCTTCGAACGGACCGGTCGTCATGTCGTCAATGCCATCGAGTGCATCCATGAAACTCTTCACGTCTTTCTCAAGAATACCAATGGTGTTGGCCGGATCGTATCCCTCACCGGCCCAGTCGATCTTTTGAAGATTGTCGCCATACCAGGTCGCACCGGACGATGTCCGCATGACATCGAGGAGTTTTCCGGCTTCGATCCCATATGCCGACGCAGCCTTCAGCGCGCGTCTCACGGCGACGACGCCGGCTGCGGCACACAGGTTGTTCGCGACCTTGCAGGCGGCGCCGGCACCGACAGGGCCCAGATGATGCACCTGTTCCCCCATCGCTTCGAAAGCCTGCATCAATAGCTGCACGGCGTCGGCGTCACCGCCGACCATGAACGTCAAGCTGCCGTCCCTTGCGCGATAGGGGGCGCCGGACATTGGTGCATCGATCACCGCAACGTCGTCGGGCACGCGGCTCGCGACGTCACGGACGTAGCGCGGCGAAAGCGTCGACGAGAGCACCAGCGTCTTCGGATGGTCGGCGGAGCGCATGACGGCCTGATCTTCGAACAGGAGTGCTTCGGTTTCGGGGATATCCCTGACCACCGAGATCACGGTCTCGACTTTTGAGGCGAATGCCGAAGGATCCGTGATCATCCTGTTCTTGAGATTATCCGACGCATCCACGGACCGAACGTCGAACCCCCAGGCGTCGAAACCGGCAGCGAGCAAGTTTTCCGCCATCGGCAAACCCATTGCGCCGCAGCCGGCGACACCGATCACGGAATCCCTGATGCTCACGAAGTCGACCCGGCCGCGCCGATCAGGTGTTCGAACAGGCGGAAATTGGGGTCGTTATCAGCCAGAAAAAATTCAGGATGCCATTGCACGCCGATCGCGAACCGGCGATCCGGCAATTCGATTGCCTCTACGATCCCGTCAGGTGCCCTCGCGCTAACGACAATGCCATCCGGAATATCCTTCAGCGCCTCATTGTGCGCGGTGTTCACGGCAATCTCTGCAAGGCCGGTGATGTCGCGAAGCCGGGTGCCGTCATCGATCGCGACGGTATGCGCGGCCTCCTCGGCCGGTTTTTCGTTCAGATGATCGACGATGCAGTCCAACTCGCCCGCGATATCGTTGTAGATGGTTGCGCCGCGGGCGACAGCCATGACCTGCATGCCGGCACAAATGCCGAGTGTCGGCAGGTCGCGGCCAAGCGCGTCGTTCATCAGGTTTCGTTCGAAGGCATAGCGCGGGTGAACGGCTTCGCCGTTGGGCGCGCGACCGTAAACCTCGGGCGGGAAGGGGTAAAAGCCGCCAGGTACGATCAAGCCGTCCAGGCTGTCCAGATAAGCGTCCCGCGCCTCTTCGATATACGGGATCCCGACGGGCAGCCCGCCCGCTTTCCAGACGGCATCGAAGTATGCCGTTCGGAGCGCATAATGCGGGCGTTTCGAGAACGAGCCCGAGGCTTCATAGTCCAGAAGGACGCCAATGACAGGACGGTCGGTCATGCGCCGATTCTACGACGATGACCGGTCATTTGAAAACCGTGATCACTCGCCGGCCGACTTGAGGCCCTCTTCTTCGTCCTTGGTGATCGGATGCTCAAGCTTGCCGATCATTTCCTTCGGGACGATCTGGAGGAAGTTCGGCAACTCCCGAGTCCAATCGTTCAAGAGCCGTAGCGCGTGCTTGGAGTGGGTCCGCTTGACGTGCTGCTGCACTTGAACCTTGAGAACGTCCTGCCAGTACTCGGTCTCGACCGCCTGCCAGATGATCGTTTCCGAGTTGGCCTGCAGGTCGAACCGCCGGTCTGGATCGTAAACGAACGCCATGCCGCCAGTCATACCGGCGCCGAAGTTCGGCCCCACTTCGCCCAGGATCACGGCCAGACCGCCGGTCATGTATTCGCAACCGTTCGACCCGCAGCCTTCGATGACCGCGGTTGCGCCCGAGTTCCGGACGCAGAACCGTTCACCTGCCTGACCGGCGGCGAACAATCGGCCTGCGGTCGCACCGTACAGCACCGTATTCCCGATGATGGTGTTTTTCTCGCTCTCGAGCGGGCTCGATACCGGCGGGCGCAACACGATGGTCCCGCCCGACAGGCCCTTGCCGACATAATCATTGGCGTCGCCGAGAACTTCGAGGGCAAGGCCCTGCACCGCGAAGGCGCCGAGCGACTGACCCGCCGATCCGCGCAGACGAACCGTCAGATGAGAATGGTCGAGGCCGGTCATCCCGTATTTGCGGGTGATCATCGAACTCGTGCGTGCACCGACGGCGCGATGCGTGTTGCGAACCGCGTAGGTGAGCTGCATCTTCTCGCCGTGCTGGAACGTCTGCATGGCGTCCTTGATGATCTGGGCATCCAGCGTATCCGGCACTTCGTTGCGGCCCTCGCCGTCGTAGTAGCGCGGATAACCGCCGCTATCGGCCTGCTGCAGCAGCGGGTTGAGGTCGAGGTCATCCAGGTGCGATGCCCCACGGCTGACCTGCGACAGCAAGTCCGAACGCCCGGTAATGTCCTGGAGAGATTCGTAGCCGAGCTTAGCGAGAATTTCGCTCACCTCTTCGGCGACGAACGTGAACAGGTTCATCACCTTTTCCGGGGTGCCGGTGAACTTTTCGCGGAGCTTTTCATCCTGGGTGCAGACACCGACCGGGCATGTGTTCGAATGGCACTGGCGCACCATGATGCAGCCCATCGCCACGAGAGATGCGGTGCCGATGCCGAACTCGTCGGCCCCCAGCATCGCCGCCATGACGACGTCGCGGCCGGTCTTGATCCCGCCGTCGACGCGAAGCTTCACCTTGTGACGGAGACGGTTCAGCGTCAGTACCTGGTTCGCTTCCGAGAGACCCATCTCCCACGGGATCCCGGCGTATTTGATCGACGTCTGCGGGCTCGCGCCCGTGCCGCCGTCATGACCGGAAATCAGGATCACGTCGGCTTTCGCTTTGGCAACGCCGGCGGCGATGGTGCCGACGCCGGACCGCGCGACCAGTTTCACGCAGACACTGGCGTCCGGGTTGATCTGTTTTAGGTCATAAATAAGCTGCGCGAGATCTTCGATCGAGTAAATGTCGTGGTGCGGCGGCGGGCTGATCAACGTCACCCCCGGCGTCGCGTGACGCAGCTTGGCGATCATGCTGGAGACCTTGAAGCCCGGCAACTGGCCGCCTTCGCCCGGCTTCGCGCCCTGTGCCACCTTGATCTCGATTTCGCGGCAGTTGTTCAGATACTCGGCCGTGACGCCGAAACGTCCCGATGCGACCTGCTTGATTGCGCTCGACGGGTTGTCGCCGTTCGGGCGCGGCTGGAATCGGGCAGGGTCTTCGCCGCCTTCACCGGAATCCGACTTGGCGCCGATCCGGTTCATGGCGATGGAGAGCGTCTCGTGGGCTTCGGGGCTGAGTGCGCCAAGCGAGATTCCAGGCGCGACCAGGCGCTTGCGGATTTCGGTGACGCTTTGGACCTGTTCGACCGAGATCGGCTTTCTATCCGGTTTGAAATCCAGAAGGTCGCGGACGAAGATCGGCGCGCGCGAGTGGACGCCTTCTGAAAACTTCTTGTAGAGCGAATAGGACTCGTTGCCGACGGCGGACTGCAGCACATGGATCAGCTTGCCGTCGTGGCCATGACGTTCGCCCCCAGAGCGGAACTTGTAAAAACCGCCGACCGGAAGGGGGATCGCATCCTGCGCGAATGCGACCTTATGCATCGCCGCGACGTTCTTCTTGATGCCGGAAAGACCGATGCCGGAAATTCGGGACGCCATGCCCGGGAAGAATTCAGCGACGAGCGCGCGGCTCAGACCTACCGCCTCGAAGCAGTACCCGCCACGGTAAGAACTCAATACACCGATGCCCATCTTCGACATGATCTTGAGAAGTCCCTGGTCGATGGCGGTTTTGTAGTTCTCGACCGCGTCGTCGACCGAGAGGCCTTCGAGCAAGCCGCGGCGATGGCGATCGTAAATGGCTTCTTCGGCCAGGTAGGCATTGACCGTGGTCGCGCCGACACCGATCAGGACGGCGAAGTAATGCACATCCAGGCATTCCGAAGAACGCACGTTGATCGACGTAAAGGTGCGAAGCTCCTCACGGACCAGGTGCGTGTGAACGCCACCGGCAGCAAGGATCATCGGCACCGGCGCCCGGTCAGGACCGGTGTTCATATCGGAAAGAACGAGGTGCGTCTTGCCGGCACGGACGGCGGCTTCGGCTTCCGAGCGGATCCGGTCAAGTGCTTCGGTCAGCGCGCCCGGACCTTCCGGTACGAACGTGCAATCGACTTCAGCGGCGGTATCGCCCATGTAACGCTTCATGGCCTCGAATGAGGCGTTCGACAGCACGGGGCTTTCGAGCTGCAGCAGATCGCACTGGCTCGGCTCTTCATCCAGAATGTTGCCGAGGTTTCCAAGGCGCGTCTTGAGGCTCATCACCCGGCGTTCGCGCAAGCTGTCGATCGGCGGGTTGGTGACCTGGCTGAACGCCTGGCGGAAGAAATGATGCATGCCGCGGTACTTGTCGGACAGCACGGCCAGCGGCGCATCGTCGCCCATGGAGCCGATGGCTTCCTTGCCCCCTTCGATCATGGGCTGGAGGATCATCTCCATGTCTTCCATCGAAAGCCCGAAGCAGTGCTGGCGGCGGCGCAGTTCTTCCGGGTTCAGCATCGAACCCTTGACGTCGGCGGCTTCGATAATGTCGTCGAGCGCGGTGGTGCGTTCCGTCCATTTGGCGAAATCGTTGCGTCCCGCGATCAGGGATTTGAGCTCTTCGTCATGGAAGAACTTCCCTTCCTCAAGGTCGATCCCGATCATGCCGCCCGGGCCGACGCGGCCCTTTTCGGTGATGGTGCCATCCGGAATTTCGACCATCCCGGCTTCGGAACCGACGACGAGAAGCCCATCGCTCGTCGTGATGTAACGCATCGGACGCAGACCGTTCCGGTCCATGCCGGCGACGACCCAACGGCCGTCGTGCGCGCAAATGGCGGCCGGGCCGTCCCAGGGCTCGAGAACGGCGTTGCAGTAAGAGTACAGCGCCTCGTGTTCCGGCGGCATGGTCTTGTTCTGGGCGATGGATTCCGGAATCGTCATCGCCTTGACCATCGGCGCCGGACGACCGGCGCGGCAGAGCAGTTCGAACACGCTGTCGAGCGCTTCAGAATCGGAACTTCGCGACGGCACGATGGGCTTCAAATCCTCGATGTTCTCACCGAACAACTCGGAGGCCATCTTGGGTTCGTGCGCCTTCATCAGTTTGACGTTGCCGGTGAGGGTGTTGATCTCGCCGTTGTGGGCGAGCATGCGGAACGGCTGCGCAAGGCGCCACGTCGGGAACGTGTTGGTCGAATAGCGCTGGTGATAGATCGCGAAGTTGGAGATAAACCGGTCATCCCGCAGGTCGGGATAGAATGACGTCAGCTGTTCCGCCAGGAACATGCCCTTGTATACGACAGAGCGGCAGCTCAGCGAGCAGATGTAGAAATCATTGATGTGTTCGGCGAGGACGCGGCGTTCGATACGCCGGCGCACGACGTACAGATCGCGCTCGAAATCCTCATAAGAAATATCCGGGCTGGTCGAGAGCATGATCTGCTCGATTTCCGGGCGGGACGCATTGGCTTTCTCGCCGATGACATCGACGTTGATCGGCACCTGACGCCAGCCGTAAATGCTGTATCCGGCACGCAGAATCTCGGTTTCGACGATGGAGCGGCAGACCTCCTGCGCGCCCAGGTCGGCTTTCGGCAGAAACACCATGCCGACGGCGATCTTGTCGTCGGCGGGTTCGTGCCCCGTGTGACGGATGTGCTCCTTGACGAATTCCCACGGAATTTGGACGTGGATGCCCGCGCCGTCACCGGTCTTGCCGTCGGCATCGACGGCACCGCGGTGCCAAATCTTCTTCAACGCCTCGATGGCGGCCTCGACAACACGACGGGTGGGTATGCCGTCGACGGCGGCCACCATGCCGACGCCACACGAGGCATGCTCTTCTTCGGGATAGTATAGGCCTTCGCGGGCGAGCCTTTCCGTGTCACGCTGCCAACGTTCGACGAACTCTGCACCGGTTTCAGGTGATTGCTTTTTCATACTCATCCCTCCGTCAGGCCGCATCGGCGCGTTCGGCGCGCGTTTGCAGATACTGATGAATGCCGTCGGCCGCTTCGCGGCCGTCTCGAATCGCCCAGACGACAAGCGATGCCCCGCGGTAAATGTCGCCGGCGGCAAAGACGCCCTCAAGCTCGGTCATCTTCGACGGTTCGTTGACTTTAATCGTACCCCATTTTGTGACGGTCAATTCCGGCGCACCGAACAGCGTCGGCAGATCTTCCGGATCGAACCCAAGCGCCTTAATGGCGATATCCGCTTCGATGTTGAAACTCGAATCCTTGATCGGTTCCGGCGTTTGGCGCCCGGTCACGTCGGCCACACCCAAATGCATGCGGATCGCACGGACGGCTTCGATCTTGTCGTCGCCCAGGAACGCTTCCGGCGCGGAGAGCCAGACGAACTCGACGCCCTCTTCCTCCGCGTTGGCGACTTCGCGCTGCGAGCCCGGCATGTTGGCGCGGTCACGGCGGTAGAGGCATTTCACCGACTTTGCGCCCTGGCGCACGGCGGTGCGCACGCAGTCCATCGCCGTGTCGCCGCCGCCGATGACGACGACATCCTTGCCGTCGGCGTTGAGCGTGCCATTGTCGAAATCCGGCACGGCATCGCCGAGGCCCTTACGGTTTGATGCCGTCAGGAAGTCCATCGCCGGGAAGATATTCTTCAATCCAGCGCCCGGCGCCTGCAGTTCGCGGGCGTTATAGACGCCGGTCGCGATCAGGACCGCGTCATGCTCGGCGCGCAGGTCTGCAAGCGATGCATCGCGCCCGACCTCGAAATTGGTGTGGTAGATCACGCCGCCGTCGGCCAACAGCTTGGTGCGGCGTTCCACGATGTCCTTTTCGAGTTTGAAATTCGGGATGCCGTAGATCAGCAAGCCGCCCATGCGGTCGTAGCGATCATAAACGTGAACCTGATAGCCCATGGTACAGAGCCGGTCGGCGGCCGCGAGGCCAGCCGGACCGCCGCCGATGATCCCGACGGATAGACCAAGGTCGGCGCGCGCCTCGGGCGCCTTGACCCAGCCGTTTTTCCAGGCCGTGTCCGTGATGTGTTTTTCGACGGCGCCGATCGTCACCGTGCCGTGGCGGGACTGTTCGAGAACGCACGAGCCTTCACAGAGCCGGTCCTGCGGGCAGATGCGGCCGCACACTTCCGGAAAAGTATTTGTCGCCTGAGAGACTTGATAGGCTTCCTCCATCCGCCCTTCGGTCGCCAGTCGCAACCAGTCGGGAATATTGTTCTGCAGCGGGCAGTGGACCTGGCAATACGGTATGCCGCACTGCTCGCACCGCGAGGCCTGATCGACGGCGGCTTCTTCGGAGTACTCGTCATATATCTCGTCGAAGTCCTTCCGGCGGTCGGCAGCGGCGCGCTTGTCGGGCATAGCCCCGTCGATTTTGATGAATTGTTGCATCCGGTCAGGCATGTGCTCTCCCACAACGTTTTCCCGGGCTTGCCCGGGGCGCACAGTCAAAAGGGCCCTTCAGGATGGGCCCAGGCGGCGCGGCGTCAAACGAATTCGTTTAATAGGTCAGCATCTTTTACTAATTAATCACGCTGGCCGCAATAAGATTGTCGCAGCGCGGGGGATATATCGCAAAAATTTCCCATGAATGCAATAAAAAGGACCGATATGAGACTAAATTGACGATTGGCACTGTCAGTCAATCGCGCTATGTCTCGCAATGCCTTGCGGGGAACATGAATGCCAATCCTACATCTAGTTATTTTGGCGGCGGTTCAGGGGATTACCGAATTCCTCCCGGTAAGTTCGTCCGGGCACCTTGTGTTGGCGCCGATCTTTCTCGGATGGCCCGACCAGGGTCTCCTGATCGACGTTGCGGTCCATGTCGGCACCCTGTTCGCCGTGATGGCCTATCTCTACCGCGATGTGGGCGCCATGCTGGCGGGAATCGGCCGGACGCTGAAGGGGCGACGTGATTCCGGCGCCCGGTTGTTCATGTTGTTGGTCATCGGCACCATTCCGGTCGTCGGTGCCGGGTTTGCGCTTCAGCATTATGCGCCGAACATGTTCCGCAGCATGGAGGTGATCGCATGGGCGACACTGGGGTTCGGGATAGTGCTTTGGATTGCGGACCGCGTCGGGATGACGGTACGCCGCGTCGAGCACCTCGGGGTCGGCGATGTCATCATCATCGGCGTTGCGCAGTGTCTGGCTCTGATTCCCGGGACAAGCCGTTCCGGGATTACCATGACCGCCGGCCGTTTCATCGGCATGGAGCGTCCGGACGCGGCGCGGTTTTCGCTTCTGTTGTCGATTCCGACGATCATCGCCGCCGGGACCCTTTCCGGGATAGAGATATACGAGAGCGGCAACGTACAACTGGCCAATGATGCGTTTGTCGCGGCCGGGCTATCATTCGTTTTCGCTCTCGTCGCCATCGCATTGATGATGGCGTGGCTCAGACGCGCATCGTTTGCGCCCTTCGTTGTTTATCGCATTGTACTGGGTGGATTCCTTCTGGCGGTCGCATACGGCTTGCTATGACCGGGTACATCTTTGTCCTGGTAGCGGGACTCGGCGCGGGCGCGCTGAGCGCCATCGTCGGCACCGGGGCATCGATCATCCTGCTCCCCGTTTTGATTATCCAGTTCGGACCACAACAGGCCGTGCCGATCATGGCCGTCGCCGCGGTCATGGGAAATATCGGCAAGTCGCTCGCCTGGTGGCGAGAGATCGACTGGCGCGCTTTCTGCGCCTATTCGGCGGCCGGTGTGCCCGGGGCGGCCCTCGGTGCGCGCACGCTTCTGGTATTGCCGGCAAGCATCGTCGAGATCGCGCTTGGGGTTTTCTTCCTGTCGCTGATCCCGCTGCGCCGCTGGATGCGGGTGAAAGACATGCATATGCCGCTCTGGCAACTGGTGATCGCAGGCGGTGTCATCGGATTTCTGACCGGGATCGTGCTCTCGACCGGGCCGCTCAGTATTCCCGCGTTCGGCGCCGTCGGCTTGTCGAAAGGCGCGCTGTTGTCGACTGAAGCCATCGGCTCGCTTGCGCTGATGATTTCGAAGGCGGCGACTTTTCAGGTGCTTGGCGCGCTTCCCTGGCCACAGGTCGTGCAAGGCCTGATCGTCGGTGGATCGATGATCGCAGGCTCGTTCGCGGCAAAGCGTGTCGTCGATAGGATGAGCGTAAAGACGTTCGAGAACATGCTCGACATCATGCTGTTGATTGCCGCCGTGACGATGCTGTGGACCGGTTTTGCGGCTCTTTAATAGCCTTTCTTGAGATCGACCGTGTTGAGGGGCGGCTTCCCGGCCTCAATCAGCTTGATGTTCTCTTCCATCCAATCCGCCGCACTCGACGGTACGGTAAGAGACGCTATATGCGGCGTCACCGTGACCTTGGGGTGATCCCAGTAAGGATGGTCTTCCGGCAGCGGTTCGGTGTGAAACACATCCAGCGTGGCGGCATTGATGTGCCCGCTGTCGAGTGCTGCCAGCAGGTCTTCATCGACCACATGCGGGCCGCGCGCGCAGTTGATCAGGCTGGCGCCTTCCGGCAGCGCCGCGAGGGTTTCCTTGTTGATGATGCCGCGCGTGGCATCCGTCAGCGGGAGCAGGACGATCAGTATTTCCGTCCGGTTCAGAAACGGCGTCAGGCCGTCTTCACCATGATAAGACGTGACGCCTTCGATCTTCTTCTCGGATCGTGACCAGCCGGCGACGTCGAACCCGAGGGCGGCGACCTTTTTGGCCGCATCGCTACCGAGTTCGCCCAAACCCAAAAAGCCGACCTTGCGGTCCCGCGTATCGGTTTGGCGCATCTGCTTCCAGATCTTCTGCGAGGTCCAGTTCAGGTAGACGCCGAGGCGGCGGTGATAATGGATCACCCAGTAAAGAACGTACTCACTCATACCCTCGGTCAGGCAGCGGTCGACAAGACGGACGACCGGCACGTTGTCTGGAAGCGCGTCGTCCACGAGAATGCCGTCAACGCCCGCACCCAGCGACAGGATGCCCTTGAGGTTCGGGAACGTCCGAAGTTCACCCGCCGCCGGCCGCCAGACGATGGCGTAATCGTAGTCGGCCTTGTCGCCGATCTCGTCCGGCCAGACGTCGAAACCCGCGTCAGGGAAGCGCGCAAGGATCGCTTCGCGCCATGCTTGGGCTTTGTCGGCGGCGGACAGGAATAAAAACTTCATCAATTGTCTCTCTTTATTTCTTCAGGATCAGGTGCTGACCGCGCCACTCTCATCGGCTTTCAGGTTAAACGCGGCGGCAAGTAATGCCTTGGTATAGGGTTCTTTCGGTGAATCGAAGATGTTAGCGGCGGAACCTTGTTCGACGACACGACCGTCCTTCATGACGACCACGTCGTGGGCGAGGGCACGAACGACCTTGAGGTCGTGGCTGATAAACATATAGGCGAGATTGTATTTCTTTTGAAGATCGCGAAGCAGTTCGACGATTTGCGCCTGCACCGACATGTCGAGGGCGCTGGTCGGTTCGTCCAGCACGATGAACTTCGGTTTGAGCACGAGGGCACGGGCGATGGCGATTCGTTGACGCTGCCCGCCCGAGAATTCGTGCGGATAGCGGTCGCGCATCGCGGGCTCCAGTCCCACTTCGGCCAGCGCGTCCTCGATCATCTTACGGCGCTCGTCTTCATCTCCGATATCATGGATGATCAGGCCCTCTTCGATGATCTGACCGATGGACATGCGCGGGCTGAGCGACCCGTAAGGATCCTGAAACACGATCTGCATTTCGCGACGAAGCGGCCGAAGTTCTCTCCAGCCGAGCCCTTGCATCGATGTGCCATTGAACGAAATGTCGCCTGTCGATTTTTCCAGCCGGATCAGGGCGCGGCCGAGAGTCGATTTACCCGACCCGGACTCGCCGACGATCCCTAGGGTGTGGCCCGGTCGAATGTCGACGGAAATACCGTCGACGGCCTTGATATGACCGACCGTGCGGCGCAGGACGCCGCGCTTTATCGGAAACCAGACGCGGACGTCGTCACCGGACAGGATCGGCGCGCTGTCCGGCGCCGGATCGGGTCTGCCCTTGGGCTCCGCGGCCAACAAATGTTGCGTGTATTCGTGGGCGGGACGTTCGAACACGTCAATGGCGTTGCCGGTTTCCACGACCTTGCCGTGGTTCATCACGGAAACCGTATCGGCCATGCGCCGGACAATGCCAAGATCATGGGTGATCAACAGCATCGCCATCCCAAGTTCCTTTTGAAGGTCCTTGAGCAGCTTTAAAATCTGCGCCTGAACCGTCACGTCCAGCGCGGTCGTCGGCTCATCCGCGATCAGAATCTCGGGCTCGTTGGCGAGCGCCATGGCAATCATGATGCGTTGCTGCTGACCGCCCGAAAATTCGTGCGGAAGTGCGTGCAGCCGGTCTGCCGCCGCTTCCAACCCCACCAGGTTGAGGAGTTCGATCACCCGGGCGCGTGCGGCGTCCGGGGTCATGTGCTTGTGAACCAACAGCACTTCCGAAATCTGCTTCTCGACCGAGTGCAACGGATTGAGGCTGTTCAGCGGTTCCTGAAAGATCATCGCGATACGGTTGCCGCGGATGTCACGCATGAAACCTTCGCGCACCTGCAGCAGGTCGGTCCCGGCAAATTGAATGTGGCCTTCCGGATGCCAAGCGGTCGGATAGGGCAAAAGGCGCATGATCGAAAGTGCGGAGACCGACTTGCCCGAGCCGGATTCGCCGACCAAGGCATGGGTCTTGCCGGCTTCAATGTCGAACGAGACGCCTTCGACGGCCTTGACCTCGCCCTGGCCGCGGCCAAACGAGACATGAAGATTATCGACGCTGAGGATCGTACTCATCGGAATGTCTTCCTCGGGTCGAATGCGTCGCGCACGGCTTCGCCGATAAACACCAGAAGTGAAAGCATCACCGACAGGATAATGAATGCGGTGATGCCGAGCCAGGGAGCATGCAGGTTGTTCTTGCCCTGGTTCAAGAGCTCTCCCAAAGACGGTGAACCAGGCGGAAGTCCGAAGCCCAGGAAATCGAGGCTGGTCAGCGCCGTCACCGAACCCGAGAGAATGAACGGCAGCAGTGTCAGTGTCGCCACCATCGCATTCGGGAGGATGTGTTTGAACATGATCACGATATCCGACGCACCCATGGCGCGAGCCGCGCGAACGTAATCGAAGTTGCGGGTCTTTAAAAATTCCGCCCGGACCACGCCGACAAGCGCGACCCATTGGAACAGCAACAACAGCCCCAACAGAAGCCAAAAACTAGGCACGAACACGCTTGCCAGGATAATCAGCAGGTAAAGTTGCGGCATCGATGTCCAAATCTCGATCAGGCGCTGCCCGATCAAATCGATCCAGCCGCCGAAGTATCCTTGTGTGGCGCCCACGATGATGCCGATCACGGAACTCAGGACCGTCAGGATGACTCCGAACAAAACGGATATTCGGAATCCGTAAATGGTTCGCGCGAGCACGTCGCGGCCCTGATCGTCGGTGCCGAGCCAATTCTCCGCCGTCGGCTTGTAAGGCGCGGGCCCCGGTAAATTCAAATTAACGGTGTCGTACGAGAACCGGATCGGCGGCCAGAGCATCCAGCCTTTTTCGTTGATCAGATCGCGCACGAACGGATCGCGGTAATCGGCTTCGGTCTGGAATTCGCCACCGAACGTGGTTTCCGCATACTCGTTGAACACCGGCATGTAAGCGCCGCCGTCGTACCAGACCAGAAATGGTTTGTCGTTGGCGATGAATTCCGCGAACAGGCTGATGAAGAAAAGGGCCAGGAAAATCCACAGTGACCAGAAGCCGCGCTTGTTCGTCTTGAAGTTCTGTAATCGGCGCGCGTTGAGTGGCGAAATGCGTTTGCCTAAAAACCGAGGGGAGGCGGCGGGTTCGCGACCGGGGGGAGCGATGATGGCATCCATCTCAGGCTTCCCGCTTTTCGAAATCGATCCTGGGATCGATGACGTGATACATCACGTCGCCGATGATGCCGAGAACCAGTCCCATCAGGGTAAAGAAATAAAGCGTCGCGAACATCACGGGGTAGTCGCGATTGAGGGCGGCCTCGAAACCGAGCAGGCCGAGACCGTCGAGCGAGAAAATGATCTCCGTAATCAGCGCGCCGGTAAACAGGATGCCGATGAACGCGCTCGGGAATCCGGCGATGACGATCAGCATGGCGTTTCGGAATACATGCCCGTATAGGACGCGTTTTTCGGTCAAGCCCTTGGAGCGCGCGGTTACGACGTATTGCTTGTTGATCTCTTCCAGGAAGGAGTTCTTGGTCAGCATGGCGAGGCCGGCGAACCCGCCGATCACCATCGACAGGATAGGCAGCGTCAGGTGCCAGAAATAATCGCCGATTTGCTGCAGTGTCGTCATGTCGTCGAAGTTTTCCGACACGAGGCCTCGCAATGGGAACCAGTCGAAATAGCGCCCGCCCGAGAACAGGACGATCAGCAGGATGGCAAACAGGAAACCCGGTATGGCGGTGCCGACGATGATGACGCCGGATGTCCAGACATCGAACTTGGAACCGTCGCGTACCGCTTTGGCAACGCCGAGGGGTATCGAAATCAGATAGACCAGCAACGTCGTCCATAACCCCAAAGAGACGGACACCGGCATTTTCGACATTACCAAGTCGACGACGCTGGCGTCCTTGAAGTAGCTGTTGCCGAAATCGAAAACGAGATAGTTCTTCAGCATCAGGAAGAAACGCTCGTGCGCCGGCTTGTCGAGGCCGAACTGTTTTTCCAGGTCCTTGATGAATTCCGGGGGCAGTCCTTGTGCACCGCGATATTTGCTCTCGACGGTGCCGGATGATCCGCCGCCGCTACGGCCTTCGCCGGACATCGTCTCACCGCCGGTATTGCCGCTGACCCGTGCCGTCGCATCCACGGCCTCGCCGGTGATCTGCGAAATCATCTGTTCGACCGGGCCGCCCGGCAGCACCTGAACGACCGCGAAGTTGATCAGGATGATGACGAACAGCGTCGGCGGCACGAACAGCAGACGGCGGACGATATAGGATAGCATCTGGTGAGTTTACCGTTGCGGGCGCCAGCCGTCACCTGCAAGCGAGGATCGGGCTGTGCGGTTCTTGCCTGTCAATTGGCCCCCGTGCGGGCATTGGAGATGGCCGCTGCTTTCTCCGGCACCACCCACCATGTCAGGAACTGCGTACCCCGGGTCGGCGTGACCTTCGGTTGGCCGAACTTGTCCCAATACGCGATCCGGTCATACCCCGCGTGGAAGTGCGGGATCACGAGGTGGTGCCATTGCAGGACACGGTCCAGCGCACGGCAGGCCGTGATCAGCGCTTCTCGGTCCGGCGCCGAGATGACTTTCTCGATCAACGCATCCACGACCTCGCTCTTGATGCCGGTGGCGTTGCGGCTGCCTTCGCGGTCAGCGGCGTCGGAACTCCAGAAGTCGCGCTGCTCGTTGCCGGGGGATAACGACTGGCCCCAACTGCCGACGATCATGTCGTAGTCGAACGTGTCTGTGCGGCGCTGATATTGAGCCGTCTCGACGGTTCTGACCCGTGCAGTGACGCCCAATTTCTCCAGGTTCTTGGCGAACGGCAGGACGATGCGCTCGAACAGCGGGCTGACCAACAGGACCTCGAACTCCAGTTTCTTGCCGGTTTTCTCGTTCACGCGGACGCCGTCCTTGATCACCCAGCCGGCGTCGCGAAGCATCTTGGAACCGATCCTGAGATTGCTGCGGATATTGCCCGAGCCGTCGGATTTGGGCGGATTGTATTCCTTGGTGAACACCTCGTCCGGGATTTCCCCGCGATACGGTTCCAGCAGTTTCAGCTCCGCTTCCGAGGGAAGGCCGGTCGCCGCCAGCTCGGAGTTCTCGAAATAGCTGCGTGTCCGTTTGTATTGGCCGTAAAACAGGTTCTTGTTCGACCATTCGAAGTCAAAGGCATAGGCCAATGCCTCGCGCACTTTCGGATCTTTGAAGATGTCGCGGCGCATGTTGTAGGCGAAGCCCTGCATCCCGGCCGGACGGTCGTGATCGAATTCTTCCAGCTTGATCAGACCCTTTTTGACCGCCGGGACGTCGTAAGCGGTTGCCCAGGCTTTGGAAGAATTTTCGCGGCGGAAATCGAACCGGCCCCCGGTGAAGGCCTCGATGGCGACTTGGGAGTCTCGATAGTATTCGAACTCGATCACGTCGAAGTTGTTGATCCCGATATTGACCGGCAGATTCTTGCCCCAGTAGTCCTTTACCCGCTCCAGGACGATGCTGCGGTTCGCATCGACGTTCTTTACGCGGTAAGGCCCGCTGCCGAGGGGCGGTTCCAGTGTCGTCGCGTCGAACTCACGTGTTTCCCAGTAATGCTTCGGCAGCACACTCAACTGGCCAAGGATCAGCGGCAGTTCCCGGTTCTCGCCCGGTTTGAAATCGAAGCGGACGGTTCTGGGCCCGATCTTCACTGCGCGTTCGACGGAGCCGTAATAGAAGCGGAAGAAGGGCGCACCCTTCTCGACAAGAGTATTGAAGCTGAAAATAACGTCGTCGGCAGTAATCGGCTTGCCGTCATGCCAGCGGGCTTCGTCGCGAAGCGTGAACTCGACCCACGAACGATCTTCCGGGGTACGGACGGTTTTCGCCAGGAGTCCGTATTCGCTGAATGCTTCGTCGGCAGACGACGTGAGGAGCGTGTCGTAGACGAAAGACGCGCCGCCGGCCGGGTTGCCCTTGACGATAAACGGGTTGAGGCTGTCGAACCCGCCGAGGGCACCAAGCCGGATCTGGCCGCCCTTAGGGGCGTTCGGATTGACATAATCGAAATGCTTGAAATCGGGGCCGTACTTGAGATCGCCATGCATTGCGATGCCGTGTTGCGGTTTGGGATCGTCGGCGTGTGCCGGCGTCAATGCCAAAACGCCGATGGCGACGGTCAAAGCGCGAAGCAGGGAACGGGTGGTCATGTGGCCTCCGGATTCATTTCGCAACGCCGGAGATATTGGGCTTACCGGCGGGTGACTTCAAGGAATGCCGTTACCCGTAACGATAAATACACCGTGAGCCGCAAGTGCAACTTAACGATTGTTCATCATTCAGCCGGAGAGGATGTCGACCGCCGCCTTGTGCAGGGTTCGGTCGCCGGCGGCAATGACCGAATGCGTCTTGTCGTCCTCGCCGGCAGCGAAAGTCAGCGGATTGCCCTGCCAGTCGGTGATGATGCCGCCGGCACCCTCAATGATGGGGATCAGGGCCGCGTAATCGTATGGGGCCAGCGTATCTTCGCATACCAGATCGACCCAGCCGCAGGATAACTGACCATAGCCCTGGCATTCGTTGCCGAAGGTCGTGTACTGGGTGGCGGCCATCAGTGCTTCGAAGCGTGTCTTGTGATCGCCTGCGAACATCTCGGGCGAGGTCGCCGTCAACCAGGCGTCTTCGAGTTTGACTCCCTTCCGGGTTTCGACGGGCGCACCATTGAAGAGCGTGGGCCGTCCGGTCCCGCCGACCCAGCGATCGCTGGTGGCCGGTCCGTCGGTTACCCCGGCGATGGCTTTACCTTGCCGGACGACGCCGATCAGAATACCGAAGATCGGTTTGCCGGTGATGAAGGCCTTGGTGCCGTCGATCGGATCGAGAATCCAGACCGTGTCGGCGTCGGGGTTCGTGACGCCGAATTCCTCGCCGAAGATCCCGTCCGACGGCCGTTCGGCTTCGATCATGTCGCGCATTGCCCGTTCGGCGGCGCGGTCGGCTTCCGTTACCGGGCTTTCGTCGCCCTTGGCGATGTGACCGATACCGCTTCGAAACTTGGCGAGAATGCCCGGCCTTGCCGCGTCCGCGAGGCGGCCGGCAAGGTCGAGGATATCGTCAATATCGGCGGGGATGTCCGCCGCGCCGGTCATGGCAGCGGCGGCGGATTGTCGCTGTGTTCACGCAGGTAAAGAATGACCGCCGCCCGGTCGGAAGCTTTCCGCAGGCCGGCGAAAGTCATTTTGGTGCCGGATACGAAGTTGCGCGGGCTTTCCAGGAATTTATCCATGGTTTCGTAGTCCCACGGCGTGGTCATGCCGGCAAGCGTGTCGGAGTAGGCGAAACCGGCAACGCTGCCCTTTTCGCGTCCAAGCACGTTCCAGAGGTGGGGGCCGACCTTATCCGGGCCGCCTTTTTCGATGGAGTGGCAAGCGGCACACTTCTTGAAGACTTTCTCGCCGCGCTCGCTGGTCGCAGACGCGAGCAGTTCGATTGCAGACTTCTCGGGTTCCTTGTCGGCAGCGCCGGCCGATCCGCCACCGGAATCGGCGACTTCGATCTTGTAGGCGTTTTCACTCAATTCTTCGGCATGGACAAGCATGTCGCCGATCTGGTTGCTGCCCCACGTTACCCAGGCCGCCATCAGAAGGGCGAAACCGGTCTTTTCCCAAAACGAGAAGTGCATGCGTCTCTCTCCTAGACCAACATTACGGTTCTTTTAGCGGCTCCGCGCCGATCGTTCAACATGCATCGTGAAATTGCTGAAAGGGCTGGGATAAGCCCGTTTCCGCAGGTATACCGGAACGACTGAGCCCATAAACACAGAAAGTTTCGGGGAAAATATGAACCCGATTGTGATTGTCCCAGCACGCCTTGCTTCGACAAGGCTACCCAGAAAGCCGCTCGCCGACATTCATGGGAAACCGATGATTTGTCACGTGCTGGACCGTGCCCGCGAAGCCGGGTTGGGGCCTGTCTTGTGTGCGGCGGCGGAAACGGAGATCGTAGATGTTGTGGAAGCGGCAGGCTACGAGGCGGTTTTGACCGATCCCGAACACCCATCTGGGTCGGACCGTATCTGGGAGGCGCTTACGACGAAGGACCCGGCCGGGGATTTCGACGCCGTCATTAATTTACAAGGGGACCTGCCCACGCTGGACCCGGCGCTGGTGCGCGCCGTGGCCGAGCCACTTCTGGATGCGGAGGTGGATATCGCGACACTGGTCGCTGAAATCACGGAACCGTCGGAGCGGGGAAACCCCAATGTGGTCAAGTGTGTCGCCGCGCTCGATGATGCGCATGTCCGCGCCCGGGCGTTGTATTTTACCCGCGCGACCGCGCCGACGGGGGAAGGCCCGCTCTGGCATCATATCGGGATATACGCTTATAAGCGCGCGGCGCTGAAACGGTTCGTGGCGTTGCCGCCGGGCATGCTGGAACAACGCGAAAAGCTGGAACAACTCCGCGCACTCGAGGCGGGCATGCGGATCGATGCAGTCCGCGTTGACACCGTTCCGCTCGGTGTCGATACTCCCGCCGACCTTGAGCGCGCGCGGGAAATTCTGCAGGCGTGATAGGGCCTTAACTCTGACGGACCGGGATTTGGTAAGATGACGTCGGCGGATAAACGGATCGCTTTCCAGGGCGCACTTGGCGCCAATTCAGATATCGCATGCCGGACAGCGTATCCGGACATGACCAGCGTTCCCTGTAACACATTCGCCGACGCTTTTGCCGCCGTGCAGAACGGCGAGGCGCGTCTGGCGATGATCCCGATCGACAATACCGTGGCCGGACGGGTGGCGGACATTCATCACCTGCTGCCCGAGAGTGGCTTGCACATCGTTGCCGAGCACTTCGAACGCATCAATCATCAACTATTGGCGCTACGGGGCACGGACGTCTCCGAAATCAAGGAAGTGCACAGCCACGTGCATGCCTTGAATCAGTGCCGTGGGCTGATCCGCGAGTTGGGCGTGAAGGCCGTCGTTCACGCCGATACCGCCGGTGCAGCTGCCGACATCGCCGCGTGGGGCGATAAAACCAAGGCGTCGATTTCGTCCCGGCTGGCGGCGGAAGTCTACGGGCTTGAGATCCTGCGCTCCGATATCGAGGACGCCGAACACAACACGACGCGCTTCGTCGTGTTGTCGCGTGACAGCGATTGGCCGGCGCCCGGCTCATGCGAACTGATGACCAGCTTTGTGTTCCGGGTCCGCAACATTCCTGCCGCCCTCTACAAGGCGATGGGCGGCTTTGCGACCAACGGAGTCAACATGACGAAACTGGAAAGCTACGTCGGCGAAGGCTTCGTGGTGGCGCAGTTCTATGCCGAGGTCGAGGGCCATCCGGAAGATCCGGGCCTTAAGCTGGCGCTGGAGGAGCTCGATTTCTTCTCCGAGGAGGTCAATATCCTCGGCGTTTATCCGGCCAACCCGTATCGGAAGACGCACGGCCCGGATTGAGCCGCCCGTTCGGCGCTCATTCGGCGTCGAACCACTGCTGTATCAGCCAGCGCGAGATCGAATCCCTGCGGGGCAGGCGAAATTCGTCATCCTTGGCGTCGAGCCATTCTTTCATCCCACGTAGGTCGTCCCGGGTGAACCAGCGGCAGTCGCTGAGTTCTTCGTCGTCGATGTTGATGTCGAAGCTGGTCGCCTCGGCGTGAAAGCCGAGCATCAGGGATGACGGAAACGGCCAAGGTTGCGACGCCAGGTAATTCACGTTGGTGGTCTCGATGCCGGCTTCTTCGAAAACTTCCCTGCTGACGGCCTGCTCCAGCGTTTCTCCCGGCTCGACGAAGCCGGCGAGGGTCGAATACATGCCGAACGGCCAGCGTGCATGACGCCCGAGCAGGCAGGCGCCGCCGGGGATGTCGGTACGATAAACAAGAACGATGATCGCCGGATCGGTGCGCGGAAAATGGCTGA
Source organism: Rhodospirillales bacterium (assembly GCA_023145215.1). Lineage (GTDB taxonomy): Bacteria > Pseudomonadota > Alphaproteobacteria > Rhodospirillales > Casp-alpha2 > UBA4479. The sequence continues at coordinate 129,081 of JAGLED010000001.1, read as the reverse complement.
TCGCACAGTCCGGGTTAACGCATTTTCGCTCGTGACCGCTGTGTTTTGATTCCGTTGGTGATCCGCATACGCCACAGAAACCGTGGCGCGAATGCCAGTAAACCATACCCCGCGCATGGGCCAGAATGTGTGCATCGGCTGGGGGCAGAAATGGCCCGACCTGCCTTAAATCGACAAATTCCGCGGCACCGCCGGTCATCGCGACAGCCTCGGCCGCCTGGCCTTCATCGACGCTCACCGCAAATACCGGACGATGATCGTCCGTGCCGAGAAGGATTTCTTGATGGGAAGCCTCAAGCAGCGCAAGCGCCTGATTGCCTTCGAAGATCTGTGCGCGTGGTGTCTCACCGGAGATGATAAGATTGCTGGAACCCAATACCGGCACGACGCCGACGCCCGTGGCCATTTTCTCCGCAAGCCATTCCGGCGGGCGCCGGGACATGTTGTCTCGGCGAAGCGAGAGCGTGGTGTAGGTCAGGTTTAATGAAAACGTAGACGGCATGGCGCCACTTTACACACCACCGGCCGTGGGGCAACGCCCATGGCTGCCCAGTTGGGCGGTCCGGTCGAAGTCATTTATGAGCGATCTGTTCGATCAACGTGCGGCAACGCACGATCGTCCGATTGTACCCGGTAACATTGGTGTCTTGGGCGGCCTGAACGCCGATATGCAACCATTCGGTAAATCCGCGGCCATCGGTCGAATCCCTGGGGCCGAAGCGGTTGAAGGCGTCCATGATCGCGTCTTCGTGGGTTCGCATCATGGCCGCGTACCGGTCGGATTGCGATGCCAGGAAGCCGGCGCAAAAAGCTGGGTTGTCGCCGAGTTCAAAAGCACGCGGCTCGGCGGCAATCAGAAGAAGGCAACACATCGTCAAGACGCGCTCCATTTGTTGATTTTCGCGCAAGTTTCACCTCGGCACAATTGTGAACGTCGGCGATTAACCATAGTCCGCGCATAAATCCTGTGGACTCGCGTGCGAATTGAGGCTTTTTTAACCGTTCTTGGCCACACTGGTTACGGTTGATGTTCCGCACCCCTGGGTGCCGTTGCATTTCCTGCAATCGGTAGGTGGAGAGAACGGTGGATTATTTGAAAGCCTTAGTGTGCCGAAAACTGGGCCGGCACTGTTTTAGTCTGGGAACTGCCCTTGCGGCGGTGGGGATTCTGGCCGCCTGTGCGGCGCCGTCCGGTATTAGTGAATTCGCGGCCAATGACTGCAAGCAGATTTCCAAGCGCGCGGAAGCCAAAATAAACTGGGCGCGCGTACCCGAGATCGAAATCCGTATCCGCGACGGCGAATATTCGCCGATGGTGACGCGCCTGCAGCAGGGGCGTCCGTACGTCCTGCGTATTCGTAACCGGGACGATAGCCTTCGCGTGTTCCGTGCACGTGATTTCTTTAATAAGAACGCCGTCATTGCTGCCGGTGTCGAGGGTGAGCGCGCCGAGGCAACCTGCTTCGTGTCGGTGTCGATCCCGAGTCGGCAAAGCGCTGAAATTCGTATGGTGGCGATTACCGACGGCACGTTCGAGTTCGAGGATAACATCGTGCTGCTCCCGTTCGTGTTTTCCGCGGGTCCGTCGGGTGCGATCATTATCGAAGAACGCCGCGAGACGGCTGGCATTAACAACTAATCCGGTCGACAGCATCGGATCACGAACCGGCGGCCCAAGGCCGCCGGTATTGCTATGGGCGTGCCGGTCGGTGCAGCGCAATGCCGAGCATCACCAGTACGATCCCGGCGATGTCGCGTGGCGTCGGAATTTGTGCAAGCACGAGTGCGGCGATGATCGTTGCCGTCGCCGGCAGGATGGCGAGCAGCATCGCGAATGACGCGCGCGGCAAGCGCGCCATCGCCATCTGATCGCAAACGTAGGGGATGACCGACGAGCATATGCCTACGCCGATCCCGGCCATGATGAGAACGGGGGACTGGAATGCGGCGGAAGCTTCGCCCAGCCCGATCGGCACAAGCACCAGAAAAGCGATGGCCATGGCTGCGCCGAGCCTTTCGACACCGTTTCCCGCGCCTTGCTCGGCTGCTTTGTGGCCGAGCACGATATAGACGGCGAATAGCGCCGCGTTGAGCGCCGACCAGAACAACCCCGCGGGATCCGTCGACCATTTCACATCGATCAGCACGAATACGCCCGTGACCGTCAGAATGAGCGCCACCACGTTTCGGCGCGTGCGGAGCCCGTAGAGTGCGATGCCGATCGTGCCGATGAACTCCATCGCCGCGACAAGGCTCATCGGTAACCGTTCGAGCGCCAGATAGAAGGACGTGTTCATCACGGCGAGGCAGAGCCCGAGGCCGATCAGCAACAGCCGGCCACTGCCGGTTTCATTCCGGAAAACCCTGTCAGGACGCGTCACCGGGGCAAAGATCAGCGCTGCTGAAGCAATCCTGAACCAGGCGATGCCGAGGACGCCGATGGCAGGAAACAGCAAAACGGCAAACGATGGGCCGAGATAATGGAATATGGCGCTGACCGCGAACCAAATGTGTGGCGGTATTCGTGCGGACAGAGAGTTCATGTACAACATCTTTGATTATGCTCCTTTGGAATCATGATCAAAGATCAAGAGGTTGTTGTGAATAGGTATATGATGTTATTTTCTTATTTATTCCTTATTAATTTAGGAAAACATTATGAAACGCCTTCGTTATGAAAATAGTGCTTTGGACCAAATAGATCGCCGACTTCTTGCGGCGCTGAATGACAATGCGCGAATCAGCAATACGGCGCTTGGGCGGCTGGTTGGCCTTTCGGCGCCCAGCGTGGCGGAGCGTTTGAAGCGGCTCGAGGAAGCCGGGGTGATAAGCGGGTATGCGGCGACCATCGACCTGGAAGCGCTCGGCCTGCCGATAGCGGCATGGGTGCGCGTCAAACCCATTCCGGGTAAAATGGCGAATGTGTTGGATGTTTTGAATCGGTTGCCGGAGGTGGTGTCGTGCGACCGGGTGACCGGCGAAGATTGTTTTGTCGTCCGGGTGCAGGTGGCGTCCGTACAAGCGTTGGAAAAGACAATCGACGCTATTCTGCCCTATGCAACGACAAGTACCTCTGTGATCCAGTCATCACCGATCCGCCATCGGGTGCCCGGTCTGGAGAGTGAGTGACGAGATGACGGCAGAAGATCTGATCATCAGCCTCGGTTTGAAGCCACTGCCCTGGGAAGGCGGCTTTTACCGGGAGACTTGGCGGACGGAGATCGAAATCCCGAAGGCAGCGCTCGGCGGCGCCTACAGTGGCGCGCGCTCGGCAGGGACGGCGATCTATTATCTGCTTACGCCGGAAACCGTCTCGCGCATGCATCGGCTGCCGTCGGACGAGACGTTCCATTTTTACCTCGGGGATCCCGTCGAGATGCTACTGTTATATCCGCCGGAGCGTGCGACCGGCATAGTGACGTTCGGCCAGGATATTGCGGCCGGCCACGTTGTGCAGTTTACGGTGCCGGGTAACGTCTGGATGGGCGCCCGCCTGACGTCAGACGGCAACGCGGGGTACGCTTTGATGGGGACAACTGTCGCACCCGGGTTCGATTTTGACGACCTTGAAATGGGTGACGGGGCGGAACTGGCCGGGAAGTGGCCGGATGCCGCGCGGTTGATCGAAATCCTGAGTTGATCGAAGCGTCCGAACTTTCCGACAAAGGGGGCTTTCAGCGGACGGAGACGGTTGTTATATTCCGCGTGGGAGATCGGCCCGGACGGGCTTCTCGCCAACCCGGTCAGGTCCGGAAGGAAGCAGCCGTAACGAGTTTCGGCCCGGGTCGGTGTCCGGTCTCCCGCTTATCCAGAGCCCGGACGTAATTCATGAACGATAGCCCGACACCTGAAAACGCCGAAGCGCCCGCTGCCGGCGAATATCAGGTGCTGGCGCGCAAGTATCGACCGAGCACGTTTTCCGGGCTGATCGGTCAGGACGCGATGGTCAAAACGCTGACCAACGCCTTCGCGGCCAACCGGCTGCACCATGCCTTCGTGATGACGGGCGTGCGCGGCGTCGGCAAGACGTCGACAGCGCGCATTATTGCACGCGCGCTTAATTGCATCGGACCGGACGGAAGCGGCGGGCCGACGACGGAGCCCTGCGGCGTTTGTGAGCACTGTGTCGCTATCGCCGGCGACCGGCACGTCGATGTGCTGGAGATGGACGCGGCGTCCAATACCGGCGTCGACAATATTCGCGAGTTGATCGATGGGGTCCGGTATCGCCCGGCGTCGGCACGCTACAAGGTCTACATCATCGACGAGGTCCACATGCTGTCCAAGAGCGCGTTCAACGCGCTCCTGAAGACCCTCGAAGAACCGCCCGAGCATGTCATCTTCATTTTCGCGACGACGGAAATTCGCAAGGTGCCGATCACCGTCTTGTCGCGCTGCCAGCGCTTCGATCTCAGACGGGTGCCGACGGACCTTCTGGTTACGCACTTTGCCGAGATTTGCAAAAAAGAGGGCGCGGAAATTTCGGACGGCGCGCTCCATATCATCGCCAGGGCGGCGGACGGGTCGGTCCGCGACGGTTTAAGCCTGCTCGATCAGGCGATCGCGCACGCCGACGGGGCGATCGGCGAGGAACGGGTTCGTGATATGCTCGGTCTTGCCGACCGGACACGGACTTTCGATTTGCTGGAATCCGTTCTGAAAGGCGAGATTGCGCCGGCGTTGGGAGAACTGCAAAGCCAGTACAAGGATGGCGCGGACCCCGCGTCGGTGATCGAGGATATGCTCGACCTCGTGCACTGGCTGACGCGCATCAAGGTTCAGCCCGAAAGCGCCGACGCCCCGGAAGTGCCGGAAAACGAACGTACCAAGGGCAAGGAAATCGCCGGTGGCCTGCGTATGCCAATCCTCACGCGCGCCTGGCAGATTCTGCTTAAGGGACTGGGTGAAGTGAACGTTGCACCGTCGCCGCTGGCGGCCGCTGAGATGGTGTTGGTGCGGCTAGCGTATGCGGCCGAACTGCCGACGCCCGGCGATGCGGTGAAGGCGCTTCAGGAAGGAGAGGGCACGGCCACGCAGACGCAGGCGCCGGCCGGAAACAACGGAAACGGCGGCTCGGGCGCCAGGGCGCGTGCGGGTGGTCACGCGGACGTGGCTGCCGGATCGCCGATGCCGAGTCCCGAAACAACTCCGACACAGCGGACGGAAGCGAGGCGGTTTGCGAATTTCGAGGCGGTGGCGCTGTTGGCCGGTGAACTGCGGGAGGGGCTTTTGCAGGCGTTCCTCGAAAACCATGTGCGGATCGTCAAATTCGAGCCCGGCCGGATCGAGTTCGCGGCGGACGGCGGTGCCGACCGGGAAATGATCCAGCGTCTTAAGGGGTTCCTGGAAGAGCACTCCGGCAGACCTTGGGCGGTTGCGCTGGCACGTGAGTCCCGCGCGCAAACGCTGGCCGAAATGCGAGCCATCGATGCCGAAAAAGCGCGTAGCGCCGCCGGCGCGCATCCGCTGGTGCGTGCGGTCCTCGACCAGTTCCCGGGCGCCACGGTCGAGGAAGTTCGTCAGGTTGCACAGCCTGCGGGTCCCGTGCCCGACGAGATGCCCGATCCGGAACTCACGCCGGACGAGGACGATATTTGAGTGCCGATTCGGATCGCCTGTTAGCCGACAGACCTGATTTCTATCGGGTCGACGTCGAGGACATGCGTATTCCCGAATTGTGTGAGGCACTTGTTGTTTGGCGTTCAAAAATGCGCGATGGCGACGTGCCCGTGTGGGGCGAGCTGGACTTCCTTGATTTCGAAAGCAAGATCCTGCCGCGAATGATCCTGCTCGACGTCGATCATAAACCCGGATTTGGCGTGTATCGTTACTGGGGCACCCGGGTCGCCAGCTTTAACGGCGTCGATATGACAGGCCTCAGGATCAACGGGCTCGCACCGGCGCGACACGCACGGTACTCGGAAGAACAATACCGCTGGGTCATTGAAAACGTCCGACCGTCGCTTTTCGTTGCCTGCCTTGGCGAAAAGGCCTGGGACCGGAAGTACGAAGCGATGCTGCGGATGCCGTGCCGTTCCGCACCTGACGCGCCGCTCGACCGGGTTCTCTGCGTTGGGTATTACGACGATGTTCCGCAGACGATCGAAGAATATGTCGACGCGGAAATCGATCTCGAGAATTACTTCGATCCGGAAACCTGACCCGCCGCTCAGTCGAACAGGAAACTGTTGCCGGACGCCGCGCCCCACGCTTCCATAAAGTCGCCGAGATAGGCTCGTTTGTCCTTCTCCGCATCGATGAAGCTGATCAGATCGGCAACGCAGGCGTTGTAGCCGGCCTTGTTGAGGGTGCCCGTGTGCAATTGCCAGCGCAGATATACGAGATACGTGTTGAGGACGTCCGTTTCGCAATAATTGCGGACGTCTTCGATTTTCCCGTCATCGATCATTTGCGCGACTTTCGACCCGTCGACGCCAAACTTTCCGGGAAACCCCATGACGGCACAGACCTCGTTCAGTTTTACGGCGGCCGAAGCGCCGTAATCCCTTAGGACGTCCAGAAGATCGCAGTGCCAATCGGCAGCGTAGCGGTAGGTATAACTGTTCCACTTGTCACCGGACTTGTAGAGCCAAGGTGCCGAAATGCCGTGAACCATGGCGCGGTACTTCAACACCGGCAGGTCGAAGGTGCGGCCGTTGAAACTGACAAGCCGCGGCTTCTGACGCTCCAGATAGGTGAAAAAGCCCTGCAGCAGGCGTGCCTCGTCATAATCAGCCTCGCCACCCGAACGGAGGTCGCGCATGATGTACCCCTCGCGGCCGCCGTCACGTTCGATCTCGGCTTCCAGAAACGAGATGGCGACGACTTTGTGAAACGGTTGGCGGGGGAACGCATTCTTTCCGTCTGTGACCTCGAGGTGATAGTTCTCGATCGCCGCGCGCCGTTCGGCGACGTCCACCGATTCGATCCCGGTCAGGTTCGGGGCGGCGTCGGTGTCCGGGACGGTTTCGATATCGAAGACGAACAGGTTTTGATGCAGCATGGCAAATGTTATACAGAACCGGCGTACGAATTCCCAGCAACCTGACGGAGCACCGCCGGTTATGAAAAATCTCGGCCAGATGATGAAACAGGCGCAGCAGATCCAGCAGAAGATGCAGGACATGCAGCGCGAGCTTGAAGAGCTGGAAGTTATCGGGAAATCGGGCGGCGGCATGTGCCAAGTTACGCTCACCGGCAAGGGCGAGGCCAAGAAGGTGCTGATCGATCCGTCGCTGGTCAATCCGGATGACGCGGAAGTTCTGGAAGACCTGATCGTTGCCGCGATCAACGATGCGCGCGCAAAGTCGGATGAACTGATGCGCGAGAAAATGCAGGACATCACCGGTGGCCTGCCGCTGCCGCCGGGCATGCAATTGCCTTTCTGACGCTTAGCCAATGGCCGAACAGGATATCGATCGCCTTGTGCAGCTTCTGGCGAAGCTGCCCGGGCTCGGCCCGCGCTCGGCGCGCCGGGCGGTATTGCAGTTATTGAAGCGCCGCGAATCATTGATGCAGCCCTTGGCCCAGGCACTTGCAGATGCGGGCGAAAGGGTCAGATCCTGTTCGACGTGCGGTAATCTTGACACCATCGATCCCTGCGCCATTTGCGGGGATGAACGGCGCGACGGATCGCAGCTTTGCGTGGTCGAAGACGTGGCGGATTTATGGGCGCTCGAACGGACGGCAAGCTTCAAGGGTAAGTACCATGTGCTTGGCGGTACGCTGTCGGCGCTGGACGGGGTCGGTCCCGATGATCTGAACATTCCGGCGTTGATCGCGCGTGCGATGGAGAATCCGGCGGCGGAAGTGATCCTGGCGACCAGTGCGACGGTCGACGGTCAGACCACGGCGCACTATATCGCCGACCGGCTTCGCGCGCACGGTGTCAAGGTGTCGGGCCTGGCTCACGGCGTGCCCGTCGGGGGCGAGCTCGATTTCCTGGACGACGGCACCATCGCCGCCGCGCTTCGGGACCGCAGGCCGGTTTAAAGGCCTATTCCGTCAAGAACGTGAGCAACACGAACCGTTCGCCCGCAGTGACCGGGACGACTTCGTGCAGCATCGAGCACGAAAATACGATGGCGCCGCCCGTCGGCGGGCGGTACAGCTGATTGCCGTATTCGGGGAAGCGTAAATCGCCGCCTTCGTATTCGTCCGCGTTCAGGTTAACCGTGACGGCGAACTTTCGGTGTTTGACGCTCGGGTTGTAGTCGTCGCGATGGACGTTGAAAAAACCTTCGTCGGTCGCCCTGTAACAGCCGATCCGGAAAGCCTCGAGCCGCCAACGTTCGAAGTGGAAGATCTTCATTACTTCGGGCGCCATGCGCGGCATGACCATGTTGATGATCTTCTGCTCGGTTTCGACGTCGTTGACGACATAGTCCTCGCGTCGTTTGAACGTTTTGACGACGCCGTCGACCGTTGCCGCCGAAGCGCCGAGCGCCACCTTTCCATCGCTTTTTTCGCCGCCGCGCCAGAGATCGATCAGCCAGCGGCATTCCTGCGGTTCAAGGACGCGCGGCACGACGAGCACCGGTGCGACGCCGTTGAGGACTTCGTCCGAATGCTCATGCGCGGCCCGTTGGGTCTGATGTTTGATCCACTGTGGCAGGTTTTCACCGATCTCACTGATCGAGACCATGCCGGCAATGCGCTGATTGCAGTCGAGCACGTAAACCGCCGGCGGTTGAATGCCGGAGAGTTGCTGGAAGCCCGTCGTAATCTCGCGGCCGGGATCGAGCACCGTTCGGTACGGCCAGCCGGCGGCGTCCCTGACATTCTTGACGTGTTCGAGGGGGCCCGGAACAAATGTGACGACCTGAACCTTTTCGGACTCGAGCACCGAGCCATCGGGAATGATCTTTGCGATTTCGGGGAGCGATTTTTCACACGCGAAAACCATTACGGTCGGGCGGCCCGTTACATGTGAATAAAGATCGAAGGTGCCGCCGTCGCAGTCGGGGCTGCTGAATACCGGAGAATGGTCGCCGACGCCAAAGCTCCGCCCGGCCCCAGCGTTCGCTTCGCCTGTCATAAAATCCTCGTCGTCCCCCCGGATGTTTCCGGCAGGGAACATCCATTTCACGAATGGCTTTTATATCACGCAGGGCTAATATGACAAACCTGAGCGCCAACGTGTCGTGGATCACCCCTTCGGATCGCGTTCCGCCTTTGGGGCTTTGAAAACGGCACCGCCTTTTTTGAGTTCTTCCTCAACGCCATCGTCGAAGTCGCACCCGATGAACACGGTGTCTTTCACTTTGATGCCGGTCAAATCGGCGCCGCGGAAGTAAGCGCCACTCACGTAAGCACCGGAGAACTCACTGCCGGAAAGGATCGCGTTGGAGAAATTTGGCCGCCACCGCTTGGCTTTGACGTCCGGATCATCGCTTGCCGTCTCGATGGGCCGAAGCTTGGCGCCGTGAAAATCCGCCTCCTTGAGGACGCAATGGTGAAAGTTCGCGGCGTCCAGGTCTGCATTCCGGAAGCTGGCATTGCTCAGTTTCGATTCCTGAAAAAACGTGAACAGGCAGATAGTGTCGTTGAAATTACAAGATTCCAGATTCGACGACTTGATGCTCATCCCACTCAGATTAACGCCGCGCAAATTGACGCCGGCCAGATCGCTGCCTTCGAGGTTGGCAGGGCGGCCTTCTTTGCCGTTGGTACGTATCCATTTGTGGTGGCGCACCATCCGGTTACGTATGCTGTCATCCAGATGCGACAGGCTTTCCGGCACCACGACGTTGTTGGTGCTGGCATGCTGCATGTTGGTCGCGTTGAGGACGACGCCACGCATGTTGGAGTCGTCCAGGCAGGCGGACTGCAGATCCGCTTCGGACAGGTTGGCTTCCGAAAGATTGGCGCCTTTCAGCATGGCGCCGCCCAACTTGGCGCGGTTCAGGTTCACCTTGCTGAGGTTCGCGTTCTCGAAGTTTGCCGCCTGAAGTTCCGCCGATTCAAGATCGGCGCTGGTCATGCGTGCGTCGCGCAAATTGGATTCCGCGATGTGCTCCTTGAGTTCATCGGCGCGGCCTTTTTCCTCTTTATTGAGGTTGGCCCCCTTGAGCTTCCAGACGATTTCAGCGACTTGTCCGGCACGCAGATCGACCTCGGTCATCGATGCGTGTTCCAGGTTGGCGCGGGCAAGGACCGCACCTCTCATATCGGCTCGGTCCAGCTTGGCGCGGCTCAGATCGGCGCCTGTGAAATTGCAACCGTAAAGATCGGCACCGCGCAGGTCGGTGCCGACCAGTTTCGAATGCTGAAAGTTGCACCCCGTCAGCACCGCCTCGCGAAGATTGAGCTTGTTGAAGTTCTGTCCGGAAAGATCCTTCATGCGGATATCGGCGCGTTTCCCGCCCTCGATCCCACTCATGAAGCGAATGTGTTCGCGGATGATTTTCTTTAACTCATCCGTATCCATTGAAGACCTTTCCCGCTCAAACCCGGCAACTTGACGCTACGACGTAATATCTATGGATGATATAAGACCCTGATTTTCATTAATTTTTGGTTATTCGGCAGCCTTGCCGTCGGGTGGCGCGAGCATCCCCGCAGCATCATCGCCATCGCCGAGCTGCAGGTCTTCGATGCGCGCGCCGCGGCGCATGATCTTGCCGCTCGAGATCTCAATATCGCCGATATCTTTCTGTGCCTGATTGAAGTGCGTCTTGAGCTTGCTGACCCGATCGTCGAGCCGGGACATGTCCACCAGCAGCTTGTGGACTTCCGCCTGTATGACGTCGGCCTGTTCGCGCATGTGCACGTCGCGAAGGATCGCGCGGACCGTATTTAACGTCGCCATCAGGGTTGTCGGCGAGACAATCCAGACGCGGCGGCGGAAACCTTCCTCGACCACGTTCCGGAAGTTGGCATGCAGTTCGGCGTATACGGCCTCTGACGGCAGAAACATGAGCGCGCTTTCCGACGTCTCGCCGGGGAGGATGTAGCGCTCTGAAATGTCCTTCACATGCTTGAGGACGGCAGCGGAAAATTCCCGGCTGGCACTGACTTTGGCCGCATCGGTTTCGGCGTTGCGGAGCGTTTCATAGCTTTCCAACGGAAATTTACTGTCGATGACGATGGAACCAGGCGGGTTCGGCAGTTTGAGCATGCAATCGGCGCGTCTGCCATTGGACAGGGTGGATTGGAATTCGTAAGCGGAAGCGGGCAGGGCCGCAGTTACCAAATCGTTCAACTGGATTTCGCCGAAGGCGCCGCGGGCCTGCTTGTTCGACAGGATATCCTGCAGGCTGACCATCTGTTGCGACAGTTCGGTGATATTCTTCTGTGCGTGGTCGATTACGGCGAGCCGTTCGTGCAGGACTTTGAGCGTCTGTCCCGTCCGTTCCGTCTGTTCGGTCAGACCGTCGCCCAGTCGTTTGGACAACGCATCGAGTCGCTGGTTGGTGTCGGACTGAGCCTGTTCCATCCGCCCCGAAAGGGTCGTCTGCGCCTGCGCCAAAGACTGTGCGATATCGGCGAGCGTTTGTAACTTCGCTGCCTGTTCCGCCCGCGCGCGCCCACCGGCCGAAATGGCGAACAGGATCACCACGACCGCGACCCCTAGGCCACCCAGGATCAGAAGCGTCTGAAGGTCGACTTGCACGCTGCCTCTCTTTCGTCAAAATCTTCTGCGAAAGCTTGCATGAGCTAGGCTCCATACGCAATCGCTTGGCCCGAAACGGGTTTGGCGGCAACGAACGAAGAGGGTTCCACATGAATTTCCGTGCTGCATCCATGACGGCCATTGTTGCGTCCGGACTGTTGTTGGCGACACCGGCCAGCGCCCAGGACGCGCCGGAATCCGCGCTGAGGCTGACGGTTTACGCAAATGGCCTGGCGCTGGTCGACGAGGCCAGGACGCTCGTTCCAGGAAGTGGCACGACACTGCGTCTCGACAACGTAGGGCCCATGATGATTGCCGACAGCGTTCGTGTCGATCTGGGCGACGACGTCGAAGTGCGCGAAATCGCCCTCGATTCGGATATCCTCACGCACCGGGCGTTGTTGGAACGCGCGCTCGGCAAATCCGTGAAACTGGTGCGTACCAACCCGGCTACGGGCGCCGAAACGGTGGAGGACGCACAGGTGCTGAGCGTCGCGCAAGGCCTCGTCCTTCGAGTCGGAGACCGGATCGAAACCGATCCGCCGGGCCGGATCGTTTTTCCCGATGTGCCGACCGGTCTGCATCCCGCACCGACACTCTCGCTGTCGCTTTCCAAACCGCTGACCGAACTGACCTCGGCGCGTTTGGCGTATCTCACGAACGGGCTGAGCTGGAATGCGGTCTATACGGCTGTCCTCAACCCCGCGCATGACAATTTGGACATTACGGCGTGGGCCAAGGTGCAAAACAACGCAGGGACCGATTTCAGTGCCGCGCTTGTGTCGCTGGTTGCGGGTGATGTCGAACGTGAATCGCCGCAAGCCAGGGGTAAGATCCTGATGCGCGCCGAAGCGGCGATGGTGTCCGATAGTGGCGGGGGCCCTCAGCGGAGCGAGCTATCGGCGTTTCACATGTACAAATTGCCGGAGCCGGTAACCCTGAAGGACAAGGAAACGCGTCAGCTCCGCCTGTTGTCGGCGGATGGCGTGGTGTCGCGCCGGGTCCTCGAGTTCCGAAGCGGTGCCCCGGTCTTTGGTGCCGTTCGGGGTATTGAAGATCCGCAGCCGGTGCGCCAGCGGATCATGATCGTCAACGATGTCGCTAGCCATCTGGGCGTGCCGCTCCCAGCCGGCTTGGTACGCGCGTACGTGCGTGACGAGGAAGGCGCATTGCGCTTCATCGGCGAGGACAGCATCGCTAATACACCGTTGTCGCAGGAAGTCGCGCTCGACCTTGGCAACGCGTTCGACGTTACGGTGGAGCGCACGCAGACGGATTTCCGCCGCATCGGTGATCGGGTAACGGAAACGGCGTTTTCCCTGAAAGTCCGTAACGGCGGGACCAAGGCTGCGACCGTAAAGGTAATCGAGGATATCGCCGGGGACTGGGAAATTCTCTCGGAGTCGCTCACGCACGTACGCGATGGGATCGCGGCCGAATGGATGGTGGCGGTGCCGGCCGAAAGCGCGGTCGATCTCACATATCGGGTGCGCGTGCGGCGCTGATCGTCAAAAGAAGAAACCGGCGACCGCGCCGGTCAGGCAGGTTGCCAGCGTTCCGGATATGATCGAGCGACCGCCGAGCCCGATGATCTCGTCCCGTCGTTCCGGACACATGGTGGTAAGGCCGCCGATCATGATCCCCAGGCTGGCGAAGTTCGCGAACCCGCAGAGCGCATACGTCATGATCAAGCGGCTTCGGTCCGAAATGACCGATGCATCCATCCCGGCAAGCTGCAGGTAAGCGATAAACTCGTTGAGAATGGTTTTGACGCCGAGCAGGCTACCGGCGGCGACCGCTTCCGACCACGGAACGCCCATGGCGAACGTGACCGGCGCCATAATCCAGCCGAGCATGCGCTCAAGTGTCAGCGGCGCGCCCATCACATCCGGCAGAACGCCGAGCAGGGCGTTGACCAAAGCCACCAGTGCGACCGCGACCAGCAGCATGGCGATGACATTTATCACGAGCGCAACCCCGTCCATGGTGCCGCGCGTGACGGCCCCCATGGCGCTGCCGTCGTCCGGAATGTCGATCTTGCCCGGGGTTGAGGCGTCCAGCGGCACCATCAGCTGGGAGATCGTGATCGCTGCCGGGGCGCTCAGGACCGATGCGGTCAGAATATGGCCAAGGGCGCCCGGGATGACCGGGCCGATGACGCCTGCATAGAGCACCATGACGGTACCTGCGACCGTCGCCATGCCGGCGGTCATAAGGACGAACAATTCGCCCCGGGTCAGTTGTTTGATATACGGCTTCACCAAAAGCGGGCTTTCCACCATGCCGACGAAAATGTTGGCGGCGACCCCTATCCCCAGTGCGCCGCCGATCCTGAAGCTCCGCTGTAGCAGCCACGCCGCCGCTTCGACGATTTTGGGCAGAATGCGCCAATGGAACAGCACCGCCGAGATCGCGCTGACCACCAGGATCAACGGGATGGCCTGGAAGGCGAGATTGAATGTCGTGCCGTGCCCCGTGGTTTCGAAGGGGGGCGTATCGCCGCCGATATACCCAAAAACGAAAGCCGTGCCGGCGCGGGTCGCATCCATGAGGGCGATCACGACGCTGTTGAGTGCGATAAAACCGTGTTTGATCACCGGCACTCCGAGCAACAACGCGGCAAGCGCGATCTGGATGACCAGTCCGATCGTGATCGCTTTTATATCTGCGCGCGAACGGTCTTCGCTCAGCGTCCAGGCGATCAACGGAAACAGTACGATACCGATCAGCCCCTGCCACACCATGAGTGTGCCCCCGTCTTTTACCCCGTTGGAAGTGTCGTTTCTTGACGATCCGATGCCAAGATCATATTTCCAAGCAAGGAATTAACCGGAACGGACCGTTCGATGGCTAAACTGCCGATCATCGTTGCCCCGGATCCGCGCCTCAAGATCAAGGCGCAGCCGGTGCAAACCGTAGACGAAGACGTGCGCAAGCTCATGGACGACATGCTCGAGACTATGTACGGCGCGCATGGCATCGGCTTGGCGGCGCCTCAGGTTGGCGACAAACGCCGCGTGATCGTGATCGACGTGGCGCGCGAAAATGAGGATCCGAAGCCGATCGCGCTTGCGAACCCGCAGATTGTCGAAATTTCGGATGACGACCGCATCCATGAGGAAGGCTGTCTTTCGCTGCCGGAGCATTACGCCGAGGTGCAGCGCCCGGATTGGGTTAAGGTCCGCTATCTGGACCGTGACAACGAAATCCGCGAAATCAAGGCGGAAGGCATCATGGCGACCTGTATTCAACATGAGATCGATCATCTGGACGGGGTGCTGTTCGTCGATCACGTGTCGTCGCTGAAACGCAACATGATTCTGCGCAAGCTGCAGAAGGCGAAGAAGCTCGCCCAGCAGACGGCATAATCAGGGCGTGAGCGAATCCCACCCCCTCAAACTGGCCTTTATGGGGAGCCCGGACTTTTCAATCCCGGCTCTTCATGCGCTGATCGATGCCGGCCACGACGTCGCATGCGTCTACGCGCAGCCACCGAAACCTGCCGGCCGCGGGCACAAAGAGACACCCTGTCCGGTCCATGCCGAAGCAATCCGTCTCGGGATCGAGGCGCGGACGCCGAAGACGCTCCGTGATCCGGACGAACAGGCCGCGTTTCAAGACCTCGATCTCGACTGCGCCATCGTCGTGGCCTACGGTTTGATTTTGCCGCAGGAAATTCTCGACGCGCCGAAGCTCGGCTGTCTCAACGTTCATGCGTCGTTATTGCCGAGATGGCGGGGCGCGGCGCCGATCCAGCGCGCCATTATAGCGGGTGATGCCGAGACAGGTGTCGGGATCATGAAGATGGATGCAGGGTTGGATACCGGCGATGTGCTGGCTGAGGAAAGAACGCCCATCGCCTCGGATGAAACCGCCACCTCGCTTCATGACAGGCTGTCTCTCATGGGGGCCGAACTGCTGGCTCAGACCCTTCCGGCTTACGCTCGCGGGGAGCTGACGCCAACGCCGCAACCGGAAGACGGGATAACCTACGCGCACAAGCTGGAGCGGGGCGAGGGCCGCCTGGATTTCAATAAACCGGCGTCTGAGCTTGAGCGCACCGTCCGTGCTCTTAACCCATGGCCGGGGACGTGGTTTGAATTCAACGGCGAGCGCATCAAGGTCGCCGCTGCGGCGTTCGATCCCTCGTCGTCCGGGCCGCCCGGGACGATCGTCGACGACGGTCTGACGATCGCGTGCCAGAAAGGCGGCCTTCGACCGCTCAAGCTTCAGCGGCCGGGAAAGTCGATGACCGATACAGATGCGTTCTTGCGGGGGTATGCAATGCCGGCCGGGACGCAACTCGGTTAATTCGGTGCGACAAACTTAACGCTATCGTCCATGTTGCGCATTTTGTCCATGCCCTGGCGCATGTGCAGCATGATGAACTCGGCGCGTTTCTGCGGCCCGCCGATAGCGCGGCGTGGAAACAGGTGATGCCAGGCGTCCATCTTGACGCTGAGTGAGCACAGAACACCCCCTAGCGACACGTGGTGATCCTTGATCTGACGCTGCAACTTGCGGAATTTTTCGGCCGATATCTCGTCCCACATGTTTCTGGTGCCGTTCTCGAATTCGTCGAAGCGGCGGCGCACTTGTTGGGTCAATTTCGAAATTCGGCTGTCCATCATGTTGACGGTGCTCTGCAGGGTCGTGTCGTGCTGCAGGGTGTAGTTTTTCCGTAGCTCAGGCATGGAATCGAGAAAGTCTTCGATGATCGGCGAGATCGAATCCAGGCAGCGGCGGTAGTACGACAGGGATAGAAAAATATCGCCGTAGTCTTCGATGAATGTCGGGACCTCTTCCGGTTTGATCCCAAGCTTGTCGGCCATCACCTTGAGCTTCTCGAGCGCCATTTTCACATCCGGGTCGCGGAATAGTGCGATCACGTCCTCAAACGTCTCGATCTGCACCTCGTCGTCCTTGCCGTAAATCTGGACGATCAGCGGGCGCGTAAAATCGGTCATGTAGGTTGTCAGTTCGGCGTTCATCTCCGGGGAGAGTTTGAGCGCTTCATTGTCGTTGACCTCGATTCCGAGCTGGCGAAGCGCGACGCGGAGGGAGTAAACGTCATAGCTGGGCAGATTGGCGACTTTGCGCAGGATCACCATGTCTGGATGATTGTTGCCGTCGTCCCAGTCGAATTCGTTAGGCAGATCGCGCACGTCGAGCTGCCCGCTGCCGGCACTGGCGTCCTGGAACAGCTCAATGACGCTGTCGAGCCCCGCGTTCTTGATCATGCGTGCGCGTTTCAGGCCAGGGGTTTGCAGCGGTAGAATCTCAAGCGGCAGGATATGCAACGAATCCCGCTCATTCTCGATCAAAATAGACTCGGGCTCTTCGCCGCTCATCATCCCCCCGGTGTTTGACTTTTGGCCCACAGTAACAGAAATAATTTTGGCACTAAAACGCTGGATAATGGAGTCCGCACTTGGCCTTCCTGCTTATTGCAGAGAGAACCGTGCGGGTCGCAATAAATGCCCCGATTTAAGCTGACGGTTGAATACGATGGCGGGCCCTTCCGGGGCTGGCAGCGTCAGGACAACGGCCCCAGCGTACAGGAAGCCCTGGAAAAGGCTGTGTTCGCGCTCACAGGCGCGGAATGCACGGTCCAGGGTGCCGGACGCACGGATTCAGGGGTTCATGCGCTGGCACAGGTGGCGCATGTCGATATTGCCAAGGATTTTCCGGCCGATACGGTGCGTGATGCGCTGAACCATCATGTTCGTCCCGATCCCATCAGTATTCTCGCCGCGGAAACCGTCGATGAGGATTTTCACGCCCGCTTTTCGGCGACGGGACGGGCGTATTTGTACCGTATCCTTAACCGCCGGGCACCGCCGGCGCTCGATGAGGGGCGGGTTTGGTGGCAGGCGATGGCGCTCGACGCCGGCGTCATGCACGATGCGGCTCAGGAACTGATTGGCCATCATGACTTTTCGACCTTCCGTGCCTCCGAGTGTCAGGCGAAGTCACCCGAAAAAACCTTGGATAGGTTGGATGTTTCCCGTGCCGGGGATGAAATTCACGTCATCGCCGAGGCGCGTTCGTTCCTGCATCATCAGGTGCGCAATATTGTCGGCACCCTTCAGTTGGTCGGGACAGGTAAATGGCGGCCACATGACGTGGCGGCGGCTCTCGCGGCGAAAGACCGTGCCGCAGGTGGCCCAACCGCGCCGCCTCAAGGGCTATATTTGACCCGTGTCGACTACGCGGCGGACTGAACGCCGGGGTTTCGACGCCGGGCGCGTGTGTTAGGATGACGAATGGATAAGATTCCCCTGACGGTATCCCGCGAGGAAGAAGAAAAACCGCCCCGCCGCCGTCCCGAAGACAAGACGCCGCTCGCAGGGTATATGGCGGTCGGCTTCGGTTTGCTCGGGATATTCGGCCCCGCGATCATTTTTACGCCGTTGGGCTTTCTGTTTTCGATCTTTGCACTTTTGCGCGGCCAGGGAAGCTGGGGCTTCGTCGGTCTGCTGCTGACGATCGGCGGCATACTGGGGTCCCCCATCCTGATGGGGCTGATCGGTGTCGGGGCGCTTTATGTGACTTTCGACTGGCAGGAGATCATGCGGCCGATCTATGAAATGTTCGGCGGCGGGGTTGATATCTGATCCGGCGCGTCAGCCGTGGACCATACCGGTCGTAACCATCTCCCAAAACATCGTGACGGCGATATCGAGTGCAACCACCGTGGCGGCGGGACCGCCGGGGAGCCCCAGTCCGTGCCGGGCGATGAACCAACCGTACATCAATACGTAGGCAAACAGGATCAGGCCGAAGAATCCGCGCGCCAATTCAGGTGCGCCAATCATCCAGAACAACAGATCGGTTCCCATGAAAAGCGCATTCTGGATCACGGCGGCCCAGTTGTACGCGGTCAGAAACTGGAAAAACCGGTCCCGGCACCCGAGAACCGGTGATAGATGCCAGACGACCAAGGGAAAGAGCATCCACCCGACGGCATAAGCGAGGCATTCGAAAACGAATGCGAAAATAAACGGTGTGTCTTCAGGGTAGGGATCGCCGTACAGCAAAATCCAGAACAGATACATCGGCGCGACGATGACGGCGGCGAAAAAGGATTTCCTGGCGTCACCGGCTTTCGTCCCGAGCGCGTTAAATCCGTCACGGTCGAACTTGGCGAGGAGCGCAGCGCCATAAAGCGCGCGGTGAACCTCGGCCAGGCTCGGCATCAGCGGGGTTGTCCAAAAAAGTCGTCGAGAACGCGGGTATAAACCTCGGCAAGCGCCCGAATATCGTCGATGCGGGCGTTTTCGTCGACCTTGTGCGCGGTCTGGTTGATCAGGCCGTATTCGACGACCGGGCAATAATCCTTGATGAAACGCGCGTCCGACGTGCCGCCAGTCGTGCTGAGTTCGGGTTTCTTGCCGGTGACCGCTTCGATCGCGCCGGACACGGTGTCGGACAGCAGACCCGGGGGCGTCAGGAAGCTCTCGCCGGACACACGAACCCGCATCTCATAACCCCCACCCGCCTGATCGAGGCGGCCGCGCAGCAACTGTTCGACGCTCTCGGATGAATGAAGGTCGTTGAAACGGATGTTGATGCGCGCCTGGGCCCGGGCTGGAATGACGTTGGTCGCCTGGTTGGCGACATCGACGGTCGTGACTTGCAGCGTACTCGGTTGGAAATGGTCGGAGCCCTCGTCGAGCGGCACGTTGGTCAGGGACGTCAGAAGATTCAGCATCTTATGGATCGGATTGTCGGCAAGATGCGGGTAGGCGCTGTGGCCCTGTACGCCTTCGACATCGAGCCAGACATTCATGGATCCGCGCCGGCCGATCTTGATCATGTCGGTGATGTTTTCGGGGTTGGTGGGTTCGCCGACAACACAGGCATCGATGGTTTCTCCCCGGTCCTGCAGCCATTCAAGCACCTTTTTCGTGCCGTTGGTGGCGTCGCCTTCTTCGTCCCCTGTGATCAGAAAACTGATCGAGCCCGGAAACTCGCCGCCGTTTCGGGACAGAAATTCACGGGTCGCCGTCATCATGCAGGCGACCGCACACTTCATGTCGGCGGCGCCGCGCCCATAAAGTCGCCCGTCGCGGATTTCCGGCTGGAACGGATCGGACGTCCAGTCGGCGAGATCGCCCGGCGGCACCACATCCGTATGTCCGGCCCAGCAGAAATTCGGTCCTTCGGTGCCGAGCCGCGCGTAGACGTTGCGGGTCGGCTCTCCCGCCGGGTCGTCGAACGTCAGGTCGTGGCATTCGAAGCCAAGCGGCGTCAGAAACGCGATCAGCTCGTCGAGCGCGCCCGCATCCTCGGGTGTCACGCTCGCATGGCGGATCAGCGTTTCGGAGACGCTGACCGCGTCAGGTGCGGAGGAGCTCATTGATCGACGTCTTGGAACGGGTTTGCTCATCGACGCGCTTGACGATCACGGCACAGGCCAGCGACGGCCCGGGGGAGCCGTCAGGCAGCGGTTTGCCGGGCATGGCGCCGGGCACGACGACGGAATAAGGGGGCACCTTGCCGACGAAAATCTCGCCGGTGTTGCGGTCGATGATTTTGGTGGTCGACGTGATGAAGACCCCCATCGACAACACCGAACCCTTACCCACGATAACGCCTTCGACGACTTCTGAGCGGGCGCCGATGAAGCAGTTGTCCTCGATGATGGTCGGATTGGCCTGCAGGGGTTCCAGCACGCCGCCGATGCCGACGCCGCCCGACAGATGCACGTGCTTGCCGATCTGCGCGCAGGAGCCGACCGTCGCCCAGGTGTCGACCATCGTCCCTTCGCCGACGTGTGCGCCCAGGTTCACGAAACTCGGCATCAGCACCACGTCCTTGTCGATGAACGCGCTGTGACGAACGATGGCGCCCGGCACGGCGCGGAAGCCCGCGGCGCGAAAAGCATTTTCGCCCATATCCTCGAATTTCGACGGCACCTTGTCCCACCAGTGCGCGCCGCCCGGGCCCCCCGGGATCGGCTTCATGTCGTTGAGGCGGAACGACAGTAAGACGGCCTTCTTGAGCCACTGATTAACGACCCATTCGCCATCAACCTTTTCGGCGACCCGTTTTTCGCCCTTGTCGAGCAGGTCCAGCGCGGTTTCGACGGACTCACGGACTTCCCCTTTCGTCGTCAGGGTAACGTTCGCGCGGTCTTCCCATGCGGCATCGATGATCTGTTCAAGTTGGCTGGTGTCCATGGTGTTCCTCTGTCGTAAGTACGGCTTCTGAGCCGGGATGGCGCGACCGGAATGTGCCGCCAAGTGCGGGGGGTGTCAACTCGCGCCGGTGCCGCCCGTGATGGAGGTGAGCCACGACGGCAAATCCTCGATCCGATGATGCACGTGTCCGTCTTCGGAATTCTCTCGAGACCATCCGACACCGGTGTCGAGCCATACCGTCGTCATGCCGAGCGCGGCTGCCGGAACGAGGTTTTTCGCCATATCCTCGACCATCACCGCGCCGGCCGGGTCGATATCGAAACGGCGGCAGAAAGCATGATAGGTATCGGTTGCGGGTTTCGGGACGTAGCCGGCGTCGACAATGTCGAAACACCCCTCGAAATGATGATCGATGCCGATATGACGGGTAATGTTCTCGGCGTGCGCGGTCGATCCGTTGGTGAATATGACCTTACGCCCGGGAAGCCGTTCGAGTGCATCGACAAGCGCCGGGTCGGTGGAGATGGGCGCGAGATCGATGTTGTGCACGTATTCAAGGAATGCCGCGGGGTCGACCCCATGCACCGTCATCAGGCCACGCATGGTCGTCCCATATTCCCTGAAATACTCTTTTTGCAGTTTGCGGGCCTCGTCACGCGGCAGGTCCAGCAATTCGCTGACATAGGCCGTCATGTTCCAGTCTACCTGATCGAACAGGTTCGAGGACGCCGGGTATAGCGTGTTGTCCAGATCGAAAATCCACACATCGGCGGCCAGCAAGGCGTCGGCCTCGGTGCGGATCGCCTGGACGATTTCGTCTCCAATAATCTCATTCATGACAGGTTTACTTAACGTTGCTGGTGTAGGTGAGGCAAGCGGCAATGAAAAACCCCTTGAAATCGCGGGTTGGCCCGCTTCGGTGCTTCTCTTAAGATGGGACGAGGGGAATAACGGTGAACGGAAAACATGATGGCGAATGAGGTAGCCGCACCCGCCGGAAACGCCCAGGCAAGTGATGCCGACGTCAAGCTGATTGCCGGCTATCCGGGCCCGGCGCTGCTGCTTGATGCCGCGGGCTCGCCAATTCTCGCCAATGCCAAGGGTACAGGTCTCGAGAAAGCGCTCGCCGGGGGAGCCGTTACAGATATCGAAACGCTGATCGGCAAGGCTGTCGACAGCACCAGCATCGCCAACGCGACGCTGACGATTGCGACCAGCCGCGGTGAACTTGTGCTGGACGTGACCGCCATCCCGGCCCTCGACGTCAATGGCGCCGTTGCCAAGGTCCTGCTGCTGGCACGCGATCTGACCATGGAGCGAAATTTGCGCACCACGCTTGTGGAATCGCGTCAGCGCTATAAGGACCTGGTCGAAATTTCGAGCGACTTTTCGTGGGAAGTCGACGCCGAGGGTAAGTTCATGTTCGTCTCGCCGCAGGGCGCTTTGGGTTACAAGGCGGAAGAACTCGTGGGTCAGAAAGCGCGCGCTTTCGTTATCGATCCGGACGAGTATACCCCGTTCCCGTTCACCACCAGCCGCAAGCTCGACAACATCGAGATGTGGATGAGGAACAAGGACGGGTCAACGGCGTGTGTCATCGTCTCGGCGTTGCCGCTGGTCAAGAACGACGACGATAGCGAGACCTGGATCGGCTGCCGCGGCAATTGCCGCGACGTGACCGAGGAGCGTGAAAGCGAAGCTGCGCTCGCCCGTGCCCGGCACCGCGAACAATTACTCAATTACATCGTTTCGCAGATTCGCGACGAGATCGAACCGCACGACATGTTAATGGCCGCGGCGACCGCATCGGCGCGGGCGCTCGGCGCCGCCGGTTCGCGTATCTATCGCGAAGACGCCGCGCATGACGGCTTTGCCGTGGCGGCCGAATACGGGAATGTCGAAGGGGTCGAAGACCTTGGTCAGAAGATCGCCGGCCTGAAGGCCGGGGATGTGATCAATATTGACACCCCGAACTGGTCGGCGCTTCTGACCACGACCCAATACCGTGGTGACGTTAATGGCGCGCTTGCGATGTGGAAGCCGGCCAAGAGCGAGGCTTGGGATGACGACCATCGGTTAATGCTGACCGATGTGGCGAACCAACTCGGCATCGCCAACGAACAGATCGCCAATCACGAACGTATTGTGGCGCTGTCGCGGACCGACAGCATGACCGGGCTACTGAACCGTCGTGCATTTTATGAAGAGGAACTCCCGAGGCGGATATCGCGTCTTGAGCGGGCAAACCAGACGGCGTCCATGTTCTATGTCGATATGGATAACTTCAAGCGGGTCAACGACGTGCATGGTCACCAGGCCGGCGACGAGGCAATTCTTTTTCTGCGCGATATGTTGATCAATTTCTCGCGTCCGGGTGATTTGATTGCCAGACTCGGGGGTGACGAGTTCGCCATGTGGCTCGATGGGATCGATGAGGAAACGAGCCGTAAGCGGGCAGGCCAACTCATCGAAACCAGTAAGCAAATGGTGACGATGTCCGGCGATGAAGATCATCCGCTCGGTATTTCCATCGGAGTTGCGTTTTTCGACCCCAAATCCGGCGAATCTCTCGACGACCTTCTTGCGCGGGCTGACGCGGCAATGTATTCGGTTAAAAAACGAAGCAAGGGAGGCTTCGAGATGGCGCCACCTCCGGGCGCGCCGCTCGAAATGCCGGATTAGATAAACTAGAATATGAAGGTGGGGTTCGCCTTCCGGTAAGGGTTACGTATGGGATGACCGGGATTCTTGGCGACGGGGCCATTTCCTACGAAAAGGCCAAGGAACTTGCGCAAAGCGATGATCCGGCAGTGCGTGCGGCACTCGCCGAGCGCAAAGACCTGTCTCCGGAGCTCCTGTATTTCCTGGCTGAAGACGCTTCCGTCGACGTTCGCCGCGCCGTGGCGGTGAACGAAGCGGCGCCTCGGCAGACCGACATCCTTTTGGCTCACGATGCAGATGCGGACGTTCGCGGCGGCCTCGCGCAGAAAATCGCCCAGGTCGCGCCCGACCTGAGCGCCGAAGCCTCCGAAAAGGTTCGTGCACAGACGCATGAAGCCCTGGAGATGCTGGCCAACGACCAGATCACCAAGGTCCGGGCGATCCTCTCCGAGGCGCTTAAGGATGTCGTGGATGCGCCGCCCGACATTATCAAGCGCCTGGCTAACGACATCGAGATCGAGGTGTCGGGACCGATCCTCGAGTATTCTCCGGTACTTACCGAAGAAGACCTGATCGAAATCATTGAAAACGGGCCGGCTTCCGGCGGCGTCGCGGCGATCGCCCGCCGGGACGGGGTGTCCGAAAACCTTGCGGATGCCATCATCGGCACCGATGACGTGGAAGGTATTGCCGATCTGCTCGGCAACGGGTCGGCCCAGATCCGTGAGGAAGCGCTCGACGACCTGATCGATCGCTCCGCATCGCAGGAGCTTTGGCAGCCGCCACTGGTTGCACGCAAGCAGTTGCCCGAAGGTGCGGCTCAACGAATGGCCGGATTTATCGCAGAGAACCTCCTGCATGAACTTTCGAAGCGTGCGGATTTGGATGCGCCGACCATGGCGGCGGTAAAGGAAGTTGTCCGGGACCGCCTGGCGACTGGCGAGGCCCCGGACAAGAAGGCGCTTAACGCCGGTTTCGATTTCCTCAAGGTGGACCCGCCGCTGGATACGGCGAAGCGGCTGAATGCCGCGGGCAAGCTGCATGACAAGGTCGTCATCAAGGCGCTTCAGGCGGGCGACCACGCATTCGTATTCGCGGCGATGATCGAGCGGGCGGGGGTCGATTTGGCGCTCGCGCGTAAGATTTTCATTGAAAAGAACCCGTCCGGGATCGTGGCGCTTCTGGGCAAGGCCAAGATGCCAGCGTCCATGGTCATGATGGTGCAACAGCAGATGGGACGTATCGCACCCTCCGAGATCATCGAACCCGAGGACGACAAGACATTTCCAATGTCAGATGAGGACATTGACTGGAACATCGAATTTTTCTCCACTATGGCGGAACGTGCCTAAGCCGGACCCAGCGCTATTGCCATCGGTATAAAGTCGCTATATTCGAAAACCGAAAACTGACTGTCCGGGCGCGCAGAACGCATGACAACAAGCTATGAAGACGCAAAGGCCATTGCCCATGATGGCGATGACGCAGCCCGTGAAGCGCTGGCCGGTCAAAAGGATGTTGCGCCCGAGCTCCTGTATTATTTAGCCGAAGACAAGGTCCCAGAGGTGCGTCTCGCCGTGGCGCAGAACCCGTCTACCCCGATGCATGCCGATCTGTTGCTGGCGCAGGACAAGGATGAAAATATCCGCACTGCCCTTGCCGCGAAGTTGGCCGATCTCGCGGCGCGGGGCGGGCCGACGGAGAGCACGCGACTGCGCGATATGGCCAATGAAGCATTGATGTTATTGGCGCGCGATCAGGCTGTACGGATCAGACAGATTCTATCGGAAGCGCTTCACGAGGTCGCGGGCGCACCTGCTGATGTGATCCGCCGGCTGGCCTGGGACGTGGAGAGCATCGTCGCGACACCGGTGCTCAAATATTCCCCGGTCCTCGACGACGCGGATCTCATCGAGATCATTCTCGCGAAACCCTCTTCAGGGGCGATATCGGCTGTTTCCGAACGGGCGGGCGTTTCCGGTGAGGTCTCGCATGCGATTGTCGAAAGTAACGACATTGACGCGATTGCGCTGTTATTGGCGAACGGCAGCGCTCAAATTCGCGAAGAGACGCTGGATAAGGTGATCGCCGAAACCGAGGACATCGCGTTGTGGCATATGCCGCTGGCGATGCGGCCGAAGCTGCCGTCCAAGGCAGCGGTCAAGATTGCCCAGGTCGTCGCCGCCGATGCGCTGAAGCGCATGCAGGCGCGCAAGGATTTACCCGACGACGTCACGTCCGCTGTTCGGGACGTGGTGTTGGAGCGCTTGGGTGACGGCATTGCGCTGAAGCCGGAGCGCCGCTCACCGAGTGGGCCGCGGAACGGCGGAATGCATCCTGATGACAACTCGATTTTCGATCGTGCCGCCAGTGAATGGTCTTCGGGCACGCTCGACGAGGGCACACTCCTTCGGGAATTGGCGCACGGCGACCCGGAGTTCGCCAAGGCGATCATCGCGGTAATGGCCGATGTCCCGTACCGCATCGTCGACAAGGTGCGGGAAACCAGGAATGCGAGGGGGTGCGTGGCGTTGGCCTGGCGGGCCGGCTTGACGCCGAAGGCGGCGGAAGTGGTGCAGGAGAGATTTGCCCATGTTTCGCCAAATAAAATTCTTCGCGCGCGGGGCGGCAGCTATCCCATGTCCGATAGTGACATGGTCGAGCAGATCGAACAGCTCAGAAGTTCTTAATTCAACCGCGCGTGATCAAGGTGCCGGCACCGCCCGCGGTGAACAATTCGACGAGTACCGTATGCGCCACGCGGCCATCGATAATGGCGGCACCGTCGACGCCGCCTTGGATCGCCTCGATGCAGGTCTCGATCTTCGGGATCATGCCGTCTGAAATGACGCCTTTCTCGATCGCGTCGAGGGCTTCGGAAACTTTCAGTTCGGAAATCAGATTTTTGTCCTGATCGAGAACCCCGGCGACATCGGTCAGCATATACATCCGCGAGGCCTGCGTTGCGGCCGCGATGGCGCCGGCGGCGGTATCGGCGTTGATATTCAGTGTTTCGCCGTCGGGTCCGATGCCGATCGGGGCAATCACCGGGATCACATCGCTTGCTTCGAACGATTCCAGCACACGCGGTGAAATGACCTTGGGTTGACCGACCAGGCCGAGGTCGATCACCTTTTCGATATTGCTGTCCGGATCACGCTTGGTGCGGGTCAGGCGTTCGGCCCGTATCAGGTTGCCGTCCTTGCCCGACAAACCAATGGCAGTACCGCCGGCATTATTGATGGCGGCGACGATCTGTTTGTTGATCGATCCCGAAAGCACCATTTCGACGACATCGATCGTCGCTTGATCGGTGACTCTCAAACCGTCGACGAATTCCGACTTGATTTGCAGTTTTTCCAGCATGGCGCCGATTTGCGGGCCGCCGCCATGGACCACGATGGGCCGGATGCCAACCTGACGCAGCAGTACCATATCGCGCGCGAACTGGTCGAAAAGTTCCTGGTCGCCCATCGCATGCCCGCCGAACTTGACCACGACCGTGCGCCCGCTGAAACGGCGCATGTAGGGCAGCGCTTCGGAAAGGACGGATGCCTTGGCGAGGTTTGCCTCGCGATTGTCGTCGTGTGTCTTGCTCATAACGGGAACCAGCTTGTCGATTAAACCTTGGAAAGCCCGGAAATAACGCAGGGTTACAGGAATTCTGCAAGAAAATAAACGTTGAGGCGGCTATTCCGCGAGTTTTGCCAACTCCGCGCGCAGTTCCGCAATGCCGGCATTGTCTCTGGAACTGGTGCACATGATTACCGGATGCGCGGCGCCGTGTTTGGCGAGTTCGGCCGATGTCGCTTCGAGCAGTTTCTTGAGCGGTCCCGGTTTTATTTTATCGCACTTCGTCAGCACGATCTGATAGTTCTGCGCGGCCTGATCCATCATCTTCATTGCCGTACGGTCGCTGTCCTTGAGGCCGTGCCGGGCGTCGATCAGCAGGCAGCAGCGGCGAAGCTGCACGCGGCCGCGCAGGTAATCCTCGATCAGCCGGGTCCAGGCTTCAACCTCGGATTTTGAAACCTTTGCGTAGCCATACCCCGGTAGGTCGGCGAGCATTAGCCGCCCGCCGGCATTGAAGAAATTCACTTCGCGGGTACGTCCGGGCGTATTCGAAATCCGGGCCAACTGCTTACGCCCGGTCAACGCGTTCATCAGGCTGGACTTCCCGACATTGGAGCGGCCGGCGAAGGCGATCTCGGGAATATCGCCGGTCGGAATCTGCGACATCGCACGTGCGCCAAGCACGAACGAGACGTCACCGGCAAAGAGGAGTCTGCCGGCTTCGATCTCAGCGGGTTCGTATGCGTTGTCACTCATGCCGGCGCGCTCCGCCCCCGGCCGATATCGATCAGCTCAGGGCCTGTTTTCCCTTGATCCCCATGCGTCGCATGATGACCCACTGCTGCAGGATGGAAAGCGTGTTGTTCCATGCCCAGTAGATCACCAGACCCGCCGGGAACTTGGCCAGCAGGAACATGAAGAACAGCGGCATGAAAAGGAATATCTTGGCCTGGATCGGATCTGCCGGCTGCGGGTTCAGTTTCTGCTGCAGATACATCGAACCGCCCATGATCAGCGGCCATACGCCGAGGTGCATGAAGTCCGGCGGCATCCAGTCGATCAGGCCGAACAGCGTGAACAGGTTGGTCGGGTCCGGTGCGGAAAGATCGTTGATCCATCCGAAGAACGGCGCGTGCCGCATTTCGATGGTGACGAAAAGCACTTTATAGAGGGCGAAGAAGACCGGAATCTGAACCAGAATAGGCAGACACCCCGACGCCGGATTGACCTTTTCGCGCTTATAGAGCGCCATCATTTCCTGGTTCAGCTTGACCTTGTCTTCAGAATACCGCTCGCGCAGCTTCACCATATCCGGCTGCAGCTTCTTCATCTTGCTCATCGACGTGTAAGACTTGTTGGCGAGTGGGAAGAAAACCAGCTTGATCGCGACGGTCAGCAACAGGATCGATACACCCAGATTGCCGACGTAGCCGTGCAGCCACAGCAGCGCCAGGAAGATCGGTTTGGTCAGGAAGTAGAACCAGCCGAAGTCGATCGCCAGATCGAAGTTCGCGATGCCGAGCTGTTCGCTGTAACGGTCCAGCAGATGAACTTCCTTGGCGCCCGCAAACATATGGGTTTCCGAACTGGCGCTGCCGCCGGCGGGAATCAGGATGGGACTGCCCAGGAAGTCGGTCTGAAAGACATCGACAACGCCTTCCTTGCGGTGCAGGAAACGGGTTTGAACCTTCTCCGACTGATTGGGAATCAGCGTCGCGAGCCAGTATTTATCCGTGATGCCGATCCAGCCGCCGGTGCTTTCGCCGGAAATACCGGCTTTTTCTTCCTTCAGGTCGTCGTAGTCGACTTCCTTTAGCTGACCGTCGAATACGCCGAGCAGGCCTTCGTGCAGGATATAGAAACCGGTGGTTTCCGGTGTGCCGTAGCGGCTGAGAAGGCCATAAGGATACAGGGTTTTGGCCTCGCCGGAATTGTTCTCGACGGTCTGCTCGACCTTGAACATGTAATTCCGGTCGATGCTGAACGTGCGCTTGAAGATCAGGCCCTGGCCATTATCCCAGGTGAGGGTAACCGGGCTGTCCGCAGTCAGCGTTTTGCTGTCGGTAGTCCACTCGGTGTCGAGACCGGGCAGCGCCACACCTTCCGCGCCGGTCCAGCCGTAACCCGCGAAATAGGCGTCGACGGCGCCGCGCGGCGAAAGCAGCACGATCTCAGGGCTCGTTTGGTCAACGGTCTTATGATAGTCGATCAGTGTCAGATCATCGAGTATCCCGCCCTTGAGCGAGATCGAGCCATGCAGGCGCGGCGCATCGATTCTGACACGGTCGACGCTGGCCAGCGCCGCCTTTCGGCTCTGTTCGATCATGACGTCGGAACTGACCGGGGCGCTGCCCGGCACGGCGGGGGCTTGCGGGGTTACCCCGTTGGCGGGGGCGCCAGGGGTTGCCTGGGGCTGTCCGGCCTGTTGCGCCTGCTGCTGGGCCTGCTCAGGCGGCACGGAGCTCGTGTTAAAGAAAGTCTCGAACAGCACCAGGATGGCAACCGAAAGCGCGATTGCCAGGATCATGTTCTTTTGGTCGTTCATGGGTGTTCAGGGCTCCCTTCGCGATCTGCCAGCGGACCCGCTTCAGCGGCAGGGACGGGATCGTAACCCGACCCCCCCCAGGGATGGCAACGCAGGATTCGTCTTATTGCGAGAAATCCGCCTCGAACGGCGCCGTGGGTGCGCAAAGCATCCTCGGCATAGGCGGAACAACTCGGGTGAAACCGGCAGCTGCCGGGTGTGAATGGCGAAATGCCATAGCGGTAAATGAGAATCAGCGCTCGGAACGGTGCCGCCAGAAGCATGTTCGCGACGGTCTTAGTCATGATCGGCGCTCCGACAGGCATCGAGTTTCTTCAGGCACTTCAAGAAATCGTCCTTCAGGGCTTCAAACGGGCGCGCCGTGGTCTGGGCGCGGCCAATCACCACAATATCCAGGCCGGGCTTGGCATATGACGGTACAATCGCGTCGATACAGGCGCGAAGGCGTCTTCGGGCACGGTTCCGTACCACCGCATTGCCGACCTTGCGGCTTGTCGTAAAACCGACGCGGACAAGGTCTGCACCGGCCTCTCCCGGCCGGCGCTTGCGCACCTGCACCACCATGCCCGGCGTCGCCCATTTGCGGTTAGCACCCGCAACAGCCAAGAATTCACGCCTTTTTTTCAGTCGGGCGTGACCGGGCTGCGGATGAGACTGGGACATGCGGACGCGGAAACGACCGCCCGCCCTTAAGCGGACAGACGCTTGCGGCCTTTGGTGCGGCGGTTTGCAAGAACACGACGGCCACCGACCGTCGCCATGCGGTGACGGAAGCCGTGACGGCGCTTGCGGATAAGCTTACTTGGCTGATACGTGCGTTTCACGGAACTTCTCCTTGCAAAATCGCCCGCTGTATACGGGCTTGGCGCGGCCAAGTCAACGTTCGCGATGCGGTTTTCGAAGGAAATTTCGGGCATGCTTTCCGACCGTTCACGCGAACTTGACCCCGTGTTACAGGAACGTCGGTTGCTCTCGCGGTCTGGATCGCGACAATGCCAGTCCGGTGGCTTGAATTCCGCGCCGCCGGGGGATGTCGATACCTCGTATAGTGGGGGCGGCGGGCAAGGAAACACGCCGGGATCGGGAACGGATTCATGGCAAATCGAGATAATGGAACGCCATCTGAAGACAAGGCAGCTTCGGCCGCGTCACCGACGCTCCGGCGTCTATGGCCGCTTGTTGCCGTTGTTGCCGCCATGGCGGCGATCTTCATCTTCGATCTGGACCGCTTCCTTTCCTTCCAGGCGCTGAAGGAAAATCGGGAATTTCTTGTCCAATGGACGAATGAGAACCGCGTGCTCGCGGCTCTCATATTCGTCTCGGGGTATTGTGTGATGGTCGCGCTTTCGGTGCCGGGCGCGGTATGGGCGACGCTGGCCGGCGGTTTCGTGTTCGGGACCGTGGTCGGGGGTATTTACGTGGTGGTCGGCGCGACGCTGGGGGCGACGGCGATCTTCCTGATTGCGCGTTATGCCCTTGCGGACATGCTTCGCGCCAAGGCCGGGAACGCGGTCCGTAAGATGGAAGCGGGATTTAACGAAAACGCGCTCAGCTACATGTTCGTCCTCAGGTTGGTGCCGCTGTTTCCGTTCTGGCTGGTCAATCTGGTGCCGGCGTTCCTGGGTGTGCCGTTGAGCACTTATGTCGTCGGCACGTTTTTCGGGATCATTCCTGGATCCATCGTCTACGTGAGCGTTGGAAACGGGTTGGGTGCGGTGTTTGAGCAGGGCGGCGTTCCCGATCTCGGTATTGCCTTCACTCCGGAAGTGATGTTGCCGATCCTCGGGCTGGCGGCATTGTCTTTGATCCCCGTATTCTACAAGCGGTTCAAAGGCGGCAAGGTCGCCGCAGCGAAAGAGGACTGACGATGGCCCGGCATATTAAGACCGATATCTGCGTTATCGGCGCGGGGTCCGGCGGCCTCTCGGTCGCGGCAGGCGCGCAGCAGATGGGCGCCGATACGGTTCTGATCGAGAAACACAAAATGGGCGGCGATTGCCTAAACTTCGGTTGCGTGCCGTCGAAAGCCTTGCTCGCCGCCGGACACGCAGCCCAAAACGTCCGTGACGCGGATCGCTTCGGTGTCGATGCGGATAAGCCGAAAGTCGATGCAAGCCGCGTTTTCGAGCATGTTCACGGTGCCATCGCGGCGATTGAACCAAACGATTCCGTCGAGCGTTTCACAGGGCTTGGCGTCGAGGTCATTCAGGCGGCCGGCCGCTTCATCGACCCGAAAACGGTGGTGGCGGGCGAGGCGCATATCACTGCAAGGCGGTTTGTGATCGCCACCGGCTCATCGCCCTTCGTGCCGCCGATCCCGGGGTTGGAGGGGGTCGATTTCTTTACAAATGAAACGATTTTTTACGCAGATAAGCTGCCAGAACATCTGATCGTCATCGGCGGGGGGCCGATCGGTATCGAACTGGCACAGGCGCACCGGCATCTCGGCTGTGAGGTGACGATTCTCGAACTCTTTAACGTAATGCCCAAGGATGATCCGGAACTGGTCGGTGTCGTGCGTCGGCAACTGGATGCGGACGGTGTGGTCATTCGCGAAGGCGTGAAAATCGCGCGCGTGGAAAAAGCCGATAGCGGCGTTGCCGTGGTGCTTGAGACGGACGAGGGAGAGGAAAAAGTGACCGGCTCGCGCCTTCTGATCGCAACCGGACGCCGCGCCAATGTGGACGGGCTCGGCCTTGATGCCGCAGGTGTCGCTCATTCACCGAAGGGGGTCGAAGTCGACACCAGGCTCAGAACGTCCAACAAAAAGATATTCGCGATCGGCGACGTGGCGGGCGGCCTGCAGTTCACCCACGTGGCGGGCTACCATGCCGGGGTGGTGATCAAGAACGCGCTTTTCCGTCTGCCCGCGAAAGCCGATCATTCCTGTGTGCCTTGGGTCACCTACACATCGCCCGAACTTGCGCAGGTCGGCCTGACGGAACGGCAGGCACGGGAAAAACACGGCGATGACATCCGTATTCTGCGCTGGCCCTATCACGATAACGACCGCGCCCAGGCCGAGGGCAAGACCGAGGGCATGGTGAAGGCGATCACGTCGAAAAAGGGCGTCATCCTTGGGTGCGGGATCGCCGGGGCCGGAGCGGGTGAATTGATTCAGACCTGGGTGCTCGCCATGTCCCAGAAGATCAAGATCGGCGGCGTCGCCACCATGATCGCGCCTTATCCGACATTGGGCGAGGTTTCGAAGCGCGCCGCCGGCAGCTTTTACACGCCGTCGCTTTTCAGCGAAAAAACACGCAAAATCGTTCGTTTCCTGGCAAAATTCGGCTAAACGGGCGACATACCGCATTCATGAGCGACAGCAACCACAAACCCAAGGAGCGCTTCATCAATCTCTCGACGCGGCTGCTGATCCTGACCGTGATCTTCGTGATGCTGGCGGAAGTCCTGATCTGGACGCCGTCCGTCGCGCGCTATCGCAAGACCTATATCGAGGACTTCATCAATCGGGCGTACCTGTCGATGGTGGCGCTCGATGCGATGCCGCATACGCAACCCAACCAGGATCTCGAGAATGAGCTTTTGCGCCAGACCGACGCTTTGGCGATCATCGTCAACCGGCCCGACCGTCGCATGCTGATGGTCGGTGGCGATATGCCGCCGCCAATCGACCTGACCGTCGATATGCGCGATGAGACTTTTTGGTCGCTGGTCGCCGATGCTTTTAAAACCCTGAGCCGAACCGACAATCGTGTGATCCGGGCGATCGGTATGCCGCCCAAGCAGCCCAAATTGACCGTCGAAGTGATCTTCGAAGAAAGCACCATGCGAACGGCGATGCTCGACTTCTCGTGGCGTATATTCGCGTTGTCGCTGGTGATTTCATTGATTACCGCGTCGTTGGTCTACTTTTCGCTGCAGTGGATGATCGTACGGCCGATCCGTAACCTGACCGGTGCCATGATCGGGTTCCGGAACAATCCGGAAGATGCGACGCGCATCATCCGTCCGACGCCCCGAGGGGACGAAATCGGGATGGCGCAGCGCGAACTCGCTGAAATGCAGAGCCAGGTTCAGTTGTCGCTGAAGCAAAAGAACCGGCTCGCCGCGATGGGCGGGGCGATGACGCGGATCAATCACGACCTCCGGAACACATTGGCGACGGCCGTGCTGGTGTCCGACAAACTGCAGATGATTGAGGACCCCGAGGTCAAGAAGGTTGCCCCCCGGTTGATGAAAGCCATCGACCGGGCCATCGATCTTTGCAGTCAGACCCTGAATTACGCCGCTGACGATTCACTGGTGCTGCGGCCGCGACGGTTCGTGCTCCGTGACCTGATCGAGGAATTACAGGGAATCCTCGAACTTTCCGAGGAGTGCGCAAACCTTCAGTGGTCTATCGATATCGACCAGGGCATGGAAATCGTCGCCGACCGGCGTCATCTGTTGCGGGCGTTGCACAACCTTTGCTCCAACGCCGGGCAGGCGGGCGCCACGTCGCTTGAGATCCAGGCCCGGCTTGCGGACGGTGAAATACTGATCGACCTTGCCGACGACGGCCCCGGCCTGCCGGACAAAGCCAAGGAACATCTGTTTCAGGCATTCGCGGGTTCAAGCCGTGACGGCGGTACGGGGCTTGGTCTGGTGATCGTCCGCGAGGTCGTGATGGAACACGGCGGCGATATTGAATTGTTGAAGACCGGACCGGAGGGCACGGCATTCCGCATCCACTTGCCGGACGATATTCCGCCGCATCCACCAGATTTGGATAGGCCTGTTACCTAATCTCCAAGCACGACGCCTTCACGCCGTGGATCCGCACCGCCGATCAGGCCCTCTGCCGTGATATGGATGCCGTGCAGGCCACTCGTCATTTCCCGAAGCCGGACTTCGTGCCCCATCGCTTCCAGCGCCGGTTTGAGCGCTTCCGCCGCTGTCCCGGCCTCGATGTCGACGGGGCCGCCGCGGCTGACGATGTTGGGGGCGGCGATGGCGTCGGCGACGTGCATATTCCAATCAATGACGCCGATGATCGCCTTCAGCGTGTAGCCGGCAATTCGGGAACCGCCAGGCGAGCCGATCGCAAGCACCGGCTTGCCGGCGCGGTCAAAGACGATGGTCGGCGACATGGTGCTGCGCGGGCGTTTGCCGGGGGCGGGGGCGTTCGCGACAGGGTGACCCTTGGATTCCGGGCGGAATGAAAAATCCGTCAGTTCGTTGTTCAGCAGGAAGCCCTGCGTCATCAACTTCGAACCGAAGGCGCGCTCGATGCTCGCCGTGATCGAGACCACGTTTCCATACCGGTCCCTGACCGAAAAGTGCGTGGTCGAACGCCCTTTTTCGGGCGCATCGTCCGTCCCGTACCGCCAAGCCGTTCGCCCGGCCCGACCGGGCAGCGCTTCCTCCATCCGCGCTTCGGGAGATACCAGACGTGCGCGGGCGGCAAGGTAGCCGGGCGCCAGCAGTCCGGATACAGGCACGGGTACGAAATCGTCGTCAGCGACATAAAGGGCACGGTCGGCGAAGGCCAGACGGCTCGCCTCGACGATTAGGTGCACCGCTTCGGCGGAAAACGGTTCCATATCGCCGAGATCAAAATGGTTGAGGATGCCCAGGATCTGACCCACCAGAATGCCGCCGGACGACGGTGGCCCCATGCCGCAGACCCGATAAGCGCGATAGGTGACGCAAACCGGATAGCGCTTCTTCGCTTCGTAGGACGCGATATCTTCGGCGGTCATCCGGGCCGGGTTGGCGGGAGCGGCGGCGACGGTTTCGATGATACCGGCGGGGATACGGCCCGCATAAAATTGCGCGGCACCGTTCTCGGCGACGGCCCGCAGGACCTTCGCCAAGGCGGGATTCTTCAGAACAGTGCCGGCCTTCAGCGGTTCACCGCCTGGATAGAAATAATCCTTCGTACCGGGAATTTCCCGCATCTCCGTATCGGCGGCCAAAAGCCCGGCCAATCTTGGGCTGACGTCGAACCCGTCTTCGGCAAGCTTGATGGCGGGTTCGAATAAATCCGCCCATCGCAGTATTCCGTGATCGGCGTGCGCCAGCGCCAGCATGCGGAGCACCCCCGGAACCCCCACCGCGCGGCCGCCTAGCGCCGCATCCGGCCAGCGCATCGGCGTGCCGTCCGGCGTCAGAAACATTCCGGGATGCGCAGATTCGGGCGCCGTTTCGCGGCCGTCATAGGTTTCGAGTTTCCCGTCGGCCGCATCGTGATGGACGAGGAACGCGCCGCCGCCGATTCCGGAAGACTGGGGTTCGACGAGGGTCAGGACCATTTCGGTGGCGATGGCGGCATCGACGGCGCTGCCGCCGTCGGCAAGAATCTTGCGCCCCGCTTCCGCGGCAAGCGGGTTGGCAGCGGCGATCATATAGTGTGTAGCGGTGCCGCGGCGATGCGACTCGATATCGATGGCGTCATCACAGCCGGCAAGGGGGGCCAGGACGGCGAGTGCCAAAAGCGGGAGTATGGCTAACCGGATTGTGTTCACCGCTGTCCTCGCATGTATTGTCCAATCTCTGTAGAATGTCGCCGCGCGACTGAACAGAAAGTTAGAGCGAGGGGGCGGCTTGTCAAACACCGGGGCGGGCCGCTGCTTGTCCGAAGGAGACATATATGACGGCGCTGCTGCGCGAGCATTTCGTGGTGATTTTTCTGATCCTGTTCGTAGGCATTCTGTTCTGGGCATTCAGACCTGGGAATCGCAGGCGGAATCAAGCCGTTGAGGATCGTTCTTCGAGTCGGAAGAAAGATTCGTGCTAAGATTTATCCACATTATTACAAATAGATATCCACAGAAGGATGTGCGCTAACGCCCTGTAGGAAGGAGATTTTTGAAATCATTCCCATAATTTGACAGTTGTGCAGCGCAATATTTCTGGATAGTTTTTCGGCGGGAGAACATACCGGGTTGGGGAGAGGAGCAGCCATCCAATGGCAGCACCAAGACTGAATTCATCCGACATCAAATCGATGAAGGGGCCGGGCAAAGTCGTTTGCCTGACGGCTTATGACACACCGATGGCGAAGCGGGTCGACCAGCATTGCGACCTGATTTTGGTCGGCGACTCGCTGGCGATGGTGGTTTACGGCCTCGAGACGACGCGCGGTGTGACGCTCGACATCATGATCGCGCATGGTCAGGCGGTCATGCGCGGCTCGGAAAGAGCCTGCGTTGTCGTCGACCTGCCGCATGGAACCTATGAACAGAACCCGCCGCAGGCGGTCGCATCGGCTTTACGCGTCGTTGCCGAAACCGGCTGTCAGGCCGTCAAGTTGGAAGGCGGCGAAGAAATGGCCGAGACGGTCGCGGCGATCGTCAATGCCGGCGTGCCGGTACTTGGGCATATCGGATTGCTGCCCCAGAAGGCCGAAAGCCGAGGCGGCTTCAAGATCCAGGGCAAGGACGACGAAGGCGCGCACCAAGTTTACAAGGACGCGGCGGCGATCGAAAAGGCCGGTGCATTCGCCATGGTTATCGAAGGTACGGTCGAGGCCGTTGCCCGCGAGGTGACCGCGCGCAGCGCCATCCCGCTGATCGGTATCGGCGCCTCGCCTGCCTGCGACGGTCAGATTCTCGTGACCCAGGACATGGTCGGTCTGTTCGCGGATTTTACGCCGAAGTTCGTAAAACGATATGCCGACGCGGGCAAGTTGATCGAGCAAGCCGTCGCGGATTATGCGGCCGAGGTGAGAAGCGGTGACTTCCCGGGTCTTGAACACTGCTTCGGGGTGCCGAAGAAGGATTAGGCGCATGCAGGTCGTTCGAACCGTCACGGAAACGCGGCAGCTGGTCGGCGCTTGGCGCCAGGGCGGTGAGCGGATATCGCTGGTGCCGACCATGGGAGCCTTGCACGACGGTCATATGTCTCTCGTCCGCCAGGCGAGCGATCTCGCCGAGCGGCGCGCGGTGTCCATCTTCGTCAATCCGACCCAGTTCGCACCGAACGAAGACTTCACAACGTATCCCCGGACCGAGGAGCGTGATCTGGCGATGCTCGAGAAAGCGGGGGTCGATCTCGTTTTCATGCCCGACGTCACGCAGATGTACAAAGACGATCACCGCACCAAGGTCGAAGTGCAGGGTCTGAGCCAGATCCTCGAAGGCCAGTTCCGGCCGCAGTTTTTTATCGGTGTCGCCACCGTGGTCGCCAAGCTTTTGATCCAGACCATGCCGGACGTGGCAATTTTCGGCGAGAAGGACTACCAGCAGCTTTGCGTGATCCGCGCCATGGCGCGGGATCTGGATCTGCCGGTGGAGATCGTCGGTGGTGCGACGGTCCGCGAAAGCGACGGTCTCGCCATGTCGTCCAGGAACACTTACCTCTCCAACACGGAGCGGGCGGTGGCCCCCAGACTGCACGAGGAAATCACCGGCGTGGCGGCGCGGGTCAAGGATGGCGACGCGATTGAGGACGCATGCGCCGACGCCACCCAACAATTAGAGAGCGCAGGCTTCAAAAGCGTCGATTACGTCGCCGTTCGTGATGCGGAAACCCTCGACATGCCCGGTCCGGGCCGGCCGATGCGGGTGCTTGCCGCCGCATGGCTCGGCAAGACCCGGCTGATCGACAACATCGCCGTCTAAGGCTTTCGCTTGTTCAGTGCGCGAAGAAGTGCATGCCGCCGTCGACCGGGATCACAGCGCCGGTGATATAGCTCGCGAGCGGTGACGCCAGAAACGCGACCAGCGGTGCGACGTCTTCGGGATCGCCGAAATACCCCATGGGGATGTTCTGGGCGATGAATTTCTCGCGCGATTCCTCGGTCGGGTAGAGGCGTTCCAGTATCTGCTCGCTGTTGATACGTCCGGGCGGAATGCAGTTGACCGTAATCCCGTCCTTGGCGACCTGACAGGACAGGCCCTTGGCCCAGAGGTGCAGCGCTGCCTTGGCGGAAATCGCGGCGTTGATGACGCGTGGTTCCATGGACCCCGAAAAACTGATGATCCGCCCCCATTTCTGCGCCTGCATGCCCGGCAGCAATGCCTGCGTAAGCCGCCTGACGGCAGTGAAGTTGAGCTCCAGCGACTGATCCCAGGTCTCGTCGTCGGCAAACATGTCGATGGGGAGCGATGCGCCGGCCGAGTTAACCAGGATGTCGACGGCACGTCCGCCGGGTTGCGCGGCCTCGGCGATCCCGGCCAGTTGTGTGCGGTCGGTCAGGTCGGCACCGATGATCGCAGGGCGGACATGTCCGGCGGCTTCGATCCCGTCTGCGACGTTTTCCAGAAGTTCGGTGCGCCTGGCCAGGATCGTGACGATGCAGCCTTCCGATGCCAGTTGGCGCGCGATTTCAGCGCCGATGCCGGTGCTGGCGCCGGTAACGAGTGCGGTCTTGCCGCGAAGTTGGAGATCCATTCTGCTTCCCGTTATTTCTTCGGCGGTACGTCCAGGCGGACGACGATGCCTTCCAGGTCCGGCGAGGGCGCGGGATAGAAGTCCAGCACCTGCGGGTCGTGCCCGGGCACGATCAGATCCTGGTCATCGCCCGCGAGCACGCGGAGCTTGTCATGGCCTTCCATCATGTCGCCGATGTTGAACACGGTGCGGAACGGATTTTCGTCCCACATGTTGTGATAAAGATGCGACGCATCGGACGCGACGACGACCCGGCCGCGTTTGGTTTCGACGGTGACGGACTGCATCCCCATGGTGTGACCACCGATGAAGTGCAGCTTGATGCCCGGGAACAGGTCGGTGTCGCCGTCGTGGAAGATGACGCGTTCCTTGTAGACTTCGCGGACCATGCCGGTGACGTGTTCGATGTCGAAGGAATGACGCAGCGTCTTGTGGCGCATGTAGCGTCCGGTCGCGAACTGCATTTCCTTGTCCTGCAGGTGGAATTTCGCCTTCGGGAACAGATCGAAGTTCCCGACGTGGTCGTAATGCAGGTGAGTGATGATGATGTCTTCGATCTCGTTCGCATCGGCGCCTACGAGTTTCAGCGATTCCGCCGGGCAGCGAATCAGTTCGCGGCCCCGCTCCTTGGCCGCTTTGGCGTTGAAGCCCGTGTCGATGAGTACGGTCCGGTTCTCGTTGATGGCGATCCAGACGTAATACTCGAGCGGCATGTTCCCCTCGTGCGGGTCGCAGTCGTCGATGAAGTTCGCGGTGGCGTCGCGGTCGTGGTGGGCGTATTTGATGGCGAAAAGTTCGTAAGTTTCTGTCATTGGTGGTGTCCTCCCGGTTGTGTGGATTTTGCCATCCCCGCACGGACACTACCAGACCTTGCGCACGGTCATTTCAGATGGATAAGGTATTTTCTGACTTTAAAGGAGGCATGCACATGGCATTCGACGATCTGGACGCCGAGATCGCTTACCTGATGGACGTGATGGAGGGTGAGCAGGGCGACCTGCGCGAGATCGAGTTCCGGCTCAGGCAGGTGATCTCGACGCTACGCGCCGAGGGCCTGCCCGTGCCGGATGATCTCAAGAAACTGGAAGCCGATCTGGACCGCCTGTTGCAGTCCAAATAAGCGTTATTCCGCTGCTTCGCCGTCGTAACGATTGGCGTCGCCGGACGAATTCTTGTCGTCTTTCTTTTCCGATTTTTCGGTGCTGTTCGTTTTCTTGGAGGCACCTTCAATCTCGTCCAGATCGCCGTGAACGCGTCCGCCTTCGTCGATCGCGAGACGGCCATAGCGGATCTTGCCGCTGACGTCGCCGGTGGTGTGAACGATCAGACGCTCCCGTGCCGTCAGTTCGCCCTCGAACCGACCTTTGACGATGGCGGTGTCGATTTCCACGGTGCCCTTGTAGACCCCCGTTTCGGAGATTTCGATGACGCGGCTGTCCATCGACGCCTCGACATAGCCCTCGACCACCAGGGTGTCGCAATCCTCGATCTCGACGCCCTTGAGCTTGATGTTCGGGCCGACGATAAGCCGGCTTTCCGAAGGCGTCCCGCCGTTATCCTTGTCGGCGGCGCCATTCTTCGACGGATCTGATTTCTTGGGAATATCGTGCTCTCCAGACGGCATGCCGAGCAAACTCGGCGCAGGCGTCTTGGGGGATGGTTTCGATGGGATCGGGTTCGTGTCTTTCTGGAATAGCGCCATGTTTCTCCTCCTGATTTTAGGTGCGATACCAATCAGACACGCATGACATGCGATTGCGGTTTACGCTTGTTCAAAAAATGACGTTTTCGGGGCGCCGCTATTTTCCGTCGGCGAGCGGGCGGGCGTATTGCGGTTCGGTGTCCCAGGGGAAGAAAATCCAGGTGTCCTGATCGATGTCGTGAACGTACGTATCGACCAGGTCCATCGCTTTGGGTTTTGCGTAGACCGTCGCGAAGTGTGCGTTCGGCAGTATCTCGCGTGCCGCTTTCATGGTGGTGCCGGTGTCGACCAGATCGTCGATCAGAAGCCAGCCGTCACCGTCGCTCTCAAGGGCCGCTTGCGGCTGTTTCAGGATATTGAGCCGGCCCTGGACCTGTTCGTCGTAGCTGGTGATGCAGAGGGTGTCGACGACGTGGATCGACATCTCGCGGGCGACGATGGCGGCGGGAACCAGGCCGCCGCGGGTCAACGCGACGATCCCCTGCCATGGGCCTTTCGACAGCAGGCGCCGGACGAGAATGCGGGTGTCCCGGTGGACTTCCGCCCAGGTCACCACATGATGTTCGATATCGTCGCGAAGTTGCACCATGGGTTTATGCCATGTGCTCAGGCGCGTTCATTGGAAGCGCTGATCCTCAGCGGACGTACAGGTGCACTTCGTTATTGGCGACCTGCTGTTCGGTCCTTGCCGAGACGGCGACACGGTTCGGCGGCAGGCCCATCTCCACCAGCGAACGCATGACGTTCTCCGCGTGCTGGCGGGCCTTCTGGGAATTCAGCGCGATGCGTGCGGTCCCACCGGTGGTCGGTGCCACGGCGACCAGATCGAACATGGCGTCCGGGCGGCGTTCCAGCGTCTTGGAGACGGCGGTGTAGAGCGCCTGCTCATACGGGACGTCGGCGCGGTCGAAGCGGATCACGACCAACGGGGTGCGGCCCACCGTCGACTGCGGCATGTTGTTGAAGTTGGCCTGACCGGTATTCTGCAGCACGGCGCGGTTGACCAGCGAGCCGCCGAAAAGTTCGCCCGATTTGATCCCGGCCGAAATCAGATTGAGGTTGGCGCGC
This sequence comes from Rhodospirillales bacterium, assembly GCA_023145215.1. Lineage (GTDB taxonomy): Bacteria > Pseudomonadota > Alphaproteobacteria > Rhodospirillales > Casp-alpha2 > UBA4479. The sequence continues at coordinate 87,433 of JAGLED010000001.1, read as the reverse complement.
TCGGTCGTGACGTAGTTCGTCTGACGGCGCACGTCGGAGGTCAGCTCTTTCAGAAGGCGGTCGATCAGCACCGCGGTGCGGTTGCCTTCGTCTTCGAGGATCGCAAGCTGGCGGTGGTCTTCGTCGACGGCACCGGAAACCGAGAACGCGGCCCGGGCGGCTTCGGCCATGTAGGCCGAAAGCGTCGAGTTGCTGGCGACCGCAGAGGTCAGGTTGTTCATCTTGTCGATGTCCTGGGCGATGCGGTCGAGATCCGCCTGCGCGCTCTTGAACTGCTGCACCAGGATCGGGTTGCCCGGCGTGGTGCCGACCTGCAGGCGCGAGTTCACGGCCGCGATGGTGCCGTGGTACTGCTGCGAGTTTTTGACGAGCTCGGTCCGCAGGCGCTGCAGTTCTTCGTTCTGCTGAGCGATGGAATTCTGCAGGCGCGTCAGTTCTTCACGAAGTTGAACGACTTTCTCGCCGACAAAGGTGCCGGTCGGTTCGCCCGGCGTGACGCCCGGCGGTACGAATTGGGTGGCGCCGATCGGCGGTTGGCCGCCGCCGATGACCTGAACCTGACCGTCGCCGTTGGCAGCCTGCTGCTGGGACGGCTGCGTCTGCTGCTCCGTCTTCGGTTCGTCGTCGGCGGGCCAGAGGAGGTTGTCTCCATACGAGCAGGCGCCGAGCGTGAGCGTCGCGCCGACTACGAGAACTCGTAGCGAAGTGAATTCCGAAAATCTCATCCCTGAAGACCGCCCCTTCATAGTTTAGGGAAAATCAGCTCGGCGCGACTAATCCCCGCACCGATATCGATTACAAACTGTCCCCCTTGTTGCAGCGATCTTAATCAATGCCTTCCGGGGCGACAAGATGATTGTTTTACTTGGCGAATCTTTAATTTTAGTGAACTTGAAACAGGGTGCCGCAGGCGCTTCGCCGGTATGCCGGGCAATCGCCGGAAAGACCGTAATCGGGGGTTGTCAGGCCCGGGTCCGTGGAGTAGGTTCTCGCCGCCTTGGAACGAAGGCACCAATGCGCGCCCGTAGCTCAGCTGGATAGAGTACTTGACTACGAATCAAGGGGTCGGGAGTTCGAATCTTCCCGGGCGCGCCATTTTCCCCCATTCAACCCGTTTATTCGATCCGCGCCCGCATAACTGAATGCGCGCCGCCGGACTGTATCCGCGCGCCAATCCAGCCTATTTTCTCCGCAGATTTGCAGGAGAACCGTCATGGACCGGGAATTCATCAGCGACATTGCCTTCACGCCGCAGGTCAAGGCGGAGCAGGAGAAACGCGGCTCGCGCGCCGGTTACGCGAAAATGGAGCAAAAGAACGGCTGGGGCGAAAAGATCACCGCCGATCTGGCCCAGTATCTGGCCGAGCGCGATTCCATCTATCTCGCCACTTCGAACGCCGAGGGCCAGCCCTACATCCAGCATCGCGGCGGGCGGCCCGGTTTCATCAAGGCGTTGGACGACAAACGCCTGGCGTTCGCCGATTTCGCCGGTAACCGGCAGTACATTTCCATCGGTAACGTGGCGGAGAATCCGAAGGCCTTTATCTTCGCCATGGATTACCGGAATAAACGCCGGATCAAGCTATGGGGCAGGCTGCACGTCGTCGAGGGCGACGACGATCTGATGTCGAAGCTGATCAATGCCGATTACGACGCCACGCCCGAGCGCGCGTTCGTGTTCACCGTCGAGGCCTGGGACGTCAATTGCCCGCAACACATTACCCAGCGGTGGACGGAGACCGAAATCGCCCCTCTGGTCGATGCCATGAGCAAACGGATCGAGGAACTCGAAGCGGAAGTTGCGCGTCTGAAAGCCGGCAGCTAGCTGTCTGTCCCGGATTACACCGCTGGCGGCCGATAATCCGGGTCGCTTTGTTCGTCGTATCCGCCGATATGCGCCTTTGCATAGGCGGGCCGCGCCTTGATCCGCGCCCACCAGTCGGCGACGCCGGGCCGCTCCGCGGCGCTTAAGGCGTCGGGCGCCAGTTCTTCGACGCGCCGCACATAGGGCACGGCGGCAATATCGGCGAGGGAATAGTTATCGCCGACAATCCAGCCTCCCGATCTCACCCCGTCCTCGATCCGGTCGCACATGTCGATCAGGATATCGAGCGCGGTCTGCAGTTCTTCGTCGGTGTAGGGGTCCCGTGCCATTCTGTACCAGACCTTGCGGCGTTCCTCGGTCGGCACGGCCGCGAGCCTCGCTTCAAGCTCCTCGTCGGTCCATTTCATGGCAACCGGTCGCATGCGCCCCATCCAGTTGTGCTTTTGCACCGCAGGCAGGCATGTGCCGTCGATATAGAGCGTGAACATGCGGACGTCGTAACGCAGCCGCGGGTCAGTGGGCATCAAGGACGGTTCCGGGTACATCTCGTCCAGATACTCGTTGATGATGTTGCTCTCGACGAACGGCACGCCGTCGATCAGAAGCGCGGGGACCTTGCCCGAAGGGTTCAATTTCTTGAACCAGTCCGAATGATGCTCGAACGACAAAAGCTCGATATGGCGGCCCTCATATTCCAGGCCCTTTTCCGCCATGCAAAGGCGGACCTTGCGGGACGCGCTCGACGTCCAGCCGTGATAAAGAACGAATTCCGGCATTGATGTCTTCCCTGTCTGTTATTGCGTTATTTTTCGTTGGTTTCTTTGGTCGTTATTTATGCGCCCACACCGAAAGATACTCGGCGACGACGCAGGGCTTGTCCGTATCGCCCTCAATCTCGAACGCGTGCCCGGTGCGGGTGAAAAGGCCTGTCTCGCGCATTTCCGCCTCGATTAGCGAAATCCGGTCGCGGACGCGAAAGCCGTCCCCGATCGGCATCGGTTTCAGAAACCGTACCCGGTCGACCCCGTAATTGAGGGCATAGGGGCTGTCCGTGGGACGGAGACCGCATTGGTCGATGGCGTGGTTGATGAGGCTCAGCACCAGAAACCCATGCGCGACGGTGCCGCCGTAGGCGCCGTCGGTTGCGGCCCGGTCGGGGTCGATGTGCAGCCAGTGCGTGTGATGCGTTGCCTCGGCGAATCGATCGACGCGCGATTGATCGATGTCGATCCAGCCGGACACCGCCAATTCGCCCGGCGGTGTCGCGGCCAGTTCAGCAAGTGTGCGGGACACCCGAAGCTCAGGCAGCCTTGATCGGCGTGCGCTTCAGGTTATCGGTGTTTTCACCTTCGACCCGGATCAGGCGCGTCGGCCCGTTGCGGAGCGGCGCATGCACGGCGCCCGGCGGGTAAGCATGGGCATCGCCCGGCTTGAGGGCGTAAGAGCGCGAGAGTTTCACCAGGGCCGGGTTGTCGCCCTCGGCAGGTTGTACGATCTCCCAGTCGGTCATTTCGGTTTCGCCGGCGGCCTGGCCGTAGATCGCCCAGGTCGGGCCGTGATCGTGCGGCGAGCCTTCCTTAGGCCCCTGATAGACATGCGCGCAGATGCAGAACTTGAGCTCCGGATCCTCGTAGATCACACGACGCTCCTGATCGCAGTCTTCAGGAAGGTATTCGGCAACCAGGTCCGGGTCTTTGAGAGCTTTCTCGACGCATTTCCGGACTTCCTCGACCCCCGCCATGCTGCTGTCTTTTTTAAGGGCGTTATGACAGTCGGCGGCGAATTCATCGAGCGTATAGGACATCATTTCCTCCAGGTGGTCATCTGAACGTATTCTATATATAGAATACGAGAACCATATCGTGAAGGCTTGCCTGCGGTTGCGTCCAGCAAAAACGAGACACGCCTTGTTTCAGGGGAATTATCGACATGACACTGCCCGGACGTATCGCGCTCGCCGCCACATTGTTCGCGACCTCGGCATTGGGCCTGATCCTTGAGATTGTCGCGGCACGGCTGATCGCGCCTTACGTGGGGATGTCGATCTATACCTGGACGGCGATTATCGCGACGGTTTTGGCGGGTATGTCGGCCGGCCATTGGATCGGCGGCAGATTAGCGGAGCGGCCCGACCGGCAAGGATTATCCATCATCGGACTTATGCTGGCGTTGGCGACCGTCAACGTGGTGGTCATTCCGCTGCTTCTGCGCTGGGCCGCGCCGGTGCTTCTGGCATCGCAGGTGGGGGTCGTTACCGCCGTGACGGCGCTGACAGCGGTTCTGTTCTTCGTCCCCAGCCTGCTGATCGCGGGGGTAACGCCCATAATCACGCGCATCGCCATCGATGCCGAACCCGGCCGCCGGGGCATCGTCATCGGTCGGATGTTCGCGCTCGGCGCCGGGGGCGCGATCATCGGGACCCTCGCTGCGGGGTTCGTGTTTATATCGTGGATCGGTTCGCAGGGGACGTTGATCAGCGTCGCGGCTTTGCTCGGCCTCATGGCGGTGGGGTTTGCGGTTTGGGCCCGGCAGTTCCGGAGCGCACAGCTCGCAATGCTGGTCATTGTTGCCGCCGGTGCGTTCGCCGCTTTTCGGGTGGACGCCTTGCTGGCCAGCGCCTGCGATGCGGAAAGCCGGTATTACTGCATCCGGGTTCTCGACTTCAGCGCCGAAACGGACGGCCCGAGCCGCCTCATGGTGCTGGATCACATGGGGCACGGCATCAACGATCGTGACGACCCGACCCGCCTGCACAGTTCCTATGTCGAACTGACCGACCGGATGATCGATATCAGATTTCGGGGGAAGGCGGATCTCCGCAGCTATTTTATCGGCGGCGGCGCCTATACCCTGCCCCGGGCGTGGTCGGTGACCTATCCGCAGGGAACGCACGTGGTCGCCGAGATCGATCCGGCGGTGACGGCGATCGCGCGTGACATGATGTGGTTCGAGCCGACACCGGTAATTCGAATTGCGCACGCGGATGCGCGGGTTCAACTGCGTCAGATGCAGGATGGGGCGCTCGATGTCGTGGTCGGCGACGCGTTTCACGATATCTCGGTGCCCCAGCATCTGGTGACGCAGGAATTCGCACAGGAAATCCGCACCAAGCTCAAACCTGACGGCGTTTATGTCATGACGGTGATCGACGCCGCGCGGGAGCCCAGATTCATGCTGGCGATGCTGAAAACCCTGCGTGAAGTTTTTCCGGTGGTCGAAATCTGGGTCGATGTCCAGCAGATGGGCGGCGGCGGGCGCTTGACGTACCTGTTGTCCGCGTCAGCGGTACCCGTCCCGGCGCCGGTTCTCGAGTCACGCCAGAACGCCGGCCGCCAGTGGCAGCGGGTTAATCCAGGTGCGGTGGCGGGATCGCTCTCGCCCGAAGATGTGCCGGTGCTGACGGACGATCTGGCGCCGGTGGACAGGTTGATCGGAGTCGTCGCCGAACAGGCGCGCTGAGATTAAGTCGCCGAACAGGCGCGCTGAAGTTAAGTCGCCGAATGGGCACGCTGAGTTAAAGTCGCCGAACAGGCTTATGAGCCGTCCATTCGCGCCTTGGCCGCGGTAACGAGTTGATTGAACAGCCGCTGCTGGCGCGGTTGCCAGAACAGGAACTCCGGGTGCCATTGCACCCCCAATAGAAATCGGTCGCCCTTCCGCTCGACGCCCTGGATCATGCCGTGCTCGTCCTTGGCGGCGATATCGAACCCGTCGCCGAGCGTGTCGACCGCCTGATGGTGCAGACTGTTGACGTAGCAGTGATCGACGTGCAGCAAATCCCGTAGGCGCGTGCCTTCCACGATATTGACGCATTTTTTCGGGAGCACCGTGCGGATTTGCGGTGCGTCCTTATAAATCTCGCGAATTTCAGTATGCAGAGTGCCGCCGTAAAAGACATTCATGATCTGCGAGCCCCGGCAGATGCCGAGGACGGGCAAATCCCGTTTTTCCGCGGTCTCCAGTGCGTCGAATTCAACCTTGTCGCGTTTCGGGTCGACGCGGACATCGACCGAGACTTCGCCACCGTAAAGTGTTGCCGAGATATCATCACCACCCCCGATCACCAAGCCGTCGAGCTTGTCGATCGGGTAGGGATTGTCCCAGGTAATACGAACACTCCGTCCCCCGGCCCGCCAGATCGCGAAACGGTTCAGGAACGTCATCATGCGGCCTTTGCGGCGCGACCCGGTGACACCGATAAGAGGCTTGTTACCCATTTGACCCCTCATATGGGGGTGAACGCAGAAGTAATCAAACGCGCGCGGTCCGCGCGCGGTAATAGGAATGCGCCAGAACAGCGGCTGCGGCCGCCAGTCCGGCGACTTCGACGGCTGGAGACTGATGCAGCGACAGGGCGCCGCCCGCCAGCAGAACGGCACGTCCGGGCCAGCTTATCCGTGTCATGAAAAAGCCGATATGCGAGGCGGTGACAGCGACAACCGCGAGAATCAGCGCGCCGACCTGGAACAGGATTCCCGGCAGTGTGTCGATCGACAGGTCCTGCAGGTTGATCTCGGGGTGATATATCCAGGCCATCGGAATGACGAACCCGACGAAGCAGAGACGCATCGCGTTCAACGCCAGCGGGATCGGCGGCGCGCCGGAAATCGCGGCCGCCGCAAAAACTGCCAGCGCCACAGGTGGGGTAATTGCTGACAGGACCGCGTAATAGAAAACGAACAGGTGTGTCTGCAACAGGCTCACGCCGAGTTCCATGATCGCGGGGCCGGCGACGAAGATCACCATGATGTAAGACGCCGCGGTCGGCAGACCCATGCCGAGCAGGATGGAGCAGATTGCGCCGAGTACGAGGGCGTACAGCAACTGTTCGTTGCCAAGCGCAACGATGACCTGATTGATCTTGATTCCCAGCCCCGTCGTCGTGACGGCGCCGATAACGATCCCGATCGCAGCGCAGGAAATCAGTACGGCCAAGCCGTCGCGCCCGCCGTCGACGAAAAACGTGACGATTTTGTTCACGTTCAACCGTGTCGCCGGGAACAGATTGGTCAAACCGAGGACAAGCGCCGTTGCCGCGAGGCCGCAAAACGTCGGCGAGAAGCCCCAGATCAGCATCGTAATCAGGGTGCCGAACCCGCCGAGCAGGGTAATGCCCTGCGCGATCCTCTCAGACGTCCAGTCGATCTGACCGTATTCCACGGCTTCCAGGTTGCGTTTTCCAGCTTCGAATGCGACCGCGCACGACAGCGACAGGATAAACAGAAAAGCCGGCACGACGGCCGCCAGCATGATGTTGGTGTAAGGAATGCCGGTGATCTCGGCCATGATGAAGGCCCCGACCCCCATGATCGGCGGCATGATCTGCCCGACGCACGAGGCGGTCGCTTCGACGGCGCCTGCGAAGCGGTCCTTGTATCCGGCGCGCTTCATCATCGGGATCGTCAGCACGCCCGTCGCCGATACGTTCGCCGGTGCCGAGCCGTTGACCGAGCCGAACAGCGCCGAAGCGACGATGGCGCACTGGGCGGGGCCGGATTTTCGGCCTTGGGTGAATTTCATCGCGATGTAATTGAAGAACTCGCCGGCGCCGGAGATTCTGAGCGCAACGCCAAGGATCACGAACACCAGAACGACGTCACTCACGGCGGCAAGTGCGACCCCATAGATGCCCTGATAACTGTAGGCGATCTCAAGGACCTGCGCCGGTGAGAACGGACGGTGTTCGAGGATTCCCGGCATGACATGACCGAAGAAAAGATAAACGGTCGCCGCGATGACGACCGAAAGCAGCATCCAGCCTTCGACCCGGCGTGCCGCTTCGAGGACGGAAATCGTCCCGAGTGTGTAGCAGATCAGATCCTGGGTATTCGGTATGCCCTCGCGGAGATCCGCGATTTCGAAGTAGTTGTTGAGGAAATAGATGCCGCTCCAGAGGCTGGTCCCGATAAAGACGAGACTGAGCAGGATGTCGGCTGCGGTCCGTTCGCCGTCCCTGGCGAGCGGTCCTGGCTTAAGACAGAAAACGGCGACGAGCCCGAGTGTCAGAATCGTCCCGTATTGCGCCTGTGCGGGATATTTGCCGAACGCCGTCGTGCCGATGACGAAAACCGTGAGCGAAATACAGGCGAGAATGCCGGCCAGCATGATGCCGGCCTCGACTTTACGATCGCGCGTCGGGACGCCGAGGCCGTTGAGAATATCACGCATCATGCCAGCAGACTTTCACAGGGTTTGGGGGCCGTCTACTTGATGACGCCTTTCTCCTTGAAGTACTTCATCGCGCCCGGATGCAGGCCGACAGAGAGCGAATCCGTGGCGCCGTCGAGATTGATCAGCGACAGGGCGGGGCTCGTCGCATTCACTTCGGCGATGTTGTCCCACATGGTTTTGGTGATGTCGTAGGCGACGTCTTCCGGCATATCGTTGCGCACCACCATCATGAACGGGAACGTCCAGAAATAAGCGTCGCGTTCGCTCTCGACGCGCCCGCCGTACGCCTTGGCGATGGTTTCCTTCGGCACGCGTTGGAAGACGTAATATTCACCGTTGCTGACGTTATCGCGGAAGGCCTGCAACTTGGTCGGATCGGGCGATACGAAGCGCAGTTTCATCTGGCGCGATGCGTTCTCGACAGCCGCATGCGGAATGCCGCCCCACACCAGCGTCGCATCCATGCTGCCGTTTGCCATCTGTTCGAGGGCCGGGCCGTATTTCAGATACTGGCCGTCCGCATCCCCGGCGGTCAGGTCGATGCCATGCACCTGGAACAGGGACGTCGTGACGCGGCCCGCATTCCCGCCGGGCCGACCGATGGCAAGGCTTTTGCCCTTGAAGTCGGGGATCGCGACGATCCCGGAATCAACCCGCGCCACATACTGACCGGCACTGGTGCGGATCGCGAACAGCGCCGACATGTCCTTGTACTTCGGGATCAGGTCGTTGGGGTCGTTCTTGAACTTGCCCTTGTGCTGGGTGGCGTCCCGGTAATGCGGCGCGCCGATGGCGACCACGTCGACCTGACCCTGTGCCAGTTTCCGAAGTCCTTTCACCGAGCCGTTATCGACCACGGTCATCTTGTTCTTGGAGCCTTTCTTGGCGAGCAAGTTGGACCACACGACGGCCATCGCATAGTCCTGCGATGTCGGCGCCACGGCGCTCATCACGACCTCGCCCGCCTTCAGCGGCTGCGCCGTTGCAACGGCAGCGGACAGGGCCAGTCCAAACATTAAATGACGATACTTCATGAGATACCTCCCGATAAAAGCGGTTGACTTGGATGTTTTTATGTGTTCCATTAGATGGAACGATATTCTGTTAGATAGAATAAACAATATCTGACCCAAACGCAACAGGTCAGCTGTCGGGTGGAAAACGTGAGCTCTGTCAAAGTCGACGCACTCGAGCGGGCGCTCGATATTCTCGAAGTCTTCGGAGACGGCAGGACGTCAGTTTCGCTCAAGGAACTGGCGGCCGAGACGGGTTTGTACAAGAGCCGGATTCTCAGGTTGTCGGCCTCTCTCGTCGACCGTGGCTACCTGCGCAGGGACGAAGAGGGGCGTTACCGTCTCGGTCCGACGACGTGGCGATTGGGAACCCTTTACCGCCGAGGTTTTGAGCTCAGCGATCATATTCGCCCCGTGCTGGCGGATATCGTCGCCGACATCAACGAAAGCGCGGCTTTCTACGTTCGGGACGGGGATGCGCGCGTATGCTTGTTCCGCCGTGAATCTACGCATTCGATCCGCCATCATGTCGACGAGGGGGAACGCCTGCCGCTTGAGCTGGGCGTGCCGGGGCGCGTGTTGTGTGCCTACGAAGGGAAGAAGGGCGATCTTTACGACCGCATTCGCCGTGATGGTTTCATGGATGCGTTGGGTGAGCGAGACAGCGACACCGCTGCCGTCGCGGTTCCCGTGCAAACCGCAGAAGGGCAATTGATCGGCGTGTTGTCCGTCGCCGGTTTGAATTCCCGTTTCAATCCGGATGAACGTAAACGCGCGGTACAAGCCCTCCAGAAAGGGCGTCAGGTGCTCGAGGCCAAGTTGATGGGAGAAATTTCTTGAAGCCGTTATCGCATGTCCGTGTTCTGGACCTCACCAACGTTTTGGCGGGGCCCTTCTGTTGCCATCAACTCGCGCACATGGGTGCCGATGTGGTCAAGGTCGAGATGCCGGGCTCCGGTGATTTGGCGCGTCAACTCGGCGGCGACCCGGAACTCAACGAAAAGAAAATGGGTATTTCATTCCTGGCGCAGAACGCCGGGAAGCGCTCGATCGAAATCAACCTGAAGAGCGCACGCGGCAAGGCGTTGTTTCGCGAACTGGTGAAGACGTCCGACGTGGTGGTGGAGAATTTCCGCCCCGGCGTCATGGATCGGTTGGGCGTCGGTTTCGATGTACTTAAAGAAGATAATCCGAAGCTTATATACTGTGCGATTTCCGGCTTCGGTCAGGACGGGCCGCTTCGCGACCTGCCGGCCTACGACCAGATCGTCCAAGGCATGTCCGGCGTGATGAGTATCACCGGCGCGCCGGATACGGCGCCTTACCGGGTCGGCTATCCGGTGTCGGACACGGTCGGCGGCATGACGGCGGCATTCGCCATCGCCGCGCAACTGGCGCAGCCCGACCGCACGGCGCATTTCGTCGATGTTTCCATGCTGGAAGCGACCCTGGCGACCATGGGGTGGGTGGTGTCGAACTATCTCGTCGCGGGGAACGTGCCGAAGCCGATGGGCAACGACAATTTTACCGCCAGCCCGTCCGGCACGTTTGCGACCGGCGACGGGCTTCTGAACATCGCCGCTAACAAGCAGGAACAGTTCGAACTGGTTTGCGATGTGGTGGGCCGTCCTGAGCTTAAGACCGATCCGCGCTTCGCGCTCAGACAGTCGCGACTCGACAACCGGGCCGAACTAAAGGCGGTGCTCGAAGAAGCGATGGAAACCAAATCCGCGTCCGAATGGCGCAAACTCATGAACGATGCGGGAATTCCGGCAGGCGAGGTGTTGAGCGTGCCGGACATCCTGGCCCATCCGCAGATCGCGGATCGGGGCATGATCGTCGATTTCAAGGATCCGCCCGGCGTCGGCCGCGATATCCGTCTCGCGCGAACCGGCTACAAGGTCGATGGCCATCCGGCCAGCGTCGATGCACCGCCACCGACACTCGGGCAGCATTCGGAAGAAATACTCAACGAACTCGGTTACGACGCCGACGGCATAGCCCGTCTGAGGGAGGAAAAAGCAATATGATTGAAGACGTCGACAAGAAGGTCCGCGACTGGTGGCAGACCGATATCACGGAAATGGCGCCAGGCATGTTGCGCTATCACGGTTACCCGATCGAAGAGTTGATCGGGAACGTCGGCCTGGCGGGAATGGCATGGCTTCTTTTGAAGGGCGAGTTGCCGAACGAGGGTCAGGAGAGGCTGTTTGGATTTGCGCTCTCCGCCGGGGTCGATCATGGACCGCAGGCGCCGTCGATCGCTATTGCCCGGATGGCGGCGACGTGCGGTATCGGCCTCAACAACGCCATGGCGTCGGCAATGAATGTGCTTGGCGACGTGCATGGCGGCGCCGGCGAACAGGCGGTCGAGATCTACGAGGAAATCAGCGCCGATCTGGATGAAAACGGCGGCACCGTCGCCGGCGCGGTGACACGTTTTCTGGACAAGTTCTTCGCCGGTGGCGGCAAATATATTCCCGGGTTCGGGCATCGCTTTCACAAAGTCGATCCACGCACCGGGCGGTTGATGGAACTTGTCGCCCAAGCCCGCGACGACGGGGTTGTGACGGGGCGCATCATGGAAATCGCCCGCGAGATGGAGCGTCAGGTCAGCGCCCGCAAAAACCGCGAGATCAACATGAACATCGACGGCGCCACGGCAGTGATATATGCCGAACTCGGATTCCCGGCGCCGCTGGCGCGGGGATTCTTCTGTTTGTCCAGGTCCGTCGGCATTCTGGCGCACGCCTGGGAGCAAACCCAGCAAGGCGGCCGCAACAAGGGCCCGATTCCGCGCGACATGATCTGGACCTATACCGGGAAGCCGCCGCGCACCGTGGAATAGTCCGCCTCGGGGCATTGCCACGCCGGGGCCGCTCGCTGATACTGCTGCGGGGGAAATTGAACCGCAGTGAGGGAGCGACATGAGCATCGACTGGCAGGGCGTGTTTCCGGCGCTTATGACGGAATTCAAGGATGACGGCGCGCTCGACCTCGAGGCGACGCAACGTCATATCCAATCGTGCATGGATGCCGGAATCGAGGGGCTGGTGATGCTGGGCACCCTCGGCGAAAATCCGTCCCTGACCCAGGACGAAAAAGAACAGGTTCTGCGCGCCGCCGTCGAGGTTACCGGCGGTAAAATTCCGGTGCTGACCGGGGTCGCCGAATACACCACCGCTTTCGGTATAGAGTTTGTAAAACGCGCCGAACGTGCCGGCTGCGCCGGTCTGATGGCGTTGCCGTGCATGGTCTATCAGCAGGACAGCCGGGAGGCGGTGACGCACTTCAAGACCCTGGCCGCCGCCACCGACCTGCCGATGATGATCTACAACAATCCGGTTGCCTATAAGGTCGACCTGAGCCCGCAGGATTTCGCGGCATTGGCCGACGTCGAGAACATCGTCGCGGTCAAGGAATCGTCGCACGACAGCCGGCGCATCACCGACATGCTCAACGAAGTGGGCGACCGTTACGTGATCTTCTGCGGGGTCGACGATCTGGTCTTGGAGAACGCGCTGTTCGGCGCTAAAGGCTGGGTCTGCGGCTTGGTGAATTCGTTCCCGAAAGAAGCGGTGCAGCTGTTCAAGCTGGCCCGCGAAGGCAAGGTCGAGGAGGCTTACGAACTCTACAAATGGTTCATGCCGCTTCTTCATCTCGATGTCGACGTCAAGTTGGTGCAGATGATCAAGCTCGCCAATCAACTGACCGGCGAAGGGTCTGAAAACGTGCGGCCGCCGCGCCTCAAGCTTGCCGGCGCTGAACGCGTCCGCGTCGAGCAAATCGTGGCTCAGGCCCTCGACACCCGCCCCAACGTCTGAGCCGGTTGCAGCAGAAGTGCCGAATAACCAAGACAAGACAACGCCCGATGTGACGGTGCTCGGTAACGGCATCGTCGGATTGGCCTGTGCCTATGCCCTTGTGGAAGACGGCCATCGTGTAACCGTCGTCGACCGCGGTCCGGTCGACAGTGGCACGTCGACGGGGAATGCCGGCGCGATTGCCGTTGCCGAGATGATTCCGATCGCCGAGCCCGGTATCTGGAAGCGGATTCCGGCAATGCTCTGGGATCCGCTGGGACCGCTTTATCTGCGGATCGCGCACCTGCCGAAACTGTTGCCGTGGTTCTATCGCTTCATGCAGGCCTGTCGAGCAGAAGATCATCACAAAGGCGTCTCGGCGTTGGCGGGGCTACTGTCGCGTTCGATGGAAACGCATCTTGCGCTGCTGCAACGGCTTGGCGCGCAGGACATGCTGCGGCGAAACGGAACGCTGTTCGTCTATCGCTCCGAAGAGGCGTTCAACGCCGAAGCGCATCATTGGCAGGCGCGAAAGGATCACGGCATCGACGTGCAACGGCTGGACCGTGACGGGATCCTCGAACATGAACCGGCCCTTGGGCCGGAAGCGCGGCTGGGGTACTTCACGCCGGATTGGGCGCACTACCGCGATCCCAAGGAGCTTGTCACGCTGCTTGCCGATCATTTGCGCGAGCGTGGCGTAAATTTCGAACGGGCGCAGGTCACGGGGCTTGAAACCGGCGATGGGGGCGTTAAAGCGCTGATCGCCGATGGCGGCAAACGTATCGCCATCGAGCGGCTGGTTATCTGCGCCGGTGCCTGGTCGGGACGGCTTTCAAGGGAACTCGGCGACCCGTTCCCGATTGAGGCCGACCGGGGTTACAACACGACGCTGCCGGATCCCGGTGTCGACATCCGTCACATGATCACGTTCGCCGAAGACAGTTTTGTCATGACGCCGATGCGGATGGGGCTGCGGATCGGCGGCTCGGTCGAGATGGGCGGGCTTGAGGCCGGCCCCAACTATCAACGTTCCAAGGCGCTGGTCTCCCTCGCCAAACGTTATGTGCCGGACCTCCGGACCGAAGGCGGGACGGAATGGATGGGGCATCGGCCGGGGACGCCCGATTCGGTGCCGGTGATTTCGGCATCGCCGCATGCCAAGAACGTTTACTACGCTTTCGGGCACGGGCATCTGGGTTTGACCATGTCCATCGTCACGGGCCGCCTGATGGCCGATTTGATTGCCGGTCGCGATCCGGGACTGGATATGGCACCCTACCGCATCGACCGGTACCGCTAGGGAGAGGAAGCAATGGCGGGTCATACGTTCTTTTGCGTTGACGGCCACACGTGCGGCAATCCGGTGCGCATGGTGGTGGGCGGCGCGCCGCAGCTCAAGGGCGGCGACATGATCGAACGGCGTAGGCACTTCGTCGATGAATTCGACTGGATTCGGACGGCCCTGATGTTCGAGCCGCGCGGCCACGACGTCATGTCGGGCTCGATCCTTTACCCGCCGACCCGTGACGACTGCGATGTCGCGATCCTTTATATCGAGGTGTCGGGTTGCCTGCCGATGTGCGGTCACGGCACGATCGGGACCGTGACCTTCATGATCGAGCGCGGCGTGGTGAGCCCGAAAACGCCGGGATTGGCGCGGCTCGACACACCGGCGGGTGTGGTCGAGGCGCAGTATGAAATGAACGGCGATCACGTCGATAACGTGCGGATCAAGAACGTACCCTGTTTCCTGGCCGACACGGAATTGACGGTCGATGTGCCGGGTCTGGGCGAAATCGTCTTCGATGTTGCCTACGGCGGCAATTTCTATGCGATCATTGAGCCGCAGGAAAACATGCGCGACATGGCGGATCTCAAGCCCGGCGACATCCAGCGCCTGAGCCCCATCGTCCGCGACCTGGTGAACGAAAAGTACAATTTTCAGCATCCCGAACAGCCGGCGATCAGCGGAGTCAGCCATGTCATGTGGACAGGCCGGCCGACGCAGGAGGGGGTGCACGGCCGGAACGCGGTTTTTTACGGCGACAAGGCGATCGACCGTTCCCCTTGTGGCACGGGCACGTCGGCCAGGATGGCGCAGCGGCATGGCAAGGGGCTGCTGAACGTCGGCGACGATTACCGGCACGAGAGCATCATCGGCTCGATTTTCGACGGCCGTGTCGAAGCGGAAACCACCATCGGCAACAAACCGGCAATCGTGCCGAGTATCGCCGGCTGGGCCAGAATGCACGGGCTCAACACCATCTTCGTCGATGAGCGCGACCCGTTCATGCACGGTTTCATTTTAAAATAAAAAGTTACCCCTCACCCGCAGTAGCCGAAGCCACCGCGCGTGAGGGGTTCCCTAAGTTCTCGGTGTGGGCCGGCTTACCCTTGATGTTACTGCGCCGGTATTCCTTAGACGTTCGTGTGGGCGGGCTTGCCCGAGACGCCCTTGTAGAGAACGCCCTGACGGAGCGCCATGATGCGGTCGTGCTCGGCTAATGCGGCGGCGTCCATGTCGGCTTCGGGCGGCACTTCGTGAATGAAATTGCCTTCCGTGTCTTCACCGCGGACCAGCCATGCGCTGTCGCCGTCGGCGTTGATCTGGCTGACGTGCGGCGCGATGTAGCGGACGGCAATGCCGATACGGCGGTCATCCGACTGGTTCGGCGCCGAGGCGTGAACGGTGCGGATGTTGTGCAGCGAGATCTCGCCCGGCTCAAGTTCAAGGTACGCCGCATCCTTCTCGTCGACATCGACGGCGATTTCCTGGCCGCGGGTCAAAAGATTTTCTTTGGCGAGCGTGTCTTTGTGCGCGATCTGCTCCCACTTGTGCGTACCCGGCATCATCTTCATGCAGCCTGACTGACGATTGGCGGGCGAGAGTGCAATCCACGCGGTGACAACGTCCGGTTTGGACAGACCCCAATAGGTGCTGTCCTGGTGCCACGATACATATGACGGCGACTTGGCGTCCTTGATGAAAAGACTGAGGCCCCAGACCATTAGGTTCGGGCCGAGAACGTCCTCGACGGCATCCAGGATTTTGGGATGTTTCGCCAGGTCGCGCGCCCAGGTTTGCAACAGATAAAGCTTCTGTCCCTTGGACATCTCGTACCAGCCGTCGTGCGCGGCCTCATAGGCCTCGAACTTCTTGCGGAAATCGGCTGCGGTCTCAGCGTCCATGACACGCACCGGCGCGAAGTAGCCGTCCCGGTGATACCGCTCGATCTGTTCGTCGGTGAGTGCCTTGCCCATGACGTTCCTCCTGAATAAGTGCGGCACACCGTACACCCGGAAACCTGTACCGTTCCAATTTTTCATACTATAAATTTTACTTATATTGAGGGTTTCCGAGGGATGCTCGTCCCAATTGCTGGAGATTTGCGCCATGATGTGGCCTAAGGGGCTGGATTTACGATCATTAGGGGTTTTTCTTGAAACGACGCGGGCAGGCAATATGGCCGAGGCGGCACGGCGGTTGGGGATGACGCAACCGGCCGTATCTCAATATATAAGTAAAACGGAAGAAGCTGTGGGTGCGCCGTTGCTTGACCGCCGCCTCCGTCCGACGCGCCTCACGCCGGCCGGAGAGGTGCTTCGTGACCGCGCAGAGGCCCTGTTGTCGTCTGCCGAACAAGCCCTTGCCGCGGTACGCGACGTGGGCGAGCAACCGCTGCCGGAGTTGCGCATCGCGCTGCCGAATTCCCTGGCGGCAACCTTGACGCCGCATCTTTATGATCGGGTCTCGAAGGAACTCGATCCGGGTAATTTTTCTCTTCGCGTGGGCCAGGCGCTCGATCATGTTCGCGCTCTCATGGAGCGTGAAGTCGATTTCGTCATTGCATCCGACCCTGCAGAAAATCTCGGCGGTATCGATATGCTGCCGCTGTTTCGCGAAGACCTGCTGCTGATGCTGCCGTCGGATTATGACGGGCCGGCGGATTCATTGTCTGCGGTCATGGATTACCTGCCATTGATCCGTTTTGCCGGACATAATGTCGTTGGACAGCTGGCCGAGCGGCATCTGCGCCGGATTCGTCTGTCGCCGCCGCGTATCGCAGAATTTGATACCGCGCAGGGCGTTGCCGGTGTGGTGGCGGCCGGGCATGGCTTCGCCTTGGCGACGCCGATGTGCGTGCTTGAGGGGCAGGCCGCGGGACACCCCGTCACCGCAGTGCCGATGCCCGGTCCCGGCGTCTCCAGGACACTCAATCTCTTGGCGCGCCGGCGTGAACTCGGTCCGCGTGCAGCGATCTTCGCAGCGCTTTGCCGGGGGATCATCGCCGAACACGTCGAACCGGCCATTCGCCGTTCGATGCCGTGGCTCGGCGATGGTTTCCAGATACTCGAATACGAAACAACAGAAACGAAAGGGGGAGTCCAGTGACGTCCATGCGAGCTGCCGTGATGCATGAGGCGGGACAGCCGCTAAGCATCGAAACCGTCGACCTCGGTCCCCTTGGGCCCGACGACGTCCTGGTCAAGATCGGCGCCGCCAGCATCTGCCATACCGACCTGGAAGTTCTGGAAGGCGAGCTCAGATACCCGATGCCGATGGTTCTCGGCCATGAAGCCGCGGGGACGATCGCCGAGGTCGGCGGGAATGTTGCCGACCTGGTGCCGGGGGATCCCGTGGCCCTGCATTGGAACCCGCATTGCGGTCATTGTTATTACTGTGACCACGGCCAGCCCATTCTTTGCGAACCGTATACGCAAAACCGTGCCATCGGCCGTCATTTCGACGGCGAATACCGGCACAGCCTGAAGGGCAAGCCGTTGCATATGCTGATGTATCTGGGTGGTTTCGCCGAGTACGTCATCGTGCCTCGGCAATCGGCGGTCAAGATGCCGGCGGGGATGCCGCTCGACCGGGCGTGCCTGCTGGGGTGCGGTGTGATGACCGGCTTCGGCGCGGCGGCGCACGTTGCGCCGGTGCAGTTCGGCGAAACGGCTGCCGTGATCGGCTGCGGGGCCATCGGATTGTCGGCGGTCCAGGGCGCGCGCATGAAGGGGGCCGGGCAAGTCGTGGCCATCGACCTGGACGATGCCAAGTTGGAGATTGCCGCTGCCATGGGGGCGACGGCGACGGTCAACGCCAGCCGCGAGGATGCGATGGCGCGTATCAAGGAGTTGAGCGATGGGCGCGGTGCCGACGCCGTTTATGAATGTGCGGGCTCGGAAAAGGCATTTCAGGATTCCGTGCGCATGTGCCGGGCCGGCGGGCAGGTCGTCTGGCTGGGTAAGGTCAACGTGGATCGGGACGTCGCATTCAAGTGGGGCACCCTTATGGGCGAGCGCAAGATCGTCCGTTCGTCTTATGGCGGTGCGCGTCCGGCGGAAGACTTTCCGGCGTTGGCCCGGGCTTATCTGGACGGGTCGTTGAAATTGGACGAGATGATCACCGGGCGGATTCCGCTCGACGACATCAATGCCGGTTTCGATCTGCTTCGCGCCGGCAAGGCGATCCGTACCGTCGTCACCTTCGATTAGTGCGCAAACAAGAAGGAGCGGACCTGAGGTCCGCTCCTTACCTGCTACGTCTCCCGAGGGGGAGGGGGGAGTGGGAGACGTTTGGGTTTCGTTTGGTGAGGAGAAATGCCTCCTCCGGATCTTGCGTTACGCTGCCTGGGCGGATGCCTTGCTCTTCAGATACTTGAGCATGGTATCGGCGTCCGAGACTTCGAACGGGTCGGTCGGGCAGTTATCGCCATAGTCCGGCTCGACGAACATCTGTTCGATCTCGCCGTCGTCGACGACCATCGAATAGCGCCACGAACGCATGCCGAAGCCGAGGTTCGACTTGTCGACGAGCATGCCCATCTTGCGCGAGAATTCACCGTTGCCGTCCGGCAGCAGGAACACGTTCTCGGCGCCCTGGTGCTTGCCCCACTGATACATCGTGAAGGCATCGTTCACCGAGAGGCAGATCACGCTGTCCACGCCCAGGTTTTTGAACTCTTCATAGAGTTCCTCGTAACGCGGCAGGTGGCTGGTCGAACACGTCGGCGTGAAGGCGCCGGGAAGTGCGAACAGTACCACGCGCTTGCCCTTGAAAATTTCGTCGGTGGAGAGATCCTTCCACTCGAACGGATTGTCGCCTTCGATTGCATCGTTGCGAACGCGGGTCTTGAAGATCACTTGGGGAACTTGTCTTTGCATGGTGGTCACCTCTTATTCGTAAATTGGTCCAACGCCGTGTTGGCGACTGACGTGAATATGCGGCTTCGCGCGCAATACGTAAAATCGTTTGTTTTGATTGAAATGATAGGTTTTGATTATTACGAGCAGGGTGGCGGCAATGCAGCGTCTGCGGCGAGTTTGAACCCGGTTTCGGGTTGATAGGCGTCCGCTTCCGCTGGGCGGACCGTCTGATCGCCGATGATTCCGGCCAGAAGCCAGTCGAGGTCGCCGTTCGTGCCACGCACGGTCGGCTCGCGGGTCGGTGGGTTCACGGCCCGGGGCAGGCCTTCTTTCATTTCACCGAGCTTGAACCTGAACACGTAGTTCGGCGTCAATCCCATCCGGAGGTCGGAAAAGACGATCTTCCTGTCCGTTTCTTCCATGCTGTAGAAGCCCTTGGTGAAGGATGCGAGTTCCCGGAAAGCGCCGGTGTTTGCCAGGCACCCCTCAAGCTCCGGGTGGCGCGGATGGGCGTATGCGGTCACGTTTTCGCCGATCAAGGGGTGGTAGAGATTCAGGTATCGGGGGCCGTCCATCACGATGGTCCGCCAGTAGAGGACGTTGAACGGCGTCGGAATGGAAAGCGTTCTTTCAGCGTCAATGCCTTGCGCATCGAGCCACGCCTGCGCCTGTTTCCCGGCCCACTGTTGCAGGACCGCGGTGCCTGCCATGTACAGTGTCGAGACAAGCAGTGCGCCTTTAAGCCAACCTTTGAACCGTACGCTCGCCGGATTGAAAAAAAGTGCCCAAAGCGTGACGAACAGAAGCGGGATCGTATAAAGCGGATCGATGATGAAGATCGAACCGACCCCGACCGGATGTTCATATATCGGCCAGAACAGCCGCGTGCCATAAACGGTCATGCCGTCGATCAAGGCGTGCGTGGCGAATATCAGATAGACCGCAAGGTATGTCAGGACGCGCCCGTCCTTGAGGTCACGGAACACGCGCACCAGGGGTTCCGCGAAAAGCGGCGTCACCAGCGCTTGAACAATCAGCGAATGACTGAACCCGCGGTGAGACGTGAACGACGTCACCGGGTCAGGGCTGGGCAGGAAGGTGTCCAGATCCGGCACCGTCCCCATCAGGCCGCCGACGAGGGCCGCCTTTCGCATGCCGATCCTGGGGCCGAGCATGGCCGCGCCGACGGCGGCGCCAAGCGTGAACTGGGTGACGGAATCCATCTGCCTCTCCGCTGCTGCAATCCATCCTATATGGGCCGGCGTCGTTGTCAGGCAATCCCCGCACGAAAACAGCGGGGATAGAGAATTGCGTCCCCCGCCGGGTTTCGGGCATAGTTGCCGCAACCGGAATTCATACAAGACGAGCCTAAGGGAGAAACTTCATGGAAACGCGCGCCGCCGTGGCCTTCGAGGCCGGGAAACCGCTCAGCATCGAAACCGTTGAACTGGACGGCCCGAAAGAGGGCGAGGTTCTGGTTGAGATCAAGGCGACCGGTATCTGTCACACCGACGAATTCACCCGGTCAGGCGCCGATCCGGAAGGAATCTTCCCCGCTATCCTTGGGCATGAAGGCGCCGGCGTGGTCGTCGATGTGGGTAAAGGTGTGAAGTCGCTGAAGAAAGGCGATCATGTCATCCCCCTCTACACCCCTGAATGCCGCGAGTGCGATTACTGCACATCCGGCAAGACCAACCTGTGTCAGGCGATCCGCACGACGCAGGGTCAGGGCCTGATGCCGGACGGGACGTCGCGCTTCCGTCTCGGTAAGGATCCGATCCACCACTACATGGGCTGCTCGACGTTTTCGAACTTCACCGTCCTGCCTGAGATCGCGCTTGCCAAAATTCGCAAGGACGCGCCCTTCGATAAGGTCTGCTACATCGGCTGCGGCGTGACGACCGGCGTCGGCGCCGTCATCAACACCGCCAAGGTGCAGCCGGGCGACAACGTGATCGTGTTCGGGCTCGGCGGTATCGGTCTGAATGTCATCCAGGGCGCCAAGCTGGTCGGCGCCAACATGATCGTGGGTGTCGATCTCAACCCGAAGCGCAAGGCGATCGCCGAGAAATTCGGCATGACGCATTTCGTGAACCCGAAAGAGGTCGAAGGCGATCTGGTGCCGTATCTGGTCGACCTGACCAACGGTGGTGCGGATCATTCTTTCGAATGCATCGGGAACACGGACGTGATGCGTCAGGCGCTCGAATGCTGCCATAAAGGGTGGGGCGAAAGCACGATCATCGGCGTCGCCGGTGCCGGTCAGGAAATCTCGACGCGGCCGTTCCAACTCGTCACCGGGCGCGTCTGGCGCGGCACGGCCTTCGGTGGCGCCAAAGGCCGCACCGACGTGCCGAAGATCGTGGATTGGTACATGGACGGCAAGATCAACATCGACGATCTGATCACGCACAAATTGGCGTTGGATGACATCAACGAAGGTTTCGATCTGATGCATAAGGGCGAGAGCATCCGCGCCGTCGTCGAGTTCTAATCGAGATATGGCCTTCCGATGACCGCGCCCGTCAGATCATCCATCGAGCGCGCACCGGAAGATGTCGACAATCCAGCGGTAGCTGTTGTTTATGCGCACTGGCGTGAAAGAGCGGGCGGAAGGTGGGCGCCGGCGTGGCGCGACATGGATATTATGGCGCTGCCGAGTCCGTTAATTCCTTACGTCGTGGTTTGCGATGTTGCCGATGACGGCGATTTTATCTACCGCTACTGGGGCCGAGGGCACACCGAATATCATGGCGTGGATTACAGCTATAAGCCACTGAGTTCCATGTCGCGGGAATGGGCTCGAAAATTGCTGCTCGACCAATATCAGCGTGTGCTAGAAACACGAAAGCCCTTAGTGTTCGAAACGCACTATGTCGGCGTGGAGCAGCCACTGTATTCGACGCGTCTACCATTATCGGATGACGGTGAGAAGGTGACCGGTATTTTCGGTGTCGCCGAGCGTCGGGGCGTTTCCCCAGATCTGGCGAAATGGCTTGTCGAGAACAAAGAGGCCTTCAGATGAGTGAGAATACATACGATGCCGGCCGTCTGAACCTGCCGTTCGTCGGCCATTGCACGTTCGCCAAGCAACCCGCCGTTCTTGACTGGGACGCACTGGAAGGTGCGGACGTGTGCGTCTTGGGCGCGCCGTTCGATATGGGGACGCAGTACCGCGCCGGTGCGCGCTTCGGTCCGCGTGCGATCCGCGAGGCGTCGACGCTGTTCTCGTTCGGCCATGCGGGTATGTACGACTTCGAAGATGACGTGACCTATCTGCCGCAGGACGGGATAAAGATCGTCGACATCGGCGATGCGGATATGGTGCATACCAATACTCTGAAGTGTCATGACAACATCGAGTATGCCGTCCGCAAGATTCTCGAAGCAGGGGCCATGCCGGTGACGCTGGGGGGCGATCATTCAGTGCATATCCCCTGCATCAAGGCCTTCGACCACGAGGAACCCGTACACATCATTCACATAGATGCGCATCTGGATTTCGTCGACGAACGGCACGGCGTCAGATACGGCCACGGCAATCCGCTCCGGCGTGCTTCCGAAATGAAGCATGTCACCGGCTTCACCCAACTGGGCATTCGCTTCGTGTCGTCGTCCAACCGGGCCGACTACGATGCGGCCAGAAAGGCGGGGTCGGACATCCTGTCAGTCCGCGACGTGCGGAAGCTCGGCACCGAGGGTGTCCTCGCACGTGTCCCCAAGGGCAAGCGATACTATTGCACCATCGACATCGACGGTTTCGACCCGTCCATCGCGCCCGGGACGGGCACGCCGAGCCACGGTGGATTTCTGTATTACGAGGTCCTTGAAATTCTACAGGGGCTGACCCAACTCGGTGATGTGGCGGGTATCGATCTGGTCGAAGTCGCACCGGATTATGACCGCGACGGCACGACGGCGTTTCTCGCCGCACAACTGCTGCTGAGTTTCCTCGGCTACATCTTTCATGCCAAGGGGGTAAGCGCATGACTTTCGAAACCGTATCAGAGAACAAATGCTTCGGCGGTACGCAGGGCGTGTACAAGCACACGTCCCAGGAACTGGGCTGCGACATGAAGTTCGCGGTTTTCACACCGCCGCAGGCCGAGGACGATACGCGGCCTGTCGTATTCTGGCTTTCGGGTCTGACGTGCACGGAAGAGAACTTTACGGTTAAGGCCGGCGCACAACGCGCCGCCGCTGAACTTGGCCTGGTGATCGTGGCGCCCGATACCAGCCCGCGCGGCGATGACGTACCTGACGATGCCGATTCGTATGACTTCGCCAAAGGTGCCGGGTTCTATCTGGATGCGACGCGTCAGCCGTGGTCGAAGAATTACCGGATGTATAGCTATGTCACTGGTGAACTCCCGGCATTGATCTTCAAGCACTTCCCGGCCCAAGCCGATAAGCAGGGCATCATGGGGCATTCGATGGGCGGTCACGGTGCGTTGACCATTGCACTCAAGAATCCGGACACGTTCTCCAGTGTGTCCGCCTTTTCGCCCATCGTTGCGCCAAGCCAGGTGCCGTGGGGCGAGAAAGCGTTCACCGGGTATCTTGGGGACGATCGCAGCGCGTGGGCCGACTATGACGCGACCGCTCTCGTCGAGTCCGGCAAACGTTTCGACGGCGAAATTCTGATCGATCAAGGAACGGCGGACAATTTCCTCGAGGAGCAACTCCGCCCGGAAATTTTCGCGGACGCCTGTGCCAAGGCGGCGCAGAAGCTGGACCTCAGGATGCAGCCCGGTTACGACCATTCCTACTTCTTCATCGCGAGCTTTATCGAGGACCATTTACGACATCACGCAGAGGCCCTGGCGGCCGGCTAGCGAGGGGTAAAATCGGCCCGCTAAGTCTTTACAATCGGCTTACAATAAATGACTTGCGCCCGGAAACCATGAGGCGTACACGCGCCGGGAATTGAAACCCCAGCCTCAAGGCCGTGCGCATGTTTTCGACGCTTCGCCTCGTCTCTTCCCTTCTTTTGGGCGTCGCTTTCCTGATGGTCGGGGCGGGCGGTCTGTCGACGATTCTCGCTTTCCGAATGGGTGAAGCGGGGCTGCCGTCGACCGTCGTCGGTATGGTGACCTCGATGTACTTCGTCGGTCTCGTTCTCGGGACCGGGTACTGTCATCGGCTCATTACAACGGTCGGACATATCCGCGCATTCGCCGCCCTGGGGTCGCTGATGTCCGCAGCGACGCTCGCGCATGCGTTGACGCTCGACCCGTGGCTTTGGGGCGCGCTCCGTTTCATCGTCGGCTTCACGACGGTCGGCATGTACATGTGTACGGAAAGCTGGCTCAACGAAAAATCGTCCAACGAGATTCGCGGACAGGTATTCTCGCTTTACCAGATCGTCCTCTATCTGGGTCAAGGGGCCGGGCAGTTCCTGATCAACGTGCCAGATGAAAACGGTATGTTGCTCTACATCCTGACATCCATCCTGATGTCGCTTGCGATCATGCCGGTGGCGATGACGCGGATGAGCGCACCGGAACTGCCGAAACCCGTGCGGTTTCGTCTCAGCCGTTTGTGGGGGATCTCACCGACAGGAATGACGGCATCGATGGCGTCCGGGGCGCTCATGGGGGCGTTCTACGGTCTTGGTGCGTTGTTTGCGCAGCAGGCCGGATTGGTCACCCAGCAGACGGCGCAGTTCATGGGGGCGGTGATCATTGGCGGTCTGGTGCTTCAACTGCCGATCGGCAAGCTGTCGGACATGTTCGACCGCCGCCTGGTCATGGTCGGGGTGTCACTGGCGACCGCCGTGGTCTGCTTTGCGATCATGAACAAGGATGTACACAACGGCAGCGCCCTGCTGGCGCTGGGCGCGTTGTTCGGCGGCTTGTCATTCACCCTATATCCGCTCGCAGTGGCTTACGCCAACGACTATATCGACGCCGAAGACAGGGTACCCGCCTCCGGCGGTCTGATGATGTCTTATGGAATTGGAGCTTCGTTCGGCCCGACACTCGGCGCCGTAATGATGGATGTGTTCGGGCCGCCGGGCCTCTTTATGTTCATCGGCGCCGTTGCATGCATGCTGATGGTCTTCATCGCATGGCGAATCACGCAGCGGCCGGGCCGCCCGGTCGAAGAGCAGGGGGGGTATCATTCTCTCCAGCGCACTTCGCCGGTGGTTTATGAAATGTACCCGGATACGGTCGACGAAGACGCTGACGACGACCCCGAGGACGATACGCGCTGCTGAGCGTGTCCGATTAGCTGATTGCCGCCACGTACCCCACCGACACGATGACGCCGCCAACGGCTTTCGAATAGGTGTGCTTGGTGCCGGGCTCGCCGCTTCGTGCGTCCGCCCATTGATATCGCGTCCAAACGCCACTGCCCTTGGCGGCGACGGCGGCTTTGATCATGTTGCGGATGAATGGTGTGCCCAGCGTATCCTTGCTGCCGATCACGATCTGCCCCTCGCCGCGCCGGTCCGGGTGTAGAAGGAGCTTGCCGTCGGTATCCAGCACGAACACGTACAGGCCCAGGTCGGGACGCTTCCACAATTTCCAGTCCGTCCGGTTCAGCGCGCTCGGGAAGCCGAACTCTCCGACGGCGTCGGAAGCCTGTTCCACCATGTCGATGACGCGTGCGCGGACGTTGCCGGTCAATACCTCACCCGCCCGGAGCGGCCCTGCCGCCACGCCGGGCAAGGCGACTGCGCTCGCCCCCAGGATCTTAAGCAGGCTTCGTCTGGAGATAATCATGGCGCTTACTTTACCATGTTCTTCTTTAAATGCGCATCCACGGCGCTGGCATAGAATGCCGGCGTTTCCTGCATGACATAGTGACCGGCGTTGGGGCTAACCACGACGGTCAGGTTCGGATACCACTTGCCGAACGTCGAGTTGATGTAGTCGGGCTGAAAGAACGGCAGATCGTTCTCGCCGAGGATCACGGTGATCGGTACTTTCAAGCCGTCGACATCCGCGTGGAAATCCTCCAGGTCGAACATGTCGAGATAGCCCAGCCGTGCGGCTTCCGTCGATGACGACATTGCGCGCTCGACCTTGAATGCGGCCCAGATGTCCGAGAGCCGATTGCCCGTGAGAGCGTGTATCGCCTTGGCGGTGACGGCGGGGTCCTTGGCGGCTCCTTCCAGGAATGCGCGGGTGTCCGGGTCCGTGTGCATGCCGTTGGCGGCGACGGGTGTCGTGGCGACGACCGAGATGACGCGATCCGGTGCGTTCGCCGCAACGCGCTGAACGACCATGCCGGTCATCGAGTGCCCAACGATATGGAAGCGTTGCCAGCCCAGACGATCTGCGAGACGGAGCACATCGCCGGCGGCCTCGTCAGAGGTGAACATCCCTTTCATCTTCACGGAGCCGCCATACCCCCTGAGATCGGCAAAGGCGAATGTGAAGCTCTGCATGTCGAGATAGGGTCGGGCATCGTCGTAGTTGCGCCGGTCGCCCAGCCAATCGTGCAGCACGATGACCTTGTCCGGTCCGGTGCCGGTCACCTCGTGCGCGAGGATTCTATCGCCGCCGGTCGTCCCGGCGCATCCGGCCAGTGCAGTGACGGTCAGCATGACGCCGAGGAAGCGGAAAATGGTGAATTTAAGTGACATTAGTTCCTCCTGTATGGGGATACAGGATCGAAGCCGGCGAGAACATTTACCAATGAATAAAAAATATAGTTAAAATAAAAAAATGAATATTGAAGGATTCGATCTCAATCTGCTCAAGGCGTTGGTTGCGATTTACGAGGAACGGCAAATCACCGCGGCGGCAGACCGCCTGGGGATTACGCAGCCCGGGCTTAGCCATGTGCTGTCGCGGTTAAGGGCGGCATTTGCAGACGAGTTGTTTATCCGCCGCAGCGGTGGCATGGAGCCAACGGTCGTCGCAGAAGATCTTTACGCGCGGATCCGGCCGGGGCTGCGGCAGCTTCAGGACGGTATCGCCGGACCTGCTCCGTTTCACCCCGAAACTCTTGAGCGAACGTTCGTGCTCGGGATGAATGATTATGGTGCCAGCGTCATATTGCCCGTCCTGATTAGGCTCATGGCCCGCGCGGCACCTAAGGTGCGGCTGAAGACGCGCCACTACATGCACGGCGCCCAATTCGACGATCTGCGCCAGGGCAGTATCGATCTCTCGATCTCTGTTTCCGGCGGCTACCCTGGATGGGTTAATGCCGAACTGCTGTTTCGTGAAGCCGCGCGTGTCGTTGCCGACGCGGAGAACCCGCTGCTCGACGGCCGTATGACGATCAAGAAGTACGCCGCTTGCCCACATGTCATCATGGCGCCCGACGGGGGCGACCGGAACTGGGTCGACGATCATCTCGCCGACCTCGGAGCGAGCAGGACGGTACAGCACGCGGTTCCTCATTTTCTTGCCATTCCAGCAATCATCCGGGGGACGCCAATGATTTCGACCCTGCCGGCGCGCATTGCCGAGACGCTCGGACGCGATGACGGGTTGACGACGTATCCGCTGCCGTTTCGCGCGGAACCCCACCAGGTTGTGCAAATCTGGCCGAAGCGTCTGGATCGGGACCCGGTGCATCGCTGGCTTAGGGAAATGGTGAAGTCAGCCGTGGGATAGCGAATAGACGTGTGCGCCTTACGCAAAAGCGGTCAAACGTTACGTTTTTTCATAATACTGCATAAACAATGTGCATTTATAAAAAATGCACTTAAACTATACAAAATATTTGACAGAAACATAAAAGATCGTAGCATTTGGCCTAATGGTGCGGCGCAAAAAGCGGGTGCCTTATGGACTGCGGCGGCGATTGAAGCAACGCCCCGCTATAATATGGAGAACAGTGGATGTCTAACCCATACCTTAAAAAAGGGATCGCCGCCGGGGTTCTGATTGCGCTTAGCGGAACAGCACACGCGGGGAAAGTTTCGAACAGCAATGGCATGAGCGTCACGCTTGGTGGCTATGTCGACCGTGCGCTACTGTATATCGATGACGGCAAGGACAGCACGTCGGCCGTGGTCGACAACGAAAACCTCAGCTCGCGCTTTTTCATCACGGGCGAAGGCAAAGTTAACGAAGCGCTGACCGCTGGCTTCCTCATGGAGTTCGATTTCCGTGATAACTCGTCGAGTTCGCTCACGGTTACGGGCGCTAACAACGGTTTCGGCGCCACGACGTTTTCGCAGCGACACATGGATGCGTATTTCTCGCACGCTACGTTGGGTAAGTTCTCGATCGGTCAGGGGTCGTCGGCATCCGACGGCATTGCTGAAACCGATATGTCCGGTACGGGAATTGTTGCGTACTCGGGTATCGCCGACATGGCTTCGTCTGCGGTGTTTCGTACCGCTTCCGGCGGTACCGGTCCGGCGATCGGCACTGTCTCCAGCAACATGGACGGCCTCGGTCTCGATGACCGGGTGCGCTATGACACACCGTCGTTTGGCGGATTCGGCGTTGCGACGTCGTACGTCTCCGGTGGTGCCGGTGACGTCAGCGTCAATTTCTCCGGTAAGTTCGGTGGAATCAACGTCGGTGCGGCGGCCGGTTATTGGAACAACTCGTCGACGTCCACGACCGACGACGGCGGTTATGCGGGCTCCGTGTCTGCCAAGCATGATATCGGCATCAGCCTGACCCTTGCGGGCGGCAAGACGCTGAAAAAAGCGAATGGTACGGATGACCCGACGTTCGTCTATGGGAAGTTGGCCTATACGGTCGGTCTGACCAGCCTTGGCGACACCAGCTTCGGCATCGACTACGGCCTATATGAAGATCTGGCCCAGAACGGTGACGAAATGACCACCTTCGGTCTGCAGGTGGTTCAGGCGCTGCCGGATGTAGGTACCGAAGTCTACATCGGCTATCGCAACCACGAACTGGACCGTACCGGCACCAGTTACGATGACATCATGGCCGTCATGGCGGGTGTTAACGTCGCGTTCTGATTTCTCCTTCATAACGCAGTTCAACGGGAACGCGGGGCTTCGGCCCTGCGTTTTCTTTTGCGCATGTCGTGAAGATGGAAATGGAGCGGGTGAAGGGAATCGAACCCTCGTCTAAAGCTTGGGAAGCTTTCGTTCTACCATTGAACTACACCCGCGAAAGATGCCGTTCTGTGCCCTTCTAATAAGGTGCAGCGATGCCGCATGGCAAGCCCTATCCCACCCGTCGTGACATCCGGCTGAGTGCCGCTTAAATTATCGCCGCTCAACCGGAGGACATCATGGATTTTACCCTAAGCGACGACCAGAAAGCCCTGCAGGAAACCGTGCGCAAGTTTGCGCAGACCGAACTCCCCGAGATCGCCAAAGAGATCGAGCGGTCGGCCACGCCGCCCAGCCACGAACTTGTGAAGCGCTACGCCGAAATGGGCTTCCTCGGCGTCAATCTGCCATCCGAGTTGGGCGGGCTGGGGCTCACGCATCTGGATGCGGTGCTGGTGCTGGAAGAGGTGGCGAAGATCTCGCCCTCTGTCGCGTTTCCGGTCTTCGAATCGTCCTTCGGGCCGACGCTGGCGTTGGCGCATTTCGCACCCGATCAAATGAAACAGCGGATCGTCCCAAAGGTCTGTGCCGGTGAAATGATCGTCGCCGTCTCCATGTCCGAGCCCGGGGCTGGAACGGCCTTGACCGACCTCACAACCAAGGCCGCCGTTGACGGCGATACGGTGACGCTGAATGGCACCAAGCGTTGGTGTTCGGGGGCCGGTCACGCAGACGCCTACGTCGTTTACTGCCGCATGTCGGACGAACCGGGCGCGAAGGGCGTCGGCGCGGTGCTGGTGGAAAAGGATCGCGACGGGATCAGCTTCGGCAAGCCCGAATATCACATGGGATTTCGCGGCATCCCGAGCGCCGACATCTTCCTCGACAACGTGCAAGTCCCGAAGGAAAACGTTGTCGTGCCGGCCGGCGGATTCCGCAAGCTCATGGAAGCCTTCGATCTCGAACGCTGCGGCAACACCACGATGTCGCTGGCGATTGCCCAGTCCGCGCTGGATTACGTACTCGACTACGTGCAGGAACGGCAGCAGTTCGGCAAGCCGATTGTCGATTTCCAGGCCGTGCAGTTGCACATCGCGGAAATGAAGATGAAGGTCGATGCCTCGCGCCTGTTGCTCTATCGGGCCGTCGTCAACGCGCAGCAAGGGCTGCCGTCGGTGGCCGACAGCTCGATCGCGAAATGCTTCGCCAACGAGATCGTGCGCGACGTGACCGGTAAGGCAATGCAGCTCATGGGCGGGTACGGTTATTCCACCGAATACCCGATCGAACAGAAGCTTCGCGACGGCTGGGGCTGGGGGATCGCCGGCGGCACCATCGACATTCAGAAGGTCAACATCGCCGCCGCGCTGGTCGGAAGGCGCTTCCAGCAGCGCTAGGCCGGTCCGCTAGACCGGCCGTTCGCCGATACAGGTGGTGCGCTCCATGTAGCGGGGCGCATCACCGTAATCCATCACCGCGTAGTGCATCAGGCACCGGTTATCCCAGACGATGACGTCGTGGGGCTGCCAGGTGTGGCGATACAGGTACTCCGCGCGCGTGGCGTGCCGATAGAGGGGCTCCAAAATCCAGCGGCTTTCATCCGCGTCGAACCCATCCAGATGCGATGTGAAACCCGGGTTGACGTAAAGGTTCTCTTTCCCTGTGTCTGCATGAGTGCGGACCACCGGATGCAGGGCCTTGTTGGCGCCGGACATATCGTCCTCGACGACAATCGGCTTTGCGTATTGCGTACGTGCCGCCATCTCGAAGTCGTGCCAGGCATGCAGCGGCCTGAGCAGGTCCTTCATCGGCTCGGAGAGATCCTCGAAGGCCTTCGTCATGTTGGCGAAGATCGTGTCGCCGCCGACGGGCGGGATTTCGACCCCATGCAGCACGGACGCGCCGGCCGGCGTTTCACGGAAACTGACATCGGAATGCCAGTACGTGCCCGCGCCTTTTCTACCAAGCGGTTCGCCGCTTTCATCTAGCTTATTGGAAACACGATATATTTCCGGGTGCTTCGGGTGGATATACCGGCTCACCGTATCTTGAAGCGGCGACTGGTCGGGCGCACCGAACAGCGGACCGAGCGCCGCACCGAATTCAATATGGGCTTCGGTCGTCAGGTTCTCCTGGCCGCGGATCACCATCAGGCCGCCGTTTTCGCACCAGATCTGTTTCAGTTCGCCGGCGACGTTGTCGCCGAGTCCGTCGTTGAGATCGATGCCTCTGATTTCCGCGCCGAGATGCGTCGAAAGGGGGCGTACGTCGAAATTCATGTGTTGTTTCCTCCTCTCCGCATTATGGGATTCCGGCCCGGGACTTCAATCCCCGCTATGCGGCCCGCTCACGATAGGTTTATTTGAGTTGAGCAATGCCGTCGGCTAAGCAAGAGTTGCCACAAGGGGATAGGAGATCGTTCAGGAAATGCCCGATTCCAGCCGCGCGCTCGATCCGCGCAAGTTCCGCGATCCGCATATTACCGCCGACGGGCAGCAACGCGCCGTAGTCGCACTGACCCACTTGACGACGCTGTGGTTCAACACCGGGTCGCTCTGCAACATCACCTGCGTCAACTGCTATATGGACTCGTCGCCGAAGAACGATGCGCTCGCCTATATCACACTCGACGAAATGCGCGGTTATCTCGACGAGATCGACCGCGAAGACATGAAGGTGGAGGAGATCGCCTTCACCGGCGGCGAACCGTTCATGAACCCGGACATCATCGGGATGATCACGGAAGCCCTCGGGCGCGGATACCGGGTCCTCATCCTGACCAACGCGATGAAGCCCCTGCTGAACAAGCGCGATAAACTTTTGGTGCTCAAGGAAACCTATGGTGAGGCGCTGGCGGTGCGCGTCTCGGTCGATCATTACACGCGCGAAGGCCACGAGGACATCCGCGGCAGGGACACCTGGCCGCCGATGGTCGAAGGATTGCGTTGGCTGGCTGCAAACGGGTTCAATCTTGCCGTTGCCGGTCGGACCTGCTGGGACGAGGACGAGGCAACCGGACGCGCCGGTTACGCCGGTCTTTTTGCGGCCGAAAGCATTCCGATCGATGCGCAAAATCCGGGACGACTCGTTCTGTTCCCGGAAATGGACGCCCATGTCGATGTCCCCGAAATCACCGTCCATTGCTGGGACATCCTTGGGATCAAGCCGGAAACGATGATGTGCGCATCGTCGCGCATGGTCGTGAAAAGAAAGGGGGCCGACGGCCCGGTGGTCGTGCCATGTACGTTGCTGCCGTACGATCCGGCGTTCGAGCTGGGCAGCAGGCTCCAAGAGTCGAATACATCCGTGCAACTCAATCATCCTCATTGCGCCAAGTTCTGTGTCCTCGGCGGCGCGTCGTGCAGTCCGGATTGAATGCCGATGACTGAAGTGAAGACGCTCGACCTCGGCAAGCTTGACGGTCCGGTGCTGGTGTTCGGCGGGCCGTACTCCAACCTGCAGGCGACCGAAGCGATGATCGCTGAGGCCGGACATCTCCGCATCCCACCTGAGCGGATCATTTGCACCGGTGACGTCGTCGCTTATGCCGGCGATCCGGCGGCGACGACGGATGCGGTTATGGATTGGGGCGTCACCACCGTGATGGGAAATTGCGAGGAAAGCTTCGGTGCGGAAGCCGACGATTGCGGCTGCGGTTTCGACGAGGGGACCGAGTGCGATGTCATGTCGCGGCAATGGTATGCGTATGCCAATGCCAGGCTGACGCCAGAACACCGGGCCTGGATGAGGCAGTTGCCGGGACGTGTCGAATTTCAGCTTGGCCGCCGCCGCTTCGCGGTCGTGCATGGCAGTGCCGCTTCTATCAATGACTTCGTGTTCGAAAAAACCGATGACGTTATCAAGCGCGAAAGTCTGGAAGCGCTTGGTGTCGATGCGGTGATCGGCGGACATTCAGGCGTGCCATTCATGCAAATTCTTGGCGACCGCTTGTGGCTGAATGCGGGTGTCATCGGTATGCCTGCCAACGATGGAACGCCGCGGGTCTGGTATGCGCTGCTTAATACGGTCGATGGCGGATTGGAAATTTCTGTTTGCGGTCTCGACTACGACTATGCCGCCGCGGCCCGTGCCATGCGCGCGCGCAAGCTGCCGGAAGGGTATGCGGCATGCCTGGAAACGGGGTTGTGGCCGAACATGGACGTGATGCCGCCGGACGAGCGTCACAAGGCGGGCAAACCGATTCAGCCCGCTCATGTATTCTGGCCGGACGCCGTCCCCGCCGCTGCGGACTGAACTGTCCCCGGCGCAATCTGCCCCGGAATCATCACCGAAGCGTCACAATCGGCCATCGTTTCGCCGGAAGCGGTCTTTATCACGGTTTTTAACAACTCAGTGAGAGGAGACCGATATGTCCACCAGAACCACTTTTTTCAGGGCCACCGCCGCCGGTTGCCTCTTGGCCATCGCGGCTTGCGCCAATCCCGAAGTCGAGGCCGCAAAGGAACTTGGAATCAAGGGCAACGATGTCAGCGCCGAGGCGGCCCGGGAATACAAGCGCCTGGCGCATTTCGAAGACAAGCAGATGTGGGACAAGGCGTCCGCTATCGCGTTCTCGGAAAAAGCCATTGCTGCCGCGAACGGGTTCGTCGGCACAGATCCGGCGGCGGATCAGGTAATCCGCGATGCGGAAATTGCCAACGCCTATCGATATCTCAACCACATGCGTGCGCTTGGCGCCGACCGGATCGCCCCCAAGGCGACGGGACAGGCGATCGCGCGGCTGGATTGCTGGGCCGAGCAGAAACGAGAGGGCGATCAACCCCTCGACATCGGCTTTTGCCGTGATGGTTTCGTCGAATATGCCTCCGCGACGGCGGAAGCGTTGAAAGCCGCGGGCCGTCCCGTTGCCATCACGGCGCCGATGCTGCGTACGTTCAAAGTGACCTTCCCGCTGGGTTCGACGATGCCTGCCGTCGGCGCGGATACGGTTCTCGATGCAGCCGCGGCCTATGCCAAATCCGGCAAGAACATGCGGATCGTACTCGGCGGTCATGCCGACAAGTCGGGTTCGGCGACGCGGAACCAGTATCTGTCTCAGGCCCGTGCCGAGCGGATCGCGGGGATGTTGAAGTCCCGTGGCGTGTCAGAGACGCAGATCAGCACGATCGGTTTCGGCGAAACCTATCCGACCGTGATGACCCCCGACGGCCAGAAAAGTGATGAAAACCGCCGGGTCGAAATCGTCATCGGACCGGACCGCATGCTCTAGATTGCCGTCTGTTCGCACCTTGTTCGGCGTCTGGACAAGCGTGGCCCGCTTCGGCTAAATGCCGGGGCGGGCGCGCCCGTTTATGGACGAAGGAAATTTTTATGACGGAACTGCAGGCATTCGAACAGACCACGGACGGCATCCGGGTTCTGGTGGCGTCCGCCTATATCGAAGAGCAGTCGGACCCGGAAGAAAATCGCCATGTATGGGCATATCAGGTGCGTGTCGAGAACCTCGGCAGCCAGCCGGTGCAACTCCTGACCCGGCGCTGGCGCATCACGGACGGCAACGGCCGGGCGCACGAAGTCATCGGAGACGGCGTGGTTGGTGACAAGCCGATACTTCGGCCCGGCGATCACTACGAGTATTCAAGCGGCACGCCGCTTGCGACCTCGACCGGTTTTATGACGGGAATTTTCCAGATGATCGACGCGAACGGACGCCGGTTTGCGGTGCAGGTGCCGCCGTTCTCGCTGGATGGCCCGGAGCCGCCAAGAGCCGTCCACTGAACGTCAGCGTCCGGTACGGCGTGCATCGCGATGATCCACTGCCTATATATGAACGTATGAATTACGACTTCGGGCAGAAAAACCCTGAAAACAATGGGTGTAGCCGCTTCGGCGAAATCTGATAAGCTGCGCGCCCGGCCTTGGGCAGAGAGTTAGGACAGACCGTGACTGATCAGAAACCGCTGAGCGTGGTCGCAGGCAACCCGCACAAACATTCATCCCCGGCGCTCGACAAGGGGCCCGAGGTTGAAAAGCCGAGCCGCGCCGAGGCAGAAGAGGCGGTCCGGACCTTGATCCGCTGGGCGGGCGATGACCCGAATCGCGAAGGCCTTCTTGAGACGCCGGATCGCGTTGTCCGTTCCTATGAAGAGTTTTTCAAGGGCTACGATATCTGTCCGCGCGACTATCTTTCCAAGACGTTCGAGGAGACGGAGGGTTACGACGAGATCGTGCTCCTCAAGGATATTCGCCTCGAGAGCCATTGCGAGCACCACATGGTGCCGTTCATCGGTAAGGCGCATGTCGCTTACCTGCCCGACCGGCGCGTCGTCGGCATCTCCAAACTCGCCCGCGTCGTCGAGGCTTACGGGAAGCGTTTGCAGATCCAGGAAAAGCTCACCGCCCAGATCGCCAACACGATCGACGAGGTCTTGGAGCCGCGTGGCGTTGCCGTCATCGTCGAGGCGGTCCACCAGTGCATGACCATGCGAGGCGTTCACAAACCGGGCGTTTCGTTGGTGACCAGCCGTATGTTGGGCGCGTTCCGCGACGACCCGACCACGCGCCGTGAATTTCTGTCGATGGTCAACCACGACGGTGGTAACTTCGCCTGACGCAATTTCGCGCTTTTTAGGCCAAAATCGGCTAAAACGGTCGGGGCTTGACCCGCTTCAAGCCCCGCGCTTTTTTAACGACGTGGCCTGAATCGGGCGGACGGGGACCAAACCATCCATGGACTATCGACCGGCTATATTCATCGTCGGCCTGCTGCTGGCGACGCTCGCGGTCGTGATGTGCCTCCCGGCCATCGCAGACTTTGCCTATGGGCATCCGGACTGGCAGGTTTTCGCGGTCGCGGCTGCAACCACGTTCTTCGTCGGCGTTACCATGTCCCTCACCGCAAAGGTCCGGGGGCTCAAGCTGACGATCCGGCACGCGTTCATGATCACGACCGCAAGCTGGGTCGCGATGACGCTATTCGCCTCGCTGCCGTTCGTATTTTCGGAACTGGATATGAACTTCACCGACGCGCTGTTTGAAGCGATGTCGGGGATCACCACCACCGGTTCGACGGTCATCGTCGGTCTCGACAATGCACCGCCCGGCATTCTGCTCTGGCGTTCGCTGCTGCAATGGCTCGGCGGAATCGGCATCATCGTCATGGGTATCGCCGTTCTGCCGATGCTGCAGGTCGGTGGTATGCAGCTGTTCCGGATGGAAAGCTCCGATCAGTCCGACAAGGCGATGCCGCGTGCGGCCCAGATCGCGTCGGCCATTGGCGTGATCTATTTTGCGCTGACCCTTATCTGGTCGGGGTTCTATTGGCTCGCCGGGATGAGCGGTTTCGATGCGATCGTCCATGCGATGACAACCATCGCGACGGGTGGGTTTTCATCGCACGACGCGTCGATCGCGCATTTTGAATCGGCTGCGATCGACTATATCGCGACCGCCGGAATGCTGGTCGGCGCCCTGCCGTTCATTCTTTATCTGCGTACGCTTCAGGGCGATTTGCTGGCGGTTTTCAACGACAGCCAGGTGCAGTGGTTCGTGGTGTTCGTCGCGTCGGTGATCGTGATGACGACGGGATGGCTGGTCCTGGAGATCGGCGAGCGGCCGCTTGAAGCCTTGCGTCTTTCCGCATTCAATATCGTCTCCGTGATCACGGGAACGGGCTATGCGACCGACGACTACGGTCTTTGGGGAGCCTTCTCGCCGGTGATCTTTTTCTTCATCATGTTTATCGGCGGCTGCGCGGGGTCGACCACCTGCGGGATCAAGGTGTTCCGGTTCCAGGTGCTCTATGCTGCCGCACGGACGCAGATTCATCATCTGCTGCAGCCGCACGGCGTGTTCATTCCGTACTTCAACAAGCGCCCGATTTCGGAAGAGATCATTATCTCCGTGCTGTCGTTCTTCTTCATGTGGTTTTTCACGTTTGCCTTGCTGGCACTGGCTTTGAGTTTTTTGGGGCTCGATTTCATCACCGCGTTCTCGGCAGCGGCGACGTCGATCGCCAACGTCGGTCCGGCGCTTGGGCCGATCGCGGGGCCGGCCGGTAATTTCTCGACATTTCCCGATGCGGCAAAGTGGCTGATGTCGCTTGGCATGCTGATGGGACGGTTGGAACTGTTCACTGTGATCGTGCTGTTGAGCCGCAGCTTCTGGCGGCCGTGATTTGATGAATCCGTTCAGTGACCTGATGCGCGGCTGGGCGCGT
The DNA here is from genome assembly GCA_023145215.1 of Rhodospirillales bacterium. Lineage (GTDB taxonomy): Bacteria > Pseudomonadota > Alphaproteobacteria > Rhodospirillales > Casp-alpha2 > UBA4479. Next base: position 50,346 of record JAGLED010000001.1, on the reverse strand, counting down.
AAACGCTATCGCAAGGAAGCGGATCGTCTCATTGGTCATCTGCGTACATTGGATGACGAAAGCATCGGCCTCGTGCTTGCGATCGCCGCGCATCACCGGAATGCATTGCTCGAGACCGGCGTCGACCTGCGTGACCTGACGGGGCTCGCCCGTTCGCAGCCGATGTACCAGCATGAACTGGCGAAAGCGGTCAATGTCCTGACCCGCAACAAGCGCCAACACGATTCACTCGGCCTGCAGATTTGGGTGCACTCACTTCGTTGCGTCGCCGATCCCGGTCTGTTCGGGCTAGGCGTTGATCTGTGGCGGGAGCTGAAGCGCGGTCAGCCGCATGTGGCCAAGGCCCGCAAGCTGGTTTCCAAGGAAACGGGCTTCGATCTCAACATATCGATGGCGAACGAAGTCCCCGCCGAGTTCTCAGACGACGTTTGATCGTCAGCGGATGAAGTCGGCCAGATGTTTGCGGATCGACGATGCCATTTGCGGGTCGAAATCCTTCATCAGCTGCTCGGTGAGCGCGAACAGGACTTCCTCGCGGACGTTGATCGAGGCATCCTCGGCGACGGTTTGCGAACGCTCGACCGAGGCCTGCGCAAAAGCCTGATTGACGCGCGGTACACCCTCCAACCGGACCTCCACATTCACCGCGGCGTCGTAACGCTCCGCCTGTTCGGTGGTGAAGACGCCCTTGAGGCCCTTGGATCGGGCGAGATCGGTCTCGACCACGGAGGCATTGGTGATGATGAATTTGGCAACGCCGGACACGCCGTTGGCCTTAAGCCGGTCACGCGCCCAATTCTTCAGCGCCTGTTCCGGCGAGACCGGCATCCGGTTTTCGACATGCTTGGAATCGCTGGGCGGTGTGAAGTTATCGACGACCTCGATGCGTTCAACCCCCAGAGTGATCTGCGGCAGATGCGTGAAGGTCAGTTCGGGGAACTGCGGCGGCGGGGGCGTCGCGCACGACCCGAGCCCGGTTGCGACAGCCAACAGAACGGCGGCGATTGTGGCTTTACGTGCGAAACGGGGAAGGCGCATGGGTCGGTTCTCCGGCTGACTTCAGGTCGCGGCGTCGGCATAAAGCGCATCCAGCCGCTGCTCATCGTATACGTAATCGGTTCTGCAGAACTCGCAAGTGACGGTTATTATACCGTCTTCCGCCATATCTGCGATCTCTTCACGCGGAAACGAGCGTAAAGTGCGGCTGACGCGTTCTTCCGAGCATCTGCATTCGTGGCGCAGATCGCGGGGGTCGTAAAGCCGAATGCCGTCCTCGTGATAAAGACGAAACAGGATCTTGGCCGAGGTCAGGTCCCGATCAAGCAGCTCTTTTGACGTGATCGAGCTCATGAGCACGACGGCACGGCGCCAGTCTTCTTCCTCCTGCTCGCCGTCTCTTGACTTGGGCAGGCGTTGCACCATCAATCCCGCGGCCCGAACGTCATCCGCGTCAGCGGTGATGGCGATGGCGGTTTCGAGTTGTTCGGACTGGCGGAAATAATTCTGCGCACATTCGGCGAGCGTCGCGCCGGTAATCTCGGTGATGCCCTGGTAACGATCGGTATCCGGTCCCTGATCGACGGTGAACGCCATGTGACCGGCCCCGACCGTCTGAGGGATCGAAGCGCCGTCGATGTCGTCTTGTGTGACACCTTCCCTGAGTTTGGCGTAGGCCCGCATTGCGCCGTCTGACGTGATATCGGCCATGATCAGGCTGACGGGGCCATCGCCCTGCACCTGAAGCGTGAAGACGCCGTCGTATTTAAGCGCGCTGGCGAGGATTGCCGTCAGGACCATGGTCTCGCCGATCAGCGATCTGATCGCGGGCGGGTATCCGTGCGCCTGGATGGCTGCTTCATAAGCTTCGTCGAGGCGGATCAGGCGACCGCGTATATTCAGGTCTTCGATCTGGAAGGTCTGTACGAAATCGCCGAAATCGTTCTGTGCTGGGAATTGGTTCAAGACGCCGTCCATAGTGTCCGGTAATGGTATCCGTAAACGCCGCGAAAGCCGAGGCTTTCGTACAATCGCCGTGCGTTCGGGTTGTTCGCTTCCACTTGTAAGTAGACACCGATCCCGCCCCGATCAACCGCGAACGCCGCGAGGGCGCGGATCAGGCCGGCGCCGAGGCCTCTGCGCCTGCATTCGGGCCTGGTGAACATGCCGAATACAGCAAGCCAATCGCCGCTCAGGACGCCGAGCCCGATGGCCTCGATGGCGCCGCCGTCTCCGGATGCCGACGCGAACAGCGCTACGTCACGCGCGCCCGCGACGATCGCACGCGGATCACGACCGTAACCTTCCATATATAGCTCCCACCACCCGCCGGGCGCGCTGTCACTGATCGAGACGGCAGAGCCGGTGTCGCCAGCAAGCTTTTCAGCATCGGCGATCATGATGTCGACGGGGGCCTCCGTTTCGTAGCCACGCCGGGCGAGCACTTCATCGAGGTCTTCAGGCGCTGCCGCCGGCGATATCTGGAACCTCGGCGGCAGGGCGCGTTCGCGGTAAAATGCCTCCGTTGCTGCGATCTGGGCGTCCAGCGCGACGCCGCCTTCGATAGGGAATGGCGCCGTCGAATTAGCACGCCGCGTGATGCCGTCCGCGAAGCGCATCAACCAGCCGTGGCAGTTTATCTCTTCGGGGGCCGCCCATGCCGCCGCTGCAAGTCGGTCGAGCGCGAGAATCTCGTCCCGTGACAGCGTGGCCTTGCCGAAAACGGACGGAGCGGGACCCTGTAGCGGGTGCGTCAGCTGAGACACCAGGAAAGAATGGCCTTCTGGACGTGGAGGCGGTTTTCCGCCTCGTCCCAGACCACCGACTTCGGCCCGTCCAGGACGGAATCCGTTACCTCGTCACCCCGGTGGGCCGGCAGACAGTGCATGAAAAGTGCATCGTCAGCGGCCTTCGCCATCAACGCGTCGTCGACGCGATACGGCGACAGCATATTGTGGCGCGTGCCCGCGTCCTCGTCGCCCATGGACACCCAGGTATCGGTGACCACCAGATCGGCGCCGCTGACGGCTTCGGCCGGGTCTTCGGTCATGACGACCTTTGCACCCTGGTCGTCCGCCCAGCCAATAAGCTGATCGCTGGGTTTGAGTTCCGACGGCGTCGCGATACGCATCTCGAAACCAAAACGCGCAGCTGCATGTACCCAGCTCGTGACCACATTATTGCCGTCGCCGGTCCACGCCACCTTGCGGTTCTTGATCGAGCCGCGATGCTCTTCGAACGTCATCACATCGGCCATGATCTGGCAGGGGTGCGAGCTGTCCGTCAGTCCATTGATGACCGGAATGCTTGCGTATTCTTCAAGCTCGATCAGCTTTGCCGGATCGTCGGTACGAATCATGATCGCGTCCGCATATCTGGACAGCACGCGCGCCGTATCGGCGACCGTTTCGCCACGGCCGAGCTGAGACTGGTCGTCGGTCAGAATGACCGTGTGTCCGCCCAGCTCCTGCATGCCGACCTGGAACGATACACGGGTCCTGGTCGACGGCTTCTCGAAGATCATGACGAGCGTCTTGCCATCGAGCGGCTTGCCGGTTGAGCCGCTTTTACGGGACTTCTTGAGTTCGTGTCCGAGATCGAGGATTCCCTGCAGCGTACCGGTGTCGAGACGATCGATATCGAGAAAGTGCTTCGGCTGTTTCATCTCAGGCCGCGCTCTGTTCGATTTCGGAGCTCGTTTTCTCGATGATCGAGAGCGCCTCGGAGATGTCTTCGGCAGTTACAACGAGCGGTGGGACGAACCGCACCACATTGTCCCCTGCAGGCACGCTCAACAGGCCGTTGCCGATCAGCGCTTTGACCACATCGCCGTTGGTCACCCCATCGACGCATTTAAGACCCAAAATAAGCCCGGTACCGCGCGCCCCCTCGAAGACCGAAGGATGCTTGCGGGCGATCTCATCCAGACCGGACTTGAGCTGATCCGCCGCTTTCTGAACGCCGTCCAGGAACCCGGGCGCCAATACGATATCGAGCACGGCGTTCCCCGCCGCCATGGCGAGCGGGTTGCCGCCATACGTCGAACCGTGCGACCCGGCCGTCATGGCTTCGGCGACCTTTTCGGTCGCCATGGTCGCGCCGAGCGGAAAGCCACCGCCGATCCCCTTGGCGGTCGCAAGGATGTCGGGGGTGATGCCACTCCATTCATAAGCGTAAAGCTTGCCGGTTCTGCCGACGCCGGTCTGCACCTCATCGAACATCAACAGCAAGCCGAACTCGTCGGCGATCTTGCGCAGACTTTTTAGATATTCCTTGCTCATTGGCCGGATGCCGCCTTCGCCCTGGATAGGCTCGACAAGAATTCCCGCGGTTTCCGGGCCGATGGCGGCGCGCAGTTCGTTCAGGTTGTCGAAGGCGACCTGATCGAAGCCGTCGACCTCGGGGCCGAAGCCTTTCAGGTGTTTCTCCTGCTTGCCAGCCGACAGCATGGCGAGCGAGCGGCCATGAAACGCGCCGCTCACCGTAATCACCCGATAGCGCTCCGGATGGCCGTTGGCATAATGGTAGCGCCGCATCATCTTGACGCCCATCTCGACGGCTTCGTTGCCGGAGTTGTTGAAGAACACGGCGTCGGCGAACGTGTTGTCGACGAGACGCTGGGCAAGCTTCTCTTGGCCCGGGATGTTGTAGAGGTTCGAGGTGTGCATGAGCCGGCCGGCCTGGTCGCGGATCGCCTCGACCAGATGCGGATGGCAGTGGCCGACGGACGCCACCGCAATGCCTGCGCCGAAGTCCAGATAACGTCGCCCTTCGGCATCCCAAAGATGCGCGCCTTCGCCGTGATCGAAGGCAAGATCGTAACGGGCATACGTGGGCATAACTGCCGGAATCATGACCTTTGCTCCTCTGCTGGGGACACCGAATGTCCCCGGGAAAGCCGAGGAGTATCGTGAGGCGGCTTGTCGCTGTCAATAAGACGTTGATGTCGCAACAGAAGCGTCACTTTCGGATGAATTTCAGATCCGTGAAGCGTTTGCGGAATGCCCTCACGTCGCCGGCGACCGAGGAGGGGTCGTTTCCGGTCAAGCCGCGATGGATCAGGTGGGCGAGCTCGGTCATGTCGTCGGTGTGCATGCCGATCCGGGCGAGTTCTGGCGTGCCGATCCTAAGGCCGTTGACGTCGCCCGGCACCTCGGCCATTGGCAGACCGATCCCGCACGACAGAAGGTTGACCTCGCGCAGCCGCTTGGCGGCGGCCTGACCGCCGCCAAAGCTGTGTGCTTCCAGCGCGAACTGATGTGATGTCGTGAAGCCATTATTCTTGGCGAAAACAGGTAATCCAAGGTTGTCCAGCGTCCGGGCGAGGGAAAGGGCGAGATCCCGCATCTGTGTCGCATATGCCTCACCGAATTCGCGCCAATCCAGAAGTGTGATCGCCAATGCCGCCGACTTTGCGGCATCGAAGTTGGCAGTCAGTCCGGGGAACGCGATTTTATCGAGACGTTCGGCGATTGCCGCGTCGTTGGTCACCACAAGGCCGCCAGCCGGGCCGCCGAGGCTTTTGTATGTGCTCATCGTCATCACGTCGGCGCCGAGCGTAAGGGGATTTTCCCACACCTTCCCGGCAATCATGCCGCAGAGATGGGCCGCATCGAACAGGAGCTTCGCCCCGACCTCGTCGGCGATCTCGCGGACCCTGGCAACCGGATGCTGGAACAGGTTGAGGCTGCCGCCGATGGTGATCAACGCCGGTTTGATCTCGCGGGCGAGGACGGCAAGCGCATCCACGTCGACGGTGTAGCCGTCGGCGCGCACGGGGGCCGCGTGAATGTCGACACCATAAAGACCGGCCGCGCCTGCGTTGTGATGGGTGACATGCCCGCCGATCGTCGACGGCGGCACGATGATGGCATCGCCTGGTTTGGTGGTCGCCATGAAGGCGTATAGATTGCCGAGCGCGCCCGACCCGACCCGAATCTCGGCGAACTTGGCTTGGAATATCTCGGCGGCCAGTTCGGCGCAGATGACCTCGATTTTCTCGATCGCTTCGAGACCCATCTCATATTTGTCGCCGGGATACCCGAGCGACGGGCGTGAGCCCAGACCCGAGGCGAGCGCGGCCTCGGCTTTCGGGTTCATGATGTTGGTCGCCGGGTTGAGGTTAAAGCAGTCCCGCTCGTGAATTCGGCGGTTTTCCGCAATCAGTTCGTCGATACGTGCGTGGACGGCCTCGGAACCGGCGGATGCGGTTTCTTCGGCGATTTTCTGCACATAGGTTTCGCAGATTTCGGGCGGCCAGGAACGGCGGGCGAGGTGGGCCATGACGGGATCCGATCAAGTGGTGTTCAACGCTGAAATCTAACCGTGCGGCTCGGGGGCGGTACAGGAAAATCCCGGTGATTGCACGAGGCGCATAAAACTTTTTTCTCAACCTGTGATTTTCATCATTTGACCGCTTCTTATTCGCACCTACACTCGTTTGTGCTTGAGGGAGGCTTGTGACAACTAATGGATGTATTTTTTCAGTTTGTCAGTGCGTTTGCCCTGTTTTTCGGGATTGCCGGGCTGGTTTATGCCACCGAAGTCTCGAAACGCTGCCAGCTTCTGATCGAGGAGCGGATGAACGAGTGCGAGGCCGCGCTGGCCGAGAAAACGCAAAAACAGGACCGAGCCATCAAAGGCGCAATCGACGCCATTGCGCGGACCGCAAAGTCGCTCGAGGAGACCGAACTCGCGCAGACACGTGAAATCAACGTTATCCGTAAAGTCGTCGAGCCGCTGGTCGAAGCCCATGAAAAGGCGAAAGAGAAAGAAGAGAAAGAGCGCAAACGGCATCAGCGAGTGTCGATCCACAGCCGCTGATGTCTGCGGTTATTGCGTTCAGGGCTTGAGTTTGTAGCCCGATCTGAACATCCACGTACAAATGCCCCAAAGCACGGCATCGATGACCGCCATCACCGTGATCCCGAGCCATGACGGCGCATCCGCATGCCCGATGAAGCCGGAACGGAAGCCGTCGATCATATAGAAAAACGGATTTAGGTGCGCCAGCAACTGTCCGAACTCCGGCAGGCGCTCAATGGAATAAAACGTACCCGAAAGAAAGGCGAGCGGTGTGATCACGAAGTTCGTGACGGCTGCCATGTGATCGAACTTGTCTGCCCAGATTCCGGCCATGATGCCGAGCAGCGAAAGCATCAGCGATGCCATGACGGCGTGATAGACGATCAGGCCGATATTGGAGATGCTGAGACCCACCACGAGCGCCATGGCAAGTGCCACCGCAAGACCGACCACGATCCCCCTGGTGACGCCGCCGAACGCGATCCCGGTGACCAGTTCAAGTGGCGAGAACGGCGGCATCAGGGTGTCGACGATGTTGCCTTGCACCTTGGCGATCATGATCGAACTCGACGTGTTGGCGAAAGCATTCTGGGCGATGGCCATCATGATCAGCCCGGGGGCCAGAAAGGTCGAGAACGGCACGCCATGCACATCGGGACGGAACTTGCCGAGGGCGAGGGTGAATACGGCGAGAAACAGGAGCGTCGTGACGACCGGCGCCATGAGGGTCTGGGTGTAGACCTTCATGAAGCGGCGCACCTCGCGCATGTAGAGTGTCCAGAGGCCAATGGCATTGGACGTGGTGGGCTGTCGCATGGATATCCCGGCTTGGATGTTGCGTTGTTTCGTTTGTTGTCCTTTGAGGTCTATATAAAGAGTGATGGCGGCGGAAACCAGTGCTGCCGGAATGGGACCGGGTATGAGTGACGACGAAACCGACAAGACGCCGAAGCGCCGGCGCGGGCCGAAAAAAGCGACGGCCAGGTATCTGGAGAATTCCGCCGCCCATTATCTCGGCCGTTTCGCGACGTCACGTGCGCATTTGCGCCAGTTGATGATGCAGAAGGTCAAGCGCTCTGCCGAACAACACGGGACCGACCCGGCCGAGGGTGAAAAGTTCGTCGATGATATTATTGCGAAGTTCGAGAAATACGGATTTCTCGACGACAAGGCCTATGCCGAAATGCGGGCCCGTTCGTTGCACGCCAAGGGCACGCCCGTGCGCGGAATCCGCTACAAGCTGATGCAGAAAGGCCTCGGCGAGGATCATGTCGAAGCGGCCCTCGAACATCTCGCCGACGAGGAACGGGCGGCCGACCTGGATCTGGCGGCGGCCCTGACGCTGGCGCGCCGCCGCCGCATCGGCCCATACCGGACCGATGACAAAGACGTTCGCGCCGAGCGTCGTGAAAAGGACATGGCGGTGCTGGCGCGCGCTGGGTTCTCCTACGACGTGGTTTGCCAGGTCCTGGATGCGGACAGCATCGAGGAACTGGAACTGGCAGCCCGGGAGGGCTGAGGCCGTCTACTTCTATCGGGCGAGGTCTTCGGTATGCTCCGGCATGGGTTCCGCATGCGGATCCAAAGCAGCCGCCAACGGGGTCTGACTGGGGGCCGGCACGAAGTTTGTCTTTTCTTCCGCCGTCGGCGCTGCGCGGCGGGTCATCCGCCAGGCGGCATATGCCGAGACAACCGTAAATACCCCGCCGATATAAAAGAAAAGACCCGCAGCGCCGAGCGCATCCATCACCGGCCCGGCCAGCAAGGGACCGACGATCGCGCCGGCCCCGTAAATCAGCAGCAGCGTGCCGCTGACCACGACGCGTTCGTCCGCGTGTACGTAGTCGTTGGCGTGCGATACCGTCACGGCATAGATCGGGAAGGAAACGGCGCCGAAGAGTGCCGCCATATAGATCAGCAGGTCAGGTTTGATCATCCCGCCGGTCGCGACGAGAAACGCCATCCCGCCACTCAGCAGGCACCCGATCAACAGAACGAGGCGGCGGTCGAAATGATCGGAAATCCAGCCCATCGGCCACTGCATCAAGCCCCCGCCGAGAATGCAGAGGGACATGAACAACGCCACGCCGTCGATATCGAGACCGACATTTCCCGCGAACACCGGGGCTAGGCCCCAGAATGCGCCCATCGCGAGCCCGTAGGCGAAGCATCCGATGAATCCGAGCGGTGAGATCTTAAAGAGCCGGCGGATCGGCAGCGGGCGAGGCTTCTGCGGCGCGGGCGCAATCGTTCGGGTGATCGAGACCGGGATGATGGCGATGGACACCAGGATCGAGACCAGACAGAACAGCACGTATCCGTGCGGGTCCGACGTCGAGAGCAGGAATTGCCCGACGGTCAACGACAGCAGATTAACGGCCATATAGGCGGCCAGTACCTGTCCCCGCGTTTCATTGGTCGCGCGTTCGTTGAGCCAGCTTTCGATGACCATGTAAATGCCGGCAAAGCAGACACCCGATATAGCCCGGAAGATCGTCCAGGAAATCGGGTCGATGAGGATGATGTGACCGAGTGCCGACGCGGACGCAAGCGAAGCCAATGCCGTGAAGGCGCGGATATGGCCGGCGCGTTCGATCAGATATGCCGTGATCATGGTGCCGATGACGAAGCCAAGAAAATATCCTGACGCCATGATCCCGATCGCATTCGATGAGAACTGCTCACCCGCGGCTCGGATCGCCAATAACGTGCCTTGAAGGCTGTTGCCGATCAGCAGCATCGACATGCCGACCAGCAGCGACGAAATGGATACGATCTGTTCTCGAACCGAATTCAAAGGTTACTCCCCATACCGGATACGGTCGGCTATTCTAATGCCCTGAGACGGACGTGCCACCCGTGAACGTGAAAAATCTGTGGAAGGTGATTGAACGAATATGAGTGAGCAGGACGGACTGATCGGCGCCTACGTTCTCGACGGCAAAGGGGGCGGACGCGCACTTGCATGGGGCGACCTTGAGAAGAATGCCGGATTCGACGGCCCGGTTTGGGTGCATCTGGACCGGAACGGCGAAAAATCGGAAACCTGGCTCAGGGAAACGGCCGGCATTGGACAATTGCAGGCCGATGCGCTCGTGGCGCCCGAAACTCGTCCGCGCGTCGCCTTCATGGACGACGGCATCCTGATCACGCTTCGCGGCGTCAACCTGAACCCCGGCGCCGATCCGGAGGACATGGTGAGCCTGAGGATTTGGGTCGATGCACACCAGATCATCACGGTTCGTCTGCGCCGCTTGATGGCGGTCAACGATGTTCGCGAGCGGCTTGCGGAGGGTGCCGGGCCGCAAAGCACCGGTGATGCGCTCCGCATGCTGGCGTTCAGCCTCGTGCGCCGGATGGCGCCCGTGGTCGAGGACATGAACGACGAAATCGACGCGCTGGAAGACGACCTCGTCGAAAACCCGGCGGCCGACATTCGCCACCGATTGAAGGCAATACGTCGCCAGGCGATCGCCCTACGGCGGTATTTGGCACCACAGCGGGAAGCGCTCGCCCGGCTGCATTCGGAGGTCGTTCCATGGATGGCGAACGATCACCGGTTCGCGTTCCGCGAATGCGCCGAACAGGTGGCGCGGATCGTCGAAGACATGGATGCCATTCGCGAACGTGCAGCCGTTATCCAGGATGAATTGACCAACCGGACCGCCGAGCACATGAACCGAAATATGTACACGCTGAGCGTCGTCGCCGCGCTAATGCTGCCGCTCGGCGTGATTACCGGCATGCTCGGCATGAATGTCGGCGGCGTACCGCTGGCCGAAAGTAAGGATGGCTTTATTGTGATTGCCGTCCTGCTCGTCGCTGTCGTTGTGCTCCAGGTGCTGATCTTCCGGCGATTAAAGTGGATATAGCCTAACATTGAGGCGGTTTGTAATGCCCGGCGAACTCGGCTATGCCTCGTCGACCGGAGTTCAGTGTCCGAGCGAGGATAGGCGTTGAATTTAGAAGACCTCACAAAGTTCTGGGACCTGGTTGTTGACGTCTGGCGCAACGGCGTCGGCGGTGTCGACATCGGGCAGGCAATCAACGCACTGCTGATACTGCTTGCGTTCTTCATCCTCAGGGGGCTGATCGCAAAGTTTCTGATCGGATGGCTCCGCCGCATGGCCGCCAGTACCGAATGGCGGATCGACGATTATGTGGTCGATGCGATTGCCCCGCCGTTGCGCGCGATCCCGGTCGTGTTCGGGATATTTGTCGCCACCAACTACATGAACTTCGAAGGGATGGTCGAGACGGTCACCGAGAACGTGACCCGGACGCTGATCGTCGTTGTGATTTTCTGGGCCCTGATGCGGGCGATTGGACCGCTATCGCGGACGCTGGACAAGCTCGAGCAGCTTCTCAGCCGTGAGCTGGTCGAATGGGTCATGAAGGCGATGCGCGTCGCGGTTATCCTCGTCGGAGTCGCGACGATCCTGCAGATCTGGGGCATAGAGATCGGGCCGATTATCGCAGGTGCGGGCTTGTTCGGCGTCGCCGTTGCGCTTGGGGCGCAGGACCTGTTCAAGAACCTGATCGCCGGCATTTTGATCCTGGGTGAGAAAAGGTTCCGTAAAGGGGATTGGATCAAGGTCGAAGGCATTGTCGAGGGAACCGTCGAAGCGATCGGCTTCCGTTCCACGGTGGTGCGCCGTTTCGACAAGGCCCCGGTGATGGTGCCGAACGCGCAATTGTCGGATACGGCCGTCACGAACTTCTCGGATATGACCTATCGGCGGATTTTCTGGCATATCGGTGTCGAATATTCGACCACTATCGATCAACTCAGCGAAATTCGCGAAGGTATCGCCACCTATATCGAAGAGAATGATGATTTCGTGACCCCGAGCGAGGCGTCCACGTTCGTGCGTATCGATCGCTTCAACGACTCTTCAATCGATATTCTCGTCTATTGCTTTACCTATACGAAGGTCTGGGGAGAGTGGTTGGAGATCAAGGAGAAGCTGGCCTATAAGATCATGGATGTCGTTCATGGCGCCGGCAGCGGGTTCGCCTTCCCGTCGACGTCGCTTTACGTCGAGAGCCTGCCATCGGACAGGCCTGAGCAGTTTGTGCCGCCGAAAGAGGGCGGCGCGTCGAAATCGGACGGTGAAGCCCACGACGGAGCGGCGTTGTCGGCGGAACAATCGCCGACCGGCGGCCGGGGCGATACCCCGGACGACGACGAGGCGAGTTAATCAGTTGGGAGAGAACCATGTCGGTCACGATCTATCATAATCCGCGATGCTCCAAGTCGCGCCAGACCCTGGCTATCTTGGAGGAGAAGAAAGTCGATCACGACGTCGTCGAATATCTTTCGGCGCCGCCGTCGAAGGCGGAACTGAAGCGGATTATCGGTATGCTGGGCGTGAAGCCCGCTGAGATCGTCCGCAAAAAGGAAGCCAGGGAAGCCGGCCTGGATCTCGGATCCATGAGCGATGCCGAGATTGTCGACGCCATGGTTGCCACTCCAATTATCATCGAGCGGCCGATCGTAGTGGCCGGGGATAAAGCCGTCATGGGCCGCCCGCCGGAAAACGTCCTTTCTATAATTTGACTAAAATTCACCGCAAATAAGCGCAGGCCCTTGCGCATGGCCCCTTGGAGCGCTTGCGGTCAGGCAAAACCCCTTGCAATATGCCAGACGGGATATCCAACGGGGGGCAGCCAGGATGGCGAAACAGAGCGCAACGACCGGTGCCGCGCCGAAAAAGCGCGCCAAGGCGGTGTTACGCCCGCGCGAGAAAGAAGCCGCCCCGTCGGTCCAGTCGAAGCCGCATACGGTCGATCCTGAAAAACTGGAGGTCTGGCGCTCTCTGCCCGAGGACCAGCGCACCGCGCTCCGCGAACGTGAAGCGGTTCGCATGTTCAACGTCGCCGCCGGATTGCACCGGGAAGGGAAACTCGAAGAAGCGGTCGAATCCTACGGCAAGTCCCTGCTCCTCAACCCGAAGCAGCCCGACGTCTACAACAACATGGGTGTCGCGTTGCGGTCGCTCGGCAAGCTCGAAGCGGCGGTCGCATGTTACCGCCGCTCGCTGGTGCTGAAGCCGAATAATTCGGGTGTCTATTCGAACATGGGCAACGCGCTTCGCGAACTTGGCCGGCTCGAAGTTTCGATGGCGTCGCACCAACAGGCGGTTCGTCTCCAACCGCGCTCGACGGAAGCGTATTACAACCTGGGGCTCGTGCTTCGCGATCTCGGCCAGACCGACGCTGCGTTGAGCTGTCTGGAAAAGGCGCTGTCGCTCAACGAGAACCACGTCGATTGCCAATGGGACAAAGCGTTGACGCTACTCGAGATGGGGCGCCTGGAGGAAGGCTTCGAGGCCTACGAAAGCCGCTGGCTTCTGGACCGTAGCCCGCCGCGGGAATTCGACAAGCCGCGCTGGGACGGTTCCGACCTCAAGGGTAAGACGGTGCTGGTCCATCACGAACAGGGTTTCGGCGATATGATCCAGTTCGCGCGGTATCTGCCGATGATCAAGGAACGCGGTGGCCAGGTGGTTGTTGAAGTTCAGCCCGAACTGGCGCGCCTGGTTGGGTCCGTGGACGGTGTCTCCAAAGTCTTTAACCGTGGCCAGACACCACCCAAATTCGACTTCTGGATTCCGATGATGTCATTGGCCAACGTCTTCGGCACGTCGCTCAACACGATCCCGGCCGATGTGCCGTATCTTGGGCCACTGGATCCGGGCGCGGTTCAGTTGCCTTCGTCACTCGGGCGTATTAAGCGGGTTGGGATTTCCTGGGCCGGACGTCCCACGCATCGGAACGATCAAAACCGCTCCGCCGGGTTTAAGCATTTCATCGAAATCCTCGGCCTGCCTGGGCTGTCGGTCTATTCCCTGCAAAAGGGGCCTGCCGCATCGGACATTGCCGAGCATGGCTGCGATGCACTGGTGAACGATCTGGGGGGGCGTCTGCGCGATTTCTCGGACACCGCGGCCGTCGTCAATCAACTCGATCTGGTGATCACCGTCGACACCGCACTCGCGCATCTGGCGGGGGCGATGGGCAAGCCGGTTTGGGTCGCCGTGCCGTTCGCGCCGGACTGGCGTTGGATGCGGAATACCGAAACGTCGCCCTGGTACCCAAGCATGCGGCTATTCCGGCAAAAGCGGCATGGGGCATGGGCCGGGGTATTCGGCGATATCCGCCGTGCGCTCCGCGACGAAATCGTCGACGGCTAAGTACTTCCCACATGCTATTTGGGACAGTGTTTACGGACTAATTCCCGATAGGTAATACTGTCGTTTAGTACTGAGTGACTCAGATCAATGCTGCGGGGGGGCGTGGCAGGGATCGAAAACCTGACATCGAGCAGAAGTATAAGCTCATGGGTGTGAGGATTCGATCCAATGAAAGTTCATCACCGGACAGTTGCCAGGTGTACCGCGCCGCTCATTGGTGAAGTTCATCGTTAATGCGAAATGAACCCCCGCGACGCCGGGATTGAAACAGTGTGTCGTCAGACGTCATGACCCGTTGGTGGTGCGATGAATAATAGCGATGTCCTAAAGTTGGCGTTGCGCGGGATGCTGTTTCTCAGCGTGCTCCTCATGGTCGCTGGTATTTATCTGGCGGCCGAGTCCCGGCATTCCTTCGAGCATCTGACCGGAATCGACAGCAAGCGCGTGTCAATCATCGCGCAGCTGCAGGCGAGTTCCGATATCGAACGGACGATCGGTTACGCGCACTTCATCCACAATTTCAAGAACGCGGTTTTACGTGGCCAGCCGCAGAAGATGTGGTTGGCGCAGGCCGATCTTGATCGCGCTCGGCGTCGGATTGGCGACCTGCGTGGGCTCAATCCGGAACTGGGTCCGATCCTCAACGATTTGAAGGGGACCCTGGACGAATACCGCATCAAGTCGGATATCGGCCTTAAGTTGATTGAGCAAGGGCTTCCACCCCAAGAAATCGATCGCCGGGTCGCGGTGGATGATACGGCGGCGGAGGCGGCGTTGCTTTCGCTCGATAAAGAGATCAACAAGCTGCGCAACGAACTTGATGACAATTTTGGTATTCACATCGGGGCGCACAATTCGGCGGTCAGTGTCGGCACTGTTTTTGCGGTCGCCCTGATTCTGGCGGCGATGATTCTGGGATGGATCTACGTCGTCGTTATGCGTCAGTCTAAATCGCTGATCCGGGCGCGCGATCTGCTGATGGAAACCGTTTCTTTTGCACAATCGAAGGCGGGCGCCGATTCGGATGACGGTCCGACGCTTGCCGTGATCGATGCGCTGGATGCCGAAAAAGTCGAAGACGCCGTCATCAGGCTGGCACGCATGGTCGAGGAACAGCAGCGAGATCTTGTCGAGACGACGACATCACTTCGCATTGCCAACGAAGATCTGAACCGCTTCGCCTATGCGGCCTCTCACGACCTGCAGGAACCTCTTCGGAAAATCCAGTCGAATATCGAACTGCTGGAAACGAAGCACGGAAAAGAGCTCAGCGAAGACCAGCAGAAATATTTCGAACGTGTTGCACGCGCGGCCGGCGATATGCGGAATCTGATCGAGGATCTTTTGAATTATTCCCGGCGCAGCACCGAGACCATGACGTTATTGCCCTGTAACCTGCACAAGATCGTCGACGAAGCGATTGCCGAAATCGTCGATAAACCGGGGGCGGGGAATGGGAAGTTCGTGAATATGGTGCCCAAGGATATGGAAATCGTCGCGGATTCGAAGCTGCTCGGCTTTGCGCTCGATAACCTCCTCGATAATGCGGTCAAATATGCACGTGATGGCGTGCCCCCGGATGTATGCGTCAGCGCTGTTGCCGATAGTAATAACCTGTCTTTATGCGTTGCCGATAACGGGATCGGGTTCGATCCGGAATTCGCCGAGCAGGTATTCCTGCCGTTCGTACGGTTGCACGGCCGCAGTCTCTACCCGGGCACCGGCATCGGTCTCTCGATCGTGAGGAAAGTGGCAATGCGCCACGGCGGTAAGGTGGGAGCTAGTCCCAGGGGCGATCAAGGCGCGGCCTTCACCATGACGTTGCCGAAGTACGGTCCGGAGAAAAAGGAAGAAACCCGATGAGGCGGGCTCTGGCCGCCCTGATTGCCGCCGCCGACTGAAGTAATCGTTAACACCATCTTTACTCCTTGAAGCCCACCATAGGGGCGCCTGGGCGCGTGTCCCTATAGGAGAGACGGGTGGCAACCAAAGAGTATAAATCCGGCGATGTGCTGATCGCTGAAGGCACCGTGCCGGAAACCGCTTACCGGGTCGTAAACGGTTCGGTCGAACTGACGCGCGATGTCGACGGCATGTCGATGCCGACCGCCGTGCTTGACCGGGGCGCGCTGGTCGGTGCCGAGGAGCTGTTGGACGGCCGCGCCATGGAAGATGCCGTGCAGGCGCTTGGCAATCTTGTTGTCGAGGTTGTCGGTAAGGAACAGGCGGCGCGTCTTTTGGGCAAGCAGCCGGCCAGGCCGGACGCCCGTGATAAACCCGACCGCAAGAGAACGTCCGAAAAGGTCCCGGCAAAATCCACGTCGCGGGCGCTTGTCGCGTTGTCGGCACAGTCGGACACCGAATATACCGCCGAGGACCCGGCATCGAGCGTGCTGAAGCCCGGTCTCCTCAGGCGTATTCTGAAACCCGAATTCGCGGATATTTACGACCGCCTTGATGTGCGTGTGTCCGCCCTTGAGGGTGAGGGCGGCGAGCAGGCGGCGCAGCATCTTGTCTCCGAACTTTCCAAACGACGGGGAATCCGCGCCCGCACGATGAACGCCAAGGTGTCGCTTGAGTTCGAGAGCGATCCGGTATCGGCGATGGCCGATCTCAAGCGTGCCTCCGAGCGCTGGCTGCTGGACAACGGAGGCGACGTCGTGATCTGGGGCGCGACTGTGCATGGTGGACAGTTGCTGCATCTGCGCCTGTTTGTCCGCGAGGACCCGTCGGTCGATCAGTTCCGGATGGGTGACGGGTGGACGTTGTTGATCCTCCCCATGCCGCTGGATCCGGCGTCATCGCATAGACTCCATGCCGCTCTCTTGGCGGCGATGCGTACGAAGCAGGCGGGAAAGCTTTTAACGGTGCGGCGCGATCTCGACGTGTTGCTGCAGGACGCCCGCGAGCAGTTGCTCCAGGAAGTGCCGGGCCTGGACCCGCTGTCTCGCGCCGAAGAGCGTGCCACCCTCGCCCGGACCTTTGCCAGCACCATCCGATTCAAACGAAAGGCCGATGACGCGCAGACCGCGATGACGTTGTTCGATAACGCGCTCGAATCCTTCAGTGCCGAGAAGACGCCATTGGAATGGGCGTTCGCGCACCGTGACCGGGCATTCCTAGGGCAGTTCATCGCCGAGCGGACGAACGACACCGGCGCGCTGGAAGCTTCGATCAACGATTTGGAAGACGCGCTCAAGGTCATTGGGCCGACGGCGTTTCCACATGACTGGGCGGCGATGAACAATCGCCTGGGTCTCGCGCTTTATCGTCTCGACTTCGACAACGGCGATGCGGAAACGCTGGAGCACGCGCTTCATGCGTTCGAGAACGCCCTGAGCATTTACGACCGAAAGAAGAACCCGAACGAGTGGGCCGAAGCGATGGGGCATTTCGGGCAAGTGGCATTGGTGATCGGTCGCGAGAACCGCAACCCGTCGATGCTGTTGCAGGCGGTTGAAGCCTGTAACGCCGTCGTTTCCGCGCGTGATCGCAGGAACATGCCGCTGCATTGGGCGTCGGCGCAGAACAACCTCGGCTCGGCGCTGTTCCTTTATGGGCGCGTTGCCGGTGATACGGGCGCGCTCGAAGGCGCGCGCGATGCGTTCCGCACGGCGCGTGCGATCTACGTCGAGAAGGGGGCCGACCGTCTCGCTGCCGTCGCCGAGAAAAATCTCGGACATGTAGACAAGGCTATGTCGCGCCGCCGCCGAAAGGAAGCGCCGCCCGAACTGCCTTGGGAAGGGATACCGGGTGAGCCGCCGCCTTTACCGTGGGAATTCGGTCCCGGAGCCAGCGGTACCGCGAACAAGCTCTCGTCAGGCCAGAAAAGCACCCGCGACAGGGATGCCTGGCTCGACGACCGGCTCCGCTGAATACGCGCTCTCAACTCGGACGGCTTGAAACCGGCCGGGGGCGGGTGTATCTCCCGAATATGAAAGACGATGTGAAAAAGCTCGATATCGACGGTGTGATCTGGCTGCAGCCGGACGGTGAGCCGGTATCGTGCGAAGAAAAGCTCGTGGTGCTGCGCGAAAACCTGGAAGAAATCCGCCAGGAATGTCAGGACGCACTCGAGGACGCCGTCCTCATGGGGTGCGACGAGGCCCAGGTTCGCGATGTGCTCGAACAGCTCGTGCGGGACATCGTCAATCCGTATCCGCAGAAATAACGGCCGTACGATCAAGCCTTCGACGCGAAGTGCCGGACCAGGTCGGTGGCGCTGATCATGCCGGCCAGGTAGCCGTCCTCGACGATCGGCAGGTGCCGGATATGCTTCTCGGCCATGAGCTTGGCGACATCCTCGACCTTGTCCTGATCGGAACACGTGAGTACGTCACGCGCCATGAACATGTCGACGGGCATGTTGAGCGCATGGTTGCCGTGCTCGTAGAGGGCGCGAACGACGTCCCGCTCCGAGATCACGCCGGCAAGGGCGCCGTCCGATGCGATGACCAGCGTCAGGCCGATCTTGTGTTCGGCCAGAAAGTCGACGGCTTCACGGAGCGGTCTGCCCGCTGGCACATGCAGAACGAAGTCTTCATTCACGCCTTTGACATCCTTGACAGTCGTGTCGTCATAAGCGCGGCGGCGTTCTACGGTCATGAATGACCCTCCGAGTATGAGGAAACACCGGAGCTTCCGACGAGGGCGTATTCCGGTCAACGCTGCATTCGTGAAAATTGGTTTTACGAAGAACCTTTTTCAGGCGGGCCGAAGTCATTAACCTGCGCCGCATGGACCTGCGGCATCTCAAAACCCTCATCGCAATTGCGGAGCACGGCTCGTTCGCCGCGGCCGGCGATGCCATTGGGTTGACGCAGTCCGCCGTCAGCCTCCATGTGAAGGCGCTTGAAGAAGATCTTGAAACCAAGCTGTTCGACCGCACCACGCGCCCACCACGCCTGAACACCCGGGGCCGCAACCTCGTCGACCGTGCGCGAGAGATCGTCGAGAAGTGCGAGAGCTTGACCGATATCGTTACCGGTGAGGCCTTGTCCGGTAGCCTCGACATCGGTTCGGTGCCGACGCTGTTGTCGGGAATTCTGCCGCCGGCGTTGAGTGCCATCAGGCAAAGTCACCCGGATCTGCGCATTCGCGTATCGAGTGGTCTTTCCGCCGATCTCGTCGGGCGTGTGCACAAAGGGGAATTGGACGCTGCCGTGGTGACCGAGCCATCCCAGCTACAGACAGGGCTGAGCTGGCACATGTTCGCGGAAGAGCCGCTAATGGTGATCGCGCCGAAAGGCACGCGCGGCATCACCGATCGCGAACTGCTCGATGCCGGGCC
Source organism: Rhodospirillales bacterium (assembly GCA_023145215.1). GTDB lineage: Bacteria > Pseudomonadota > Alphaproteobacteria > Rhodospirillales > Casp-alpha2 > UBA4479. The sequence goes on along the minus strand of JAGLED010000001.1, from coordinate 31,059 downwards.
GTTCATCCGTTTTCAGCGGTTTGCCTGGGCCGGCCGGTTGATCGATACGCACCTCAAGGATCGGGGGATAAGGGTGCATACGGGCATGGAGATCGATTCACTCGAAGCCATTGCCTCGATGGTGGCGCACGGGCTCGGTGTTTCCGTGGTGCCCGACCGCGCCGGTGCCGATTTGCCGGCGGGGATCGTCAAGGTGCCGTTCGGTGACCCGCCCCTGTGCCGGGTGATCGGCGTCGTCGAACGCCGTGACAATCCGAAAGCGCATCTGACTAGGGCGTTGGTCGAGATATTGAGCGGCCTTGCCGGTGACAAGCGTCCCAGGCGGGAATCAGCCCGCATCAATCATGAAATATAATCAAGCAAATAGGTATAATATTTCGTTTTTATCAAGAAAAGCCATCGGCTAAAACCAAACGGGCGCACCCGTGCCTTACCTGAGAAGGAACATCCATGACGACCAATACCGGCCCGCTCGCGGGCATTCGCATTCTCGATCTCACCCGTATCCTTGCCGGGCCGACCTGCACCCAGCTTCTGGGTGACTTGGGCGCCGATATCATCAAGGTCGAAAAGCCCGTTGACGGTGACGATACCCGGGGATGGGGACCGCCTTATCTGAAAGACAAGGAAGGCAACGACACCCGCGAGAGCGCCTATTACATGGCATCGAACCGCAACAAGCGCTCGATCACCATCGACATCGCCAAGCCCGAAGGCGTGCAACTGGTCAAGGACCTGCTCAAGCATTGCGACGCGCTTTGCCACAATTTCAAGGTGGGGGGGCTCGACAAGTACGGTCTTGGCTACGACGACATTCACGCCGAGTTCCCGGACAAGGTCTATCTGCATATCTCCGGGTTCGGGCGCACCGGCCCATACGCCAAACGCGCGGGCTACGACATGCTGGCGCAGGGCATGGGCGGCATCATGAGCCTCACCGGCCCCGTCGACGGCGACCCGCACAAGGTCGGTGTTGGCATCTCCGACGTTATGTGCGGGATGTACGCCACGACGGCGCTGCTGGCTGCGCTTCGTCACCGCGACAAGACGGGCCAGGGCCAATTGATTGACCTGGCGTTGCTGGATACGTCCGTGGCGTGGCTGATCAATGAAGGGGTGAACTACCTGACGCACGGTCATCCGAACGTGCGCCGCGCCAACGCGCATTCCAATATCGTCCCGTATGACGTCTACCCGACCGCCGACGGGTTCGTGATCATGGCGATTGGCAACGACGGTCAGTTCAAGCGTTTTTGCGAATTCATCGGCAAACCGGAGATGGCCACCGACGAGCGGTTCCTGACCAATGACCTCAGGGTACGCAATCGCGACGTCATTACGCCTCTGATGCGCCAGATAACCGTCATGAAGACCACGCAGGAATGGGTCGACGGACTGGCGCCGCTGGGCGTGCCGTCGGCGCCCGTCAACACCGTCCCCATGGCCTTCGAAGATCCGCAGATCCTGCACCGGGGCATGCGGATCGAGATGGATCACCCGATCGCCGCCGACGGTAAGTGCCGCCTGATCGGGAATCCGATAAAATACTCCGAAACCCCGGTATCGTATCGCCGCCCGCCGCCGATGACAGGTGAGCACACCGATGAGGTGCTGGAAGAACTGTTGAACCTCGATGACGCCGCGCGCAACAAACTGCGCGATGATGGCATTTTGTAAGGGAGCCGAACCATGTTTCAGCTGACGGACGAACAACTCGAACTTCAGGCCGCTGCCCGCAAGCTTGCCCGCGACGTGATCGCGGACCGCGCCGCCGATGTCGACAAGACCGAGGAATACCCCTGGCACAATGTCGAGGAACTGGTCAAAGCCGGCTTCACCGGTATGACGATCCCCAAGGAATGGGGTGGGAAAGGGTATTCGTTCCTGCACGCGGTGCTGGTGGTCGAGGAAATGGCCAAAGTGTGTGGCGTGACCGCACGCATCGTCGTCGAATGCAACATGGGTGCCGTCAGCGCGATCATGAAGTACGGCTCCGACGAGCAGAAGAAGCTCGCCGCCGAGTTGGTGCTCGCAGGCGACAAGCCGGCGATCTGCATCACCGAACCCGAAGCCGGTTCCGCCGCGACGGAGATGACGACGACGGCGGTTAAGAAAGACGGCGGCTACGTGATCAACGGCCGCAAGCACTGGATCACCGGTGGCGGCGTCTCGAAGTTGCATTTGATTTTCGCGCGCGTGATCGAGAACGGAAACGATATGGGGATCGGCGGTTTCATTGCCGTCCGTGACGAAGCCGAAGGACTTCGCGTCGGCACCCGCGAGCCGGCGATGGGGCTTCGGGGTATTCCCGAATGCGAGATGATCTTCGAAGATTTGTTCGTGCCGGAAAGCATGGCACTGATCCCGCCTGAGGGGATCAAGCGTGGGTTCGCCGGTTTGATGAACGCCTACAACTCGCAACGGGTTGGGGCCGGGACCGTGGCCCTCGGTATCGCCGAAGGCGCGTACGAGAATGCACTCGCCTATGCCGGTGAGCGCGAACAGTTCGGCCGTCCGATTGCCGAGTTCCAGGGACTGCAGTGGATGCTGGCCGACATGTCGATCGGGATCGCCGCGTCGCAGGCGCTGATCTATAAAGCGGCGGCCTCGTCCGAAACCAACGAGGGTGGCTTCCCCGACATGTTGATGGCGGCGCAGGCGAAGATTCTGGCGTCCGAGACGGCCATCAAGGTGACATCGGATGCCCTTCAGGTGTTCGGCGCCGCCGGGTATTCGCGTAATCGCCCGATGGAACGCATGTACCGCGACGCCCGTATGTTTACGATCGGTGGCGGGACGGCGCAGGTGCTGCGGAACCTGGTCGCCGGCAAGATTCTAGACCGCAAGCTGCCGCAGACCCGGGACGGCTATTTGAAACTGGCCGAGCGCGCCCGCGCCGCCGAATAAGGAAGAAAAAAATGACGACGACGTCCGACATCATCGGCAAGCGGCTCTATGACGCCGGGTGCCGCCATGCCTTCGGTATTCCGGGTGGTGAGGTGCTGTCGTTGATGGAGGGGCTAGAAAACGCCGGCATCGATTTTCATCTGGTGAAGCATGAAAACGCCGGCGGGTTCATGGCGGAAGGCACTTACCACGCGACCGGCGCGCCGGGCATTCTGGTCGCGACCGTCGGGCCGGGCGTGGTCAACGCGATCAACGTCGTCGCCAATGCCTGGCAGGACCAGGTGCCGATGATTTTTCTGACTGGCTGCGTCGATGCGGCGGAAGCCGAAACCTACACCCACCAGGTGTTCGACCACACCGACGTCATCCGGCCGATTTCGAAAGCGTCCATGATCGTTGCCGACGGCGTCGTCGACGTGATGATCGACAAGGCCTTGGCCATTGCGATGCAGGACCCGCCGGGGCCGGTTCATCTGGATGTGCCGATCAACATCGCCGGCAAGGATGCGAAGGTCACCGGGTATCCGGGCCGCGCGGCGACGTCGAAGGTCGCACCGGCTGCCGGGCCGGATCTGGAACGTGCTAGAAATGCCATTGCCAATGCCGAACGTCCGTTGATGATCGGCGGCGTCGATATTCTGCACCACGACGCAGCGGCGGTGATCGACGAAGCCGTGCATCGATTGAACATGCCGATCCTGACCAGCTACAAGGCCAAGGGCGTGGTTGCGGAGAATGACCCGCTGTCACTGGGCGGGCATGGGCTGTCGCCGAAATCGTTTAAAGCCCTGAAACCGATGATCGACGACGCCGACGTGATCGTGCTTGCCGGTTACGACCCGATCGAGATGCGCATCGATTGGCGTCATGCCTGGTCGACGGGTTTGGAAGGCAAAACGGTGATCGAGGTCGCCGGTCACCCGAACACCCACTATGTGCATCAGGCCGATATCAGTTTCGTGTGCGATGTGGGTGAAGGGGTCAAAGCCCTGACCCACGGGCTGAACGGTAAGGAAACGTGGAAAGACGGCGCCATTGAAAAGATGCGGGCGCAACTTCGCGATGCGTTCCCGCGTGACGAAAGCTGGGGGCCGGCGGCCGTCATCGACGCGGCCAGGACGGCGTTCCCAAAAGACGGTTTCGCTGCCGTGGATACCGGCGCGCATCGCATTTTGCTGAGCCAGCAATGGGACTGCTATCTGCCGCGCACGCTTGCGCAATCGACCGGCCTCTGCACCATGGGCTGCGCGGTGCCGATTGCCTTGGGCCACAAGATCGCCAACCCAGACACGCCGGTGATCGCGTTCACCGGCGACGGCGGGATGGAGATGATCCTTGGTGAATTGGCGACGTTGCGCGACATGAAGTTGCCGGTGGTGATCGTGGTGTTCGTCGACGAAAGCCTGGCGCTGATCGAATTGAAGCAGCGCGCCAACAAGCAGGATAATCTGGGCGTCGACTTCGGGGGCACCGATTTTGCAAAGCTCGCCGATGTCATGGGCGGTATCGGTGTGACGGCGACGGATCGCGAGACACTCGAGAAGGCGATTTCGGACGGCCTCGATGCCGAGACGTTCACGCTGGTCGCATGTCCGATCGGCCGAAAGGCGTACGACGGTCGCTTCTGACGTCGCCTCACAATTGCGTGCGCGGCGCCGAAAAGACTGGAAACCGGTGAGTTCCGGGATTACTTCGGGTCGAGAACGAAGCGGAGGATGCGATGTCTGAAAAAATCACCAAATCCGAACAGGAATGGATGGATCAACTCGGTTTCGAGGCCTTCAAGATCATGCGCATGAAGGGGACGGAGCGCGCCGGCACAAGCCCGCTCAATCACGAAAAGCGCAAGGGCATGTTCGTCTGCGCCGGTTGCGGTGAACCCCTGTTCGCGTCCGACACCAAATACGAATCGGGTTCCGGCTGGCCGAGCTTCTACCAGCCGATCGGAGATGACGCGATCGAGGAAGAAGTCGACAAGAGCCTCTGGATGACCCGGACCGAGGTCCATTGCGCCAAGTGCGACGGGCATCTGGGCCACGTGTTTCCGGACGGCCCGAAGCCGACCGGTCAGCGGTATTGCATCAACGGCGCATCGCTGAAGTTCAAGCCCGAGGATTAATGCGCCGATTCCATCGGCACGAATTCCGGCAGGCCCTCGATCCGCGCGATCCATCTCCGGACGTTCGGATACGCGGATAAATCGAAATCACCTTCCTCGGCGACATGGGTGTAGGCAAACAAGGCGATGTCGGCGATGGTCGGCACGCCTGCGACGAACCAATCGTGCTCAATTAAGTGGGTATCCATCAGTTTCAGCGCCGCGTTGCCGTTGGCGCGCTTGCCCGGCATTTGCGCTTTCTGTACGTCGTCCAGTTCAGGTAGGTGGTTCCAGAACCTGAGCGTCGCGATATTCGGTTCGTGGGAATACTGTTCCCAGAACATCCACTGAAGCACTTGGGCGTGGTGCAGCCGGTCAGTCGGTAGATATGGCGTGCCTGCGGCGAGATAATTCAGGATCGCATTGGATTCGGGCAGCACGGTGCCGTCTTCCAGAATCAGGACCGGGATTTTTCCGTTCGGACTGATGGCCAGAAATTCCGGTGTGCGGGTCTCGGCTTTCAGGACGCTGTACGTCTTGTAGGTGTATGGCGTATCGAGAAACGCCAACAACAGCCTGATCTTGTAACCGTTGCCCGAAATCGGGTCGTCCAGCAACGTTAACATCAACTTCTCCTTGCCGGGCCGCGCGTGATCGCCAATATCCCTTGATAAGCCGAAAGCGCGCCCCGCTCAAAGCAGCTTTGTTAATGCGAGGCGCAGATAATCTAATGGAGGGATTCATGCCTGAGACATCGAAAATCGCTATCGTTACGGGGGCCGGGTCCGGGATCGGCCGCGCCACCAGCAAAGCATTGGTCGACGACGGTTGGACTGTGGCCCTGGCCGGCCGGCGTGCCGACGCGCTCGACGAGACGGTTTCGATGTGTTCGGCCCCCGATCGAGTTCTGGCCGTCCCCACCGACGTCAGCGACCCGGACCAGGTGGCGGCGTTGTTCAAGAAAGTCACTGACACATACGGCCGTCTCGACTTGCTGTTCAATAATGCGGGCGCCAACGCGCCGGGCATCCTTTTGGAAGATCTCTCTTACGAGCAATGGAAGACCGTGGTCGACGTCAATCTGACGGGGTCGTTCCTGTGCCTGCAGGCGGCGTTTCGGGCGATGAAAGACCAGGATCCGCAGGGCGGGCGCATCATCAACAACGGTTCGATCTCGGCGCATGCGCCGAGACCGGATTCGATTCCCTACACGGCGACCAAGCATGCCGTGACCGGCATGACCAAGACCGCCTCACTCGATGGTCGCAAGTACAACATTGCGGTTTGCCAACTCGATATCGGAAACGCGCAATCGGACATGGCCAACCGGATGGCGAAGGGAGTCAAACAGGCGAACGGCGAGATCAAGCCGGAGCCGATGATGGACGTAAACGACGTCGGGCGCGCCGTCGTCCATATGGCGAGCTATCCGCTCGAGACGAATGTTTTCACCATGACAATTATGGCGACGCAAATGCCCTTCGCGGGACGCGGATAAGGCGTCGGAAGCGGACACTGTGTCGCGGGCGGTGCGTCAATTTTAGGGACGCCGCATACCGCTTTTTTGCGTCACGACAGAAATTTGCGGGAAATGGCCTGTAAAAGTTAATTTGCTTCGTTCACTTGCCAGAATGCAGAACACTGATACAATCCGCCGACGAAGTCGCCTATCCGGCCAATAATAACAATACATCGGACAGGCGAAGGCGAACCTAAGGCGGGCAATTGCTCGTGAACATCGAAGTCTGGGAGGACTCACACAATGAAAGCACGTCTGACGACGGCGGTAATGGCATCTGCCGTTGCCCTGGGCGTTGCGCTGGCGACGCCGGCGAGCGCCAAAGTCGAGGGTGATACGATTATCCTCGGTTCCGCTATTTCCTTTACCGGTAAGTATTCGACGAACGGCATTCACGCCAAGAACGGTTACGAACTCGGCGTGAAGAAAATCAATGAAGCTGGCGGCGTGACCGTCGGCGGCAAGAAGTACAAGCTGAAAGTCCAGTACTACGATGATGAATCGACGCCGCTGCGTACCGCGCAACTGCTCGAGCGTCTCGTCAACCAGGACGGCGTGAAGTACTTCCTCGGCCCGTATTCGTCGGCAACGACGAAAGCCGCTGCGCCGATCATGGAAAAGTACAAAGTGCCCATGGTCGAAGCCGAAGGTGCCTCGCGTTCGCTGTTCAACAAGGGTTACAAGTACCTGTTCGCAGTGCTGTCGACCTCCGAACAGTATCTTGCGAGCTCGATCGCGCTGGCCGCTGAAATCGCCGAAAAGAACGGCAAGAAGGCTTCCGACGTGAAAGTCGCAATGGCGTTCGAAAACGATCCGTTCTCGCTCGACGTTCGCGCCGGTGTGCTTGAGGATATGGAAAAGTACGGCATGAAGGCCGTCATCGACGACAAAATGCCGCGTGACCTCAACGACATTTCCGCGACGCTGACCAAGGTGAAGGCGCTGAAGCCGGACCTGCTGGTGCTGTCCGGGCACTCCAAGGGTGCCGCGACCGCAGCCCGTCAGATCAAGGAACTGCAGATCGATACGCCGATGATCGCCATGACGCACTGCGAAGCGGCGAAAATCACGTCGAAGTTCGGCGAAGCCACCAACGACATTCTCTGCCCGACGCAGTGGGCCGAGACGCTGAGCTACAAGGACGATCTGTTCGGCACCGCCGCTGATTACGACAAGCTCTTCAAAGCGACCTACGAAGGTTACAAGAACGTCCCGTACCAGTCCGCACAGGCAACTGCCGCGGTTCAGGTCTGGGCCGACGCCTTCGAGCGTGCGAACAGCTTCGATGTCGAGAAGGTCCGTGACGCCATTGCGGCGACCGACATGCAGACCTTCTATGGCGCCGTCAAGTTCTCCGAAGCCGGCAACAACATCGCGAAACCGATGGTTCTACGCCAAATTCAGAATGGCGAGTACAACGTTGTCGCGCCGTCCAAATGGGCATCGCATCCGGTGAACTGGCCGCGCAAGGCACCGTCGAACTAATAATAGACGGATGATGATCTGGGTACGCCCGTCCCGGCTGCTGGCCGGGGCGGGCACGCCCGGTCTTTATTCACCGCAACCCGTTTCATTAAAGAATTAATCAACAAGGGGAGAGGTCGCCGTGTGGGACAACATCATGATTCTGGTGCAGGCACCGGTCTTCAATGTCCAGTTGTTGTTGGACGGTCTATTTATCGGTGCCACGTTTGCGCTCGCCGCATACGGTCTGGCGCTGGTTTGGGGGGTGATGAACGTCAAGAACCTGGCGCAGGGGGACTTCGTCATCATGGGCGGCTATATCGCCTGGTGGCTGGGGACACAGGGTATCCATCCGCTCTGGGGCCTGCCGGTCGCTATCGTCGTCATGTTCGCGTTCGGTTGGGGCATTTATGTCACCATCATAAGACGCGTTATCGATAAAGACCTCTTCACGTCACTGTTGGCGACATTCGGCCTGGCCATTGTCATCGCCCAGTTACTCAATCTGATGTTCGGTCCTGAAGTTCAGACCGCCGAGAGTGATTTCGCGATCCGCCAGATACTCGGCGTTGTTACGGTCGCCGAGATCAAGGTGCTGGCGTTCGTGCTTTGCGGTCTTCTCGCCCTGGCGGTCGTGATCTTCATGAAGAAAAGCCGCATGGGGCAGGCTATTCGGGCGACCGCACAGGATGCCCGTGCCGCGCGCGTCATGGGGATCGACACCGACAAAGTCTATGCTTTCACATTCTCGCTGAACGCCGCGATCTGTGGTGCAGCGGGGGCCATGATCTCGATGATCTGGGTGATCCAACCATTCTACGGGATCTCGTATTCGATCCGGTCGTTCGTGATCGTCACGGCGGCCGGCTTCGGTAATTTGCCAGGCGTGATTATGGCGGGGCTCGGCCTCGGCATGATGGAAAACTACAGCGGCTTCGTGCTTGGTGCGGAATTCCAGCAGGCGACAGTCGTCGGTCTGCTTCTTCTGGTGCTGGTCTGGCGTCAAATTCAACAGCGCAAGTTGCGCCAAGTGGTCAGCTAAGGGACGGCTCGAACAATGAATAAAAATTTCAGTTTCAAATTGCACTTCCCGATTCTGGTATTCGGGATTGCGGCACCGTTCCTGTTCCCGGGGCTTCAGCTGCAGTTCGCGACGCTTTGGGTGATGGTGCTGTTTGCACTCACCTGGGACATCATGGGCGGCCAGATGGGCTACAATTCGCTCGGGAACATCTTCTTTTTCGGCGTTGGGATGTACACATCGGTCTTGTTCCAGGTCGGGCAGTTTGCCGAGATCGGCGCCTATACGGCAGCGCATGGCGGGGACTCTTTCACGTTTACCAATGCCGAATATTATCAAGGGCTTGTGATTGGCATCATCATGTCCGGGGTCGTCGCCGCGATTACGGCGGCACTTCTTGGCTGGACAGTATTCGGTCTGCGCGGTCCGTACTTCGCGATCGGCACACTCGGTATGGCCATTGCCGCAGGCGAGTTGATGGGGACCTGGGAATGGGTCGGTGCCGGCAGCGGCATTTCCGTCCCGGTTTTCCCGGGTAGTGCCTACGCCAGGTCGTTGCTGTTCTACTTCCTCTGTTTCGGCGCAGCGGTGCTGACGTTCGTGGCGGTACAATGGATTTACAAGACGCGTTTCGGGCTGGCGGTCAATGCGATCCGCGACGACGAGGAAAAGGCCGAGGCAATGGGCATTCATACGCTCCGTTACAAAACGGTGGCGTGGTCCATTTCGGCGTTCTTTGTCGGCATCTCCGGGGCGCTCTTCGGAAACATCACCGGTATTATCGAGCCGCTGGAAGTCGCCTTTCCGACCGTCACATTCGGTATCTTCATGGTTGCCATGACGTTGCTTGGCGGCAAGGGGACGCTGTGGGGGCCAGTACTTGGTGCCATCCTGTTCCATACCCTGAAAGAGGTCACCTGGACGTACTTCCTGGGCTGGCAGTGGGTCGCGCTCGGTGTGCTCATCATCGTCAACGTGGTGTTCTTCCAACAGGGCATCATGGGGTGGCTTATGGAAAAGTTCCCCGAGAAGTTTGGTATTGTCGTTGAAAACAAAGAGGCCACACGATGACCAATTACGTAATCGAAGTTGAGGGCGTTACGAAGTCCTACGGCGGTGTGGTCGCCAATCAGAGCATTTCGATGAAAGTGCCGGACGGCAAGATCACCGGTCTGATCGGCCCCAACGGGTCGGGCAAGACGACGCTGTTCAACTCCATCGTCGGCTATCATCCGATTGACGAGGGGTCGATCAAGTTCAAGGGGCAGGAAATTTCGTCGCTCCGGGTGCCGCAGATCGCGCGCCTGGGGCTTCTCCGGACCTTCCAGCAGACACGTATCTACTCGAACATGAACTGTATCGAGAACATGCTGATCTCAGTCCCTCACCGCAAGATGGGGTTCGCCGATATGTTCGGCGAGCGCGAAGACAAGGCAACGATGGAGGAGGTCGAGCGATTACTCGACTTCGTCGGTCTGTACGAGAAGCGGAGGCTCCGTTCCGGCGACCTGTCTTTTGGTCAGCAGAAGCTGCTCGAGTTTGCGATGGCGCTGATGAACAAGCCTGAAGTGCTGCTGCTGGACGAACCGACAGCGGGGATCAACCCGACGCTGATCAATGGCCTGATCGACCGGTTACGCCGGGCCAACGAGGAATTCGGCATCACGCTCTTCGTTATCGAGCATAACATGCGGGTCATCATGAACATGGCTGAAAGCATCTATTGTCTCGCGCACGGCGAAATGCTGGCCCACGGCAGCCCGGATGAAATCCAGAACGATCAACGCGTCATTGACGCCTACCTGGGAGCGCACTGATGGCTGAAGAACAACAGGAAACAAGCGCCGAGCGGGCCAAGCGCAAGGCCGGCGGCTATCATATGGGTGGCGTCGAGTCGGTCATATCCGTGGAACAGGTCGTTGCCCAGACACGGGCGATTGCCGAAGAAGTTCCGATTGAGAAGTTGGCGGCGCTGGCCAACAACGACCCGTTTGTCGAGATCAAGGATCTCAAGGCCGGATATGGCAAGATGGAGATCCTGCACGATCTGAACCTTCAGGTCGCAAAAGGCCAGTCGCTTTGTCTTATCGGACCGAACGGGGCCGGTAAATCGACGATCCTGCATTCGATATACGGCTTCACCAATATATTTTCGGGATCCATCGAGATCGGTCCGGCCGACAATAGGCAGAACGTAACCAAGCTGTCGCCGAATCAGAAACTGATGAAGGCGGGGATTGCCTATATTTTGCAGGACAAGTCGATCTTCCCCGATATGACGGTGGAGGAAAATCTCTGGATGGGCGGTTTCCTGATGGATACGCCGACCAAGGCCAGGGAAGCGGCCGAGAGGGTGTTCGCCAAATACGACCGTCTCGCCCAACGCAGGACGCACAAGGCGAAGGTGTTGTCGGGCGGTGAACGGCGGCTTCTGGAAATCTCCCGTGCGTTGGTCATGGATCCGGAAGTGTTGCTGGTCGACGAACCTTCGATCGGTCTGGAACCGCGCTTCATCGATATGGTATTCGAGATTCTCGACGATCTGCAGCATGGTGAGGGCAAGACCATCATCATGGTCGAGCAGAATGCGAAGAAGGGCCTTGAGTTCGCCGATATCGGTTACGTGCTGGTGTCCGGTGAACTGGCGATTGCGGGGAAGGGTGATGAATTGCTCGAAAACCCCGAAGTCGGTCGTCTGTTCCTCGGCGGTTAACGTGTCGTAACCGACGAGACATGGAGCACTGGCAGTTACCGGTGCTTGATTGGATCGCTTGCCCGAACTCAGCCTGAATCTTTACGCCATTTTCGGCTTTGTCGGCGTGGCCCTGTATCTGGGGTCGTACGCGGCGCTGCAGCTTGGCTATCTCAACGGGCAAGGCGGGCTATACGCGTTGCTGAACCTTTTGGCGGCCAGCAGCGTGCTGATCAGCCTCGTTCAGGCCTTCAATCTGTCGTCTGCCGTCATTCAGGCGTTCTGGATCGTCATCAGTATCGTCGGGCTTGTCCGAATGTATCTTTTGACCAGACGCATCCGCTTCACCGAGGAAGAGCAGGACTTCATCGGTCGTGCGCTGCCGACGCTGCCTAAACGGAAAGCACGCAAGGTCCTCGATGCTGGGCACTGGATCGACGGCGAGGCCGGAGCTCATCTGACCGAAGAGGGTGAGCCCGTCGATCACCTGATCTACATCCTGACAGGTACCGCCGAGATCATCAGCAACGACCAGGTGATCGCCCATTGTGACGCCCACTCATTCATCGGTGAACTGACGGCGATATCCGGCGAGCCGGCAACGGCGACCGTGCGGCTCAAGACAGACGCCCGTTACTTCTGCATCGGAGTGCGGGTATTGCGCGACCGCCTGATGCGCGACGTGGAAATCCGCACGCATCTTCAGGCGGCTGTCAGCCGGCAGGTGATGCACAAACTCGTCCGTACCAATCAGGCGCTTGCCGGGCGTGGCAGCGGCAGGGTCTAATCCGCAGCCTGGGCGTGCGCCTCCACGACCTTGTCGGCGTCCTTGCCGGTCAGTTCCTGAAGATGGTCGAAATCCGACGCGAACGTGCCCGCCCCCTGTGTCGCCGAGCGGATTTCGACGATCAACATATGCATCTCGGCTGCGGGCAACTGGCATGAGACTTCATCCCAGCCTTCCCAGCCGTCCTTGGCATCGAACCCGAGGATCTGCCCCCGGTGAGACGTGATGATCCGCTGGATACGCGCGGTGTAGGCATTCGGGATCGAAATGGTTGCGCTGTTTATCGGTTCCAGCAGGACCGGCCCCGCTTCGGGCAGGGCTTCGCGGATTGCCTGGCCGCCGGCCTTGCGGAATGCCATCTCGGATGAATCGACGGCGTGGAACTGGCCGTCTGTCAGCGTCACCGATACGTCGACAACCGGGAAACCGAGTGGGCCGGTTTCCAGCGCTTCCCGTGCCCCAGCCTCGACGGCGGGGATGTACTGTTTCGGCACCGCACCGCCGTGGATGGTGTCGGCAAATTGAAATCCTTCGCCGCGTCCGAGCGGTTTGACGTCGATGTGGACATCGGCAAATTCGCCATGTCCGCCGGATTGCTTTTTGTGGCGCGCATGTTTGGAGACCGCCTTACGTATGGTTTCCCGGTAGGCCACCTTCGGTGTCGTCGATAGGACGCCAAGGCCGCTTCGGTTCTGAAGTTTCTCCAGGGCCAGTTTCAGATGCATCTCACCTTGCCCCAGCAAGACATACTCGCCCGTTGTGTCGTCATGCCTGGTGGAAAGCGACGGGTCCTCATCCATGATCTTTTGCAGGTTGGCGGGCAGTTTGACGTCATCCGAACGGCTCTCGGCGCGGATTGCCAGGCTATAGAGAGGTGAGATCACGGCGTCGGGAGCAGCACCGGATAGGACTTTGTCGGGGCCGAGCAGATCGCCCGTGGCGGCATCTTCAAGTTTGCCGAACCCTGCCACATCTCCGGTTTCGGCGACCGGCACGCGATCCAGATTGGCGCCGAAAACGCGGTTGATTCCGGCTGGACGGGCGCCCGCCAAATTGTCGCCATCGGCGACCTTGCCGCGCATGACACGTCCGTAAGACAGTTTGCCGGCGTGCCCCGCATGAACGGTCTTGAAGATGCGTACGCGCGCGTCCGGCGTTTTTTCGATACCGAGGCGCTTGGCCGTTTCTTCCGGGCTCGGCGCTTCATGGCGCAGCGCCTTCATCAGGCGGCGAATGCCGTTGCCATGCGTTGCCGATCCGAAGAAAACCGGGACGATCAGATTCTCGGCCAAATCCTTTGTCAGATTGGCATAGACTTCATCGGTATTCGGGATCGCGTCCTCCAGAAGCTTCTCCAGAAGCGTGTCATCGAAATCGGCGAGACTTTCCAGCATGTCGTTACGGGCTTCCGACTCGCGGTCCTGCACCGTCTCGGGAAGCGTAATCAGCTTCGATGCCTGTCCCTCCTGCCAGCTGAAGGCGCGTTCCGACACAAGATCGACATGGCCGTTCACGGCCTCGCCGTCACGGATCGGGACCTCACGCAGCACCAGCGGCCGGGTCGACGCGGCCTGCAGCGCCGCCATGGTTTCGCGAACGCTGGCGCGTGTCTGGTCCATCTTGTTGATGAACAGGAGATGCGGCAGCCCGGCTTCGTCCATGGCGCGCAGCATCGGCGCCAGTGCGACGGCTTTGTCGGGTTCCGGCTCGCAGACGACGACGGCGATATCGGCGACGTTCATGGCGCTTAACATTTCCTGGTGAAGCTCCACCGAGCCCGGGACGTCGATAAACGTCCAGCGCTCCTCCAGATACTCGGTGCTGGCGACATTCATTTCCGTGGACATGGCGTGCGCCCTGGCTTCGATGGACGCATCGCCGAGACTTGTGCCGTCGGTAACGGTGCCGCGTCGGTTAAGCGCGCCGGCCTCGACGAGGATCGCCTCGAGAAGCGAGGTCTTTCCCGACGAATAAGGTCCGGCGATCAGCGCCGCGCGCGGGGGCATTGGATGATTTCTGGTCATATACGGTTCCTCCCCGGATGTTTCATCCAGGCCCGAGGGACCGCTTATGGTGGGTCGTCTGTTTTTTCCGAATGGTGCGGCCCGTCGGGCACTTCATTCGTTTGTTTTCCTGTACAGCGTAGCGTCAATTCGGGATCGAATCCAAGCGGGAACGACGATTCCCGAAAGATTCACGGTAGGGATGCATGATTTACGTGGACCTGTACGCCGGGAATTGCCTCGCATCCCGGACTGTGGGACCCTGTGGCCAATAAAACGACGCTGGGGATGGAGCTTCCGAGCATGAAGGATCTGGGAACATTCGACTATGTCGTCGTCGGTGCGGGCAGCGCCGGGTGCGTGTTGGCCAATCGCCTTTCCGAAGACCCGAAGGTGCGGGTCGCGTTGCTGGAAGCGGGGGGAAAGGACGATTATTTCTGGATTCACATTCCCGTCGGCTACCTCTACTGCATGGGCAATCCGCGCACGGACTGGGGCTTTCAGACCGAACCGGATGAAGGGCTTAACGGCCGCCAGCTCAACTACCCCCGCGGCCGGGTCCTGGGGGGATGTTCGTCAATCAATGGGATGATCTACATGCGCGGTCAGGCGCGGGACTACGACCAGTGGCGGCAGCTCGGAAATACCGGCTGGGGATGGGACGACATCCTGCCGTACTTCAAAAAATCCGAAGATCAGTTGGCTGTGCCGGGCGGCGAATTTCACGGGACCGGCGGCGAGTGGCGGGTCGAAAACCAGCGGCTGAGATGGGATATCCTGGATGCGTTCCGGGATGCGGCGAACCAGGCCGGTCTGCCGCTGACCAATGACTTCAATACGGGTGACAACGCCGGTGTCGGTTACTTCCACGTCAACCAGAAGGCCGGCTGGCGCTGGAGCACGGCGAAGGGTTTTTTGCGCCCGGCCAAAGAGCGGAAGAACCTGCAGGTATTCACGCACGCTCAGGTCAAATCGTTGACGCTCTCCGGCGGCCGTGTCACCGGTGCCGAACTGCGCCACGGTGATACCGATGCGGCGATCACGGCGTCGGGCGAGGTGATCCTCGCCGCCGGGTCGGTCGGCTCACCGCAGATTTTGGAGGTCTCGGGGATCGGTAATCCGGACGTCCTCGGTGCGCACGGCGTCGACGTGAAGCGTGCGCTCAAGGGGGTCGGCGAGAACCTGCAGGATCACCTGCAGATCCGTTGTATCTACAAGGTGACCGGCGTCACGACACTGAACGAGCAATACAACTCCCTGATCGGAAAGGCGAAAATCGGCCTTCAATATGCGCTGTTCCGGCGCGGGCCGATGACCATGGCGCCGTCGCAGCTGGGCGCGTTCTGGAAAAGCTCGGACGAATACGACACGCCCAACATCCAGTATCACGTGCAGCCGCTGTCGCTGGACAGGTTCGGCGAACCGTTGCATCCGTTCCCGGCGTTCACGGCGAGCGTCTGCAACCTGCGTCCCGAAAGCCGCGGCTCCATCCATATCAAGTCCGCCGATCCGATGGCCAAGCCGGCGATCAAGCTGAATTACCTGAGCGCCAATGCCGATAGAAAGGTCGCCGCCGACGCGATCCGGCTGACCCGGAAAATCATCGACCAGCCGGCGCTTCAGAAGTTCAAACCGGAAGAGTTCAAGCCCGGCCCCGAGTACATGGACGACGACGGCCTGGCCCGTGCGGCGGGCGATATCGGCACCACGATCTTCCACCCGGTCGGCACCTGCAAGATGGGATCGGACGATATGGCGGTCGTCGACGAACGCCTGAGGGTCAGGGGAATCAAGGGGTTGCGCGTCATCGACGCGTCGGTGATGCCGACCATCACCAGCGGCAACACCAACTCGCCGACCATCATGATCGCCGAAAAAGGCGCCGACATGATCCGCGAGGACGCCCGCGCCTGAGCATTAAAACCCGCAACCCGCACCCACAAAAAAGACCCGCGCGGGGCGGGCCTTTTGAGTGGCTGGGGTGCTAGGATTGGCGGCTGCGCCGCCCGCTCGAAACGTGCCGTTTCTCGCGCACGAAAGGGTCGTCTCCCGCAACCCGCACCCACAAAAAAGACCCGCGCGAGGCGGGCCTTTTGAGTGGCTGGGGTGCTAGGATTCGAACCTAGGAAATGCCGGAATCAGAATCCGGTGCGTTAGACCGCTTCGCCACACCCCATCGGTGATGTCGGGTACGGGCCGGAAAATAATCCGACCGGGCGGGGTAAGTACAGGAAAAACTGATCCCGGCCCCGAGATTCCGCCGATCCCGCCGAAACCTGCATTTTCCTGTTTAAAGTTGCATGAATTCCGGCGAGACTCCCCCGGACGCGGATTTTTTAACCGAATCAGGCCCGATTTGCCCCGATTTGCGCGCAACGGGCGGGTGAGTAACCGGATATGACACCGACGCGCCGAAAACCGGGCTTCGATCCGAAATTCGACCCGGGCCTCGTGGGCGAGGTCTCGGGATCGCTCGCCGACTTCGGCACCTTCCTGCCGCTCGTGCTCGGCGTGCTCGCGCTGGGGACGATGGACCCGACCGGCGTGCTGACCGGCTTCGGAATTTTCGCCCTCGCGGTCGCTTTCTTCTACCGCCGCCCGATCCCGGTGCAGCCGATGAAGGCGGTCGCCGCTTTGGCGATCGTCGGTGCGCTGACCCCCGGCGAGATGATGGCGAGCGGCATCGTCATCGGCGTCATCCTGCTCGCGCTCGCGTCGTTCAAAGTCATCAACCGGATCGCCAGGATGATTCCGGGCACCGTCATCGCCGGCGTGCAGTTGGGGGTCGGCGCGCAACTGGCGATGATCGGATTCACGCATATATATGACGCGCCCGCGTTCGGCCTCGGCGCGCTGGCGATCCTTCTGATGATGTTCTTCACCCGCTTGCGGGCGTTCTCTTGCATCGTCGTCTTTATCGCCGCCGCCGCCGTCTCGTTATATACCGACCCGCATCAGCTCGCGGGCGTGACGATGTCGTTGAGCCTCCCCGGTGTCGCGCTGCCGACGCTCGGCGATGTCGAAGGCGCGCTCTTCGTCGCCGTCATCCCGCAACTGGCGTTGACGCTGTCGAACGCGGTCATCGTGACGGCGGCCATCGCCGGCGATTACTTCCCCGAAGATAAAGACAAGCTGAGCCCGAACCGCCTCGCCGCCTCGACCGGCATCCTCAACCTCGCGCTCGCCCCCATCGGCGCGCTGCCGATGTGCCACGGCTCGGGCGGGCTGGTGGCGCAGTATGGGTTCGGCGCGCGGACGTGGATCGCGCTGGCGATCTTCGGGTCGTTGTGCCTGACCCTCGGCCTCGCCTTCGGCCCGGACGCGGCCCGGATCTTGGGCGTGCTGCCGCTGAGCGCGCTCGGCGCGATGCTTGCCATCGCGGGCGCCGAACTGGCGCTGGGACGGCGCGTCATGGACGCGCGCCCGATGTGCCGGGTCATCATCATCACGACGGGGATCGCCTGCGTCGCGCTCAACGTCGCCGCCGGGCTTGTGATCGGATTGGCGTTGGAGGCGGCACGGACGGCGTACTTCAAGTCCCGGAACGGCAAAGGCGCGAACGGCTGACCGCTCGCGCCCTTTGTTTTTTTAGCTCGCCGCCGGTATCAGCCGATGGCTTTCACCGCCCGTGCAGCTAATGTGCTGATGCAGCTGGCGCGGTAGTCCGCCGTCGCGTGCAAGTCGTTGTTGAGGTCGTCCGCCGGCATCGTCACGCCCTTGGCGGCCTCCGATGAGAAGTCCTTCGCGAGCGCGTCCTCGATGGCGCTTGCGCGGAACGCACTTGGCCCCGCGCCGGTGACGCCGACACGGACGCCGTCTTTCGTCTTGGCGACCATCACGCCGACCATCGCATAGCCGGATGCCGGGTTGGCGAGCTTCTGATAGTCCGCCGCCTCCGGCACCGGGAACGACACCGACGTGATCAGTTCCCCCGGCTCGAGCGCCGTTTCGAACATCGCCGTGAAGAAGTCGTCGCCGGCGATCTCGCGCTTGTTGGTCTTGACCGTGGCGCCCAGGCCGACCACCGCAGCCGGGTAGTCCGCCGCCGGGTCGGCATTGGCGATGGAACCACCAATCGTGCCCCGGTTGCGGACCTGCTGATCGCCGATTAATGAGGCGAGTTTGGCCAGTGCCGGGATCGCTTTCTGGACATCGCTTGAGCCCGCCACATCCGCGTGGGTCGTCGCCGCACCGATGGTGACGGTGTCGCCGGAAACGGTGATCCCCTTCATGTCGGCAATCGATCCGACGTCGATCACTTTTTCAGGCTGCGAGAGGCGCAGCTTGAGGGTCGGGATCAGCGTCATGCCGCCCGCGAGGAACATCACGTCGTCGCTGCCGCCCGCCGCTTTCACGGCGTCGTCGGCACTGGCGGCTTTTTCGTAATCGAAGTTGTACATCTGTCTTCTCCTTACTCTGCCGCCTGCTTGGCGCCGTTGAGCGCCTGCCAGATCTTGAGCGGTGTGGCCGGCATCTCGATGTTGTCGACACCCGCGACACGCAATGCATCCGTCAGCGCGTTGATGACGGCCGCCGGCGTGCCGATGGCCCCGGCTTCGCCGCAGCCCTTGGCCCCGATCGGGTTGTGGGTACAAGGGGTTGTCGTGAAGTCGAAGTTGTAGTCGGGGATATGCTCGGCGCGCGGCATGGCATAATCCATGTAGCTGCCGGTGACGAGCTGCCCGTCATCGGAATAGACGCAGCCTTCCAGCAGCGCCTGGCCGATGCCCTGGGCGATCCCGCCGTGCACCTGACCTTCGACGATCATCGGGTTGATCAGGTTGCCGAAGTCGTCGACGGCGGTGAACTTGTCGACATGGCATTCGCCGGTGTCCGGATCGACCTCGACCTCGCAGACATAGGCGCCTGCCGGATAGGTGAAGTTGTTCGGATCGTAGAACGCGCTCTCGTCCAGTCCCGGTTCCAGCTCGTCGTGCGGGAAGTTGTGCGGCACATAGGCCTGGAACGCCACTTCGCCGATGGTGAGCGACTTGTTGGTGCCCTTGACCGAAAAGACGCCGTCGTCGAAATCGACGTCGTCGGCGTTCTCTTCCATCATATGCGCCGCGATCTTCTTGCCCTTGACGATGATCTTGTCGATCGCCTTGACGATGGCGCTGCCGCCGACCGCGAGCGAGCGCGACCCGTACGTCCCCATCCCGAACGGGATGCGGTCGGTATCGCCGTGCACGATGTCGACGTTTTCGACCGGGATGCCGAGACGATCCGCCGTCAACTGCGCGAACGTGGTCTCGTGGCCCTGGCCGTGGCTGTGGCTGCCGGTGAACACGCTGACGGTGCCGGTCGGCGCGAAGCGGACTTCCGCCGCTTCATAAAGACCGGCGCGCGCGCCCAGCGCCCCCGCGACCGCCGACGGCGCGATGCCGCAGGCTTCGATATAGCAGCTCAAACCGACACCGCGGAGCTTGCCGTTCCGGGCCGATTCCTCACGCCGCTTTTCGAAGTTGGCGTAATCGGACAGCTCCAGCGCCCGGTCCAGGCTGGCCTGATAATTCCCGGTATCGTAGGTGAGCGCCACCGGCGTCTCGTACGGGAATTGGTCCGGCTGGATGAAGTTCTTGCGGCGCAGTTCCGCCGGGTCCATGCCCATCTCGCGGGCCGCGATCTCGACGATCCGCTCGACGACATAGGTCGCTTCGGGCCGCCCGGCGCCCCGGTATGCGTCGACCGGCGTGGTGTGGGTGAAGACCGCCTTGACCTCGGCATAGATCACCGGGGTCGTGTACTGCCCCGCCAGAAGGGTCGCGTAAAGATAGGTCGGAATGGAGGACGCGAAGGTCGACAGGTACGCCCCCATGTTGGCGACCGTCGCGACCTTGAGGGCCGTGAACTTGCCGTCCTTGTCCATCGCCAGCTGCGCCTTGGTCACGTGGTCGCGGCCATGCGCGTCGGTCAGGAACGCCTCCGATCGGTCCGACGTCCACTTGACCGGACGGCCGGCTTTCTTCGCCGCCCAGGTGACGACCGCTTCCTCGGCATAATGGAAGATCTTGGAGCCGAAGCCGCCGCCCACGTCCGGGGCCACGACGCGGCACTTGTGTTCCGGAATCTGCAGCACGAACGCGCACATCAACAACCGGATCACGTGCGGATTCTGGCTGGTGGTCGTCAGCGTATAATTGTCGCCCGCCGGATCGTATTCGCCGATGGCCGCGCGCGGCTCGATGGCGTTGGGGATCAGGCGGTTGTTGACCAGATCGAACGTGGTGACGTGGTGCGCCTCCTCGATCGCCTTGTCGACGGCTTCCTTGTCGCCCAGTTCCCAATCGTAACAGACGTTGCCGGGCACCTCGTCATGGACCTGCGGCGCGCCTTTTTCCATCGCCTTGACGGCGCTGGCGACGGCGGGCTGGACGTCGTAATCGACCTCCAGCGCTTCGGCACCGTCCTTGGCGGCGTTCCTGGTTTCCGCGATCACGACGGCGACCGCGTCACCGACATAGCGGACGGTGTCTGTGGCCAGCGGCGGGTGCGCCGGTTCGATCATCGGCGTGCCACCCTTGCCGATCACCTGCCAGCCGCACGGCAGGCCGCCGACCCCGTCGGCCGCCATGTCGGCGCCGGTATAGACGGCGACGACGCCTTCGACCGCGAGGGCGGGCTCGGTATTCACACTCTTGATCTTGGCGTGCGCGTGCGGCGAGCGCACGAACACGGCATAGGTTTGTCCGGGTTTGGAGATATCGTCCGTATAGGTCCCACGGCCGGTCAGGAAACGGCCGTCTTCAACACGCTTCATGCGTTCGCCGACATGCTTGGCCATCGATCAGCTCCCCATTGCCTTGGCGCCGGCTTTGACGGCGCGATATATGTTTTCATAACCGGTGCAGCGGCAGTAGTTGCCCGCCAGCCCCTTGGCGATGTCTTCGTCGGACGGGTCGCTGTTGCCGTCCGCGACCTCAAGCGCGCTCATCACCATGCCCGGCGTACAGAAACCGCACTGCAGGCCGTGATGATCGTTGAAGGCCTTCTGCATCGGGTGCAGGTCTTCGCCGTTGGCGAGCCCCTCGATGGTCAGCACCTCGGCGCCGTCGCACTGGACGGCCAGCATGGTGCAGGACTTCACGGACTTGCCGTTGACGTGGACCGTACACGCGCCGCACTGGCTGGTGTCGCAGCCGACGTGGGTGCCGGTCAGGCGCAGGTTATCGCGCAGAAATTCGGTGAGCAGGGTTCTCGATTCGACGGTGGCGCTGACACTGCGCCCGTTGACCGTCATGCTGATCGCATGGGACATGGACGTTTCCTCTCCTGTTTGGCGGTGCCGACGGGCCAGACCCAAAGCACCAGATCGGCCGGTTTTCCGGCTCTCGTGCGCCGATTATGACGCAACTTTGGACGCAGAAAGGTGACGTTTTTTAGAAACGGCAATCTCCACAACGCCCTTGTGATTACGGTATGCCCGCGCGCGGTTCTGAGTCAATGACCGCAAGGGTTGTTTCAGGGGGTGTCTGGGTGGTTTCGTGAAAGTTTTGCATAGCCCCATGCTTCGAGACGACGCGTGCGCGTCTCCTCAGTATGAGGTGATATTTCGATTGTCATGCGCGCCGCATCCTGAGGAGGCCGTAAGGCCATCTCAAAGGAGAACGGACGCTAGCCGTTTCGCCGCGCCAGCAACCTGAACACCCAGCCGGTGCCCCGGTGTTTGACGCCTTCGTCCAGATGCACGCGGCCCGACAGGGCATGCACGATCCGCATGTCCGCGAGCGCGGACAGCAAACCCTCGGGATCGTACAAAAGATCGTCCTTGCCCGGACCCAACTCGCCAGAACCGTCGTCGCCGGTGGCGAATCCTTCGGCCACGAACCAGCCGTTCGGATTGAGCGCCCTGGCGGCGATTTCCACGGCGCGTTGGCGGACGGCGGTTTCGCATTGCAGATAGATCATGAAGGCGGCGTCGAAGGTTCGACCTGGATCCGGTGTCCACGTCTCGAGATCGGCGGCGATGCGCTCGACCGTGACGCCCATGGCGTCGTCATGTTCAAGGGCCTGTTCGGTGGCGACGTCCGAGATATCGACGGCAGTGACCTGGATGCCCTGTGCCGCCAGCCACGCGCCGTTGCGCCCGTCGCCGTCGGCGATCATCAGCGCGGATGAAATGTTCACGTCCGAGCGCGCCATGACCTCGCGGACGTACTCGTTCGGGTTCTCACCAAACAGACGTTCACCGGTTTCCAGGTAGCGCTTGTTCCAGTCGGCCATATATCTCCGTCCGCTTCAGGTCGTATTTTGCGGAGATTATACGGCGGACGGCGGTGCGGGAAGAGGGCGGCAGCGGTGCGCCCCGGCAGCGCCCGTCAGTTCCCGGGTTTACAGCCGTCGTCCGTCCGCCTGAGGGGCTTGTTGCATTCCCAGTCGTTGCCGGAATAATCGAGGTGCGCGTTCGGCGGCACGGCAATGGCGACGCACGTGTCGCCGGACTTTCGGTAGCCGCGTTCGCAGACCCACCCGGTGTTGCGGCGTGAATCGTCCAGATAAGCATTTTTCGGAATGTCGATTTTCTCGCACCGTCCGGCCTTGACGATATAACCGCGATCGCACTCCCAGCCCGACCCGTAACTCGCACCCGAGAGGCGCGCGTTCTTGGGCACCGCGATGACCGCGCATTTGCCGTTCTGGGCCTGGTAGCCGCTATCGCAGGTCCAGCCGTCCGAATAGGACGAGTCCGACAGGTATCCGTTCTCAGGCACCTGAATGGCGATGCACCGGCCCGCTTCGGGCCGGTAACCCCGGTCGCAGGCCCAGCGCTCGCCGGACGGGCGAAGATGCGCATTGGGCGGCACCTCGACGGCGACGCAGGTGTCGCCGCGCTCGATGTAACCGTATGAGCATTTCCACGATTTACCGTAGCCGGTGCTCGATGGGTAGGCGTTGGCGGGAACGCCGTCGGCGGCGGTGGCGGCGCCCGACAGCGTCAGTGCGAGCAAGACGGCGATCACCGTCATTCGTACAGGTTTCAAGTCCCCGTCCTTTTCTTGTTGCGATCTCAGGAAGGCGTTGCGCCGCCTTACCCCTTGCGGGGTTTGGCGGCGGCGGTTTTCTCGTCTTGGGCCGCCTGTGCCAGCCGCCGGGCGCGAAGCGCGCCGATCTTTTCGGCGCGCACCTGGTCAGCCTCTTCCTTCTCGGTTTTCGCTTTCTCGGTTTTTTTCTGAGCCGCCTTGAACTGTTCTTCGGCGGTCAATCGGTTCGATCCTCTCATCGCGCGTCCTCTTGGATCAGGCGTGGGGTTTGTTCAGCAGCCGCGCGCAGGCGTCGACCACATTGTTGTGTACGGTTTCCTGCCCCTGCAGCGGGGAAGAATACTTCTGTGCCAGTTCTTCACGGTTGGCGCGGGCGTCGGCTTGATAACCCTCGAGTTCCACGTTGCTGTTCGACTCTTTCAGGAAGGTCTCGGCGCGCGCGGCGCAAATCGATGCCTGGGCCGTGAGGATGGCGCTTTCGAGTTGTGTGTCGACTTTCGAGGACGCGATGACCCATCCGTTGGCGAGGCCGAGCCCGGAAATCAGGACGGCACCAAGCGCGGCGCCGATGGAGAAGGGGAGGGTATTTTCGGGAAGTTTCATGGAATTTGAATCCTGTGTGAATGAGCGCGCAATATGAACGACGATGCCCGGGCGCATACGCATGCCGCAACGCATCGTCCGGCGCCCCGAAACCGGGCGCCAAAAAAATTACAAAATCTGAGGTAGAGTCGGGCGGGTTTTACAAAAAATCCAATTGTAAAAACCAAATGTCAGCAGAAATATAATTTTCAATTATCTTATACTATAAAATTCTTTACTAGACAATGATTATATATTTCGAAAATAAAATCGGGGCGGGTATTTGGGTGGTTGGCGTGCCCGGCGCGGCGGCTGCGCCGCCCGCTGGAAACGTAAGTTTTGCCCATGACCGGCCTCATAAATGACCGGATACCGCAAGCGCCGAAGGTTCGGCCTAACGGCTTAACAGGATCGCGCCATAGCGGATGCTGAACAGTCCGAATGCCGCAATCCACGCGGCGCCCGCCAGCATCAGCAGATTGTCGTATCCCACCGGTGACAAAGCGGCGGCGACCCGGGCAGCGGCGCCGATATTGGCAAGGGTATAGATGATTGTCGTGCACCGGTCGGCGGTGAGTGTCCGTCCCGTATGTCCAAGCGTCGCGCGTGTCATGACGGCCAGGATCATCCCGCCCATCGCGCCGGCGGTCAGCGCGTGGAGACCGGCGGATTCCGGTGCGACGGACCAGAAATACGAAAGGCCCAACAGCAACAGCCCGATCGGGATCCAGGCATACGCGGCGTGCAGGCTCCAGACCAGCGGCTCGGCCCATGTGCGCCCGCCCTGCCAGCGGGCGATCCTGAGCGCATGGCCGATACCCGCGGCGAGCAGCAGAAAACCGGTTGTGTCGTAGGCGGGGGTGAAGGTCCAGGCGCCAAGGGCAGCCACCGTCAACAACAGCACAACGGCGTCGAACCGCCCGAACGGGCGCGGCCGCTGCGCCACATCCCGCTTGGCGAGCCAGTTGTTGGTAAAGCTGGGAATAATGCGTCCGCCGATCAGCCCGATCAGCAACGCGATGACCGCAATGCCGCCGCGCATGCCGAGGTCGTAGGTGTCGATGAAGCCGAGAACCTCAAGATGTGCGGTGGCGTTGGCGGCTGTCAAAAGCGCCAGGGCTGCGACCACCGGTAGGTTACGCCAGTTGCGCCCGGCCGCGATCTCGCGCACGACGACAGCCAGCAGAACGGCAAGAAAGGAAACGTCCATGACGGCGGCCGTTTCGGCGCCGATCGTATTGCCGAACGCCATTCCCAGCCGGCCGCCAAGCCACAACACGAACAAGCCGATGAGGGGCCAGCCCTGTAACGGCATGCGCCCCGTCCAGTTCGGGATCGCGGTCAGCAGGAATCCCGCGACGGCTGCGGCCAGCGTGCCGAAGATCATTTCGTGGGCGTGCCAGTGAACCGGCGTGAAGACGGCGTACGGTAGCTCGACCACGCGTGCCAGCACGAGAAGCCAGATCGCCAAAAGAACGGCGGCGCTCAGGCCCGCGGCCAGAAAGAACGGCCGGAAGCCTTGGCGGAAGACGGACACGCCATTCCACGATTTGTAGCGCGGAATACCGGCACGCGCGGTGGCAGCGGCAGATGTGTTGCTCATTTTTCTTCCTTCGGTCTATCGGGCGTGGCCGGGCCGATGTTCTGACGCACCGCCGACGCAACTTTTGTTAGGTCGAGGCCATACGCTTTGCATGCCTCGTCGAGCGTCATGAACGGCGCCATGACGCAGCCGGGACAGGCCATGCCGAGCCGGTTGAAGGCGACGGCGGTTTTGGGCCATCGCTCAAGGATCTCGCCGACCATGGTATTTTCCAATGCAAACTCGGGCATATCACGCTCCATGCATCCGAACGACAACAGAGCGTCGATATTAGGCGCCGTATGATCCGACGACGTTGCGGTAGCGCAAACTCAGCGGAATTATCTATTCCTGCTCGGCGATCTCGACGAGGCGGTGGGGCTTCGTGATCACGAGGTGGGACGCGCGCTTGCCCGACAGGATGCCTTCCTGCTCCCACGCCGCGAGCGTCCGGCTGACGGTGTGCAGGGTCGTCGCCGTCAGTTCGGCGATTTCGCCACGCGTCAGGGTGAACGGTATTTCGACGCCCTCTTCGACCCGCCGTCCGGCGTGGCGGACCTGGCGCAGCAACGTCGCGGCGATGCGCCGCTCGACCCGCTGCGTCGCGACCTCGCGGAGCCGCTCCTGCAGTTCTTCAAGGCGACTGCCCGTCAGTTCGATGGCATTCGTCGCCAGCACCGGGTGGGCGGCGATCAGCATCGCCTTTTTCTCGGCGCTCCAGAAAAGCGTCATGCCGTCCTCGACGGCGACGGGCGTCGCCGGGTAGGGCTTTCGCCTCAGAACGGCGACGGTGCCGATCAGGTCGCCGGGGCCGAGATAGCGGATCACCACGTTGCGGCCGTCGCTCGTTGTCTGGTCCAGACGCACGCGGCCCCACGCCAGCAGATAGCTGTAGCTCGCCTCTTCGCCCTGGCGGAAGATCTGATCTTCCTTGGCGATGGGAAGCTCGCTCGCCGTTTCCGCCGCGTGTTTGAGCGTGTCCCGGTCGGCGCTGGCGAAAAACGGCGAGCGTTCGAGAACGCTCATTCGTGCATCGATATCCATGACGTATCCCGGCTGCGTTGCGTTCGGACTCTAGCAGCCGTTGTCCGGTTTGACGAATACCCCGAGGATAAAAATTGCGCTGGCGCAAATTGAAAAGGTCGTTCGTCTGTTACAGTAACGCCATCATGATCGAGCTTGCCGCCGCCTTAGCCTTACTCGTCCTGACCCATCTCGTGCCGTCGGCGCCGGGCGTGCGGCCCGCATGCGTCCGCGCGCTCGGGCTGACCGGGTTTCGTGTGGCGTACAGTCTGGTCTCGCTCGGGGTGGTGGCGTGGATGATCGCCGCCTACATCGCCGCCGCCGGCGGCCCGTGGTTGTGGACACCGCCCGTATGGGCGCGCTGGGTCGCGGTCATGGGCATGCCCGTTGCCTTGTGGCTGATCGCCGTCCGATTGCTCGAGCGGCCCGGTGAGATGCGCACCGGTATCTATCGCCTGATCCCGGCGCCGGGAAGTGCGGGGATCTTGCTGTGGGCCTTGCTGCATCTGTTGAATGTCGGTCACGCACGCGCCGTCATGCTGTTCGGCGTCTTTGCCGCAATCGGCGCCATTGCGATGGTCAAGAACACGCTGAGCGCACCGCCGCCCGCCGCGCCGGAGGCGGGCGAGACGAAGCTTCGTATGATGCCGGTGATCTATGCGCTCGCGGTGTGGATGCTCCTTCTGCTTCTGCATCCGGTCGTCATCGGTGTCGATCCGCTCGCCCTGATCCTGCCGTGATCGCCGTTTCCCGTTAATTTGCGCCAGCGCAATAACGCCCGCCGTCCACAGGTCTATGACGTCTGCACCGCCGCCGTTTTTCGCGGCCGGAATTGCAGAAGGATATGAAATCATGCATGCGACATCGCTCAAACGCCTGTGGATCGCGCTTGCGTTGATCCTGGTCGCGTCGTTCAGCACATTGCTGATGCTCGGCCGGGAAATTCACCGCGAAGCCCCACCGGTGCCCACCGCCGTCGTTTCCAGCGACGGCACGGTTCTTTACACCAAGGACGACATCCAGAAAGGCCGCCAGGTCTACCAGTCGATGGGCGGCCAGCAGGTCGGCTCGATCTGGGGCCACGGCGCTTATCTGGCGCCGGACTGGTCGGCCGACTGGCTGCACCGCGAAGCGGTCACGCTGCTCGATATCTGGGCGATGCGCGAATATGGCCAGCCGGCGTTCGCCGATCTGTCGGCCAGCCGTCAAGGCGCGCTCAAGGAACGCCTTAAAACCGAGATGCGGACCAACAGCTACATTGCCGATACGGACGAAATCGTCGTCTCGGTGGACCGGGCCGAAGCCATTCGCCGGGTCGCGGCGCATTATGTCGATCTGTTTGGCGATGCGGCGGCGCTTGAAGGACTGCGCGAGGATTACGCCATTCCCAACGGCGCGATCCCCGATCCCGAACGCCGCCAAATGCTGACGGGGTTCTTCCAGTGGGCGGCCTGGGCGACGACCACCGAACGTCCGGGAGACGACGTGACCTACACCGCCAACTGGCCGCACGAGCCGCTTGTCGGCAACGCGCCGTCGACGCCCAACGTCGTCTGGTCGATCGCCAGTATCGTGCTGCTGATCGCCGGGATCGGTGCGCTGACGTGGTGGCATTCGGCACGTAAGGAAGAACCGGCGCCGACGCCGCCCGTCGAGGATCCGCTCGGCGGCGCCGAGCCGACGCCGTCCATGCGGGCGACCGCCAAGTACTTCTGGACCGTGATCGCGCTTTTCGGTGCGCAGATCGCGCTCGGCGCGACGACCGCGCACTATGCGGTCGAAGGGCACGACTTCTACGGCATTCCGATCGCCGACGTCCTGCCCTACGCGGTGACGCGGACCTGGCACACGCAGTTGGCCGTATTCTGGATCGCCACCGCGTGGCTGGCGACGGGCCTTTACCTCGGTCCGCTGCTGGGCGGCCGCGAACCCCGGTTCCAGAAACTCGGCGTCAACGTGCTCTATGGGGCGTTGCTGCTGGTCGTCGTCGGCTCAATGGCCGGCGAATGGCTGGGCGTGCAGCAGGTGTTCGATCTGGATACCAACTTCTGGATCGGTCATCAGGGCTGGGAATACGTCGATCTCGGCCGCGTGTGGCAGATCGCGCTGTTCGCGGGTCTGATGCTGTGGCTGACGCTGGTCGGCCGGGCGCTCTGGCCGGCATTGCGCACGCCCGGTGACGCGCGGCCGCTGACGGTCATCCTGTTCCTGTCGACCGTTTGCATCGGCCTGTTCTACGGCGCCGGTCTGACATGGGGCAAGCACACGCACCTGTCGATGATCGAATACTGGCGCTGGTGGGTCGTGCACCTGTGGGTTGAGGGCTTCTTCGAGGTCTTCGCCACCGCGGCCATTGCGCTGCTGACCGTCAAACTCGGTCTTGTGCGCGGGCGCACGGCAAACGGCGCGGTGCTGTTCGCCACCGTGATCTTTCTCACGGGCGGCGTGCTGGGCACGCTGCACCACCTCTACTTCTCGGGAACGACGACGGGCGTGATCGCCGTCGGCGCGGTGTTCTCGGCGCTCGAGGTGGTGCCGCTGGCGCTGGTCGGTCACGAGGCGTACGAGAACTACCGCATGACCAAGGCGGCGCCATGGGTGAAAACCTACAAGTGGCCGATCCTGTTCTTCGTCGGGGTTGCGTTCTGGAACCTCGTCGGCGCCGGTGTGTTCGGCTTCCTGATCAATCCGCCGATCTCGCTCTACTACGTGCAGGGCCTCAACCTGACGGCGACGCACGGGCACGCTGCGCTGTTCGGGGTCTATGGGCTGCTCGGCATCGGCCTGATGCTGTTCTGCCTGCGCGGCCTGTTCCCGCGCCAGGCCTGGTCGGACAGGCCGCTGGCCTGGACCTTCTGGCTCTTGAACGGCGGGCTCGCGATGATGGTCGTGATGAGCCTGTTCCCGACGGGTGCCGTGCAGGCCTGGGCCAGCATCTCGGAAGGGCTGTGGTATGCCCGGTCCGCCGAGATGATGCAGAGCGAGCTGGTGCGCCTGTTCGTGTGGCTGCGTGTGCCGGGTGACATCGTGTTCAGCGCGGGGGCGGTCGCCCTTGCGGTGTTCGCGGCGGGTCTGGTGCTGCGCTCGCGGCGCGGCGCGAAAGCGGTGCCGACGACACCGTCGATCCCGGTGCAACCCGCCGAATAAACAAGCCTCAAGGAAACTCGGGCCCCATCTGCCGATGCAGGTGGGGCCTTTTTTATGGTTGCGCGCCCGTTTGAAAAACATCCCGTTGTTTGCGCCAGCGCAATATCGAGCGCCGCCGGATCGCGCATGATCCGTCTTGTCAGCGACGACGACCCGGTGAGCGAGCCGCCGCCAGCTGTCGAATGACAAGCAAGGAGTTATTCCGATGAAACCGCTTTTGAAGTCAACCGTGAGTGCTCTCGCCCTGATGGCCGCCATCGGTCTGGGCGGTGCAATGGACGCTCAGGCGTCGGAGAGCATCGTCCGCGATCCGGCAGAGGTGCCGGCGCCGATTGCCCGCACCGAGCCGGCGACCGTGAAGATCGAGCTCGAAACCATCGAGCGGGTCGCCGAATTGAACGACGGCAGCGAGTACCGCTACTGGACCTTCAATAACCAGGTGCCGGGGCCGATGTTCCGCGCCCGCGTCGGCGACACCGTCGAGGTTTCCCTGAAGAACGCGGAAGACAGCTGGATGCAGCATAACGTCGACTTCCACGCGGTCACCGGACCGGGCGGTGGCGCGGTCGCCACGCTGGCCGACCCCGGCGACACCAAGAAATTCTCTTTCAAGGCGATGAAGCCCGGGCTCTATGTCTATCACTGCGCCACGCCGACGGTGGCCCAGCACATCGCCAACGGCATGTACGGCATGATCCTGGTCGAGCCCGAAGGCGGCCTGCCCAAGGTCGACAAGGAGTTCTACGTCATGCAGGGCGAACTCTACACCGAGGAGTCCATCGGCACGCAGGGTGAGCTGACCGAAAGCTACGAGCGCCTGATCGACGAACTGCCGACGCACTACGTGTTCAACGGCAAGGTCGGCGGCCTGGTCAAGGACAACCCCCTGACGGCGAAGGTCGGTGAAACCGCGCGCATCTACTTCGGTGTCGGCGGCCCGAACAAGACTTCCAGCTTCCACGTGATCGGCGAAATCTTCGACAAGATCTACGATCTGGGGGGTGTCAAGGCGACCACCGACGACGTGCAGACCGTCACCGTCGCGCCGGGCGGCGCCACCATCGCGGATCTCACGTTCGAAGTGCCGGGCACCTACGTCATCGTCGACCACGCCCTGAGCCGGGTCGAGAAAGGTCTCGCGGGTCACATCAAAGTCCACGGCCCCGACAACCTGACGATCTTCGATGCCCCGAAGAAGGAGGTCGCTGAAAAGCACTAACCGAACCAACCCCGCCCATCCTTGAAAACGGGAT